>NZ_BOMS01000050.1 GCF_016862315.1 Actinoplanes palleronii | reverse complement strand
TAGTAGAAAATCTATCAACCCAGGTAGTGGATCTTCCGGCGGCCCGCAGCGACTGGACGCCTATCCGCCTCGACGGCAGATCGGCTTTCCCTGCCCCGCTCCGCAGGCGTTCCGTTTCCTCTCCGGCCTGAAGGCCGGAGTATCCACGGAAGGAATCCGATGACCGTGCGATGGCCGGCCCGCTGGCGCGAAGTGATCGGCCGGGCCGGGGCGTGGCGGCTGACCTACGAGATCTGCCTGACGGTGCTGGTGACCGTCGTGGTCACGGTCACGGCGGTCGCTGCCGACCGGTTCCCGCTGGCGCCGTGGCTCGTCGGGCTGTCCACACCGGTCATCATGGTGCTGCGGCTGACGTACCCGCTGGTCGCCTACGTCGCCGCGGCCCTCGTCGGCCTGGCCACCGGTGGGCAGCACGACGTGTTGCTGGTGGTGCTGAGCGCGTCGCTGGCCTACCGCGTCGCCCGGTGGTGGCAGGTGGCGGCGGCCCTGCTCGCGGCGTGGCTCTGCTACCTGGGCGCCGTGCTCGGCGAGCAGTCGCTCGACCTGGCGTGGGGTGTGGTGTTCACCGGCTGGTTCGCCGTGCTGGCGGTGCTCCCGGCCGGTGTGGCCCGGGTGGTGCGCCGGCGGCGGGTCCTGCTGGGAGCCATGCACCGGCGCAACCTGCAGCTGCACCGGGAGCAGGCCGAGGTCGCCCGGCAGGCGCAGGCCCGGGAGCGGACCCGGATCGCCCGGGACCTGCACGACTCGCTGGGACACAAACTGACCCTGATCTCGTTGTACGCCGGGATGCTGCGCCCGGCCGGTGACGACGAGCGTGCGGAGACCGCCGAGCTGGTCCGGCAGACGGCGTCCGGGGCGATGACCGAGCTGCGGCAGATCCTCGGCCTGCTCGGGCAGGACGACACGCAGTCCTCGGTACGACCGCTGATCGGCCTCGACGAGGTGGCCGGGCAGGCCCGTGCGACCGGGGCGCAGGTGAGCGTGGAGCGCGACGGCGAGCCCCGGCCACTGGCGGCGCTCACCGAACACGCGGCGTACCGGGTGATCCAGGAGGGTCTGACCAACGCGCTGCGGCACGCACAGGGCAGCCGGATCGTGCTGCTGCTGCGCTACGACGAGGACGCCCTGGTCGCCGGGGTGACGAACACCGCCGGGCACCGGACGACACATCCCACCTCCGGGCAGGGGTTGCTGGGGCTGGCCGAACGGGTCCGGGTCGCCGGCGGGATGCTCTACACCGGGGCGACCCCGGACGGCGGGTTCCGGCTGGCGGCCACGCTGCCCTACCTCAGCGAGAACCCGGCACCACCGGTCGCGGACCAGCGCCGGCTGCCGGACGTCGCGGCCGGCGCCGACTTCGCGACGGTGATGGACCGCGACCGCCGCCGATCCCGGTTCGCCCTCATCGCCACCACGCTGTCCATCGCCGGTTCCCTGGTGCTGTGCGCGGCCGGTGTCTGGGTCACCACGACGTTCGTCGAAGTCGACCGGAAGGTCTACGACGCCGCCCGCGTCGGGCAGCCGGAACGCGAGGTCCGCGCGCTGCTGCCGGACCCGGACGCCGGGGTCACCGACGCGGACGGCGGCCGGTCGGTGCCCGGCGCCACCTGCGTCGACTATCAGGCGTCGCTGCTCGACCAGCTCGCCACCGACACCGGCAACCTGTACTACCGGTTCTGCTTCCGCGACGGCGTTCTCGTCGACAAACAGAGCTTCGACTGACCTGCCCCGATGAACCGACGACAGCGGAAGACGACACCATGAGCGAGACCCTGCGGGTCGTGCTGGCCGACGACGAGGCACTGATCCGGACCGCGATCGAGGCGGTGCTGCGCCCGGCCACCGACATCGAACTGATCGCGCAGGCCGCCGACGGCCGGGCCGCAGTGGACCTGGTCCTGCGGCACCGGCCGGACGTGGCGTTGCTCGACATCCAGATGCCGGTCATGGACGGCCTCGCCGCCCTCCAGGAGATCCGCCGGCTGACACCCGCGGTACGGGTCCTGGTGCTGACGACCTTCGGCGAGGACGCGTACGTCGCCCGGGCCCTCGACGCCGGCGCGGCAGGTTTCCTGCTCAAGGAATCAGCCGGCGACGAACTCGCGTACGCGGTCCGCGCCGCCGCGGCCGGCAACGCCTACCTGTCGCCGAAAGTCACCCGGCAGGTTCTCGACCGGCTCCCCGTGGCGACCGCGCGACCGGAGGAGGATCTGGCCAAGGTCGGACTGCTCAGCGACCGGGAGACCGAGGTCCTGGTGCTGCTGGCGCAGGGCCTGTCCAACGCCGAGATCGGCCGGCAGCTGTTCGTCTCCGAAGGCACCGTCAAGACCCACCTGTACCGGGTGTTCGCCAAACTCCAGTGCGACAACCGGGTCCAGGCCGCCATGCTCGCCCAGCGCGCCGGGTTGCTGGACGACCCCCGGCGGGGATGACGCGGGTGGGAAGGCCGGTCAGTCCAGGGCCAGCATCCACTCCAGGCCCTCGCGAGCGGCGGCGATGCCCGGCTCGCGGGACTGCGCGGTGAACACCAGCACCCGGCCCTCCTGGCGCGGCAGCAGGTAGTGCGCCTGCCACCACGGGTCGCCCTCGTGCTCGTAGGTCACCTCGATCACCTGCACGCCGTCACCCATCGTGCGGCGGTCGGTTACTGTCTGGCCGACGCCGATCAGCACGTCCGGGTCGGGGACGCGGGCCGGTCCCTGCACGGAGATCGACGAGTCGTGCTTGCCGGCCAGGCCGTAAGGCACGAAGGTCGACTCGACGGTGAAGCCGGACGGCCACGCCACCTCGAAGACGCCGGTCTGGATGGACCAGAACGGCTGGTCCGGGCCGGGCGCCACGTCGACGATCCCGGGCGCGGACTGCGGGTCCGCCGGGTCGACGAGCGCCGTCGCCGGGCCGTCCTCCCGCCAGTTCGTCACCAGCACGGCATGGGGCGCCGCGTCCGACCGCGCGAACGTGTACTGCCCGTACGGCACCAGCACCACGCCATAACCG
Source organism: Actinoplanes palleronii (assembly GCF_016862315.1). Lineage (GTDB taxonomy): Bacteria > Actinomycetota > Actinomycetes > Mycobacteriales > Micromonosporaceae > Actinoplanes > Actinoplanes palleronii. Next base: position 13,006 of record NZ_BOMS01000050.1, on the reverse strand, counting down.
GCGAGGCGGGCCAAGACGTGTCCCATGGACGCGCACTGTAATCAGCCCCGCGGCAGAAGCTGTGATCGGGCTGTGGCAGGGGCGGGTGGACGCTATGTATAAAGCTGTTCACAACGCTGGTAAGAAGCCGGTAAGAAAAGGCAGACAAACCGTTTTTCGTACGATTGATTCGGCAATACTGGGCCGGAATGGCGCGGGCGGGATGCTCGGGTAATGACCAGGAAGGCTCATTGGTTCATGCGGTCTAAAGTGATCTCCAGCGCGGTTCTGGCGACAGTTCTCGTGGTCGTGGGTGGCTGTGACAGCGGCGGGAACGATGCGGCCGGGCCGGCGGCGTCGGCCAGCTCCGCGGCGGGACCCGGGGGTCGCGGCGGCCCCGGCGGCGGGGGCGGGCCCGGCGGCGGGAGCATGCAGACGTTCACCGCGGTGAACCTCAATACGAACGGGGACAGCCCGGGCGGTGCGAACACCGCGGAGGTCGCCGCCGCGACGACAGCGTTCCTCGCCACGCTCGACGCCACCACGCTGGCCAAGGTGCAGTTCGACTTCTCGGAGAACCAGAAGCGGCAGACCTGGTCGAACTTTCCGACCACCACGGTGGCCCGGGAAGGGGTCGCGCTCGCCGCCCTGACCACGGCGCAGCAGCAGGCCGCCATGGCGATGCTGAAGGTGGCGCTCAGCGACACCGGATACCAGCAGGTGCTGAACATCCAGAAGTCCGACGACTACCTGAACAGCCTCGGCGGGCAGGGCGCGGACGGGTTCGGCGCGCTCAAGGACTACTACGTCGCCGTCTACGGCGCGCCGTCGGCGACCGACCCGTTCATGGTGCAGTTCGGCGGGCATCACCTGGCCCGCAACCTGACCTACAACGGCGACAAGGTCAGCCAGACCCCGCAGTTCGTCGGTTCCGAGCCGACCTCGTTCACCGTCGACGGGGCGACCGTGGCACCGGTGAAGGACGAGTCGACCGGGATGTTCGCGATGGTCGCGGCGCTCACCGCCGAGCAGAAGACCGCCGCGAAGCTCACCTCCGGCACGTACGACGACCTGCTGATGGGGCCGACCCACGACGACGGCACGTTCCCGGCGGCCGAGGGGCTGGCCGTCTCCGGGCTCGGCGCCGCGCAGAAGAAGGCGGTCCTCACCGCGATCACCGCCTACGTCGGTGACCTGAACGGCGCCGCCGCGCAGAAGTCACTGGCCAAGTACGAGTCGGAGCTGGACTCGACGAAGATCTCCTGGGCCAACAACACCGGGCCGAGCGACGAGAGCAGCTACATCCGGATCGACGGCCCGAGCGTGTGGATCGAGTTCATCAACACCCGGAGCATGAGCACACCGGACATCCACTATCACTCGGTCTACCGGGACAAGACCAACGACTACGGCAGCACCAAACCCTCGTGAGACTCGGTCGCCTGATCGCGTGCGTCGTCATGGCGTACGCGATCATCTCGGTGCTGGGGACCAGCGGCGCCGCAGCCCACCCGCTCAGCACCACCGCCATCCTCCTCGATCCCGGCCCGCGCAGCGTGGCCGGACGGATCCAACTGCCTCTCGACCGTCTCGAAGTGGCCCTGGACGAACCGCTCACCGCGACCACCGCGCTGCAGCCGGCGAAGCTCGACGAGCTGCGCCGGTACGTGGCGGGGCACACCGCGGCCTCGGGTGCGGCCGGCGCGTGGGCGGTCGCGCTGACCGGCGGCCGGGTGGAGCAGGTCGACGCCGTCGATCACCTGGTCTTCGACCTGACGCTGACCCCGCCGGACGGGCAGGTCGGCGACTTCACCCTCGACTACGACGCGATCCTGCACCAGATCGTCAGCCACCAGGTGTTCGTCGCGGTGCGGCAGCCCGGCGCCACCGACTACACCAGCCTGGGCGTGCTCGACTGGACCGGCCACACCGTTACCGTGCCGGCGATCGGGGCGACCGCCGAGGACGGGTTCCTCGCCTCGGTGCGGCTCGGCGTGCAGCACATCGCGGAGGGCGCCGACCACCTGCTCTTCCTGATCATGTTGTTGGTGCCGGCGCCGCTGGTGGCCGGCCGGCGTCGCTGGGTGCGCGGCGGTGACCTGCGGCGCAGCGTGGTGCGGGTGGTGCACGTGGTCACCGCGTTCGCTATCGGTCACTCGATCACGCTGGCGCTCGGCGCGCTGGGTCTCGTGTCGGTGCCGACCCGGGTGGTGGAGAGCCTGATCGCGGTCTCGATCCTGGTCTCCGCGGTGCACGCGATCCGGCCGCTGGTGCCGGGCGGGGAGGCCTGGATCGCGGCCGGGTTCGGCCTGATGCACGGCCTGGCGTTCGCCGCGCTGATCGGCGATCTCGGGCTCGGCCGGGGCTCGCTGGTCGCCGATCTGCTCGGCTTCAACCTCGGCATCGAGGTGACCCAGCTCGCGGTGGTGGCCCTGCTGATGCCGTCGCTGCTGGTGCTGAGCCGGACCCGGATCTACCCGGCGGTCCGGATCGGGATCGCCGGTGCCGGTGTCGTGCTGGCCACCGCCTGGCTGGCCGAGCGCACCACCCTGATCAGCGAGAACCCGTTGAACCGGGTGACCGACGGGCTGGTCGCCCATCCGTTCCTGGTCGCCGCGGCCCTGGCGGTCGTGGCCGGTGTGGCCTGGGCGGTGCCCGGTTCCGCTCGGATGCCCCGGCAGGCCGTCACTCCGGGGTGAGACCGGGCAGCAGCCGGGACCGGTCCACGCTGAAGCCGACCTCGGCGCCGCCGCCGGGCCGGGTCCGCGCGAACACCGCCCCGCCGTGCGCGTCCGCGACGTCGCGGACGATGGCCAGGCCGAGCCCCGATCCGGGCAGGCCGCGGGCGGTGTCCGCCCGGTAGAACCGGTCGAACACCCGAGTGGCGTCGGCCGCGTCGATGCCCGGCCCGCGGTCGGCGACGGTGATGGTGTCCTGACGCGCGCGTACCTCGATCGGGTCGGCTCCGTCCGGGTCGAACTTGGCGGCGTTCTCCAGCAGGTTGCCCACCGCCCGCTCGAGCGCCTGCCGGCCGCCGAGCACAACGGTGTCGTCGGTGTCGACCCGCACCGGCCGGCCGGTGCGGCGCTGCACCCGCTGCGCGGCGCGCCCGGTGACCGCGGCGAGCGCCACCGGTTCGTCGGCCTCGTCCTGGTGCGCGGAGAGCGCCAGCTCGACGAGTTCGTCGATCAGGTGGCTGAGCTCGCGGGTCTCACCCTCGATGTCGTCGACCAGCCGGTCCCGGTTGTCCGGGCTCAGCTCGGCGATCCGGCGCAGCACGCTCGCGTTGGTACGCAGGCTGGTCAGCGGCGTGCGCAGCTCGTGCGCGGCGTCCTGCACCAGCCGCTCCTGCGCCTCGCGCGCGCCGGCGATCCGGCCGAGCATCGTGTTGAACGCCGCCGCGAGCCGGCCGACCTCGTCCCGGCCGTCCACCGGCACCGCACGATCGACCCGGCCGGCCGCGCTGACCTGCTCGGCGACCCCGGCGAGCCGCACCAGCCGCCGGGTGATCCGGCGCGCGATCAGCCAGCCCGCGGCGGCCGCGACGAGCAGCACCACCCCGCTGATCACGATGAACTGGTTGGCCATCCCGCCCATCACCCGCCGGGTCAGCTCAACCGGCGCGGCGACCTGCACCGCGCCGCGCCCGCCGGGGAGCACGGTGGTCCGCTGGCGGTAGGCGCGCCCGCCGACCACGACCTCGGTGGTCGCGGTCTGCCAGGGTGTGCCGGTGGCGGCCAGGGCGCGGACGGCGTCGGACACCGGCAGCGAGCTCGGCCCGCCGACCAGCGGGGTGACCGTGCCGTCCGGGGCGACCCGTTGCGCGACGACGTGCACGTCCTGCCCGCACGCCGGTTCGGGGTGGCAGGCGCCGGTGCCCGGTGCGGGCCGTGCGGTGTCCGGCGGTGGCGCGCCCTGATAGCCGGCCAGGGCCACCGTGACCGTGCTCAGCGACCTGTCGATCTCCTCGCTCAGCCGGTGCGACGCGGCGCCGTAACCGAGCGTGCCGACCAGTGCGGCCGCCAGGGTGCTGATCACGGCGAAGGTCAGGGCAAATGTTGTACGCAGGCTCACGGCTGCCGCACCGCGTACCCGAGGCCACGCACGGTGTGGATCAGGGCGGGTGCGCCGGTCGCGCTGAGTTTGCGCCGCAGATAGCCGACGTAGACGGCCAGGTTCTTCGAGTCCGGGCCGAAGTCGTAACCCCAGATCCGCTGGTAGATCGTCAACTGGTCCAGCACCACGCCCTCGTGGCGCACCAGCAGCTCCAGCAGGTCGAACTCGGTCTTCGACAACTGCAGCTCCACGCCGCCCCACCAGCTGCGCCGGGCCGCGACGTCGATGCGCAGGTCCGCGAGCCGCAGCTCGGCCGGCCGCTCGGGGTCCGGCGCCGCGCGGCGCAGCAGCGCCCGCAGCCGGGCGAACAGCTCGGCCGGCTCGAACGGTTTGGGCAGGTAGTCGTCGGCGCCGGCGTCCAGGCCGGCGACCCGGTCCGGCGTCTCCACCCGCGCGGTGAGCATCAGCACCGGCGTACGGTCGCCGGCCGCGCGCAGCCTGCGGCACACCGCGAGACCGTCGAGGCCGGGCATCATCACGTCGAAGAGCAGCACGTCGAACGACTCCCGCCGGGCACAGGCCAGCGCCTGCGTACCGTCGGCGGCGGTCGTCACGGCGTAGCGCTCCAGCTCCAGGGCGCGGGCCAGGGACTCCCTGATCGCACGGTCGTCGTCGGCAATGAGAACACGAGGCGGCACCCGGCAATGATCCCTCCGCCGGGTCGGGCCGGGCGGACCACGCCGTTAAATCAAGTGCTTGACTTAATCGGTCGAGCGGGCGTTGACTGGGTCGGAACGGCACCAATCCGCTCGAAGGCCTCAGCGCGGCTGTATCGAGGAGGTTCCGCCCAGTGACCAGCGATACCGTTCCCGCTTTCCCGATGGCACGGGCGGCCGGCTGTCCGTTCGATCCGCCCCCTGAGCTGCACCGGCTCCAGGACGAGGCCCCGCTGAGCCGGGTCCGGCTGTGGGACGGGTCCACACCCTGGCTGGTGACCCGCTACGCCGAGCAGCGCAGTCTGCTGGCCGACCCGCGGCTCAGCGCCGACGTCACCCGGCCCGGGTATCCGTTCCCCGCACCAGGCCGGCCCACCGGCGCCCAGAAGCTGGGCTTCATCCTGATGGACGACCCGGAGCACGCCCGGCTGCGCCGCATGGTGACCGCTCCGTTCGCGATCAAGCGGGTGGAGGCGCTGCGGCCCGCCGTACAGAAGATCGTCGACGATCTGATCGACGACCTGCTGGCCGGACCGAAGCCGGTCGACCTGGTCGAGGCGTTCGCCCTGCCGGTGCCGTCACTGGTGATCTGCGCGCTGCTCGGCGTCCCGTACGCGGATCATGACCTGTTCCAGGGCCACAGCCGCAACCTGATCAGCCGCAGTGTGCCCGCCGACCAGCGCGGTGCGTCGTTCCGCGCCCTGCACGACTACCTGGACCGGCTGCTCGCGCAGAAGACCGCCGACCCCGGCGACGACCTGCTGTCACAACTGGTCACCCGGGTGCAGGCCGGTGAGCTGGAGCGCTCCGACGCCGCCGGCATCGGCGTGCTGCTGCTGGTCGCCGGGCACGAGACCACCGCCAACATGATCGCGCTCGGCACCCTGGCCCTGCTCGAACACCCCGATCAGCTGGCCCTGCTGCGCGACGGCGACGACCCGAAACTCGTGGCCGGCGCCGTCGAGGAGCTGCTGCGCTACCTGAACATCACCCACACCGGCCGGCGCCGGGTGGCCCTCGACGACATCGAGATCGCCGGCGTCACCATCCGCGCCGGCGACGGGCTGATCCTGGCCAACGACATCGGCAACCGCGACCCCGGCACGTTCACCGACCCGGGAACGCTGGACCTGACCCGCGACGCCCGCCGGCACGTCGCGTTCGGGTTCGGCGTGCACCAGTGCCTCGGCCAGCCGCTGGCCCGCCTGGAACTGCAGGTCGTCTACAGCACGCTCTACCGCCGCATCCCGACCCTGCGCCGGGCGGCCGCGCTGGCGGACATCCCGTTCAAGCACGACGGGGCGGTCTACGGCGTCTACGAACTCCCGGTGACCTGGTGAGCGGCGTGCGGGTCATCCTGGATCAGGACAAGTGCGTCGGGTCCGGGCAGTGCGTCATGACCGCACCCGAGGTCTTCGACCAACGGGACGAGGACGGGATCGCTGTCCTGCTCACGACCGCTCCCGATACCGGTCAGACCGATGTGGTACGCGAAGCAGCCGCCCTCTGCCCAGCCTTGGCGATCACGGTCCGTGAGTAGCCTCCCGCGCAGCGCTACCGTCCGCCCGCGCGTGGTGTGGTCAGCCCGGTCTCGTAGGCGAACACCACCAGCTGCGCCCGGTCCCGGGAGGCGGTCTTCATCATGGCCCGGTTGACGTGGGTCTTCGCGGTGGCCGCGCTGATCGTCAGCCGGTCCGCGATCTCGTAGTTGGACAGCCCGGCCCCGACCAGGGCAGTGATCTCCCGTTCCCGGCCGGTCAGCTCGGTCAGCGCCCGCGCGTAGGCCGGTTCGGCGCTCGACGGTTCCGGCGCCGCCGCCGGGGGCTGGGCCAGGAACCGGCCGATCAGCGCCGTGGTCGCGGCCGGCGACAGCAGCGATTCACCGGCGGCGACGGTCCGGACGGCCTGCAGCAACTCGTCGGGGTTGACCCCCTTGCCGAGGAAGCCGCTGGCGCCGGCCCGCAGCGCGGCCACCACGATCTCATCGGTCTCGAACGTGGTCAGCACCAGCACCCGCACCCCGGCGAGCGACGCGTCGGCGGTGATCAGCCGGGTCGCCTCGATGCCGTCCATCTCCGGCATCCGGATGTCCATCAGCACCAGGTCGGCGGCCAGCTCCCGGGCCCGGGTTACGGCCTCGGCGCCGGTGGCCGCCTCACCGACCACCTCGATGCCAGGATCGGAGTCGAGCAGCAGGCGAAACGTCGCCCGCAAGAGGGCCTGGTCGTCGGCGAGCAGCACGCGGATGGTCACTCGATCATTCTCCGTAACGGTGCGTCCGGGGCAGCCGCGAACCCCAGTGTCCCGGCAGGCGAGCGGGTGGTCGCTGGGTCAGCGACCACCGCTCGGTGTTCCGGATCCTGGAGTTGGTCAGCGCGTTCCGGCGGGTGTCAGCACGTCCTCGTCGGTGTGCTGCGGCGCTTGCCGGTCGGCGGCTCGCAGGGTGCGGCCTTCGGCGTCGATGGTCGGCAGGAGGCGGTCGAGCCAGCGGGGCATCCACCAGGCGGCGTTGCCGAGCAGTTTCAGCACCGCCGGGACGATGATCATGCGGACGATGACGGCGTCGGCGAGTACGCCGACCGACAGGGCGAACCCGATCGCGGCGACGAACGGTGACACCGCGGTGGCGAAGCCGGCGAACACCGCGATCATGATGGCCGCGGCGGCGACCACGACCACCGCGGTGCGCTGGAAGCCGTCGACGATCGCGTCGGCCGGGCTCAGGCCGCGGGCGTGTGCCTCGTGCATCCGGGAGACCAGGAACACCTGGTAGTCCATGGCCAGGCCGAACAGGATGCCGACGATCAAAATCGGTAGCAGGCTCAGGATCGGGTTGCCGGACGGCGCCGGGATCAACGCGTCGGCCCAGCCGTCCTGGAAGACCTTGACGGTGACGCCGAACGCGGTGCCGAGCGAGAGCAGGAAGCCCAGCGTGCCGACGAGCGGGACGAGCAGCGACCGGAACAGGATGATCAGCAGGACCAGGGCCAGGCTGACCACCAGGATCAGGTAGATGATCAGTGCGTCGCTGAGCATGTCGTTGGTGTCGATGTCGACGGCGGTGGATCCGGTGACGGCGATGCTCACCCCGGCGACGTCTGCGGCGTGGTCGCGGATGTCGCGGACCAGGTCACGGGTCGCGTCATCGATAGGACCACTTTTCGGTACGACCTGAAGCATCGCGGTCGTGCCGTCCTTGCTGACCCCGGCCGGGGTGACCGCGGCGACGTCGCCGACCGCCGTGACCATGCCGGCCACCTGGTTGAGCTTGCCGGCCACGCCGGTGCCCTCGACCAGGACGATCAGCGCGCTCTGGCTGCCGGCGCCGAACTTGTCGGCGATCATGATGTACGCGGCCCGCTGGGTGCTGTCCGGGTCCTCGCCGCCGGGGGTGCTCAGCGCGGTCCTGAGGTCGAACGTCGGCATGGCCAGCAGGAGCAGCCCGGCGATCGCGACCACCGCGATCGGCAGCGGCGCCTTCATCACGACGCGGATCCAGCCGCCGAGGAACGAGCGACGCCGTCCGCGCCGGGCGGCCTGTTCGGTCAGCGGGACACCGGTGCGGAGCAGACGGCGTTCGCGGCGGGACAGCACCCGGTAGCCCATCGAGCGCATCAGCGCCGGCAGGAACGTGAGGGCCATCAGCACGGTGGTGGCGACGGTGACCGCGGCGGCGATGCCCATCTCGGTGATGAACGGGATCCGGACCACCGACAGGCCGACCAGCGCGATGATCACGGTGGCGCCGGCGAACACGACCGCGGAGCCGGCGGTGCCGATCGAGCGGGCGATGGCTTCCTCGACGGTACGGCCCTCGCGCAGTTCGGTGCGGAACCGGGCCAGGATGAACAGCCCGTAGTCGATGCCGACGGCGAGGCCGATCATGCCGGCCAGGGTGGGCGTGGTCGAGCCGATCGGGTGCCAGGCGGACAGCGCGAAGACACCGAGCAGCCCGGTGGCGAGCCCGAGCAGGGCGCCGAGCATGTTGGCGCCGGCCGCGATCAGCGAGCCGAACGTGACGATCAGGATGATGAACGCGATCATGGCACCGAGGCCCTCGGCCGGGCTCTGCTCGGGCACCTGGTCGCCGATCGACCCGCCGACCTCCACGCTCAGGCCGGCGTCCCGGGCGGTCTGTGCGACGGCGAGGACCTTTTCGTAGATCGGGTCGGTGTCCACGTCGTCGGTCAGCCCGGTCAGCGTCACGGTCGCGACCGCCGTGGTGCCGTCTGCTGACACGTACGATCGATCCTTGGCGAACGGGTCGCTGACCGCCGCGACGTGCCCGACCTCGGTGACCCCCTCGATCGCCGTGGCGATGATCTTCTTGCTGGTCGCGCCGGTGACCTGCTGCCCGGCGGGGGCGGTGAGCACCAGCTGCAGGGTGCCCTTGGTGTCGTCGATCGCGGTCGCCGGGAACTTCGCCTGCATGACTTGCAGGGCCCGCCCGGACTCGGTGCTCGACAGGCTGAAACCGCCCTCGCTGAACGTCATGCCGGTCACGGTGCCGACGACGCCGACAGCCAGCATCAGCCCCCAGACGACAAAAGCGAGAACCCGATGCCGAGCACTGAACGCGCCGAGCCGGGACAGATACGCAGCCATCGAGACAGGACTCCTCGGTAGGTGATTCGGGGACCACACGAGGGGCGTCCTCGGGCGATCTCCAGAATCCCGTCCGCGCCGGCCCACGTCGTCAACCGCGCACGGCATCCGCGGCTACCGCAGGCGCGTTACCAGCGGTTTCCGCTATGCGGCGGGTACCGCAACCGCGGTACCCCACGGTGGCAGGACATGACCATCTGAGCCGGCCGCCGCTGCTGCGCACGCTGGAAGTTGGTTGGTGGACCCCTACCCCTAGAAGCTCGAGGAGACCCCCTACCACCCCCTATTTCGAGGAGCACCCCGATGGCCATCCAAGCGGATCCGTTGACCGAACCCCGTGAGTTCGCCCTGCAAGTGCGTGCCGCCTCCGATGCCGACCTGGAGCAACTGGTGCGCGACGCCGGGCCGTCGCTGCTGAACTCGATCTTCGAGGGGATGCCCGGGGTGTTCCGCGCCGACCGGGCCGGTGCGCTCGACACCGTCGTGCACTGGCACGTGCTCGGGCCCGACAACGCGGACGCCGCCTACCAGGTCACCATCGCCGGCGGGCAGTGCGTGACCTCGCCCGGCACCCCCGACCCGGCGCGGCTGACCCTGCGCCTGGACGTCGCGAACTTCCTGCGGATGACCACCGGGAACGCCGCAGCGTGGACGCTGTTCCTGCGCGGCCGGCTCAAAGCACGCGGTGACCTGGGCCTGGCCCGGACGTTCCCGCAGTACTTCGACGTGCCGAAGGTCTGAGCACCCCGAGGGCCCGCCACCGAGATGGCGGGCCCGGTGTGGTCAAGCCCCGGCGCCGACCGGCGAGGAAGCGCTGACCGTCGCGTGCTCCGGCGGCCGGGACACGTAGCGCACCCCGACACCCCGATCAATCGCCGCCTGGACGATCCCCGGCACCGCCCGCTCGGCCAGCGCGGCGATGGTGAACGCCGGATTGACCGTCAGCCCGGCCGGGACCGCGGACCCGTCGGTCACGAAGATGCCCGGATGCCCGCGCAGCTCGTGCCGGTCGTCCAGTGCCGACGTCTGCGGGTCGTCGCCGATGCGGCAGGACGCGAGCGGGTGCACCGTGTACGCCCCGATCACCTCGTTGGTCCACGGCATCACCCGGGACAGCCCGTCGCGTTCCAGGATGTCGCGGACGTCGGCGTCGGCCCGCTCCCACCCGGCGAGCGTGTTCGCGGTCGGCTCGTAGCTCAGCGCGCCCCGGCTGAGCATCTGCTGGGCGATGCGTTCGCCGTTGCCGGTCGGCGGGGGCGGGCCGAACACCCCCTCGTTGTCGTCCTCGCTCATGATGAAGATCGTCAGCCAGGACTTCCAGCGGCGCAGGATCTCCTTCTTCTGCACGCCGAACCAGCTGGGCCCGGTCGCGTCCGGCACCTGGGCCAGGATGGACCCGAACCCGGGCGGGAAGTACAGCTGCTCCAGCGAGTGCCGGCTGAACTCGGGCAGGTCACCGTCCAGCTTGTCCCAGCTCGCGCAGACCGGGCCCTTGCCGATCTGATACCCCTCGTACGCGACACCGTCGGGCCGGCTGAGCCCGAGCACCTCGCGTACCTTGTCCTCGTTGACGATCGCGGTGTTCAGACGTTCGCCGTTGCCGGAGAAGTAGCGCCCGACCGCGGCCGGCATCTCGCCCAGCGCCTGCTCGGAGCGTTGCAGGATGACCGGGGTGGCCGCGGCGCCGGCCGCCACGATCACGATCCGCGCGTCGATCGTGCCGCTGCCGGTGACCTCCCGGTAGTCGACCTCGTCGAGGGTGTTGAAGTGCACCCGGTAGCCGTCGTCGGCGGTCCGGGAGATGTACTGCACCTCGTGCAGCGGCCGGATCTGCGCGCCGGCCGCCACCGCGGACGGGATGTAGTTGAGCAGCAGTGACCGTTTGGCGTCGAACCGGCAGCCGGACATCATCCAGTTGCAGTTGGTGCACGAGGACTTGTCGATCGCGGCCGGCACCGGGTTCGCGGTCCGCCCGGCGTGCGCGCACGCCGCGGCCCACAACCCACCGGAGTACGTGACATCCGACCAGTCGTTGCGGCTGATCGGCAGCGACGCCGCGACGGTGTCGTACCAGGGGTCGAGTGCCGACCGGTCGACCGAACCGGGCCACAGCCGCCGGCCCAGGCTGCCGTGCCGTTCGAAGGTGAACCGGGGCGCCCGGGGCATGGCGGCGAAGTAGACGACGCTGCCGCCGCCCACGCAGTTGCCGCCCAGCACGTTCATGCCGTCGCCCATGGTGAACTCGAAGACCCGGGTGCTGGCGCTGCCGAACTTGAAGTCGTGGTCGAAGTCCTTGCCGGACAGCCACGGCCCCCGTTCCAGGACCACGACCCGGGCTCCGCCGGCGGCCAGCCGGTACGCCGGGATCGAGCCCCCGAACCCGCTGCCGATGATCAGGACGTCGGTGCTGTCGGTGTCGCTCATGCGGGATCTCCCGTGGGTGTGGTGTGCGGGTGTGACGGGGCCAGGACCCGCCCGTAGGAGAAGTCCGGGAAACGCCACAGTCCGTCGGCGTCCGGCGGGGCGAAGCCGATCTGGGTGAGCCCGGGGTGGCCGGCGGCGATCGCGTCGACGGTGTGCTCGGCCGCGCCGGTGTCCCAGGCCATCACGCTGAACATGGCCAGTGCCACCCACAGCTCCTGGTCGGGGCTGTCCCGCGCGGTGAGCTCGGCGGTCAGCGTGGTGCGGTGCTCGAACGACAGGGCCACGAACGGCGGCACCGCCGGATCGAGCGTCAGGCCGGTGCGTTCCGCGTAGTCGGTGGCGTGGTCGTCGAGGCCGAGCGCCAGGGTGTCGAGGGTTCCGGCCATGCCGCCCTCCTCGGACACGAGCAGGTCCAGTGCCCCGGAGGTGACCGCGCCGCCCCCGGTCGCGGCGCCCGGCACCGCCCGGTCGCCGGGCCAGCGTTGCTCGCCCGGGATGATGGTGTCGGCGAAGGCTTCGAGGGTCATGACCTGGTCCGGGTCGAGTTCTACCGCGATCTCGAGCAACGGAGTGCCCCTTTCGTCCGGTATGCAGGTAGAGCCTCATCGTCGGTCCGCGGCCGTGCGCGGCGCATCTTCCCGGTTGCGCCCCGGTGGCCGCCGCACGTTGGGAGACGCACCGGCCGGGTGCTCGCCGTCACGATGGACGTCGATCGCCCGGTCGCCGGGAAGTCCGCGACCGCTGAGTGAAAGCGGGACGACAATGACCATCACCACCGAGGCGGCCGACGCCGCCGCACAGTCGCAGGCGGAGATCGCCGCGATCCCGGCGCGGATGGTGCGGGCCTGGGCCGCGCACGACGCCGACGCGTTCGCCGACCTGTTCGCCGAGGACGGCACGCTGATCCTGCCGGGGGTGTACCGCACCGGCCGGGCCGAGATCCGTGACTTCATGGCGGCCGCCTACCAGGGCGTCTACCGGGGGACCACGGTCACCGGTCAGCCGATCGCGCTCAAGCCGCTGGGCCCGGGCGCGGTCGCCCTGATCACCGTGGGCGGCGTGCTGGCGCCCGGCCAGGACCAGCTGGACGCGGGCAACGCGATCCGCGCCTCGTGGACCCTGGTCAAGCGCGACGGCCGCTGGGTCCTCGCGGTCTACCAGAACTGCCCGCGCGACCCCGCCTGAGCGCTACCCCCGGCTGGTGCTCAGGGGTGCCTCACGAGTCC
>NZ_BOMS01000049.1 GCF_016862315.1 Actinoplanes palleronii | reverse complement strand
CCTGAGGCACCCCTGAGCACCAGCCTCGAACAAGCAGATGACGGACCAGCTCGAAACAAGCAGATGACGACAACGCAGAAGAGGGCAGACCGGTGACTCAAACAGCGACAGTGACGAGCGACCTGGCCGCGTTCGGCGACGAGGTCGACCGGATGGTGGCCGATCTGGCACCCACCGGCTGGACCACACCCACCCCGGCGCCGGGCTGGACCGTCGCCCATCAGATCGCGCACCTCGCGGCGACGTTCCGGATGGCCGGGCTGGCCGCCGCCGACCCGGACGCGTTCACCGCGCTGGCCGGCACCCTCTCGCCGGACTTCGACGCGAACGTCGCGCGGGCGCTGGGCCAGTTCGTCAACGACCCGCCGGAGGTGTTGCTCGCGCGCTGGCGGGCCGAGCGGGACACGGCCGGCAAGGCGCTCGGCGCGCTGCCGCCGGACCAGCTGGTGCCGTGGCTGGTCCGGCCGATCCCGGCCGCGGTCCTCGCGGCGGCCGGGATGATGGAGCTGTTCGGGCACGGCCAGGACATCGCCGACGCGCTGGGCATCCGCCGCACGCACACCGACCGGCTCCGCCACCTGGTCACCTTCGCCGTGCGGACCTGGGATTTCGGGTATCTGGCCCGCGGCCTGACGCCGCCCGCGGAACCGTTCCGCTTCGAGATCACCGCGCCGTCGGGCGCGCTGTGGGAATTCGGCCCGGCCGACGCGGCCGCCCGCATCACCGGGTCCGCCGAAGACTTCTGCTTGTTGGTCACTCGCCGCCGCCATCACACCGATCTGGGGGTACGGGCGGAAGGCGCCCCGGCCGAGCAGTGGCGGGAACTGGCGCAGGCCTACCGTGGCCCGGCCGGCCCCGGCCGCGAGCCCGGCCAGTTCGCCTGAGGCCGGCGGGTCAGGTCGACGGGAAGCGCTGCCCGGCGTGGTGCTCCACCGCCAGCCGGTGGATCGCGGTGAACGCCTCCTCCAGCAACAACCCGCGGGCCAGCGCCTCGGCCCGTTCCACCTCGACCGCCGGCAGCCGGCCCACCTGCTTGCGGGCCAGCTGGTCGGCCGCCGTGACGTAGTCGTCGAAGAACGACAGGCTGGCGTCGCAGTGCAACCGCCGCATCGCGGCCAGCACGGTCGCCAGCTGGCCGCGGGTGGCCGCGTCCGCCGGCACCTGCCAGCCGGCCGAGGCGATCAACCGGTCCACGTCCTGGCGGGCGGCCGCCACCGCGGGCGCCTCGTCCGGTGTCGGTTCCCCGGACGAGGCCTGGACCTGGTGCAGGGCCGCGTAGAGCCCGGTGACCGGCACGTCCGCGTCGGCGATCGCGGTGAGCAGCCGGCGCACCGAGGACAGGTCGAGCCGGCCGAGCGTGGTGAACACCTTGATCAGCTGCAGCCGGCGCAGGTGCCGGTCGTCGTAGACGGCCTGGTTGCGCCCGGTCGGCTCGCCGGGTGGGAGCAGCTGCTCGCGCAGATAGAACTTGATCGTGGCGACGGGTACGCCGGACTGCCGGCTCAGGTCGGATATCCGCATCATGCTTCCCGTCGTGGGGCGCTCGTCCTCCGCCGCCTGTGAGATTAGAAGATCTCGATGGGTCTCGCAATAGAGCGCTCTCCAGGCCCGTGCCAGCACCAGATTCGTGCTGTCCTACCTGGACGCGACAGCTTCGGGCACACCCGAAGATGCGCCGCGCCGCCGCCCGCCCGAAGCATGGAGGGCGAGGAAAGGGGACCCCGTGACGTCCTTGTTCGCGCGCGGTGCGCGCCGTGTCGTACTCCGTCAGATCCGCCACCTGAGCCCGGTGCGCCCGGCCGGGACAACCTCGGTCTGGCACCAGATGGAGACCGAGTTCGGCATGGCCGCGCCGCCCGTGGCGCTGCACGCGGCCGCTCCCGAGGTCCTCGACGCGGTCTGGCTGATGCTGCGCGAGACGCTGCTGGCCGGCGACCCGGCCGGCCGGGCCACGAAGGAGACCGTCGCGGCCGCCGTCTCGCTCGCCAACACCTGCCCCTACTGCGTCGAGGTGCACGGCGCGACGCTGAACGGCACCCGGCCCGGCGCGGACGCCCGGCACCTGGCCGCCGGTCGCGTCGACGAGGTGCGCGACCCCGCGGTGCGAGCGCTGGCCCGCTGGGCGCGCGACGGCGCGTCCAGGGTCACCCCCGTACCGATCCCGGTCCCCGCCGATCAGGCGGCCGTGGTCCTCGGCGTCGCGGTCACGTTCCACTACCTCAACCGGATGGTGAACGTCTTCCTCGGCGAGTCCGCCCTGGAAGCGATGCCCGTCGCGGCCCGCCCGCTCGGCCGGCGGGTGGCCGCGCGGATCTTCGGCCGCTTCGCCCGCGCCGTCGTGCCGCCCGGGCAGGCGGTGACCGCGCTGCCGGCCCGCCCGCTGCCGGCCGACCTGAGCTGGGCCGCGCCGTGCGCCCCGATCGCCGACGCGCTGGCCCGCGCCGCCGCGGCGATCGACGAGGCCGGCGCCGCGGTGCTCCCGGACGCCGTCCGCGAGCTGGTCCTCGCCCGGCTGGCGGATCCGGCCGAGTCGGGCCCCGGCCTGAGCGCGGAACCCTGGCTGGCCGAGGCGGTGGCACCCCTACCGGTTGGCGAACGCCCCGCGGCCCGGCTGGCGCTGCTGGTGGCGTTCGCGTCGTACCGGGTGGGCGACGGCGACATCGCGGCGCTGAGGGCGAGTGGTTACGGCGACGGCGCGCTGGTGCGCCTTGCCGCCTGGGCCGCGATGGCCGCCGCCCGGAGCGCCGGCCGCCTGCTCAGCGGCGCTGCGGCGATGCGCGGGCCGGCGGCGCGGCCGGAATCGGATACGGCGACTATCCGAAGTGAATAGTGACGGTATCCGTTCCTACTTCACGATTGCGGTGCGGGGTGCGCCGAATATCTAGGGGTGGTTGGCCCGTATCGGGGTTCGATAATCTTTCCGTGGCCGAATGATCACGCGGAATAACATTGACGGAATGCTTTCCGAAATGCGTTCCCGGCCATTCCTCTGTCGAACCCCGGATCAGTGACGACCGCGGTCCGGCAGCTGCTGCGGTGACGCGATGAGCGGCACCATTGGGAGGTGTCATGCAAGACGATTCCGAGCGGGCGGTCCTGCGGGCCATCGAAGCCATGCAGATGCGCCTCGGGGAGCAGTTGACGGTCGACGACCTGGCCCGTGCCGCACTGTTCAGCAAATTCCATTTCACCCGTATCTTCCAGCGTGTCACCGGTGTCTCGCCGGCCCGCTTCCTGTCCGCGATGCGCCTGCAGCGTGCCAAGGACCTGCTCGTCTCGACCTCGATGAACGTCGCGGACATCAGCGTGGAGGTCGGCTACAACAGCGTCGGCACGTTCAGTTCGCGGTTCAGCCGCAGCGTCGGGATGTCACCGACCACCTACCGCCGCCACGACGGCTACGCGCCGGCCATCCAGGCGGGCGGCGAGCGCCGCTCCACCTGGCCGGCCAGCAGCCGGGTCTCCTGCCACGTGAGCCTGGAGGAGCCGGACGACCACGCGGTGATCTTCATCGGGATGTTCGCCGAGCCGATCCCGGAGGGCCGCCCGGTGCGCTGCGCGGTGCTGCACGAGCCCGGTCCGGTGCGCTTCGACGCGGTGCCGCAGGGCCAGTGGTACCTGCTCGCGCAGTCGGTGTCGACCGACGCCGCCACCTGGACCGCCGACGGCGCGGACCGCGCGGACCGCCCGGTCGCGGTGGCCTCCTACGGGCCGTTCACCGTCCAGCCCGACTCGATCCTCTCCGCCGACATCGTGCTGCGCCGGGTCCGCGCCCTGGACCCGCCGGTGCTGCTGGCCCTGCTCGACGCGCGCAAGCAGGCCATGGACGTGCTGCAGCCGGTGAGCGCCGGCTGGGCCGAGCAGGCCGCCGCCTGATCACGGCCGTGGCATGCCGGTTGCCGCCGGTATGTCACGGCCCGCGCATCAAGAACAAGACCATCCATCGGTACGCCGGGGCGTACCGCGACGAGCCCTGGGCGCGGCACGACAGCGCCGGCCCGGACGGTGAAGGGACGGCTGACCATGTCAACGATGGGCACACTGCGACGCAAGGCTCTGGCACCCGCGCTGCGATCAGTGACGTTCGCCTCCCGCGGGTTCCCGGTCACACCGACCGCCGCGACCCAGCGCCTGGAGGCCATCCCGCAGGCGGTCGTCTGCGGATTCGAGTGGGGGATCGAGGTCGCGCAGCAGTGGGAGCTGGAGCGCCGCCTCGAACTCGTCGAGCCGGAGATGCGCGGCTTCGCCTACGAGGGCGCCGCGATGGCCTGCACCATCCGCGACGTGATGGCCGGCGGCCGCGGGCACCGCTCCCGTGACCTGCTCTCCGGTCCGGGCGTGCCGCACACGTTCCTCACGTACATCGGTGTCGGTTTTGCGATGGCCCGGCTGCCGCGGACCACCTGGAAATGGGTGCTGCCGGACCTGACCGGCACGCCGTACTACCCGACGATGAGCTGGCTGGCCGTCGACGGCTACGGCTTCGACCTGGCCTACTTCCACACCGCCCGCTACGTCGACCAGCAGCGGATCCCGCAGCCGTACCCGTGGCAGGGCCGGCCCGACTACTTCCCGCGCGCCGTCGACCAGGGCATCGGCCGGGCGCTGTGGTTCATCAACGGTGGCGGCGTGGACGCCGTCGGCGCGGCGGTCGGCCGGTTCGCCGCCGACCGGCAGGCGGACCTGTGGAGCGGGGTGGGCCTGGCGGCCACGTTCGCCGGCGGCGCGGACGCGGCGGCGCTGGCCACCCTGAGCCGGCTGGCCGGCGAGCACCGGCCGCACCTGGCGCAGGGCGCGGTCTTCGCGGCCAAGGCCCGCGCGTTCGCCGGGTTCACCCCGCCGCAGACCGAGCTCGGCACCACCGCGTTCGCCGGGCTCTCCGCCGCGGCCGCGGTCCGGCTCTCCGACAGCGTCACCGACGCCGACCCGGGCGCGGTCCCGGCCGACTACGAGGGCTGGCGCGCCGGAATCCGGGCGCTGATAACGGCACAGAATGTGGCGGTCTGACCGCGGTACCACCGCTGCGCGCAATTCGGAAGATGACGACGGGCGCCCGCGCCGGTGAAAATTGATCAACCTACGTCGATAGGAAAAGGAAAATGGGAATCGTCGCAGGAATCCGTCGTCGAATTCTGACCCCCAATGTCTCGCAGACCAGCATGGCCGTGCGTGGTTTCCACGTGAAGAGCACCGCGGCGAAGGACCGTTTGGAAACTGTCGGGAAATCCTTCCTGCAGGGGTACGCGCTGGCCGCCGAGGCACGCCGGCCCGCCGAGGCCGAGCCCCGGCTGGACCAGATCACCCCCGAGTTCCGGGGCTTCGCGTACGAGGGCGCCGCCATGGCGTTCGCGGTGCGCGACGGCCTGCCGCTCGGTGGCAAGCACATGCAGCGGTTCCTCGCCGGCGAGGGCGACCGGCACGTCTACATGGCGTACGTCGGTGTCGGCTGGGCGATGGCCCGGCTGCCCCGGGTGCGCTGGTCCACGCTGCACGCGCCGGACCCGCTGCTGCGCTGGCTGGTGCTCGACGGCTACGGGTTCCACCAGGCCTACTTCAAGACCGAGAAGTACGTGACCGGCCAGTTCCGCTCGGAGCGCTCGCCGTGGCCGGACGACGACTACCGCCGCTACGCCGCCCGGGCCATCGACCAGGGTGTCGGCCGGGCGATGTGGTTCGTCGCCGGCACCGACGCCCGCCGGCTGCACGCCATGGTGCAGCGGTTCCCCGAGCACCGGCGCGCCGACCTCTACGCCGGCACCGGCCTGGCGGCGACGTACGCCGGTGGCGCCGACGCCGACGAGCTGCGCTGGCTGCGCACCGCCGTCGGCGAGTACGCCGCCGACCTGGCACAGGGCGCCTCGTTCGCGGCCGGCGCCCGGGTGCGCGCCGGCCTGGTCGTGCCGCACAACGAGGTGGCCACCGAGGTCTTCTGCGGGCGCACGCCGGCCGAGGCCGCCCAGGTCAACGACGACGCGCTGGCCGGCCTGGACCACCACGGCCACGAACCGGCCTACGAGCAATGGCGCCAGCGCATCAAGCACACCTACCTGACCACCTCGGTCCTGCCGGAGCCGGACCGCGACCTTTCCCGGGGGACGGCATGACCAGGATCGCCGTCGTGGGGATGGCCTGCCGCTATCCGGACGCCGCCACGACCCGGGAGTTGTGGGAGAACGCGGTCGCCGGTCGCCGGGCGTTCCGCCGCCTGCCGGACACCCGGATGAGCCTCGACGACTACTGGAGCGCGGACCCGTCCGCGCCGGACAAGTTCTACGCCCGCAACGCCGCCGTGATCGAGGGCTACGAGTTCGACCGGCTCGCCTACAAGGTGGCCGGCAGCACGTACCGCTCGACCGACCTGACGCACTGGCTGGCGCTGGACATCGCGGCGCACGCCCTGGCCGACGCCGGGTTCCCGCTCGGCGAGGGACTGCCGCGCGAACGCACCGCGGTGGTCGTCGGCAACACCCTGACCGGGGAGTTCTCCCGGGCCAGCCAGATCCGGCTGCGCTGGCCGTACGTCCGCCGTACCGTCGCCGCCGCGCTCAAGGCGGAGGGCTGGGAGGACGAGCAGCTGGCCGGCTTCCTGGCCGACCTCGAGGTCACCTTCAAGAACCCGTTCCCGGCCGTCGACGAGGACACCCTGGCCGGCGGCCTGTCGAACACCATCGCCGGCCGGATCTGCAACTTCTTCGACCTCAACGGCGGCGGTTACACGGTCGACGGGGCCTGCTCCTCGTCGCTGCTGTCGGTCGCCACGGCCTGCAAGGCGCTGCTCGACGGGGACGCCGACGTGGCGATCGCCGGTGGCGTCGACCTGTCCATCGACCCGTTCGAGATCATCGGGTTCGCCAAGACCGGCGCGCTGGCCACCGGCGAGATGCGCGTCTACGACCGGCTCTCCAACGGCTTCTGGCCCGGCGAGGGCTGCGGCATGGTCGTGCTGATGCGCGAGGACGAGGCGCTCGCGGCCGGCCACCGGGTCTACGCGTCGGTCGCCGGCTGGGGGATCAGCTCCGACGGCAAGGGCGGCATGACCCGCCCCGAGATCAGCGGCTACCAGCTGGCCCTGCGCCGGGCGTACGAAAGAGCGGGTTTCGGCCTGGAGACGGTCGGTCTGTTCGAAGGCCACGGGACCGGGACCAAGGTCGGCGACGCCACCGAGCTGGGCGCGCTGTCGGCGGCCCGCAAGGCGGCCGGACCCTCGGCGGCGCCGGCCGCGATCGGCTCGATCAAGGGAATGATCGGGCACACCAAGGCGGCGGCCGGCGTGGCCGGCATGATCAAAGCGGTGCTGGCGCTGCACCACGAGGTGCTGCCGCCGAGCATCGGCTCGGTCGACCCGCACGAGCTGCTGACCGGGAATGATCCGGCGCTGCGGGTGCTGCGCAAGGCCGAGGCGTGGCCGCGGGACACCCCGCTGCGCGCCGGCGTCACCGCGATGGGCTTCGGCGGCATCAACACCCACCTGGTGCTGGAGAACTCCCAGCCGCGCGGCCGGGGCACCCTCGACGCGCGCACCGGGGTGCTGGCCGGCTCGGTGCAGGACACCGAGCTGCTGCTGATCGACGGCGGTACGGCCGACGAACTGCTCGCCCGGATCGACCAGCTGCTCACCCTGGTACCCACCCTCGCCTACGGGCAGCTCGGCGACCTGGCCGCGACCCTGCACGGCGAGCTGCAGGACCGCCCGCTGCGCGCCGGCGTGGTCACCGGTTCGCCAGCCGACGCCGAGCAGCAGCTGCGCACGCTGCGCGACGCGGTCGCGGCCGGTGAGACGCGGCGCCTGTCGGCCGACAGCCGGATCCTGCTGAACCGGGTCACCGGCCCGGCCCGGATCGGCTACCTCTTCCCCGGCCAGGGCTCCGGCACCGGTGTCAGCGGGGGAGCGCTGCGCCGGCGCTTCACCGAGGCCGACGCCGTCTACACCGCCGCGAACCTGCCCACCGGCGGTGACCTGGTCGCCACCGAGGTGGCCCAGCCGCGGATCGTGACCGGCTCGGTGGCGGCGCTGCGGGTCCTCGACGACCTGGGTGTGACCGCGTCCGTCGCGGTCGGGCACAGCCTCGGCGAGATCGCCGCGCTGCACTGGGCCGGCGCGCTCGACGAGCCGGCGCTGCTGCGGGTCGCCGCGCTGCGCGGCCGCACCATGGCCCAGCACAGCGCGTCCGGCACGATGGCCGGCGTCGGTGCGTCCGCGCCGGTCGTCACGGCACTGCTGGCCGGGCTGCCGGTGGTGATCGCCGCGTACAACAGCGGCGAGCAGACCGTGGTCGCGGGCAGCGTCGACGACGTGCAGGAGGTCTGCCGGCGGGCCGGTGAACGGGGCCTGGTGGCCCGGCCGCTGAACGTCTCGCACGCGTTCCACTCCCCGCTGGTCGCCCCGGCCGCGGACACCTTCGTCGCCGCGCTGGCCGGCGAGCGGCTCGGACCGGTCCGCCGTACCGTCGTGTCGACGGTGACCGGCGCGCCGCTCGCGCCGGACGCCGACCTGGCCGGGCTGCTGCACCGGCAGATCACCGACCCGGTGCTGTTCCAGCAGGCGGTCACCCAGGCCGCCGCCCAGGTCGACCTGCTCATCGAGGTGGGCCCGGGCCGGGTGCTGAGCTCGCTGGCCGGGCAGCTCACCGACGTGCCGGCGCTGGCCGTCGACACCGACGCGGAGTCGCTGACCGGGCTGCTGCGCGCGGCCGGTGCCGCGTACGTGATCGGGGCCGCCACCCTGGACCCGGCGCTGTTCCGCGGCCGCCTGGTGCGCGACCTGCCGCTGGACGTGACGTTCAGCTTCTTCGGCAGCCCCTGCGAGCAGGCCCCGGTGGTCTCCGTCGCCGAGCGGCGTGCCGAACCGGCCGGCACCGCCGCGGAGCCCGGCTCGCCGGCCACCGTGGACGGCGGGGAGTCGACACTCGATCTGCTGCGCCGGCTCGCCGCCGAACGCGTCGAACTGCCGATCGAGCTGGTCCGCGGCGACAGCCTGTTCCTCGACGACCTGCACCTGAGCTCGATCACGGTCGGCCAGGTGGTCAACGCGGCCGCCGCCGCGCTGCGGCTGAACCCGTCGCAGGTGCCGACGAACTTCGCCACCGCGCGGGTCGCGGAACTCGCCGAGGCCCTCGACCAGCTGCGGTCCACGTCGACCGACGCCGACGCGGTCCTCACTCCGGTGGTGGCCGGTGCCGCGGCCTGGGCCCGGCCGTTCCGGCTCGACCTGGACGTGGTGCCGCTCGGCACCCGGCCCGCGGGGGAGGAGGCCGGCGTGTGGAGCGTGCACGCGCCGGAGGCTCACTCGTACGCGGAAGAATTGCGCCGCGGCCTGCAAGCGGCGCAGATCGGTGCCGGAGTGCTGGTCGTGCTGCCCGAACAGTGCGGCGAGGACGACCTCGCGCTGGCGCTGGCCGGCGCGCAGGAAGCGCTGACCGCGGCACCGCAGGCCCGGTTCGTGCTGGTGCAGCACGGTCGCGGCGCGGCCGGGCTGGCCAAGACGCTGCGGCTGGAGGCCCCGCACCTGCGGGTCACCGTGATCCACCTGCCGACCGGCGCGCCGGACCTCGCGCAGGTGGTGGCCGAGGTGGCCGCGACCACGTCGTTCGCCGAGGCGCACTACGACGCGGACGGGACCCGGCGGGTACCGACGCTGCGGCCGATGCCGGTCAGCCCGGCGGTGACCGTGGCGCCGCTGGGCGACGCCGACGTGCTGCTGGTCACCGGCGGCGGCAAGGGCATCACCGCGGAGTGCGCGCTGGCTCTCGCCGGTGACACCGGCGCCGCGCTCGCCCTGCTCGGACGCTCCGACCCGGCGCAGGACCCGGAGCTGGCCGCGAACCTCGAGCGGATCGCCGCGGCCGGGGTCCGGTGCCACTACGAACGCGCCGACGTGACCGACACCGATCAGGTCCGCCAGGCCGTCGACCGGTTCACCGCCGCGCTCGGCCCGATCACCGCGGTCCTGCACGGCGCCGGGCGCAACGAGCCCGCGAGCCTGGCCACCCTGGACCGCGACGCGTTCCGGCGCACCCTCGCCCCGAAGGTCGACGGCCTGCGGACGGTGCTCGACGTGCTCGACCCGGCCACGCTGCGGCTGCTGGTGTCGCTGGGCAGCATCATCGGCCGGGCCGGCCTGCGCGGCGAGGCGCACTACGCCACCGCCAACGAGTGGCTGGCCGACCTGACCACCGAGGTCGGCCGGCGGCACCCGCAGTGCCGCAGCGTCTGCCTGGAATGGTCGGTCTGGTCCGGCGTCGGGATGGGCGAACGTCTGGCCGTCGTCGAGTCGCTGACCCGCGACGGCGTCACCCCGATCACCCCGGACCAGGGCGTCGCGATCCTGCGCCGGGTGCTGGCCGACCCGCAGTCACCGGACGTCGTGGTGATCAGCGGACGGACCGAGGGGATCGGCACGGTACGCCGGCCGCTGCCCCCGCTGCCGCTGTCGCGCTTCGTCGAGCGGCCGCTGGTGCGCTACCACGGCGTGGAGTTGGTCTGCGAGGTCGAGCTGAACGCCGGCACCGACCTCTACCTGGCCGACCACGACCTGGACGGCAACCTGCTGCTGCCCGCGGTCTTCGGGATGGAGGCGATGGCCCAGGTCGCCGCGGCCACCACCGGGGTGGAGACGCTGCCGGTGATCGAACAGGCCGAGTTCCTGCGGCCGATCATCGTGACGCCGACCGGGCGCACCACGATCCGGGTCGCCGCGGTGGTCACCGGCGACGACACGGTCGAGGTGGCGATCCGCAGCGCCGAGACCGGGTACGCCGCCGACCACTTCACCGCCCGGCTGCGGCTCGGCGCGTCCGAGGTGCCGCAGGGCGCTCCGGAGCAGGTGCCCGCGGAGGTGCCGCCGGTGGAACTGGTGCCCGCCGAGGACCTCTACTCCGGGCTGCTGTTCCAGGGCGGCCGGTTCCAGCGGTTGCGCCGCTACCACAGCGCCGCGGCCCGCTACGTCGACGCCGAGGTGGCCGCCGACCCGGCGGTGCAGTGGTTCGCCTCGTACGTGCCGGACCACCTGCTGCTCGGCGACCCCGGCGTGCGGGACGCGCTGATGCACGGCAACCAGGTCTGCGTGCCCGACGCGACACTGCTGCCGGTCGGCGTGGACCGGATCTACCCGGGCGGGGAGAAGCTCACCGCCGCGCAGGGCCTGCGCTACTGCGCCACCGAACGCTCCCGCGACGGCGACCTGTACGTCTACGACGTGGCGCTGCGCTCGGACGCCGGCGAGGTGCTCGAACGCTGGGAGGGCCTGCGGCTGCGGGCGGTCCGCAAGCAGGACCCGGCCGGACCGTGGGTGCCCGCGCTGCTCGGGCCGTACCTGACCCGGGCCGCCGACGACCTGCTCGGCAAGGCGGTGGCGGTCACCGTGGTGCCGGACGGTGACCTGTCGCGCCGGGAAGCCACCCGGCTCGCCGCGACCCGGACGTTCCGGCGGCCGGTCGAGCTGCGCTACCGGGCCGACGGGCGTCCCGAAGTCGACGACGGTGTGGTCTCCGCGGCGCACGCGGCCGGGCTGACCATCGTCACGGCGAGCACCGGAGCCCTCGGCTGCGACCTGGAGGTCGTCACCGCCCGGGACGCCGGCGACTGGGCCGGGCTGCTGGGGCAGCACGCCGAGCTGGCCCGCCAGGTGGCCGCCGCGACCGGGGAGGGCCTCGACCAGGCGGCGACCCGGGTGTGGACCGCGCTGGAGTCGCTGCGCAAGGCCGGGCGGTCGCTGGACGGGCCGCTGACCGTACTGCCCGCGACCCGTGATCGCTGGGTGCTGCTGCGCGCCGGCGACCTGCGGGTGGCGACGTTCGCCACGGCCGTCCGGGACATCGCTGCGCCGGTCGTGGTCGCCGTACTGGCCGAGATGGGGGAGTGAGATGGACAAGTACTACGAGTACCCGCACACCGTCGGGTTCGAGGAGACGAACATCGTCGGGAACGTCTACTACGTCAACTACCTGCGCTGGCAGGGCCGCTGCCGGGAGATGTTCCTGAAGAACCACGCACCCGGGATCGTTGCCGAGCTGCAGGACGACCTGAAGCTGTTCACGCTGAAGGTGGACTGCGAGTTCTACGCCGAGATCACCGCGTTCAGCGAGCTGTCCATCCGGATGCGGCTGGTCGAGCTGGGGCAGACGCAGATCGAGTTCGGCTTCGACTACGTCCGGCTCGACCCGGGCGGCGGCGAGACCCTGATCGCCCGGGGCAGCCAGCGGATCGCCTGCATGCGCGGGCCGAACACCCGCACGGTGCCCGCCCGGGTGCCGGACGCCCTGGCCGCGGCGCTCGAGCCGTACGTGCTGGCCGGGCGGGGCGCCCGATGAGCACTCCGCCGTTCGACACGCTGGCGCTGCGCCGGGCGTTCGGCACGTTCGCCACCGGCGTCACGGTGGTGACCGTCGGCGGCCCGACGCCGCACGGGATGACCGCGAACTCGTTCACCGCGGTCTCGCTCGACCCCCCGCTGCTGCTGGTCTGCATCGAGCACAACGCGGTGATGCACGAGGCGTTGCGCTCCGCCGGACGCTTCGGCGTGTCGGTGCTGGCGGCCGGGCACGCGCCGCTCGCCCGGTACTTCGCCGACCGGCGGCGCCCGCTCGGCGGCGAACAGTTCGGCCCGGTCGACTGGCAGGCCGGTGAGCACACCGGCGCGCCACTGATCACCGGGGCGCTGGCGCACTTCGAGTGCGGGCTGTGGCGCTCCTACGACGGCGGCGACCACACCATCTTCCTGGGCCGGCTGCTCGGCATGGGCAGCGGCGCCGAGGACGAGGCGCTGCTGTTCCACCGGGGCCGGATCTCCGCGGCGCACCGCAGCGAGGTGGCGGCATGAGCGGCATCGTCCCGCCCGGGCCGCCGCGCACCGCGGCCCTGCGCATGCTGATGGTGATGGGCCGCGACCGGCTCGGCATGATGACCGACGCGGCCGCCCGCTACGGCGACGCGGCACGCCTGCCGGTCGGCCCGAAACAGCTCTACTACTTCAACCACCCGGACCACGCCAAGCACGTGCTGGCCGACAACGCCGGGAACTACCACAAGGGCATCGGCCTGGTGCACGCCCGCCGCGCACTCGGCGACGGGCTGCTCACCAGCGAGGGTGACCTGTGGCGCAAGCAGCGCAAGGTGACCCAGCCGGCGTTCCAGAGCCGGCGGATCGCCGCGCAGGCCGGCATCGTCGCCGAGGAGGCCACGAAACTTGTCGCCCGGCTGCGTCAGCACGCCGGCGGCGCACCGGTCGACATGCTGCAGGAGCTGACCGGGCTCACCCTCGGTGTGCTCGGCCGGACCCTGCTCGACGCGGACCTGACCCGCTTCGACACCGTCGGCGACGACTTCGCCGCGGTGCAGGACCAGGCCATGTTCGAGCTGGAGACGCTCGGCGCGGTCCCGCACTGGGTGCCGCTGCCCCGCCAGCTGCGGTTCCGCCGGGCCCGCACCAACCTGCAGCGCACCGTCGACCGGCTGGTCGCCGAGCGCGGCAGCACCGGCGGCGACGACGTGCTGTCCCGGCTGATCGTCTCCACCTCCGCCGAGGCCGACCCCGAGGTGGGCCGGCAGCGGCTGCGCGACGAACTGGTCACGCTGCTGCTGGCCGGGCACGAGACCACGGCCAGCACGCTGAGCTGGACGTTGCACCTGATCGACAAGCACCCCGAGGTCCGCGAACGGCTGCGCCAGGAAGCCGTCGAGGTGCTCGGTGACCGGGCGCCGGTCTTCGAGGACCTGCACCGGCTCACCTACACCTCGATGGTGCTGGAGGAGGCCATGCGGCTCTTCCCGCCGGTGTGGATCCTGCCGCGCAAGTCCCTGGAGGCCGACGTGGTCGGCGGCTACCGGGTGCCGGCCGGCTCGGACGTGCTGATCTGCCCGTACACGCTGCACCGGCACCCGGAGTTCTGGCCGGAGCCGGACCGCTTCGACCCGGAGCGGTTCGACCGGTCCCGGGCGAGCGACCGGCCCCGGTACGCCTACATCCCGTTCGGCGCCGGGCCCCGGTTCTGCGTCGGCAACCACCTGGGCCTGATGGAGGCCGCGTTCGTGCTCGCCACCCTGGTCCGCGATCTGCGGCTGGAGAGCCCGCCCGGCCGGGCCGTGGTGCCCGAGCCGATGTTGTCGCTGCGGGTGCGCGGTGGCCTGCCGATGACCGTCACCGAAGCCGGCTGAGTAGCACCACCCACTGTCACTGCTGTCGAGATGCCCTGTCACTGCTTTCGAGATAAGGGGAAGTCGTTGCCGCCCAATGACGTCAACCGTCTACGCCGAGCCCTGCCGGCGCTGTTCGTCCTGGTTCTCGTGGTCGCCGCGTACCTGGTGGCCCGGCTTCCGTCGGCCTCGGCCGCGACCCGCACCGAGATGGCCCAGCGGTTCAAGTTCACCGAGCTGGCCATCGCGATGCCGCCCGGCCTGCCCGAGCACACCGTCCGCACCGTCAACCCCAAGTACGAGCACATCCGCTCGTGGATCTCCTCGGTCGGCGCCGCCGTCGCCGTGAACGACCTCGACGGTGACGGCGCCTCCGACGACCTGTGCCTGGTGGACCCGCGCAGCGACAGCGTGATCGTCACCCCGGCGCCGCAGACCGGCACGTACGCCCCGTTCGTGCTGACCCCCGCCCCGCTGCCGAGCGGCCCGGCCATCGCGCCGATGGGCTGCACCCCCGGCGACTTCAACGCCGACGGGCGGATGGACGCGCTGGTCTACTACTGGGGTCGTACCCCGGTGGTGTTCCTGCACCGCCCCGAGGCCACCGGGCTGAGCGCCGCGACCTTCACCCCCACCGAGCTGGTGCCGCAGGCCAAGCCGGCCGACGGGCGCTACCGGGGTCCGCTGTGGAACACCAACGCGGTCGCGGTCGCCGACTTCGACGGGGACGGCCACGTCGACGTCGGGATCTTCAACTACTTCCCGGAGACCGCGGTCCTGGACCCGAACGGCGCGCCGAACGTGTCGATGAACCACTCGATGTCGCACGCCCGCAACGCCGGCGGCGCGCACATCCTGCGCTTCGTCTCCGCCACCGGCGGATCCGAGCCGTCGGTGACGTACGAGGAGCAGCCGGCCATCGCCCCGGCGGTGTCCAGCGGCTGGACGCTCGGCGCGACCACCGCCGACCTCGACGGTGACCTGCTGCCGGAGCTCTACCTGGCCAACGACTTCGGCAACGACCGCTTCTTCCACAACGTCTCCACCCCCGGCACGATCTGCTTCAAGCTCGCCGAGGGCAAACGCGACGCGACCACCCCGAAGTCGCTGGTGATGGGTCACGACTCGTTCAAGGGGATGGCCGCCGAGTTCGGCGACCTCGACCACGACGGCCGGTTCGACCTGTTCGTCAGCAACATCACCGAGTCGTGGGGCCTGGAGGAGAGCAACCACGTCTGGCAGAACACCGCCACCGACCCGGCCGACGCGCACCGGCTGCTGGACAAGGGTGTGGCGCCGTTCCGCAACGTCGCCGGCGACAAGAACCTGGCCTGGACCGGCTGGGGCTGGGACGCCAAGATGGCCGATTTCGACAACAGCGGCCAGATGGCCATCGTGCAGACCGCCGGCTTCGTCAAGGGCACCATCAACCGGTTCAACTGGCTGCAGGAACTGGCCATGAGCAACGACCTGATGCTGCAGGAACCGCAGATGTGGCCGAACGCCAGGCCCGGTGACGACATCTCCGGCTCCGACCACATGGCCTTCTGGGCCAAGGAGGACGGCAACGAGCGCTACGTCGACCTGAGCCCGCAGCTCGGCCTGGCCGCCGAGATCCCGACCCGCGGGGTCGCGGTCGCCGACGCCGACCGGGACGGCGCACAGGACTTCGCGGTGGCCCGGCAGTGGGGCGCGCCCGCCTACTACCGCAACTCGCGGCCCGCCGACGGCAACTTCCTCGGACTGCGGCTGTTCCGCCCGTCGACGTTGCCCGGCACGGCCACGGTGCCCGGCAGCCCCGCCTACGGCGCCCAGGTCCGGATCACCACGGCCGACGGCCGGATCCAGTTGTCGCAGGTCGACGGCGGCGGCGGGCACTCCGGCAAGCGCAGCTTCGACGTCTACTTCGGCCTCGGCGCGGCCGGCGACCGGCCGGTCGCCGCCCAGATCAGCTGGCGGGCCACCGACGGCAGTCAGCACACCCAGCAACTCGACCTCGCGAAGGGCTGGCACGACCTCGTGCTGACCGACCGCGCCACGGAGGTGACGAACCGATGACCGACGTCCGCGACCCCCAGGCCCGCACCAGCATGCCGACCGGCCCGACCCTGACCGACAACGCCGGAACCCCGATCGAGCCGAAGCCCGCCGTGGCGACCGGCCAGGGCGCCACCCCGCCGCGCATCGACAAGCGCGACCCGCGCTACCTGGCCCTGCGCAACTTCGCCATCTCCATGTCGATCTTCAACATCCTCGGGTACACCGTCCTGGGCTTCGAACAGCCGTGGCTGTGGCCGTTCCTGGCCCTGGCGGTCGGCTACACCGCCGAGATCACTATCGAGCTGGTCGCCGCGGCCGCGCACAAGCGGCGCCCGGCGTTCCGCGGCAACGGCGCCTGGGGTGTCTACACGTTCCTGCTGCCCACCCACATCACCACGCTCGCGGCGAACATGCTGCTCTACGCGAACGACAAGTTCTGGCCGATCCTGTTCGCCGTGCTCGTCGCGGTCGGGCAGAAGGCGGTGTTCCAGGCGCCGATCGCGGGCCGGATGCGGCACTTCATGAACCCGTCGAACTTCGGGATCACGGTCACCCTGCTCGCGTTCGGCTGGGTCAACATCGCGCCGCCGTACCACTTCACCGAGAACGTCCCCGACGTGATCAGCATGATGGTGCCGTTCATCATCCTCACCGCCGGCACCGTGCTCAACGCGATGCTCACCAAGAAGATCCCGCTGATCGTCGGCTGGGTCGGCGGGTTCGTCATCCAGGCGCTGCTGCGGCACTTCATCTGGGACGTCGCGATCTGGTCGACGCTCGTGCCGATCACCGGCGTGGCGTTCGTGCTGTTCACCAACTACATGATCACCGACCCGGGCACCACGCCGTCCCGGCCGCGCATGCAGTTCATGTTCGGCTCGAGCGTGGCCATGGTCTACGGCGTGCTGATGGTGTTCAACGTCGTCTACACGATGTTCTTCGCCGTGACGCTCGTCTGCGCCGCCCGCGGCCTGTTCTGGTGGGGCCGGTGGCTGCTCGACCGCCGTCGCCAGCGTGGCCTGGTGCCGGTGGCCTCACCCGCGGCCGCGGCCCTTCCGGTAGCCGGCTGATTCCGCCCGGGGAGGCGTGGCGCCCCGCGCCTCCCCGGCTTTTTCCCCTTTTCCGTTGAGGAGAGCCGCGATGACCCAACAGTTGATCCGTACCCCTGCCGTCGACCGGGCCGAGTCCCGGCCGAGTCCCCGCCGCACCGTCGCGGTCGTCGGCGCGGTCGTCGCCGGCCTGCTGCTCGCCGTGCTCTGGTCCTACGAGTTCGTCGACTCGGTCATCGGTGACAACGTCGCCAACACCATCCTGGACCGCGACGCCAAGCACACCGCGATCGCCGGCACCGTCGCCGGGCTGGTGTTCGCGTTCGTCTCCGGCCTGGCCGGCACGTTCACCGCCTGCAACATCGCGATGGCCGCCGCGATCGGCCCGATGAGCCAGGCCGGGGCCGGCTCGGCCACCGTCGGTCAGGCCCTGCGCGGCGCGGTCCGCCCGGTCGGCTGGCTGGCCGCCGGCATGGTCGGCGTCTCCGCGGTGTACGGCTTCGTCGGCGTCCTGCTCGGCGACCGCCTGCCGCAGCTGTCCACCGCCACGGCCGGCGGCGTGCCGGTCCGGCTGATCCAGGCCTCGGTGGTCTTCGGCATCATCGGCCTGGCCCTGGCGTACCTCGGACTGGCCGCCCTGGGCGTGCTGCCCGACGTGTTCCGCCGCCACCCGGTCGGCCGGGTCGTCGCCCTCGGCGCGCTGATCGGCGGGTTCCTGATCGGCCGGCCGTACCCGCTGTTCAACAAGCTCTTCCACTGGGCCGTCGAGACCGGCAACCCGATCAACGGCGCCGTCGCGTTCGTCCTGCAGTCGCTCGGCAACATCGTGGTCCTGGCCGTGCTGTTCACGGTGCTGGTGCTCGCCACCCGGGGCCGGTTCCTCAACTGGTTCGCCCGCGACCCGCGCCGCTCGGCCGTGTTCACCGGGGTGCTGCTGCTGGCCCTCGGCGTCTTCACGGTCGTCTATTGGGACGTGCGGCTGCCCTCGATGTTCGGTTACGGCTGGTTCCCGACCATGCCGTACAACAGCTGACCCACCTCGGATCTCCGGAAGGACCGCGTCATGTCTCTCAACCGCACCGGCCATCGGGTCGCTCTCAACGTCTTCCTGGTGGTGACGCTCGCACACTGGGCTGAGCACCTGGTCCAGGCGTACCAAATCTGGGTCTTGGGGTGGGCGCGGCCGCAAGCGCGCGGCGTGCTCGGGCAGTTCTACCCGTGGCTGGTCAAGTCCGAGTGGATGCACTACGGCTACGCGGCCGTGATGCTGGCCGGGCTGTTCCTGCTGCGCCCGGCGTTCACCGGCCGGGCCCGGACCTGGTGGACGGTTGCCCTGGCGATCCAGTTCTGGCACCACATCGAACACTTCCTGCTGCTGTGGCAGGCGCAGACCGGCCACAACTTCTTCGGCAAGCCGGTGCCCACCAGCCTGCTGCAGGTGCTCTACCCCCGGGTCGAGCTGCACCTGTTCTACAACTCCATCGTGTTCATCCCCATGATCATCGGGATGTACCTGCACCTGCGGCCGAACCGGCGCGAGCTCGAGGACGCGCCGTGCGACTGCGTCGCGGTGGAGTCGCGCCCGGCCGTCGCGGTCGCCTGATGTCCGCGCGTGGCCGGTGGGTGGTGCTCGTCCTGCTGATCCTGGCCCCGCTGGGGCTCTGGCTGGCGGGCACCGACCGCCCGGCGCCGCTGGCGCTGGTGTCGAGCTCGCCGGTCGGGCCCGCCGAGGTCCGGCTGACGTTCTCGGCGGACGCCGACCCGGCGCTGTCGCACATCGCGGTGGCCACCGCGGACGGCCGGCAGCTCGAGGCCGGTCCGGTCACCGCCGGCCCCGGCCACGTGCTGAGCGTCCCGGTGCAGTCGGTCGGTGCCGGTGCCTACACGGTCGCCTACCACGTGATCGGCACCCGGGGGGAGCAGGTCAGCGGGGTGATCCGCTCCGGCGGTGGCGATGCGGCGGCAGCAGACGAGGACGCGCTGGCGGCGCTCCCCGGCCACGAGCACGAGCACGGCATCGACCCACTCAGCGGCATCCTGCTGGCGATCAACCTGCTCGTCGTGCTCACCGTCGCCGCGCTCCTCCTACGCCCCCGCCGCCTGACCGCGGTCCGGTTGCGGGTCCCCGGCTGGCTTCCAGGGGTGTCTCAACCGTCCTGACACACCCCTGACGACCAGCCGGCGACCCGCAGCCGGACCGCAGTCGGCACTGCCCACTCGCTCGCCTGCCGCCGGCTGCGGGTCTCCGGCTGGCTTCCAGGGGTGCCTCAAGGGTGTTGAGACACCCCTGACAACCAGCCGGGGACCCGCACCCGGCCCCCGATTTCGGCACCATGATGAGGGCTTGACATGCAGATCTCCGGCACGCTGCGCGACGCGCTGGCCGCAGCCACCGAGGACCAGATCCTCTTCGACCTCGGTGCGATCGGGGCGAGCCAGCGGCGCCTGACACGGGAGCTGCCCGGGGTCGCGGTGCGGTTCGCGGTCAAGGCCTGCCCGGTTGACGAGGTGCTCGACACGTTGGCCTCGGCCGGGGCCGGGTTCGACACGGCGAGCCCCGGTGAGATCCGGCAGACGCTGCGCACCGGCACTCCGCCGCGGCTGATCCACTATGGCAACGCGGTGAAGTCGGACGCGGACATCGCTGCCGCCTACCGGCTGGGTATCCGGGACTTCGCCACCGACAGCGTGGCGGATGTGCGGGCGATCGCCGCGCACGCGCCCGGCGCCCGGGTGTTCTGCCGGATCGTGACCACCGGGGCCGGCGCGCTCTGGGGACTGCAGGGCAAGAACGGCTGCTCGGTGCCGGAAGCGGTGACCGTGCTGACCACCGCCCGGGCCTGCGGGCTCACCCCGGCCGGGCTGTCGCTGCACGTCGGCTCGCAGCAGATGAGCACCACCGCCTGGCGGGCCGCCGCCGACGACCTGGTGCACGCGATCACCCGGCTGCGCCGGCGCGGCATCCGGCTCGACCACGTCAACCTCGGCGGCGGGCTGCCCGCCCTCGGCTACCTCGACCGGCGCGGTCTGCCGCTGCACCCGCCGTTCGACGCGATCCTGGCCGAGCTGCGCGACGGCATCGGACGGCTGCGCCGCACGGCCGGCACCCCGCTGGACGTCATCCTGGAACCCGGCCGGCACCTGGTCGCCGACCACGGCGCGATCCGCGCCCACGTGGTCCGGCTGACCACCCGTGGACGCGCACGCTGGCTCTACCTGAGCTGCGGCAAGTTCAACGGACTGTACGAGATGGACCAGCTGCAGTACCGCCTGGAGTTCCCCACCCACCGCGGCGCCCCGACGGTGCCCGCGGTGATCGCCGGGCCGACCTGCGACAGCGACGACGCGTACGACGCCGGGCACCCGATGCCGGTCCCGGCCGGGCTGCGCTCCGGTGACCCGGTGTGGATCCTCGCGACCGGGGCGTACTCGGTCAGCTACCGGTCGGTGGGCTTCAACGGGTTCGCGCCGTTGCCGTACCGGGCCGTGCACGACCGGCAGCCGGTCGACGTGGCGCTGCGATGACCCCCGAGGTGCGGCACGTGACCGAAAGGGATTGGCCGGGCATCGTGGCGATCGAGGCGAGCACCTATGCCGGCAAGGGGCTGTCCGAGGACCCGGCGGTGCTGCGGACCCGGATGGACCCGGCCACCTCCTACGTGCTGGCCACGGGCGGCGGGATCGCCGGGTATCTGCTGGCGTTGCCGTATCCGGAGCGGTGCAGCCCGGACCTGACCCGCGCCGAGGACACCGTGCACGACTCGGTGAACCTGCACCTGCACGACCTGGCGATCGCCCCGGCGCACCGGCGCGCCGGGCTGGGCGCGCGGCTGGTGCGGCATCTGCTGGGCGAGGCGGCCGGGCAGGGCTACCGGACGGTGTCGCTCGTCGCGCTCGCCGGCGCCGGTGCGTTCTGGCGAGCCCAGGGATTCCGGGACCGGGACGATGTGATCCCGCCGGCCGGCTACGGCGCGGACGCCCGGTACCTGACCCGGCGGGTGTGAGCGGGCGCGGGGCTCACCCTGCGTACCGGAAAAGAAATGGGGAAACCGCGGGCGGCCCGACGATCCGGGCCGACCGCGGTCCTCGGGTTTCAGGCGGACAGTTTCGCGGCGAACGAGCGCAGGTCGGCGACGAACAGTTCCGGCTGCTCCAGGGCGGAGAAGTGGCCGCCCTTGTCGAATTCGCTCCACTGCACGATGTTCGGGAAATTCGGCTCGGCCAGCTTGCGGATGGCCAGGCTCGCGTCGTGGGCGTAGACCGCGACGCCCAGCGGCACCGGGTGCGGCGGCGCGGCCGGCGGCGGGGTCGGCGCGATCGGCAGCAGGTCGGCCATCTCGTAGTAGAGGTTCGCGGACGTGCCCGCGCTGCCGGTCAGCCAGTAGATCGCGATGTTGGTGAGCAGCTGGTCGCGGGTCACCACGTCCTCCGGGGACTTCTCCGCGTCGGTCCACTCGAAGAACTTCTCGGTGATCCAGGCCAGCTGGCCGACCGGCGAGTCGGTGAGACCGTACGCCAGGGTCTGCGGCCGGGTGCCCTGCACGTGCATGTAGGCGCCCTTGGTCTGCATGAAGTCGACCATCTGCTGCAGCCGGCCGAGGTCCTGGGCGTCGAGGGCGGCCAGCTCGGCCGGGTCGCCGGACGGCGGGGTGAGCAAGAACGTGACGTGTGCGCCGGTGACCTGCTCGGGGCGCATCGCGGCGAGCGTCAGCGACGTCCACACCCCGAGGTCGCCGCCGTGCACCAGGTAGCGCTCGTAGCCGAGGCTGCTCATCAGCTCGCCCCAGGCCGCGGCGATCCGGCCGACGTTCCAGCCGGCCTCCGGGACCGGCCCGGAGAAGCCGAAGCCCGGCAGCGACGGGATGACCAGGTGGAACGCCTGCGACGGGTCGCCGCCGTGGCTGCGCGGGTCGGTCAGCGGGCCGATCACGTCGAGGTATTCGGCGAAGCTGCCCGGCCAGCCGTGCGTCATGATCAGCGGCGTGGCGTCCGGCTCGGGGGAGCGGACGTGCAGGAAGTGCACGTCGGTTCCGTCGATCTCCGTGATGAACTGCGGGTACTGGTTGATCCGGGCCTCCGCGGCGCGCCAGTCGAAGCCGGTGCGCCAGTAGTCGGCCAGCTCCTTCAGGTAGTCCAGCGGCACGCCCCGCTCCCAGCCGTCGCCGGGCAGCGCGCTGGGCCAGCGGGTGTCCGCGAGCCGGCGGTGCAGGTCGTCGAGATCCGCCTGCGGGACGGCGATTTTGAACGGACGCATCTCGGGCTCCTTTTGAACGCGATGAATGGTCGAGATATTCATCGACGCTAGCAATGTGTCCCGCCGAACGGAAAGCACCATAGGGGCTTTTTGCCTGGTGGTAGGGGGTGTCAGGCACCGCACGTTCGAAGAAGAGAAAAGGCGCGGGATAACCGAGAATGAAACCCGTCGGCGTTCTCGGAACGTCCTTATCAGGATTACTCCATGTGGAGGATACTTTGACTACCGTCTCTCCCGCCGTCGTCGTGCTCGACCCGACCGGCCGCGATGTCCACGCCGAAGGTGACCGTCTCCGGGCCCAGGGCTCGATCGCTCAGGTCGAGCTGCCCGGCGGCGTGCGCGGCTGGTCCGTGGTCGGTTTCGACATGGTCCGCCAGGTCCTCAACGACAACCGTTTCGCCAAGGACGCCCACAAGCACTGGACCGCGTTCATCGACGGCAAGATCGGCGACGACTTCCCGCTGATCGGCTGGGTGCTGATGGACAACATGACCACCGCGGACGGCGCCGACCACGCCCGGCTGCGCAAGCTGACCGCCGCCGCTTTCACCATGCGGCGCAGTGAGGCGATGCGCCCGCAGATCGAGCAGATCACCACCGAGCTGCTGGCCGACCTGAGCACCGCGGCGCCGGACGAGATCGTCGACCTCAAGGGCCGGTACGCGTACCCGCTGCCCACCCGGGTGATCTGCGACCTGTTCGGCGTGCCCGAGGACATGCGCCGGGAGGTGATGCGCGGCGGTGAGGTCAACGTCGACACCACGATCAGCCACGAGGAGGCGGTCGCCAACGTCGAGCAGTGGCACCAGGCCATGAACGACCTGGTCGAGACGAAGCGGCAGCACCCGGCGGACGACCTGCTCAGCATGCTGATCAAGACGAAGACCGAGGACGGGTCGGTGCTCAACGACTCGGAGCTGGCCGGGACCCTGCACCTGATGCTCGGCGCCGGATCCGAGACCACCACCAACCTGATCAGCAAGGCCGTCGTCATGCTGCTCACCCACCCCGACCAGCTGGCCCTGGTGCTTTCGGGGGAGGTGGCCTGGAAGGACGTGGTCGAGGAGACGCTGCGCGTGCAGTCGCCGATCGCCCAGCTGCCGTTCCGGTTCACCACCGAGGACGTCGAGATCGCCGGCGTGACCATCCCGAAGGGCGACCCGGTGCTGATGGGCTTCGCGTCGGCCGGCCGGGACCCGGAGCGGCACGGCGCGCAGGCCGACCAGTTCGACATCACCCGCTCCGACAAGGAGCACCTTTCCTTCGGGTACGGCGTGCACCACTGCCTGGGCGCCCCGCTGGCCCGTCTCGAGGCGGCGGTCGCGCTGCCCGCGCTGTTCGCGCGCTTCCCCGACCTGGCCCTCGCCGTCCCGGCCGGCGAGATCCCGCCGCAGAGCACGTTCCTGCTCAACGGCTTCGACACCCTGCCCGTGGTGCTCGGCCGGCCGGCCTGACATCCGTACCGGCCGCCGGGTCCCCACATCGGAACCCGGCGGCCGCCATAATCAATGCCGTGGTGGCAACCGTGGGACCCGAGGAGACCGCCGCCGTCGTGGCCGCGACGTTCCGGGAGGACTACGGGCGGATCGTGGCGGCGCTGATCCGGCTCACCGGCGACTGGGACCTGGCCGAGGAGTGCGCGCAGGAGGCGTTCGCCGAGGCGCTGCGCAACTGGCCGTCGCACGGTGTCCCCGACCGGCCCGGCGCCTGGCTGACCACGGTCGCCCGCAACCGGGCGCTGGACCGGTTGCGGCGGGCCACCACCGAGAAGGCGAAACTGCAGCTGGTCGCGGCGCGCCCGGAACCGGCCGCGGACGAGGAACCCGACCCGGACGAGATCCCGGACGATCGGCTGCGGCTGATGTTCACCTGCTGCCACCCGGCGCTGGCGATCGAGGCCCGGGTGGCGCTGACCCTGCGTACGCTCGCCGGGCTGAGCACCGCGGAGATCGCCCGGGCGTTCCTGGTGCCCGAGGCGACCATGGCGAAGCGCCTGGTCCGGGCGAAGCAGAAGATCGCCGCCGCGCGGATCCCGTACCGGGTGCCGCCGCCGCACCTGCTGCCGGAGCGGGTCTCCGGGGTGCTGGCCGTGCTCTACCTGCTGTTCAACGAGGGGTACGCGGCCACCGGCGGCGCCGACCTGGCCCGGCACGAGCTGTGCGCCGAGGCGATCCGGCTGACCCGGGCGCTCGTCGCGCTGCTGCCCGACGGCGAGACCGAACCGGCCGGGCTGCTCGCCCTGATGCTGCTGCAACACGCCCGCCGCCGGTCCCGCTCGGACGCCGCCGGTGACGTGATCATCCTGGCCGACCAGGACCGTACGCTCTGGGACCGCCCGCAGATCGACGAGGCCATCGCGCTGCTCGAACGCACGCTGCGCCTGCGCCGTCCGGGCCCGTACCAGGTGCAGGCGGCCATCGCGGCCTGCCACAGCGAGGCGCTGCGCGCCGAGGACACCGACTGGCCGCAGATCGCCGCCCTCTACGGCCGGCTCGCCACCCTGACCCCGACCCCGGTGGTGCAGCTCAACCGGGCGGTCGCGGTCGCGATGGCCGACGGCCCGGAAGCCGGGCTGCGCCTGGTCGACGAGCTGGCGGCGTCCGGCCGGCTCGGCGACTACCACCTGCTGCCCGCCCTGCGCGCCGACCTGCTGCGCCGCCTCGACCGCCGGCCCGACGCCGCGGCCGCGTACCGGCGGGCCCTCGCGCTGGCCGGCAACGACGCCGAACGCCGCTACCTGAGCCGCCGGCTGGCCGAGATGGATCCCGACGCAGAGCGCAGTTCAGAAGATGAATAGCCGGCCCTGATCAGGCCAGGCTGGCCTCATGTCTGACGCGATCGAACTCATCATCCCGAACATGGCCGAATACCACCTGCGCAACCCCTCCCTGCAGCTCAAGGGCGAGGAGCGGGCACGGGTGGTGCGGTTCGGCGGCACGTACGAGTGTGAGCACTCGGTCTTCTGGACCGACGCGCCGCGGGTGCTGCTGCTGCCGCAGGGCTGGAGCCAGGCGTGGTTCGACGACATCCACAAGGCCCTGGACCTGGCCGCGCCGCCGGTGGTCTCACCGCGGATGCGGTCCGGCCTGCTCGTCGACGACCTGCTGCACGACGGCGCCGCGCAGAACGCGCTGCGCCAGCTGGTGTCCGGCTACGACGTGGTGAAGCTGACCATGGTCGGGCCGACCGCGGAGACCTACCTGCTGGCCGCGCTGGTCAGCGGCTGGGGCCACGAGGTCGAGCTGGACTCGGTGCCCGAGGACGCGTTCTGGGCCAGCCTCTACCTCGACTCCAAGGTCAGCTGCCTGGACCTGGCCCGCCAGCTGCCGGCGATGCGGGTCGCGCCCGGCGTCGTGGTCGGCAACTGGGTGGAGCTGACCGGGGCACTGCGGGCCATGGTGGCCCGGCACGGCCGGGTGATCGCCCGTACGCTCTTCGGCGTCGCCGGCGACGGCTCGCGGGTGGTCACCGACGCGCCCGGCGACGTGGACGCGTTCCTGGACCACGCGAGCGGCGACTCGTTCTTCGCGTTCCCGATCCTGATCCAGGAGTTCGTCGAGCACGCCGCCGGTGTCGGCTGCCCGGCCGCCGACATCCTGGTCGGCCCGGACGGTGTCGAGGACGTGGTGCTCTGCGCGCTGACCGTTGAGCACGGCTACTCGTTCCGCAGCGTCGACGTCGGTGAGGGCGCGTTGCCGCCGGTCTGGGGTGAGCGGCTGCGCGCGGCGGCGCTCGAGGTCGGCGAGGCGGCCCGGCAGCTCGGCTACGTCGGCTGGATGTGCATCGACTGCGTGGCCGGCGCCGACGACCAGCTCTACATCACCGAGATCAACGCGCGGCGCAGCGGCTCGCTGCACGCCGGTGGCCTGCTGCGGTTCTGGGGCGCCGAGAAGGAGCTGACGCTCTCGGCGCACTTCATGCTGCCGGTGCTGGAGGGCACGTCCTACGAGGAGCACATCCGGCCGGTCTTCCAGCGGCTGTGGGACGCCGGCGTCAAGGCGTACCCGACGAGCATCCGCGCCCTCGGCTGGACCGACCCGATCATCGCGGTGATCGCGGCGGCGCCGACCGCGGACGGCGCCCAGGCGATCATCGCGGAGATCCGCGACAGCATCTACGCGGTCGCCGGGACGCCCGGCCCGCGCTGATCTGGACCCCGGTGGCGCCGGCGCGGAAGAAGCCGGCGCGGAAAAAGCCGGCGCGGAAAAAAGCCGGCGCCACCGGGTCCATCTGCCGCGCGGCCGTTCGTCGTTGCACCGAAGCGAATTTCCTGGAGGTAGGAGTGCGATGAACTCGCGCCTGAAGCAGACAACCGTGGTCCGGCAGGCGGTCGCCCGGCTGGAGATCGCCCGGCTGACCGGCCTCGCCGGCGCACCACTGATCGCGCTCGCCGTCCTCGTCAACCTGGTGATCGGGCTGCTGCCGATCGCCTACGTGGTCAGCTCGTCGCTCGTGCTCGGCAAGGTGCCGGCCGCGACCAGCGCCGGCCTCGACTCGCCCGCGTACCGCACGCTGATCATGGCGTTCCTGATCACCACCGTCGTGTCGATCACCGAGATGCTGGTCGCGCCGCTGCAGGAACTTGCCGGTCAGCTCATCGCCCGGCGCGTCGACGGCCGGGTCAGCGACGCACTGATGGCCGCCGCGACCGCCACCCCCGGCATCGGCCCCCTGGAGGACCCGCGCCTGGTCGAGGACCTGCGCACCGCCGCCCGGGAGCTGGAGACCTGGGCGTTCAGCCCCGGCGAGGCCTGCGCCGGGCTGTTCGCCCTGCTGGCCCGCTACACCAAGCTGGCCGGGTACGCCGTCCTGGTCGGCGTGGTGCTGTCCTGGTGGGCCTCGGCCGGCCTGGTCGTCGCGGTGCTGCTGCTGCGCTACGGCCAGCGTGGTGGCCTGCGCAAGTTCGCCCAGGTGCGCTTCGACCTCGACGACGAGGAACGCCGCAACGACTACCTGCGGGACCTCGCCACCGACGCGGTCGCCGCCAAGGAGATGCGGGTCTTCGGGCTGCTCGACCACTTCCGTGACCGGTGGCACCGGGAGTACATGGAGTGGCTCAAACCGGTGTGGGCGGCCCGGCGGCGCATCTACCTCTGGCCGTTCCTCTGGATCCTGGCCTGGGGCCTGGCCGTCAGCGGAGTGGTGTTCGCCCTGACCGGGGTGGCCGCCGCGGATCCGGCCGGCGGGTTCACCCTGACCACGTTCGTCATGGTGATGCAGGCGGCGATCTTCGCGCTGCGCCTCGGTGAGTTCTACCCGGAGGCCGACCTGCACACCGCGATCGGCATGCACGCCCACGAGGCGGTCCGCCGGTTCGTCGACGGGATCCGGTCCTACGGCAGCGAGGCGCCGCCGGGCGCCGCTCCCGCCCGGCCCGCGCCGGTCAGCACGATCCACTTCGACCGGGTCAGCTTCCACTACCCCGGCGAACAGCGGATGATCTTCGAAGAGCTCGACCTGACCATCGCGATCGGCCGGTGCACCGCCCTGGTCGGCATGAACGGCGCCGGCAAGACCACCCTGGTCAAGCTGCTGGCCCGGCTGTACGAACCGACCGCCGGCACCATCCGGGTCGACGGCGTCGACATCCGGTCGATGCCGCTGGCGCAGTGGCGGGCCCGGCTCGGCGTGACGTTCCAGGAGTTCGCCCGCTACGAGGTGTCGGTCGCCGACAACGTGGGCTTCGGCGCGGCCGGGCACCTCGAGGACCGCGACGGCATCCGGGCCGCGATCGACTCGGTCGGCCTGCGCGAGCTGATCGACGCGCTGCCCGAGGGCATGGACACCCCGCTGGCCCGGCACCTGGCCGGGGGAGCGGACCTCTCCGGTGGGCAGTGGCAGCGGATCGCGCTGGCCCGCGCGCTGTTCGGGCTGCGGCACGGCGCGTCGATCCTGGTGCTCGACGAACCCACCGCGAGCCTCGACGTCCGCGCCGAGGCCGGCTTCTTCCAGCAGTTCACCAGCCTGACCGAGGGTGCCACCACGCTGCTGATCTCGCACCGGTTCTC
The DNA here is from genome assembly GCF_016862315.1 of Actinoplanes palleronii. Taxonomy (GTDB): domain Bacteria; phylum Actinomycetota; class Actinomycetes; order Mycobacteriales; family Micromonosporaceae; genus Actinoplanes; species Actinoplanes palleronii. Next base: position 130,253 of record NZ_BOMS01000049.1, on the reverse strand, counting down.
CACCGTCCGGCAGGCCGACCAGATCGTCGTGCTCGCTGACGGCCGGGTCGCCGAGCAGGGCAGCCACGACGAGTTGATGACCGAGGACGGCGTGTACGCGCACCTGTTCCGGTTGCAGGCCGACCGGTTCGCCGACGAGCGGCGAACCGACGCAGAGACGGTGAGGACGCCGGCATGAGGCAGGACGAGCGGCGTACCGACGCAGAGACGGTGAGGACGCCGGCATGAGGCAGACGGTCACGGGCGCCTGGCGGCTGCTGAGGATCGCGTGGCGGCTGGACCGCCGCAAGACGGCCTCCGCGATCTTCCTGATGTTCGGGCACGTCACGATGGGCCCGGTGATGGCGGCCGGGCTGGGCGTGATGACCGACGCCGTGGTGGCCGGCGACGGCACCACGGCCGCCTGGTACGGCGTCCTGGTCGCGGTCCTCGTCATGATCACGCTGACCTTCGGGAACTTCGCCCACATCGCCTACACCGAGCTCTCCGAAATCGCCGAGCGCGACCTGACCGAGGAGCTGATGCTGCTCTCCAACGGCTCGGAGGGCATCGAACACCACGAACGGGCCGACTACGCCGACGAGCTGACCGTGCTGCGCCGCGACACCCGGAAGCTGACCCTCGCGCTCGAGGCCCTGTTCGGCACGCTGGGCCTGGTGCTGTTCGGGCTGCTCACCGCGATCCTGCTGGGCCGGGTCAATCTGGTGCTGCTGCTGTTGATGCCGATCGCCGCGCTGCCGCCGCTGCTGAGCGGGCGCTGGGCGGAGACCCGGATCGACCGGGCCAAGACCAGCACCGCCGAGTCGACCCGGATCGCGCTGAACCTGTTCCGGCTCGCCACCTCGGCGCGTTTCGGCGGCGAGCTGCGCGTCTTCGGGCTGCGCGACGAGCTGCTGCGCCGGCACCGGCAGGAGTGGGGGCGCACCAGCCGGGGACTGGCCGGCGCGTACACCCGTGGCGGGGCGATCCGGGCCGCCGGCCAGGTGCTCTTCGGGCTGGCCTACACCGGCGCGGTGCTGCTGGTCATCCGGGACGTGGTGGCCGGCAAGGGCCCGATCGGCGACGTGGTGCTGGTGATGGTGCTGGCCAGCCAGGTCAACCACCAGGTGATCACCGCGATCACCCTGCTCGGCACCCTGCAGCGGGTGGGCAGCCTGCTGCAACGCTTCCGGGTGGTGCGCGAGCTGGTCACGGTCACCCATCCGGCGCCGGTGGACCGGGAGCCGCCGCGGCGGCTCAGCGACGGCATCCGGCTCGACGACGTGGACTTCGTCTATCCCGGCACGGACAAGCCGGTGCTCAGCGGGGTGACCCTGACGTTGCCGGCCGGCGCGAGCGTGGCCATCGTCGGTGAGAACGGTGCCGGCAAGAGCACCCTGGTCAAGCTGCTGTGCGGGATGTACCAGCCGTCCCGCGGGCAGATCCTGGTGGACGGCGTCGACCTGCGCCGCATCCCGGTGCACGCGTGGCGCGAGCAGATCTCGGCGGGGTTCCAGGACTTCGCGCGCTTCGAGCTGCGTACCGGTGACGTCGTCGGGCTCGGCGACCTGCCCCGGATGGGCGACGACGGCGCGGTCGCGGTGGCCCTGGACCGGGCACAGGGCACCGACGTCGTCGAACGCCTGGAACACGGGCTCGACACCCCGCTGGGCAAGAGCTACACCAACGGGGCGGAACTCTCCGGCGGGCAGTGGCAGAAACTCGCGGTCGGCCGGGCGCTGATGCGCGAGACCCCGCTGCTGCTGGTGCTCGACGAGCCGACCTCGGCACTGGACCCGCAGGCCGAACACCGGCTGTTCGAGCTCTACGCGGAACAGGCCCGTCAGGTGCGGGCCAGCCGGGGCGCGATCACGCTGTTCGTCTCGCACCGCTTCTCCACCGTACGGATGGCCGACCTGATCATCGTGTTGCGCGACGGCCGGGTGGTGGAGACCGGCGACCACGACGGCCTGATGCTCCGCGACGGGCTCTACGCCGAGCTGTTCGGGCTGCAGGCCAAGGCGTACCGATAGGTCCTTTCTCGAGGAACGGAGTCCGTCATGCTCGTGTTGCCAGCTCCCGCACCGCTTCTGGACCGGCGGGGAACACCGCTGCTGGACCGGCGGGGAACCGCGCTGCGCGACCCGGAGTTCCTGCGCGGTGTCGTCCGGCGGATCACCTACGTGACCCCGCACGTCAAGCGGATCACGATCAGTGGCGCGGAGCTGTGCGGGCTGCCGGAGCTGGCACCGGCTGCCAAGATCCGGCTGTTCCTGCCACCGGCCGCCGCGGCCACGCCGGAGTTCCCGGCCTGGACACCCGAGGGGCTGCTCTGGCGGCCCGGCGCCAGCACCGCGATGCGCTCCTACACGGTGCGGCGCCACGATCCCGGCGCCGGCGAACTCGACGTGGACATCCTGCTGCACGGCAACGGGCCCGGCTCGATCTGGGCGGCGACGGCCGGCACCGGCGCCCGGATCGGGTTCCTGCGGCCGGAGGCAGGCTATTCGGTACGCCCGGACGTCACCCGCCACCTGCTGATCGGCGACGAGTCGGGGCTGCCCGCCATCGCCGCCATCCTGGAGGCGCTCACCCCGTCCGCCGCCGGCCTGGCCATCGTCGAGACCGGCGACCGTGGCTACCGCTGTTATCCCGGCCCCGGCGCGATCCGCTGGCTCGACCGCGGCGCCCAGGTCACCGGCGAGACCCTCTGGCAGTACGTGCGCGACCTGCCGGTGCCGCTCACCCCCGTGCAGGCGTTCGTGGCCGCCGAGGCGACGCCCACCCGGCTGATCCGCCAGCACCTCAAGAACGTGTGGGGGCTCAGCGCGCTCGACGGCTCGCTGCACGCCAAGGGCTACTGGCTGGCCGAGCGGGGCGCCCGGCGCCGCTGAGCAGTCTGGAAGATGCGCGGCCGGTGGCGGGCTTGACACCCTCGCAGGGAGACCGAGGAAGCGGAGGACACAGGTGTTCGTACATGTCGGAGATCGGGCCGTGGTGCTGGGCGGCAGCGTGGCCGGACTGTTCGCCGCCCGGGTGCTCGCCGAGCACTTCACCGAGGTCGTGGTGGTCGACCGGGACCCGTTGCTGGACGCCACCGGGCCGCGGCGGGCGGTGCCGCAGGGCCATCACATCCACGGTCTGCTGGCCCGCGGGCAGCAGATCCTCGAGGAGCTGTTCCCCGGCTTCACCGCCGAGCTGGCCGCGGCCGGCGTGCCGACCCGCGACTTCGCCACCAGCTTGGGCTGGCACTTCGCCGGCACACCGATCCAGCAGTCGCCGAGCGACCTGATCTGCATCTCGGCGGGCCGCTGGCTCCTGGAGGACCAGATCCGGGCGCGGGTCGCCGCGCTGCCGAACGTCACGTTCCGGCAGGCCGACATCGTCGCGCTGGAATACACCGACGACCGCACCGCCGTGCTCGGCGCCCGGATCCAGGCGCCCGGCGACGAGACGCCGGTGCTGGAGCGTGCCGATCTGACCGTGGACGCGACCGGGCGGGGCTCGCGGCTGCCGCGCTGGCTCGCCGAGGCCGGCTACCCGGCGGTCGAGGAGGAACGGGTCACCATGGACCTGACCTACACCTCCTGCGACTTCCGCGCGCCGCTGACCGCCGACCCGATCGGTGACGGCATCGCGGTCATCTCGGTCGCCACCCCCGGCCACCCGCGCGGCGCGACCCTGGCCCGGCTGCCGGACCGCTACTCGCTCTCGCTCAACGGCGTGCTCGGCGATCGGGCCCCGACCGACCTGCCCGGCTTCCTGGAGTACGCCCGCAGCCTGCCGGTACCGGCGATCCACGAGGCGATCCGGGACGCCGAGCCGCTGGGCGAGCCGGTGCAGTTCCGCTTCCCGGCCAGCGTCCGGCGCCGCTACGAGCGGATGACCCGGCTGCCGGCCGGCCTGGTCGCGCTCGGCGACGCCGCGTGCGGCTTCAACCCGATCTACGCACAGGGTATGACCGTCGCGGCGACCGGCTCGCTGGTGCTGCGCGACTACCTGGAGCAGGGCGCGGGCGATCCGCGCCGCTACTTCCGGGCCCTGGCCAAGACCCTGGACGGCGCCTGGGACATGTCCGCCGGCGGCGACCTGGCCTTCCCGGACGTGACCGGGCGCCGCACCCCGCAGGTCCGGCTCGGCAACGCGTTCATGCGGCGGATGCAGGTCGCCGCCACCCGCGACCGGGTGGTCGCCGCCGCGTTCGTGCGGGTGGCCGGCCTGGTCGACGCACCGCAGGCGATGATGCGCCCGCGCGTGCTGTCCCGCGTTCTGTGGCCGCGCGACGAACCCGTCGCGGCCGTGACACCGCTTCAGCACACCACAGGAGGAACAGCATGACCTTGGCCATTCCGGTGCAGGCCGGCACGGACCTGGTGGACCGCGCGGCCCGGGCCGTACCGGTGCTGCGCGAGCACGCCCGCTGGCAGGACGAGCACCGCGAGCTGCACACCGACACCCTTGCGGTGCTCCGGGAGGCGGGCATCCTGCGGATGCGGGTTCCGCAGCAGTACGGCGGACACGCCGCGGACGCCACCACGATGCTGAAAGTGATCACCGAGCTGGCCCGTGGCGACGGCTCCGCGGCCTGGCTCGCCTCGGTGTGGTCGATGTGCGGCTGGCTGGCCGGGCTGTTCCCGGACGCCGTGCAGGACGAGGTGTTCGCCGACCCGGACGGCGGCGTGTGCGGGGTGCTCAGCCCGACCGCGGTGGCGGTGCCCCGCGACGGCGGCCTGGTCGTCTCCGGCGAGTGGCACTTCATCAGCGGCGCCCGGCACAGCGGCTGGCAGCTGGTGCTGGCCATGGCGCCCACCCCGGACGGCGCGTCGCAGTGGCCGGTGATGGCGCTGGTCCCGCTGAGCGACCTGACCGTCGTCGACGACTGGGACACCAGCGGCCTGCGCGGCACCGGCAGTGTCACCACCGTCGCGCGGGAGGTCTTCATCCCGGCCGAGCGGGTGCTGCCGATGCCGGCGATCCTGCAGGGCCAGTACGCGTCGGCCCGCAACGCCGGCACCCCGCTGTTCCACGCGCCGATGATGGCCACCGGCTGCGCCTCGTTCACCGGTACGGCGATCGGCCTGGCCCAGGCCGCGCTGGAGGACTACCGCACCCGGCTCGACCACAAGATCACCTACACCGACTACGCCAGCCGCCGGGAGGCGCCGGTGACCCACCGGCAGCTCGCCGAGGCGACGCTGCTGATCGACGAGGCGCAGTTCCACGCGACCCGGCTGGCCGGCCAGATCGACGAGCGGGCCGCCGCCGGCCAGGACTGGACGCCGCTGGACCGGGTCGCCGCCCGGGCCGCCCTCGGCCGGGTGTTCCGGCTCGCCAAGGAGGCGGTCGACCTGCTGGTCACCGGCAGCGGCGGCTCGTCGATCTACGCCGCGGTGCCGATCCAGCGGATCCAGCGCGACATCCAGGCGCTCAACCTGCACGCCCTGATGCACCCGGACACCAACCTGGAGCTGTTCGGCCGGGTGCTGGCCGGACTCGCCCCCAACACGATGTACCTGTGACCCGGATAGGGGTCTGAACCCGGCGGATAGGGGTCGGTCATAACGGCCCGCTTATTGTAGGATTCATTTTTCAGGGAGCGCTCTCCGGCGCGATGGTGCCGGTGCCGCGACCGTTTTCAGAAAGAGGGATGTCGCACGTGATCAAAGGACTGAACAAGATCGAGGTAATCACGTTCTTCGTTGAGGACCTGGCCGCCACGCGGGCGTTCTACGAGGAGACCCTCGGCCTCGAGGTGGTCTACTCCGACGATGTCTCGGCGGTGGTCAAGCTGGAGAACCTGATGATCAACATCCTGCACACCGACAAGGCCGACACGCTCGTCGAGCCGCGCCCGGTGGCCGCGGCCGAGGCCGGCACCCGCCAGCTGTTCACGTTCGAGGTGGCCGACGCGAACGCCGTCTTCGAGGAGCTCAAGGCGCACGGCGTCACCATCCTCAACGGACCGACCGACCGTCCGTGGGGCCGCCGGACGATCTCGTTCCTCGACCCGGCCGGCAACGTCCTGGAGATCGCCCAGGTGCTCTGACCGCTACCGTTCCCGATCGGCCGGCATCGCGCGAAATGCGGTGCCGGCCGTTCTTTTCTTCTGTCGTGCTCATCGATGACTTGGCCACCCGTAATGGCGTCGTCTCTCTGTTAGCGTGCATTATCTCCATGCGCCATTGAGGCTGAAAGGACAGTCGTGAGCAGATTCCCTCTCTCCAGTCCGCAACAACTGTGGTGCTCCGGTGATCAGGGCTACCAGGCGGGATTCTTCGCGGGCGCGTTCGTGATGGCCACCGCGCTGCGCGTCACCGGCCCGATCGACGTCGACGCCCTGCGCGGCGCCCTGGACGACCTGGTGGTGCGGCACGAGATCCTGCGGACGGTGGTGGAGCGCACCGCCGAGCCGTACCAGCAGGTGCACGAGCCCGCCCCGGTGCCGCTGCAGGTGCGCGACGTGCCCGCCGACCGCCCCGGCTCCCGCGACACCATCGCCGAGGAGCTGCTCAACGAGGCCGAGCGCAGCACCCTCGATCCCCGGCAGGCACCGGGGCTGCACGCGGTGCTGACCCGCTTCGACGACGAGGACGCCGTGCTCGCCCTGATCACCCACCACACCGGCTCCGACGAGTGGTCGAACCGGGTGCTGGTCCGCGACCTGGCCGCGCTCTACCGCGCCCGCGTCACCGGCGCCGAGGCCGCCCTGCCGCCGGTGGTGCACTATCGCGAGTTCGCGGCCGCCCAGCGCGCGGCCGCCGACGGCCCGGACGGCGAGACCGCCGCCAAGTTCTGGCAGGACAAGCTCAGCGGCGTACGGATCTTCGCGGTGCCCACCGACCGGGACGTGCCGGAGCGGCACCACGAGCCGTACTCCGCGGTGAACTTCGTGGTCGGCCGGGACGTCATGGGCGCGATCGGCGACCTCGCCGCGCAGGAGCGGACCGACGTGCCGACCGTGCTGCTCGCCGCGTTCAACGTGCTGGTCCACGCGGTCGCGGGCACCACCGACCAGGCGATCGACACGCTGACCACCGGGCGTACCGAAGCGCGGTTCGACGACACCGCGGGCCCGGTGATGAACTTCGTGGTGCTGCGCACCGACCTGGGCCGCTGCGCGAGCCTGCGCGACGTGGTCGCGGCGACCCGGGACGTGTGCCGGGAGACCTACGCCAACGAGATCCCGATCCAGCACATCGAACGCGCCGTGCCCGAGCTGATGACGCCGAACGACGAGCCCCGCAAGACCAACTGCATCGTCGGGGTGTTCCCGCACCCGTCCGGCGTCGGCACACCGCGGCTCGCCGGGGGCAGCACCGAGATCTACAAGCGTCCGTCGGTCACCCCGGTCGGCCCGTGGATCCCGCACGGCGTCGCCTGGGGCATGCACCCGCACCCCGGCGGCGAGCTGAGCGGCTGCGTCCAGTTCAACACCGAGGACCTGGACGCGAGCACGGTGTCCGGCTGGACCGGCACCTACCAGAGCATCCTGCGCGACCTGGCCACCGACCCCGGCCGGACCTGGACCGCCCGGTGACCGGCGTGCCGCGCATCTCGGTGGTGGTGCCCACCTACAACCGCAGCGAGCTGCTGGCCCGCACGCTGCGGCAGCTGGCCCGGCAGACCCTGCCGCGTGACGCGTTCGAGGTGATCGTCGCCGACGACGGGTCGTCCGACGACACCCGCCAGGTGGTGGACTCGTTCGCCGACCGGCTGCGGATCGCCTACCACTTCCAGGACGATCTCGGCTTCCGCGCCGGCACCGCCCGCAACGCCGGTGCGCGGCTGGCGAGCGCCCCGCTGCTCTGCTTCCTCGACACCGGTGCGATCCCCGGCGACGACTTCCTGCGCCGGCATCTGGCCGAGCACGAGGAGGCGGCGCGACCCACGATCGTCGTCGGTTATGCGTACGGCTACGACCCGGAACACCCGGTGCACGCCCTCGACCGGATGAGCCGGATGTCGCCGGAGGAGATCGTCGACGAGCTCGGTGACGACCCCGGCTTCCGCGACATCCGCCACCCGCACTTCGACGCGTGCGGTTTCGACCTGCACCGGCGATCCCTGCCGTGGAACCTGCTGTTCACCATCAACTGCTCGATGGCCGCCGCCGACTTCCACGCCGTCGGCGGCTTCAACGAGGACCTTACCGGCTGGGGCGGCGAGGACCTGGAGCTCGGTTATCTGCTGCACCGGCACGGGCTGCGGTTCCGGATCAGCCGGGCCGCCTGGGTGATCGAGTCGCCGCACGGCCGCCCGGAGATCAGCACCCTGCTCGACACGTTCCGCGACAACGTGGAGCGCTCGCTGCGGCGCTACCCCGACTCCGCGTTCGAGGTGGGCTGGGCGCTGATCGGGATGAACCGCCCGTTCTTCACCTGGAACGACGAGTACCGCACGTTCGCGTTGTGGCGCGAGAAGGTCCAGGACCTGACCGTGGCCGACGAGATCGAGACGGCCCGGCGCGCGGCCGGCCCGGACGCCCGGATCGTGGTGTTCGGCGCCGGCGCGGCACTGCCACCGGACGCCGGCCCGCTGGTGGCGCTGGACTTCGACCGTGCCGCGGTGGCCGCGCTGGCCCGCGACGGGCACCCCGCGACGTACGCGATCGGCCTGCGCACCCCACTGGCCGCCGGCTCCGCCGACCTGGTCGTGATCACGTCCCGGCTGGCCGGGTTGTGGGAGCGCTGGCACCGCGACCTGCTCGCCGAGGCGCACCGGATCGGTGCCGCCGTATCCACGGAAGGAATCCGATGACCGTCAGCCGCGAGATCCACCTGATCGCCCGTCCGCCCGGCCGCCTGCCGGTGCCCGGCACACTCGCCGTGGTCGAGGTCGAGCTGCCTGACGTGCCGGAACCCGGCGAGGTGGTGGTCCGCAACACCTACCAGGCCGTCGACCCGGGCCTGCTGCAGCGCATGCAGGACATCGACGGCCCCGGCGAACCGGACTTCGCCCTCGGCGGCCCGCCCTGGGGACACGCCCTCGGCGAGGTCGTCGCGTCGGCGTCACCCGACCTGAACCCCGGCGACACCGTGCTGCACAACCTGGCCTGGCGCGAGTACGCGGTGGCCCCCGCCGACAAGTTCCGCGCCGTCCCGCTCGACCGCTTCCCGTCGGTGACCCACCACCTCAGCTCCGCGGTCGTCGCCTGGGTGGGCCTGAGCCTGGTCGAGATCCGGCCCGGTGACACCGTGCTGGTCTCCAGCGGCGTCGGCGCGGTCGGCAGCGTCGCCGGCCAGCTCGCCCGGGTCCGCGGCGCCGGCTACGTGATCGCCAGCACCGGCTCCCCGGCCAAGGCCAAGCTCGCCACCGAGCAGCTCGGCTACGACCGCGCGTTCGACTACCACGACGGCTGGCCCGACGATCTGCCCGGCGTCGACGTCTACTACGACAACGCCGGCGGCCGGCAGCTCGAATCGGCGATCAACGTGATGAACACCCACGGGCGGATCGTCAAGTGCGGCGGCACCGACCAGATCCGCACCGGCGAGCCGTACGGCATCCGCAACATCGAGCAGTTCGTGCACCGCAGGCTGTCGATGCACGGGATGGCCACCATGGACCACGAGGACCTGTTCGCCGAGTTCGACCGGGAGTTCCCGCCGCTGGTCGCGGACGGCCGGGTGGTGCTGCCGGAGACGATCGTGGAGGGCGGCCTGGACCGGCTGGTCCCGGCCGCGGAGGCGCTGCTGACCGGGGCGTACTCGGGCAAGGTCCTGCTGAAGTTCTGACAAGGCGACAGCGCGAGGGCGGCGGTCCGGTGGGACCGCCGCCCTCGTCGTGCCCGGTCGCTCAGCTCCACAGCACGGTGGTGCGGTGCAGCAGGCGCTGGTGCTTGCGCCGGTCACACGCGGTACGGGTGTGCATGGTCGCCTCGTTGTCCCAGATGACCAGGTCACCGGCGGCCCAGTGGTGCCGGTAGACGTACCGGTCGGCGGTGGCGTGCTCGTGCAGCTCGGCCAGCAGCTCCGCGGTCTGCGCCTCGGGCAGCCCCTCGATGCCACTGATGATCATGCTGCCGAGCAGCAGCGAGCGCCGGCCGGTGACCGGGTGCACCCGGACCAGGGGGTGCGCGACGTCCGGCATCTTGGCCCGCTGCTCGGGGGTGAGCGACGCCTTGTGCGGGTTCACCTTGCGCTCGGTCTCCACCAGGTGGTTCATCGAGTGGACCGCCCGCAGCCCGGTGATCCGCTCGGCCAGCCGCACCGGCAGGTCGTCGTAGGCGGCGGTGGAGTCGGCGAACAGCGTGTCCCCGCCGGTGGCCGGCGCGACCAGCGAGTAGAGCAGGGAGGCGCGGCTGGTCTGCTCCTTCCACGAGTAGTCGGTGTGCCACTCCTCCTGCTCGTCGCCGTCGTAGAGACCGATCGGCTTGCCGTCCACGAAGATGTTGCTGATCTTCAGGACTTCCGGGTGCTCCGGCACCACGTAGGTGGACACCGGGTACACGTCGAGCGGGCCGAACCGCCGGCTGACCCGCACGTGCTCCTCGTCGGTGAGCTGTTGACCCGGCAGCACCAGGACACGGTGCTCGGTCAGGTCGGCGACCAGCGCGTCCACCGTCGCCTGCCCGGCGATCCGCAGATCGAGATCGGTCACCCGGGCGCCGAAGGTCTGCCCCAGCGGCGCCAGGCGGTAGGTGGTCGTGGGTGTCGTCATTGCGGTGCCCCTTGTCTGCGGAGGGATGGATGGGTGCGGCGACGGCGGCGGCCGCCGGGGGAGGGGCGGTCCGCCGCCGTCGCCGGGCTATCGGGTGACCGCGTAGGCCCGGATCGGGAAGCTGCCCATCCCGGCGATCGGCACCGGCGCCGCGTGGAACCGGAAGTCCCGGTTCAGCAGCTCGTGCAGGTTGTGCAGGTGCTCCACCACCGGGATGCCGGCGCCGAGCAGGCCGGTGTGCGCCGGCCGGGTCATGTCGGCCATGTCGTCGATGTTCACCGAGTCGATGCCGACCAGCGCCGGACGCTGCCCGATCAACCAGTCCACCAAGGCGGCGGTCACGAACGGATGCTCGGCTGCGCCGTACTCGGTGGTGCGCCAGTGCCGGTCCCACCCGGTGTGGATCAGCACCGCCCGCCCGGTAACGTCGATGCCGTCGAACAGCTCCGGGCCGACCGCGCGCCCGGCACCGGTCGCGTCGATCACCACGCCGGGGACGTCGGCGAGCCGGTCCAGATCGATTCCGGACAGGTCGACGCCCTCCGGATACCTGTGGAACGGGGTGTCCAGGTAGGTGCCGGTGTTGGCGATCAGGGTGACGGCGCCGATCTGGAACTCGGTGCCCACCGGATAGCGGTCCCGGGACGCGGCGCGGGACAGGTGATCGCTGATCACCGGTCCGGGCAGCCCCGGGTAGGTGACCATGCCCGCCTCGATGAGGTGCGACAGGTCGACGATGTGGCTCATGGGTCCTCCTCAGCGTGGCAACAACGTGTCGTATTCGGGTTTCTGCTTCCAGGCGGGCGCCGGGGGCGTGTACTCCGGGCGCGGGCAGTGCGCGGAGTGCGTGCCGGTCGCCGGGTCGTGCAGGTAGCGGGGGCAGTTCTCGAAGACCTGCTCGACCCGGATCCGCAGCACCGCCTCGGCGCCCTGGTGGCCGCCGGCGTCGCGGCTGACCGCGCTGGTGCCGTTCACCCGCAACTTCGCGGGCAGCTCGGGGAAGAGGAACAGCAACCCCACCCGGCCCGAGGCCGCGGCATTGCCCAAGGTCCGATACATCCCGTTGCCGTCGTAGCTGGGTATCTCCAGCGTCCGCTGGTCGACCACCCGCACAAAACCCGGCAACCCTCCTTTGTACGAACAATCAGGCTGCCCGTCGGGGCTGACCGTCGCGACGAACACCGCATCGGCGCCGCTGATCCAGCGCACGTGGTCGTCCTCGAGCGCGTCGGTCACATACTTGCGGGCCAGGTGCCCGGCGAGCTCCCGGGTGCCGAACGCCTCCTGCAGGCGCCGGCTGCCACCGTGGTAGAAAGCGGCCGGCTCCATGACTAGCGCAGCGCCTTCATCTGCTGCCACACGCGCTGGTAGTACGCGTTGGCGACCCGCTCCCGGGTCAGGATGCCCAGGCAGATCTCGCGCAACAGGGCCGGCGACGTCTCGACCAGCGGGGTGAGGACGTTGTCCAGCCACTCCGCGCCGTGGTCCTCGTCGACGTGCACGTGGATCCGCTGGTAGGTGATCACGTCTTCCGGCACGCCGAGCCGGGTACAGCCGGCCACCATCGCGGTGAACCGCGGCGGGGCGCTGTGCTCCATCAGGCCGAGCGCGCCGACCGAGCGGGGGATCAGGTGCCGGTGGATGCCGTACATCAGGGTGAGGCTGGCGTTCTCGAAGATCTCGGCGCAGATCACCTCGTCGGCGTCGTAGCCGTGCTCGGCCAGCCGCTCGCGCATGTACCGCGCGGAGTGCTCGAACAGCACGGTGTGCATCCGGTCGAGCGAGCCCTGGCCCATCTCGTCCCAGTAGTTCTCGCCGATCACCAGCTTCATGGCGCCGGACGAGCCCAGCTGCGCCAGCGCCACCAGGTCGTCGAAACGGCTGTCGACGAGCTCCTCGGCCAGGAAGAACAGCGCCAGCTCGGCGATCGTGGCGTCCTCGGCGAGATAGCGGCAGAACTCCGGCTGGACGTGGTTGGCGCTCAGCGCGCGGAACCAGTCCGGGAACTCCTCGGCGGTGCGCGGCAGGCGATCGAGGTCGACCTGAGCGTCCTCCCAGCCGAGCCAGGTCTGTTCCAGACGGGCGATCGCCGGATCGGTGTTGAGCCGGGGGATCTGGGTGAAGTCCTCCGGCGCCGACAGGTAGGCGGCGTAGTGCGCGTGCAGCGTGCGGAACAGGTCCTGGCGCACCGCCTCGAGGGCGTTCCCCTCCGCCGGGACGGCCGCGAGGTCGGCAGGGAAGGCCGTCGCGAGGTTCTCGTCGGTGATTACGGTGGTCGTCGCCATGTCAATGTCTCCTTGATGATGGTGCGGGGTAATTGTTGTTTCAGTGGTTATCGGCGAGTGGTGACATTCGGGGTCAACGGGGTCAGCGCACGGGGATCCGGTTCGGCCAGGAATTGCGGCCGCGGATCGGTCACGTCGTGCGGGACGTTGTCGACGGCGTTGTAGACCAGAATGACCATGGCGCGCCGGCCCGGCGACATGTTCCGGGTCGAGGCGTGCAGCAGATTCGGATCGAAGAACAGTACGCAGCCGGTCGGCCCCTTCGGGCTGACCATGCCGTTGCGCTGCGCCATGCTCGTGATCACGTCGTCGCTGACCTGGAACTTCTCGTCGGCGGTGAGCGTGGCCACCCACTGCGGCGCGTCCTCGTAACCCAGCGGCATGCCGTCGCGGCCGGTGGCGGTCAGCACGCCGTCGCGGTGCGAGCCGGGGATGAACGTCAGCGGCCCGTTGAACTCGTTCACGTCGTCCAGGAAGATCGCGACGTTGACCAGGTCGGGGCGGGTGATTCCGTCGTCCTGCAGCCAGTAGATGTAGTCCTGGTGCCAGTCCCACTGGTCACCGGCGAACGCCGCCTTGATGTTGACTTTGGACTGGTGGACGTAGACGTCGTTGTGCAGGATCTGCTGCACCGCGCCGAGCAGTGCCGGGTGCCGCATCAGGTCGGCGAAGACGCCGTCCTGCTGGTGGATGCCGTAGACGGACCGCGGCGTGACACCGTCGCGCTCCATCACCCGGGCCGGGCTGTCCACCTCCAGCAGCCCCGGGACGGCGCCGATGATCTCGGCGAGGGTCTCGGCCGGCAGGAAACCCGGCGGCATGAGCAGGAAACCGTCCTGGCGATACTGCTCCAGCATCACCGGATCGAGAATTCCCGGCGCCATTCTGGTGGTTCGTTCCATGTCGCAGCCTCCTTCATCGTCAATTCACGATGGGCCATTGTTTGTGCGTATCGCTCAGCCGTCCGGTGTGGCGGGAAAGCGGCGCCCGGTGCGTTCTACTAAGGCAAGCTTGTCCTCTGTCCGCGACGCAGGCATCTCCCAGGGTGCGCTCCCCCTATCCGCCACCCGGACCCCCTATCGTTTGACAGGGAGACCCCTTCGGCGCCGAGGAGTGTGGGCATGGTCGACCGCATGGCACTGTTCCAGCGGATGGCGAAGAGCGTTCCGGCGTACGCCGAGTTCCTGGCCGGCCAGCGGGTGGACCCGGATCAGGTGGTCACGCCGGCGCAGATCCCGCTGATGACCAAGGCCGCCTACATCAACACGTACGACCTGCCGTCACGCTGTCTCGGCGGCACCCTGACCGGAAGTGACATCGTCGCGGTCTCGTCCGGGTCCTCCGGCCGGCCCACCGTCTGGCCCCGGTCGGTCCGCGACGAGGCCGCGGTCACCGCCCGCTTCGAGCAGGTCTTCGCCGGGGCGTTCCAGGCGGCCGAGAAGTCCACGCTCGCCGTGGTCTGCTTCGCGCTCGGCAACTGGGTCGGTGGCATGTACACCACCGCGGCCTGCCGTCACCTGGCCGCGGACGGCTACCCGATCACGGTGGCCACGCCCGGCAACGACGTCGACGAGATCCTGCGGGTGGTCGGCGAGCTGGGGTCCTACTTCGACCAGGTGGTCCTGCTCGGCTACCCGCCGTTCGTCAAGAACGTGATCGACGTCGGGGCGGCCCGGGGCACGCACTGGCCGTCGTACCAGATGAAGGTGGTCCTGGCCGGTGAGGTCTTCAGCGAGCAATGGCGGGATCTGATCGCGGCCCGGACCGGGGCGGCGGATCCGGCGGCGAGCTCGGCCTCGCTCTACGGCACGGCGGACGCCGGCGTGCTCGGCAACGAGACCCCGCTGAGCATCCGGATCCGCCGGTTCCTCGCCGACCGGCCGGACGCGGCGACCCGGCTGTTCGGCGACGCGCGCCTGCCGACCCTGGTGCAGTACGACCCGGCCACCCGGTTCTTCGAGACCGTCGACGGCACCCTCGTGTTCTCCAGCGACGGCGCGGCGCCGCTGCTGCGCTACCACATCGCCGACGAGGGCGGCGTGATCGAGCACGACCGGATGATCGATTTCTGCCGTGAGCACGGGTTCGACCCGGGCAGCGGGCCGGACCTGCCGTTTGTCTACGTCTTCGGCCGGTCGCTGTTCACCGTCTCCTACTTCGGCGCGAACATCTACCCGGAGAACGTGACCGTCGGCCTGGAACGCCCGCACGTGGCCCCGCACGTCACCGGCAAGTTCGTGCTGCGCACCGCCGAGGACGCCGACCGCGACCGGCACCTGTCGGTCGTCGTCGAGCTGGCACCCGGCGAGCCGGCCACCGCGGACCTGGCCGCGTCCGTCGCCGCCTCGATCCGCACCGAGCTGCTGCGGCTCAACAGCGAGTTCGCCCACTACGTGCCGGCGGCCTACCAGTCACCCCAGATCCTGCTGCGCCCGTGCGGCGACCCGGAGTTCTTCCCACCCGGCGTGAAGCACCGCTACACCCAGCGACCGGCGCCGGACGAGCCCTGACCACCGGCTACCGAGGGGAACGCCGAGGGCCCGCCCGGCCGACCACCCGGCGGGTCCGGTCACCGCTCACCCGCACCGCCATCCTGGCGGTGCGGACCCGCGCTGAGCCGGGCAGTGCTCGTCGACTGGCGGTTCATCTCGCTGCGCCTGATCAACTCGCACCTCGACTACGCCAGCCACTTCCCGCCGGAGTACGAGGCCCAGCACACCGCGGGCCTGCGGCTGCTGCGGGTCGCCTCGGTGGCGCGCGAGAAGCACGGCCGGGAGGCGATCGGACCGCTCTACGCCGCGTTCGGCGCCCGCATCATGGAGGCCGGCCCCGACGCGGGCCGGGAGCTCGGCTGGCCGGGCACTCCCGAGCTGGCCGCCGCCGCGCTCGCCGAGGCCGGGCTGCCGACCTCGCTCGCCGCGTTCCTCGACGACACGTCCCGGGACGCGGAGGTCCAGGCGGAGTCGGACGAGGCGTTGTCGCTGACCGGCCGGGACGTCGGCACGCCGATCGTGCACTTCGAGCCGCCGGACCCGCCGCGACATCGTGGTCCTGGCGGTCACCGGCTCTGCGCCGCGGCGCCGAGGGGCGGGGCGGCCCAGCTGCGGAGCAGGTCGAGGGCGTCCGCGGAGGCCGATCCCGGCTCGGCCAGGTAGGTGGCGATGACGATGCTGCTGGACGGGACGACCAGCGTCCCGTAGGCGAGGGTGATCTCACCGACCACCGGATGGTTGATCCGTTTCGTGCCGGTGGTGTGGGTACGCACGGTGTGCCCGCCCCACCAGGTACGGAAGTCGGCGCTGCGGGTGGCGAGCTCCCCGACGAGTGCCATCAGTGCCCGGTCGGTGGGGTCCTGGCCGGCCAGCAGGCGCAGGGCTGACACGCCTTCGCGGGCGCTGGTCTCCCAGTCCGGGTAGAAGTCCTTCGCGCGCTCGTCGAGGAACATCGAGCGGGCGCTGTTGACCGGCGCGGCGTCGGCGGGGAACAGGTGCGGGAACAGGGCGCGCCCGAGGGCGTTCGAGCCGACGACCGTGGTGACCCGGTTCATCGCCAGCGCGGGCACGTCGCGCATGGTGTCGAGCAGCTGGGCGATCAGGGGTGAGACGCGGGCTTCGGGCTTGGTCCGGGTCTCGCGCCGTGGCCCGGTGGCGGCCCGGGCCAGGTCGAACAGGTGCGCCGATTCCGCCTCGTCCAGCTGCAGCGCCCGGACCAGGGCGAACAGCACGCTGTCGGAGACGCCGCCGAGGTCGCCGCGTTCCATCCGGGTGTAGTACGCGGTGCTGACGCCGGCGAGCTGGGCGACTTCCTCACGGCGCAGGCCCGGGACGCGGCGTTCTCCGCCGAAGACCGTCAGCCCGGCCTTCTCCGGTGTGACGCGGGCACGCAGGGCAGTCAGGAACTGCTGTACGTCCTTCTGGGTAGCCATACGGGCGACGCTAACCGAGCCGGTGCGGATAGTGGGAGCACCTGCTGTTCACCCCCGGATTCCTGGGCTGGGGGCGAATGCCAGTGACTCTCAGCCACGTCCGATATGCGCTTAGCGTGGCGTCATGCCACACACGATGGAGTACACCCGGCTCGGCACGTCCGGCCTCAAGGTCAGCCGCCTCGCCCTGGGTTGCATGAGCTTCGGCGACAAGAACCCGATGCAGGACTGGTCGCTGGACGACGACGCGGCCGGACCGCTGTTCCAGCAGGCCGTGGAGCTCGGGATCACCTTCTGGGACACCGCGAACGTCTACGGGATGGGCAGTTCCGAGGAGATCGTCGGCCGTGCCATGCGCAAGTACACCACCCGGGAGCAGACGGTCCTGGCGACCAAGATCTACTGGCCGATGCACCAGGGCCCCGGCGGTGGCGGCCTCAGCCGCAAGGCGATCCTCGAGCAGGTCGACGCCTCGCTCACCCGGCTCGGCACCGACTACGTCGACCTGATGCAGATCCACCGCTTCGACCCGGAAACCCCGGTGGAGGAGACGATGGCGGCGCTGCACGACGTCGTCAAGGCCGGCAAGGTCCGCTACCTCGGTGCGTCGTCCATGTGGGCATGGCAGTTCGCGAAGCTGCAGCACGCCGCCGAGCGTCACGGCTGGACAACGTTCGTCTCGATGCAGGACCAGTACAACCTGGTCCAGCGCGAGGAGGAGCGGGAGATGTTCGGCCTGCTCGCCGACTCCGGCGTCGGCAGCATCCCGTGGAGCCCGCTCGCCGGCGGCATCGTCGCCCGGCCCTGGGGTGACAGGAGCAGCACCCGGGCGCAGTCGACCCCCGGGCAGGACCAGTTCGGCCGGCCGTTGTTCCTCGACTCCGACAAGGCGATCGTGGACGCCGTCGAGCGCATCGCCACCGCACGCGGCGTCAGCATGGCAACCGTGGCGATGGCCTGGGTGCTGAAGAACCCGGTCGTGAACGCGCCGCTCATCGGTGCGACGAAGGAGAAGCACCTCACCGACGCTGTCGCCGCGCTCGACCTGACACTGACCGACGACGAGGTCGCCTCGCTGGAAGGCCCGTACACGCCGCGCGAGCCGACGTACTTCTGAACCTGGCGGCAGGTGGCGGCCTGGCGGGCGCACGTTTGTGCCCCAGGGAACGAATCCCGCGCCGCGCCCCGGTGGTGGCGATGAGCCGGTCCGGCAGAAATCGACGCAGAAATCGACGCAGAAGAGGTTTGCCGCCTCGCTCCCGGGTAGTTGATGAGCAACCTCTTCTAAGGAGAATGTCGTGACTACCGTGACCGAGTCCGTGGACGTGAACGTGCCGATCGGCACGGCCTACAGCCAGTGGACGCAGTTCGAGGACTTCCCGCAGTTCATGGACGGCGTCGAGTCGATCACCCAGATCGACAGCACCCACACCCACTGGGTGACCAAGATCGCCGGGCAGACCCGCGAGTTCGACGCGGAGATCACCGAGCAGCACCCGGACGAGCGGGTGGCCTGGAAGAGCACCGGCGGTGACACGAAGCACGCCGGCGTGGTCACCTTCCATCGGCTCGCCGACAGCGAGACCCGGGTGACCGTCCAGCTCGACTGGGAGCCGGAGGGCTTCATCGAGAAGGTCGGCAGCGCCGTCGGCGTCGACAGCCACCAGGTGAAGGCGGACACGAAGCGGTTCAAGGACTTCATCGAGAGCCGCGGCGCCGCCACCGGCACCTGGCAGGGCGACGTGGCCCGGCCCGACGCCTGACCCACGATGCGGAGCCGGAGTGGAGCGGTTGCTCCACTCCGGCTTTCCCGTGCGTGCGGTCAGTCGTTAGCGTTGACGTCAGGTGCACGGCACGGGGGAGGACTGTCGGTGATCATTCTGTGCGCGGTTTTCGGGCGCGACGACCCGGCGTCACCGCTGCGACGCATGGCCGGGGCGGCCCTCGCGGAGCACGTCGAGGCCGGATCCGACGACGCGTGGCGCGACGACGTGCTGATCGCGGTCAGCGAGCTGGTGCAGAACGTGGGCCAGCACACCGGCGGCGGCGGGGAGCTCACGCTCTCCCTCACCGCGGCCGGTGTCCTCGTCGAGGTCGCCGACACCGCGGTCGGCGCGCCGCAGGTGCGGCATCCCGGCGCCCGGCAGGCCGGCGGCCGGGGCCTGCTCCTGATCGACGCGATGGCGCTGGCGTGGGGCACCCGATCCGGTGAGGCCGGCAAGACGGTGTGGGCGTTGATGCCCGCACCGGTCACCGCCGTTGCGATCCGGGCCGCTGTCTGACGGCCCGTCCGGTCAGTGCGCGTGGTGGTACTGGTGCACCACGGCGTGACCCTTGCCGCGCGAGATCATCCAGCGGTTGACCGGGGTGGTCAGCAGGAACGCCACGACCAGCGAACCGGCCAGCGACGCCCAGAACAGCGTGCTGGTGAGCCCGGCGTCCATCGCGCCCGGCACGGCCACGATGACCGCGTTGTCCAGCAACTCCATGATCGCGATGGAGACGGTGTCCGCGGCCAGCGCCACCTTCAGCGCGGTCCGGACATCGACGCCGGCACGCAACACCCCGCGCATGGTCAGGGCATAACCGAACACAAAGGCCAAAAAGATCGACAGTACGACGGTGGCGGTGTTGTGCAGGCCCGCGGCCGTGCCGATCACCATGCCCAGCACCTCGCCGATGGCGCAGCCGGTCAGGCAGTGCACCGTCGCCGAGGCTGCCATGCCCCACGTGGCTGTCGGATGTGTCTGGTGCGGATCGACGCTCATGCGCCCACCATACCCCTAGGGGGTATCAGCGCCAAGGTCTGACGGCCGGCGCCGGCCCGACCGGTCGTCCGCGCGGGACACCGCGGGCAGCAGCGCCGCCAGCACCACCATCACGGCGGCGACGAGCACGATGCCGAGGAAGATCCGGTGTACGGCCGTGGTGAGGCCCGCCGCGGTGACCTCGCCCGACCCCAGCACCGCGTTGGCGACCGCGCCGAACACCGCCACACCCAGGGCGCTGCCCAGCGACCGCAGGAAGATGTTGTTCGCCGTGACCACGCCCCGCTCCGCCCAGCCGACGCTGGACTGCGCCGCGATCAGGGTGGGCGCCGCCGTGAGTCCCATGCCCAAGCCGATGATCAGGCAGAACGCCGCCACCTCCAGCACGCCGGAGTGCCGTCCGAGCAGGAGCAGCAGCGACGACCCGAGCAGCACCAGCGTGGTGCCGATCAGCGCGCAGGTCCGGAACCCGAAGCGCAGGTAGACCCGGCCGGCCTGGCTCGCCGAGATCGGCCAGCCCAGGGTCAGCGCGGCCAGGGCCAGCCCGGCGACGAGCGGCCCGGCCCCGAGGACCTGCTGGGCGTAGGTCGGCACGTACGAACTGAGCCCCATCAGGATGGCGCCCACCCCGACGGCGAGCTGCCCGCTGGTCACCAGCAGCCGGCGCCGGAACATCCAGAGCGGCAGGACCGGCTGGGCCGCCGTGCGCTCCACGAACCCGAACGCGACCAGGAGAACGGTTCCGGTGCCGAGGATCGTGACGCCGGCCGGTGACGCCCAGCCCCAGGCCTGCCCGCCCTCCAGGACGCCGAGGATGAGCAGCGTCAACCCGCCGGTGAGCAGGGCCGCGCCGGTGTAGTCGATCACCGGGCGGGCGCGGTCCGGCTTCTCGTGGAACTTCCGCATGATCATCCAGGCGGCGAGCAGGCAGAGCGGCACGTTGACGAAGAAGATCCAGCGCCAGCTGACGTACTCGCTGAACACGCCGCCCAGGGTGGGGCCGACGACCGAGGAGATGCCCCAGACGCTCGCCACGTAGCCCTGGACCTTGGACCGCTCCTCCATCGAGTAGAGGTCGCCGACGATCGTGATCGTGGTGGGCTGGATCGCGCCGGCGCCCAGGCCCTGCACGACGCGGAACGCGATGAGCACCCAGATGTTCCAGGCCAGTCCGCAGAAGATCGACCCGAGCAGGAACAGCGCGATCCCGAACAGGATGACCGGCTTGCGGCCGAACATGTCGTTGAGCTTGCCGTAGACCGGCACCGACACGGCCTGGGCGAGCAGGTAGATCGAGAAGAGCCAGGGGAACTCGTGGAACCCGCCGATGTCGGCGACCACCGACGGCACGGCGGTCGCGATGATCGTCGAGTCGATCGCGATGAGCCCGGTGGCCAGCATCATCGCGCCGAGGACCGCGCCCCGGTCGCCGCGCAGCCCGATCCTGTTGTCTGACATTTTCGTCACCATAATCGCTGGTCCGGCCCTCGTCCCAGCAAAGCAGGTCGGCTGACCGCGCCGCGTCGACGCCGGGCACCGTGATTTCGGGCCGCCCGGCGTCGACGAGGGTTCAGTTGAGCCGGCTCTCGTCGGCCTTGTCGTAGGGGCGGATCTCGGCCAGCCGGCCCTCGCGCAGCTTGGTCGGCCAGGCCGGCTCGGAGAGCAGGGCACGGCCCAGCGCGACCAGGTCGAACTCACCGCGTTCGAAGAGCTCCAGCAGCGGCGCGACACTCAGCGTCGAGGCCGGCTCCTCGCTCTCGCCGCGGAAGGCCTGCGCCACGCCGACCGAGCCGATCGCGACGACCGGCAGCCCGGTGACCTTCTTCGTCCAGCCGGCCAGGGTCAGCGACGAGTCCGCGAAGGCCGGCAGCCAGTACCGCCGCGTCGACACGTGCAGGCCGGTGATCCCGGCGTCCACCAGCGGGGCGAGCAGCTGCTCCAGCTCGCCGGGCGTCTGTGCGATCCGGGCGTCGAAGTCGGCGCCCTTCCACTGCGAGAACCGGAAGAGCACCGGGAAGTCCGGCCCGACGCTCGCCCGGATCGCGGCCACCACCTCGGCGCCCAGCCGGGCCCGGTTGGCCGGGCTCCCGCCGTGCCGGTCACCGCGGCTGTTCATCCCCGACCAGAGGAACTGGTCCAGCAGGTAGCCGTGCGCCCCGTGGATCTCCACGCCGTCGAACCCGGCGAGCTGGGCGTCGCGGGCCGCCCGCGCGAACGAGGCCACCACCGCGTCCAGGTCGTCGGGCGTCGCGGGCTCACCGACGACGGTGCCGTCGGCTCGCCGCCCGGACGGGCTCAGCACCGGCGCGTCGGGGTGCGGCGGCGCGCCCGCGGCCCGGGTGGCGCCGAGGTGCCACAGCTGCGGGACGATCCGCCCACCGGCAGCGTGCACCGCCTGCGTGACGGCGCGCCAGCCTTCGAGGGCGTCCGCACCGTAGAACCGCGGCACCCGATCGCTGGACCCGGCCGACGGATGGTCCACGTAGGTGCCCTCGGTGACGATCAGCCCGACGTGCGGTGCCCGGCGCGCGTAGTAGGCCGCCACGTCGGCGCCGGGAACCCCGCCGGGCGAGAACTGCCGGGTCATCGGCGCCATCACGAAGCGGTTGGCCAGGTCGACACCACCGAGGGTGTACGGGGTGAACAGGGGCGCGGGATCCACGTCGATAGTCACATCACGAACAAATCACCGGCGGCCCGGGTTAATCCGGCCGGCGTACCGGTGTGGCCTGTCTCATACCCGGCCGCGGTATGTCAGATCAGGGCCAGATGTTTGACGCCCGGAGTCCGGCGGGCCTTTTCTGACGGTGGCACCGACCGACGCGACCACCATGACCTTCACCTGGCTCGCCCGCGGCTGACCCGGGGGCCTCGATCGAACACCCAGCATTCTTCCGGAACGAACAAGGAGGAAAGGTGCCTCTTCTCAGCGGTATCACCGTTATTCACACGACCAAGGACGAATCGGATGCCGGCACGGACGCCGACTTCGTGTTGGAGATCGAGCGGCCGGGCGACCACGTCGAGCTGGACTTTCCCAACCTTCCGCACAACGAGAGGGAGAGAGGGCGGACGGACCAGTATCAGTTCGACGTCTCCAAGGAGAACCTCGATTCGGATGATCCATTCTTCAAGATCCGCATGCGGTTGATCGGCTCGGAGGACGGCTGGCTTCCCCAGTCGATATTCGTTTTCGGGCAGACCGTCGGGGGCACCACTGTCGTCCTGGGCGCGCACCCCGAGTGGAGCGACGGGTGGTTCGACAAAGGAAGTGACGCGGCCGGCCCGGACGTGCACACCATCAGCGGCTGACCCGGTCAGGGGCAGGCGACCGACGAGACGAACTGCATCTCCGGGAAGTCCGGATGCGGGCCGTCGAGCAGCCCCTGCCGCTGCCCGCGCAGGTGCCGGTCGAAGAACGCCAGCGGATACGCCTGCTGGATCCGTACCGCCTGGGCCGGGTCCAGAGGCGCGTCGGCGCGCGCCGCCAGTTGGGGGAGCAGCCACGCGCTGTCGCAGAACGACCCGTGGTCGGCGCCCTCCGCGTGCACCTGGCGCCGCCACCCGTGCAGCAGCGGCCAGAGCTCGGCGACCCCGGACTCCTCGGCGCAGGGCGTGAACTCGGCGGTCATCAGCATGAACGGCCGGTCGATCGCGGCAGGTCGCGGCTGGGACAGCATCGGGCCGTCGAAGCTGAGCCCGGCCCGCACCCGCCGATCGGTGTTCATCACCAGCGCGGTCGCGGTCGCACCCTTCGACCAGCCGAACATGCCGATCCGGTGCAGGTCCAGCGCTCCCGCCAGGTTCGCCGGGAGCGGCCGCCGCTGAAGGTCCGGGTTGCGGCCGCCGGCCAGGTCCGCGATCCGATCAAGCAGATTTCGTACGTCGTGAGCATGATCCCAAGGAGTGCCGTTGTCGTCCTCGCTGGGCACGGTGACCCGCCCGTCGGGGAACTCGCTGAACGAGTCGTCCGGATGATCCACCGTGACCACCACGTAGCCGTGACTGGCGAGTTCCTGCACCACGATGGTGGTCTCGGACCGGTGGCCGTTGGAGCCGTGCGAGAACACCACCACCGGTCGCGGCCCGCCCGGCAGCACCGCGGCGCCCTCGTGCCCGGCGGTGAGCGGCGACGCGACGTCGGGGTCGAGCCCGTTCGCGGCGAGCAGCTCCCGCAGTGGCGCGGCGGCCAGCCACGGCGCCACCGGATGACGCCTGACGTCCCGCGCCGGATACCAGAAGCTGGCCATCATCTCGCGCCCCGGCCGTCTTCTGTCGCCGAGGTGCATCGACACCGTGCCGACCGGGTGCGGCCCGGTGGGTGCGGGCAGGGTCAGTCGCGCCGGTGCCGCCGCGGCCCGGCCGGCACCGAGGGGTAGGGCGACCCCGGCTGCGAGTGCCGTGGTCAGCAGGTGTCGACGGGTCAGTGCGGTGGTCATCGGTCCTCCGGGTTGTCGGTGGTCTCCACGCGGGCGATGAGCTGTTTGAGCCGGCGGATCTCGTCGGTGAGCGCGGTGGTGCCGGCCGCGGTCAGGGTGAGCCAGGTGCGGCCGCGCCGGCCCTCGTAACCCTTCTCCACCTCGATCAGCCCGGCCTGTTCCAGGACGCTCAGGTGCTTGGAGAGGTTGCCGGCGGTCAGCTGCAGCTGGGTGCGCAGGTAGCCGAACTCGACCCGGCGCGCCTCGTGCGTGATGGTCAGGATCCCCAGGCGTACGCGCTGGTGCACCACCTCGTCCAGGCCGTGCGCCGGGTGCGCGGCGTCCGGCTCCGGGGTGCCGGTCACGGCTGTCACCGGTGCTGCCGGCGGGCGGCTGCCCGGAACCCGGCCGCGCCCAGCAGCAGCACCACCCCCGTGATGAGCTGCGGCACCGCCAGGCCGGCCCGGATCTGCCAGTGCGGCGGCCCGAAGCCGAGGTTCATCGGCAGCACCAGCAGCACCAGCGCCAGGTAGGCCAGGGTGAACAGCAGCAGCGCGACGTTGCGTTCCAGCCGGGCCAGCACCAGCAGCGCGACCCCGATCACGCCCCACGGCGCGACCAGCCGGTCAAGCACGAACCACCAGTACGGCAGCGGGTCGATCGGTGCCGGATGGCTCGGGAAGTACAGCGCCGCCGCCACCCAGGCCGCGGTGAACACGACGGTGGTCACGGCGCCGGTGATCGCGTAGGGCATGACCCGGGCGCCGAGCCCCCGCGATCGGGCGGTCCGTACGTACCAAAAACTGATTGTCGCGTAAGCCAACAGCAGCGCCGGCGGCCAGTAATAGAACACGCCGCGGCGCGCGAACTCGCAGCTGCCGTCGGCGTGACAGGTGAGTCGCATGCCGAACCAGTCGAACGGGATCCCGGCGAGGGTCACCACCGCCAGCACCAGCAGCGCCACCCACGTCATCCGCTGGTCGACCCGCACCCGGTGGGCAAGTGCCCGCACCTCCGACAGCAGCTGACGCGGATCACCACCGGCGTGCATCGCTTCAGTATTCATGCCAACAGGTTTCCACAGCAAACCAGTCTGCGCTAGTGCAGGCGTGGTCGGCTCGACAGAGTTCAAGCGACGTCCATCGCGTCGAGCGACTCGATGGTGCCCACGACCGGGCCCTGGATTCCGCAGTTCCCGCACGTGAAGTCGACCGAGGCGCCGACCCAGCACCCCAGCTCGGCGCAGCTCCCGCAGCGCACGAAGTTGACCGCCGCGCAGCCCGGACAGCCGGTGTAGCCGGGCGCGAGGCCGAATTGCCCGGTCATCGCGATCCGCCCGGGCATGGCGCCGCCCTCCGGCAGCGGCTCGGCGGACACCTCCGCCAGCAGCCACTCGGTGCCGTTGTGGTGAAAGGTGGCGAGCCGGGTCTGTTTATCGGTCCCGCAGTGGAAGTTGAGCCAGGCGCTCTCAGCCATGCGCGAACTCCTATCCCGAAGGTCTGCCGCCAGCCCATCGAAGCAGAGGCATACAACCGGATCGCGGGAGCCGTGGAGAAGCGATGCTGCCGCCGCCCTCCTTGCCGAAAAGGTTTTCGTAGTTCAGAGTGGCCCGCAATCGACATTCATCGATTGCGATGAGTGGGCGTGCCTGCCGACGCCGCGCCCGCGACGCTGCCCCCTGGCGCTTCGCGGGGGCGGCGCGCACCCACCGTGGCATCCGACCGTGTTTCCGCAAGGAGGCGATGATGTTCCACCGAGCACGCCGCACCCCGCTCATCGCGGCCACCCTGGCCGCCCTCGTCGGCGGCACCACAGCCGCCACCGTCACCACTACCGCGCACGCCGCCGCCTCGGGCTGCCGCGTGCAGTACACGATCGGCTCACAATGGTCCGGCGGCTTCTCGGCAACCGTCGCGGTGACCAACCTCGGTGACGCCGTGACCGGCTGGACCGTGCGCTGGTCGTTCACCGCCGGGCAGGCCGTCACCCAGGCGTGGAACGCGACCACGACACAGAGCGGCACCGCCGTCACCGCGGTCAACGCCGCCTGGAACGGGCCCCTGGCCACCGGCGGCAGCACGTCGTTCGGCTTCAACGGCTCGTGGAACAACACCGCCAACCCGGTACCGGCGAGTTTCACGCTCAACGGCGTGACCTGCACCGGCGCCACCACGTCACCGACCGCCACCACGTCACCGACCGCCTCACCGACCGCGACACCGTCGTCCTCGACTCCGCAGACACCCCCGGCGCGAACCGTGCGCGTCTTCTGGCTCAAGCCCACCGACGTGGCCTACGACCAGCGCTACCCCGACGGGATCGCCGGTGTCATGCGGGAGGCGCAGAGCTTCTTCCGCCAGCAGCTGGGCAAGACGTTCACGCTGAACAGCCCGGTCGTGGAGGCGGTCGACGGCCTGCACGACACGAGTTGGTACATCAACAACAACTGCGATCCCAACGGTGACCGGTACGCCTGCGTCATCTTCAACATGCAGGGCGAACTTCAGCAACGGTACGGCCTGAGCAACCCGGACAGCCGCTGGCTCTTCGTCGCCGAAGTCAGCGCCGAGGAAGCCGGCAAGTCCGGTGGCGGAGGCCAGCCCGGCTGGGTGCTGCTGAGCGGCCACGACGCCGACGGCGCGGCCGGCAAGACCGAGCCGATGCCCCGCTGGTACGGCGGCATGGTCCACGAGCTCGGCCACGCGTTCGGCCTCCCGGACGCCACCTCCACCGACGGCACCTGCATGTCGGCGTCCTTCTACAGCTACCCGAACTGCACGTTCAGCCAGACCCAGAAGAACGGCATCCTCAACGGCCCGTACGGCAGCTTCCTGTCCTGACCCGCGGTCAGCGCGGACTGGGCGCCAGGGTGGTCCGCGCCGGTGTGGACCTGGTCGGCGTCGGCTCGGCCGTCGACGTCGTGCGGGTCGCCGCGGACGGGGTGACCTCCGGCGCCTCCGGCTCCGTCGAGCGCGGCATCGGCGAGGCGGGTGACGACGGCGACGGAGACGACGACGGCGAAGCCGGTGCCGCGGGCGGGGCCGGCGTCGGATCCGCCGGCCGGAGCAGGGCGAACGCCGTGACCGACACCGCCGCCGCGGCGAGGCCGGCGGCGATCGGCAGCGACCACCGGGCCGCGGTGCTCCGGCCGGCGGTCCGGGACGGCGCCGATGCGGGGCGCAGGTCCCGGCTCGTCACCGTGGTGGCCCGGGCGGACAGCGCCTCCCGCAGGCGCCGTTCCAGATCGGTCTCGGTCATCTCTCCTCCAATCGCGTGCGGAGCAGGGTCAGGGCGCGGTGCGCTGTCGACTTGACGGTCCCGGCGGAGATCCCCAGCGTGGCGGCGATCTCCTGCTGGGACAGCCCGGACCAGTAGCGCAGCACGATCACCTGCCGTTGCCGGGCGGTGAGCCGGCCCAGCGCCTGGATCACCTCGTGGTCACCCGTACCGAGAAGGGCTTCGTCCTCGGCAGCCGGCGCCGGAACCGGGCGCGGCGGCAGGTAGGCCCGGGCGATCCGGCGCCGGCGCAGCGCCGACCGGGCCGCGTTCATCACCGCGGACACCAGGTAGGCGTTCGGGTCGTCGACCGCGTCCAGGCTGGTGCCGTGCCGGCGGTAGAGCCGGGTGAAGACGTCCTGGACGATGTCCTCCGCGGTGGGCAGATCATCAACCATGAGTACGGCGAGCCGGACCAGCGGCAGCCGGCGCTCCCGATAGAGCTCGTAGATCGCGGGCGCCGCGGCCGCCGTCGTCACGACACGGCTGGACGCGGCCCCGCGCATCCAGCGCAGCAGCGACGGGGGCATCGGGAGCACGAAGATCAAAAGGGCCTCGCGGTGTGGGTCGGGGAGACGGGCGGACGGTGGCGCGCCGGCCGCGCGGGGCGGCCGGCGCGATACCTCAGGAGGCGGCCGAGGCGCTGGGCGTCGGTGCGTTGGTGGGCCGGCGGGTGACGGGTGACCGCGTCGGCGCGGGGGTCTGCTCCCGGGTGGAAGCGGTCGGGACCGGCGTGGCGGTCTGCACCCGGGTGGGCACCGGCGAGGCGGTCGGGTTCCGCGTGGAAGCGGTGGGCGCCGGTGATGCGGTGGCCGCGGTGCGGGTGGGTGCGACAGAGGCGGTCGGCGTCGGCGCGATGGACGCGGTCGGGGTCGGTGCCACGGACGCGGTCGGAGTCGGGGCCGTAGCCGGGGTCTCCTCGTCGGCGAAGGCCGCCGCGGCGGACACCCCGCCGATCGCGATGACGGCCACGGTTCCGGCGGTGACCGCGAGGGCCCGGGTGGATCTGCGCATCTCAAGCTCCAGCACTGTGTCGGTCGGTGCACTGTCGCCTGAGAGGACGCGCCGGCCCGGAAAAGGTTGGCGGCTAGGCTGTGACCTGCGCCACATCCGAGCGACGGCCGGTCAGGAACTCGGTGAGGTTGCGCCACCGCGGCTGCATCGCCCGGGCGACACCGGTGCCCCGCAACCCGAGCGCGTGCTCGGAGAACTCCGCGTAGTACTGGAACATGTTGCCCAACTCGTCCGCGCCCGGGAAGCCCAGCCCCCGTAGCTGATCATGCGTCGGCGGCCGGTAGACCACCAACTCGCCGAGCGTCCTGGCGAACGCCACCGCGATCTGCTCGCCGGTCAGATGCTCGGTCGCCACCGGGATGGTGGCGCCGATCGTCTCGGCCGGCCGCCGCAGCGCCCGCGCCGCGATCGCGCCCAGGTCGTCCAGGGCCACCCCGGCGATCGCCGCGTCCCCGATCGCCAGGTGCAGCGCGAGTGTCCCGTCCGGGTCACGCTGCGGCGCGAGGTCGCCGAGCAGGTTCTCCCAGTAGAACGACATCAGCAGGTACGTGACCGGCAGGCCGGACTCCGCGAACAGCGCGTCGGCCGTCCCGCCCTTCACGTCGAAGTGCGGCACCCGATAGCCGCCGTCGAGCAGCGGCATCCGCTCGTCGCCCGCCGGGATGGCCGCCCGGGTGTCCTCGAGCGTCGACCACAGCACGTGCCGCAGCTCGGCGCCCCGGGCCGCCCCGATCAGGTTCTGCACCTCGGCGATCTCCCGTTCCGGCGAGCGGTGCTCCCAGTACGGCGTGACCAGGAACGCCCCGTACGCCCCGTCGAACGCCGCGCGCAGGCTGTCCCGGTCGTCGAGCGTCGCCGTCACCACCTCGGCGCCGAGCTCGGCCAGCGCGCGGGCCTTCGGCGACCCGGCGTCACGCGTCACCGCCCGTACGGTGAAGGTCTCGTCCGCGAGCAGCGCCCGCGTGACGCCGCCGCCCTGGGCGCCGGTCGCGCCGACCACGGTGATCAGTTTCGGGCTGGACATCAAGGTTCTCCTGTTCCGAATTCGAAGCAAGTAGGATGGCCGGCGTGACTGACGAGACGCCTGGCCTGAGCCCCGAGGAGCTCGGTGCGTATTTCGCGGTGATGGAGGTCAGCAGCCTTCTCCAGTACGCGGTCGACGCGCACCTGCGGGCCGAGGGCGACCTCAGCTACGTGCAGTTCCAGATCCTGGCCCGGCTGGTGGACGCCCCGGACGGCCGGCTGCGGATGACCGATCTGGCCGACGGCGTGGTGTACAGCCGCAGCGGCCTGACCTACCAGGCCGGGCTGCTCGACAAGCGGGGCCTGATCACCCGCTCGTCGTCACCCGACGACGAACGAGTGATCGTGGTGACCGTTACCGACAGCGGCCGGGGCCTGGTCGCCCGGGTGCTGCCGGGGCACGTGGCCGACGTGCGGCGGCTGCTGTTCGACCCGATGGCCACCGGCGACCTGGCCGCGCTCAGCGAGGTGCTCGGCCGGGTCCGTGCCCACATGCGCGCGACCCCGCCCCGCTCCGCGAAACCCCGGGCCAAGCGCCGGGGCGCCGGCTGATCAGGACGCGACAACGATCACGGTCTTGCCGGCCACGGCGCCCGGCTCGGCGTGCACAGACGCCAGCTCGGCCAGCGGCACTCGCCGCGCCACGTCGACGTTCAGCTTCCCCGCGTCGACCAGCGCCACCAGCCCGGCCAGCTGCTCCGCGTCACTGCGGACGAACAGGTTGACGCCACGCACCCCGCGCTCCTCGTCACTCGGCGCCGGCATCCACACCGTCGTGTTCACCAGCACCCCGCCGGGCCGGATCAGCGTGACCAGCGCGGCCAGCTGCTCCGGCGCGACCGGCGCGAGGTTGACCACCACGTCGACCGGCTCGGCCTTCCCGGCACTGTCCGGGTCGAGGACCTCGTCCGCCGCCCGGACCCGGCCCGCGCTGCGCGCTCCGGCGACACCGATCACGTACGCGCCGGCGTTCTTGGCCAGCTGCACGGCGTAGTCGCCGACCGCGCCGCCCGCCCCGTTGATCAGCACCCGTTGCCCGGCGGTCAGCTCGGCGTGGTCGAACAGCGCCTGCCACGCGGTGAGACCCACCGTCGGCAGCGCGGCCGCGTCGACCAGCGGGATGCTGCTCGGCGCGGCGGTCAGGATCTCGGCCGGCGCCAGCACGTACTCCGCGGACGCACCGACCCCGGTCATCGGCAGGAACCCGATCACCTGGTCACCGACGGCCACCGTGTCCACGTCCGGGCCGAGCGCGTCGACGGTCCCGGCGACGTCCAGGCCGGGGGTGTGCGGCAGCGTCACCGGGATCGGGCCCTGCATGAACCCGGCGCGGATGTTGCCGTCGACCCCGTTGAACGACGTCGCGGCCACCCGGATCCGGACCTGTCCGGCGGCGGGAACGGGCTGCTCGACGTCCTCGTAGCGCAGGACGGACGGGTCGCCGTACTCGGAAAAACGCACTGCCTTCATGACGACTACCTACCTTGAGGAGAGATGTTTTGCTTCGAACTCGAAGCACTTTCTGACCGTAACATGCTTCGGATTCGAAGCACAGTGGAAGAGGTGTGACGCCGGAGACGCTTAGACGGCGGCCAGCATCCGCAGCTTCTCCTGGCTCGGCGAGCCGGGCACCGCGGTGAAGACCAGCAGCTCGTGCGACTGGTCGCGGTCCAGTACCGGCTGGCAGTAGAGCTCCAGCTCGCCCAGCTCGGCGTGCCGGTAGCGCTTGAGGTCGTGGTGGTGGATCACGTCCACCTCGTGCCGCCGCCAGATCGCGGCGAACTCCGCACTGACCTCCAGCAACGCCGCGACGATCTCGCCGGCCTTACCGCCGGGATCCGCGCTGTACGCCGCCCGGATGTCCGCGACGAACACCCGCCCGCGCAGCGGATGGTCCTCGACCGGATAGAGGTCGCGCATCGCCGGCTCCACGAACCAGCGATACACCAGATACCGCGACAGCCCGCTGAACCGCGTCCAGTCCCCGCCGAGCAGCGCCACGGCCGGCCGCGTCTGCAGCAGCACCTCGCCGAACTGCGAGAACAGCAACGCCGGCACGTCCGCAAGACTGGCGACGATCCGCATCATCACCGGGCTCGGATGATCGTCCCGGATCCGCCGCACCGGCGCGGCATGCCCGGCGAGCCGGAACAGATGATCCCTTTCGGCCAGCGTCAGCCGAAGCCCCCGAGCGAGCCCGGCGAGCATCTGCTCGGACGGCATCGACCCACGTTGCTGCTCGATCCGGTTGTAGTAATCCACCGACATCCCGGCGAGCACGGCGACCTCTTCGCGCCGCAACCCGCTGGTCCGCCGCACCGGCCCGCGCAGCAGCCCGACGTCCTCCGGCTGCAACGCCTCCCGCCGCGCCCGAAGAAAATCCGCCAGCTGTGCCCGATCCATCCGCCCACCTCCGATCAACACGGTCAATGATGCGGCAGCGCTCCAGCCAGGCGAAGGCCGTGATCATCCAGGGAGAGGTTGTCCCTGGATGATCGCGGCACTCCTGCAAGATCAAATTCAAATGCAGGATGTCGTGCGTCCGCTGGGGTACAGACCGCCGCTCCCGCCGGGACCCTCCAGGCTTCGCTGGCCGCTACGCGTCCAAAACGCAAACCCTTCCGGGCGACATCCGCGCTCCCCCCAGGTCACCCCAACCCCGCTGGCCAGGTTCCCTGCTTGCTTGGGGTTTTCAGGTGCGGACCGCACCGCAACTCCCCACGCTCGCCTCGTTCACTGCTTGCGTGGGGTTTTTGGGTGCGGAGCGCACCGTAACTCCCCACGCTGGCCTCGTTCACTGCTTGCGTGGGGACTTTGGGTGCGGTGGGGTCAGCTGGGGGTGCTGGTCAGGGAGGGCCAGGGGAAGCGGGCGGCGAAGCTGGTGAGCATGTCCACCCACATCGCGACCAGCTTGGGGTTGGCGGTCTCGCCGTCCGAGGTGGCGCACAGGTAGGTGCCCTCGATCCACCAGCGGCGCGGGAAGTCCGGTGCGGTGGTGGCCTGGCGTACCTCGGGGGTGAGCAGCACCCGGCCGAACCCGGGGTGGTCGGTGTGATCCTGCGGCTGGCCCGGGCGGACCGCGGGCAGTCCCAGGATCTGCCCCAGCAGGGCGGCGGTCGGTTCCGCCTCACCCGCACCCTCCTCCTGCTGCAGGTAGGGCAGGTAGGACGAGATCAGGTAGGGCAGCGCGACCGGCAACTGGATCAGCCACACGGTCTGCGGGTGACCGGTGCGGTCGTTCGGGCGGCGCCGGTCGAACACGATGAAGTTCAGCCCGTTGACCGCGCCGTAGACGACCTCCTGGCCGGTGGTCGACGTGGCGTCGTTGGGCACGGCCACCAGCCGTGGGGCGGTGCGCGGGCCGGGCACCGGGACCTCGGCCTCGTGGGCGTAGGTCCAGCCCTTCTGCTGGGCGAGCCGCTGGCGCAGCAGACTGCCGGCCTGCCCGGCGAGCTTCCGGTAGCCCTTCATCACGCCGATCAGCAGCGCGATCTCGACGATCAGAGTGCCGATCCCGATGATCCACCCGTTGACCTGCGGCACGGCCTGCACCATGGCGGCGATCCCGGCGATGGCGCCGAACGACAGGAACGTGACGCCCAGGACCGGCGAGTCCCGGCCGGTCTTGCGCTCGACGGCCAGGGCCACCGCGCCGACGATGACGAGGGCCAGCGTCGCGGCCGCGGGCACCGGTAAGCCGGTCGACGCGAGTGCCGTGGCCAGCCCGAGGGTGACTCCGAACAGGAGGATCGCCATAAAACGTACGCCGTACGACATCTTTTTTCTCCTCTGCCCGGTCAGGGGCGCATTTTGCCCACGTAGGGGCCGCTGTCCACGACCGGGCGGCCGAGTTGGGCGACGATCTGTTCCAGCCGGGGGCCCAGTGGTTGCTCGCCCTTGCCGACGGCCGACTCGACCACGACCTTGCGGCCGTCGAAGGTCACCACGTAGTAGCTGAGCAGGTTGCCGGCCAGCGCGGTGTTGCCGCCGGCCTTCCAGAGCCAGAGCTCGTCCACCTCGGTCCACGCGACCGCGTCGACCTTCTTGTTCTTGGTGTGCACGAGACCGTTCTCGAACAGGTACGTGGCGGTGAAGCCGGCGGCCAGCGCCATGACGGCGTAGACGATGACGACCAGGCCGATCACGATCATCGGGCAGGCTAGCAGCGCCAGCGGCCGGAAGTCGATGAGCGAGCCCACCCAGGCGACCAGGGCGCCGCCGGCGATCAGCGCGATGCCGCCGCCGAGGCCGAAGGCCAGGTTGCCGAACGGATTGGTGCCGCGCTGCCCGGCGATCAGACTGCCGAACTGGCGGCTCGCGGCGGCCTGGAGCACCTCGTCCGGCGGGGCCTGCGGCGGTGCGGCGAAGCCGGGTTCGGGCGTGTTTGGAGGGTAGGTCATCGATACCTCAGCATGTGGCGGAAATTGACCGCGTTGATGCTAGTCAGGCCCGCCCCCGCGCGCCGCCCCGCCGCATGCCGGAGGCGCTCGTCAGGCAGGTTTGACGACGTGGTCCTTCGTGCTGCCGGCCGTGGGCAGGGCGACCGAGGCGAGCAGGGCCAGCTTGTCGGCGTCGGCCGAGCCGGCGTCCGGGTGGTAGACGACAAGCATCAGGTCGTCGGTGCCGCTGATGGCGAGCCGCTCCCGGTTGAGGGTCATCTCACCGACCTGCGGGTGGTCGAGCCGGATCGGCCCGCCGCTCTGCCCGCGCACCTCGTGCCGGGCCCAGAGCTGCCGGAACCGCGGGCTCGCCAGCGTCAGCTCGCCGGTGAGCTCGATGAACCGTGGATCGTCGAGGTGGGTCCCCACGGCCTGCCGCAGGTTGGCGACGAAGCACTCCGTCACGTTCTCCCACTCCGGGTGCAGCGCCTGCGTCGCCGGGTCCAGGAACAGGTCCCGCAGCTGGTTGCCGCGGGGGGCGTGGCCGGGCGACAGCGCCGCGGCCAGCGGGTTCACCGCCAGGATGTCGAAATAGCGGTCCTCGATGAAGGCCGGCTGCGCGAGGCTCGCCAGCAGCTTCAACGCTCCGGCCGGCGGCGTCTGCTTGCGCGGCCGGCGACGACGCCGCCGGGGAACGTCCGCGACCAGGGTCAGCAGGTGGGCGAAGTGGTCGTCGTCGAGCTGCAGCACGCGGGCGATCGCCTCGAGCACCTGGACGGAGGGGTTGCGGTCCCGGCCGCGCTCGAGCCGCAGGTAGTAGTCGGCGCTGATGCCGGCGAGCATGGCGACCTCCTCGCGCCGCAGGCCCGGCACCCGCCGCACGCCGACGTCGGGGATGCCCGCCTGCTGCGTCGTCACCAGCTCGCGCCGGGCCCGCAGGTACGCGCCGAGGGCGTTCGTCGACTCGCTCATGGCCCGACATTAGCGCTGTGCGCACCGGGCGAAGGGGGTCCTGTCACACCCCAGGCTGCACAGGACTCCGGGTGTGCCGGTGCGTCGCTCGTAGCGTTCATGACGGCCCGCTGGGGGCCACGGAACGCGGAGGACAACATGACCGTCAGCTTGATCACCGGTGGCAACAAGGGCATCGGCTACGAGACCGCCCGGCAGCTGCTGGCGCTGGGGCACCAGGTGTACATCGGCGCGCGGGACGCCGGCCGCGGCGCGAAGGCCGCCGCCGAGCTCGGCGCGCGGTTCGTCCAGCTCGACGTGACCGACGACGCCTCGGTCAGCAGCGCCCTGGCGGCGATCGACGCGGCCGAGGGCCGGCTCGACGTCCTGGTGCACAACGCCGGAGTCCTGGAGACCGCGCTCGACGGCCCCGCGGCGCTGCGGTCCTTCGACACGAACGCGGTCGGCATCGTCCGGGTCACCGAGGCGGCACTGCCGTTGCTGCGCAAGTCCTCGCACGCCAACGTGGTCACCGTCTCCAGCAGCGCCGGGTCGTTCTGGGCGGTGACCAACCCGGAGCGGCCGGAGTTCGGCCTGCCGCTCGCGCTGTATTCGGCGTCGAAGTCGGCGGCCACCATGCTGACGGTGCACTACGCCAAGGCACAGCCGGGCATCCGGTTCAACGCCGTCGAGCCGGGCCCCACCGCCACCGACATGACCGCCGCTTTCGGCATCGGACGCCCGGTTGAGCAGAGCGCCCGGGTCGTGGTCGGGATGGCCACCCTCGACGCCTCCGGTCCGACCGGCACCTTCCAGGACGAGACGGGTCCGCTGCCGTGGTGAGCCGCCGGCCCGTCAGGGGTCGGCGCGCAGGAGCTTGCCGAACAGGCGGTGGGTCTGCTCGGCGCGCAGGCCGACGAACGTGCCGGTCGCGGTGACCAGGGGTGTGCCGGGGTCGGCCTCGGTGGCGATGGTGCCGGTCGCGGTCACCCGGCGGCCGGCCACGTCCTGGACCTGGGCGGTCAGCAGCAGCGGGGTCAGCAGGGGGACCGGCGCGCGGTAGGCGGTGTCCAGCCGCACGGTCATCCCCGGATTGCCGGAGGCGACCACGGCGTGGCCGAGGATCTGGTCGAGCAGCATGGCGCTGACCCCGCCGTGCGCGAACGTCGGCGGGCCCTCGAAGGCCCGGCCGAGCGTGCACCGGCCGGTCGCCACGCCGGCCACCACCTCGATCTGCAGCGGCGGGGCGAGCGCACTGCCGGCCCCGGTGACCGGGTTGAACATCCGGACACCGCCGAGCAGGTCGTCGGCGCTGGACAGGGTGGACCGGTCGCGCACCCGGTCGCCGAGCCGGGTGGTCACCTCGCGGATCTCGGCGGCGGCCCGGAGCAGGTCGCCGGTCGGCACCTCGGTGGTGGTGGCGTGCTCGACCAGCGTGCGCAGGGCGTCGCCCAGCTCGGTGATCGCTTCGCGTCGATGGGCCCGGCCGGTCTCGTCTGCGGTCACCGCGTGTCCGTCCACCACCACAGCATCGCCGTCGCCGGGCGACCGACGCTAGTGAATCAAGTCACACTGCTATAACCTGTTCTAGTTGCTCTACTCGAGGAGGAGCGCGATGGCCAAGGTGACCGTTGAGGCCGATGCCAAGGCGGATCCGCAGCGGATCTGGGACGTGGTGTCCGACCTGTCCCGGGTCGCGGAATGGAACACGATGCACGAGGGTTTCGCCGGCGACGTGCCGGCGGTCCTCGGCGAGGGCGCGACGTATCGGCAGAAGGTCAAGCTGATGGGCATGCCCGCCGAGATGGCCTGGCGGGTGACCGCGGCGGCGGCGCCGGGCCGGCTCGAGCAGGACGGCGACGGGCCGATGGGCGTCAAGGCGAAGAACCTCTTCGTGATCACGCCGGCCGACGGCGGCTCGCACATCACGTACGAAATGGAGTTCATCGGTCCGGCGCTGAAGGGCCCGATGGCCGGCATGCTGGAGAAACAGGCCGGCGCCGCCGGCCAGCAGGCCCTGGCGAAGCTGGTCGCGCTGACCGAGTGATCAGCGCGCGAGCAAAACGGCGGAGTGACCAGCGCGCGAGCAAAACGGCCGAGTGATCAGCGCAGCAGCAGGCGGCTCGCCAGCTCCAGATGATTGATCACGTCGTTGGCCGAGGCGCGGCGGGTCACCCAGGCGACCAGGTTGGAGAGCCACACGTCGCCGATGACCCGCGCTTTCGCCCGGTCGTCGGCGGTCGGCTCGCCGTCGTGCATGGCCCGGGTGAACATGTCCTCCATCAGCCGCGCGACCGCGTTGACCTCGGCGCTCGCGGACGGATCGGCGAACATGAAGGCCCGGGTCATCGCCTCGGTCAGGTGCGGTTCGCGCTGCATCGCCCGGGTCACCCGGCTCAGCACGAACTGCATGCGCTCGTGCGGGGTGTCGCCGGGGATCGGCTTGCGCTCCAGCTTCTCCTGGATCTTCTCCAGCTCGAGCGCCAGCGCCGAGACCAGCAGATGGATCTTCGACGGGAAGTAGCGGTACAGCGTGCCGAGGGCGACGTCGGCGCGCTCCGCCACCGTGCGCATCTGCACCGCGTCATAGCCGCCCTTCGACGCCAGCAGCAGCGTCGCCTCGAGGATCCGGCGGCGCCGGTCGCGCTGCGCGGCGGAACCCTGCTCGCTGTCGAGAGTGCTGCGTGCCGCGCCAATACTGGAATTTGTTCTTGGTGCCGCCATGGTTGCCCCTCATGACCCGGTGGTTCACTCCAGCCTAGCAACGGGTTGTTGACGCCCCGTTACGGCCACCGATCTCCACCCGGAAGTGAAACGTGTTCTAATGGCTGGCATGGGTCCGGACTTCGCGCTCGACGACGCCCAGGAGGCGATCGTCCGCCTCGCCGGCGAGGTGCTGAGCGACCACGACGGCGCGCCAGGACGCGGTCACGACGGCGCGCCAGGACGCGACCACGACAGCGCGCCAGGACGCGACCACGACAGCGCGCCAGGACGCGGCCTCGACGGCGGGCCGGCGGGCGGTCACGACGGCGCGGCGGCAGCCTTGTGGAAGTCGCTCGGCCAGGCCGGGCTGCTCGGCCTCGCGGTGCCGCGGGAGCTGGGCGGCGCCGGGCTCGGCGCGCTGGCGACCGGGCTGCTGCTCACCGAGATCGGCCGGCACGCCGCCGCGGTGCCGGCCTGGTCCACGCTCGCGCTCGGCGTGCTGCCGGTGGCCCGGTGGGGCACCCCGGCGCAGCAGCGCGACCTGCTGCCGGGCGTGCTGGAGGGCCGGGTGCTGACCGCCGCGCTGGGCACGCCGATGCCCGCGACCGAGAGCGGGCGGCTGAGCGGGACGTGCCGCGACGTTCCCGACGCTGACCAGGCCCATCGCATCCTGATCCCGGTCGGCGAGAGCGTCGCGCTGGTGGATCCGGCCGCTGCGGGCGTCACCGTCCTGCGCACTCCGGGAGGATTCGCGGTGCGGCTGGACGACGTAGCTTGCGAGCCGCTGGGCGACGGGACGGCAGACATTCACCGGTACGCGGTGTCCGGCGCGTGTGCGCTCGGCGACGGTGCGCTGGCCGGCGCGCTGCGGATGACGGCCGACCACGTGCGGGACCGGCACCAGTTCGGCCGGCCCCTGGCCACCTTCCAGGCGGTCGCCCAGCAGATCGCCGACGTGTATGTCACCTCCCGCACCATGCACCTCGCCGCCCTGGCCGCCAGCTGGGGATTGGACGACGGCGCCGAGGACGACAGTGACCTGTGGACCGCCGCGTACTGGATGAGCAGTGAGGTGCTCCCGGCGCTGCGGACCTGTCACCACCTGCACGGCGGGCTCGGGCTGGCCGCCGACTACCCGCTGCACCGGCACACCGCGCTGGTCCGTGAGCTGGTGTGGCACCTCGGCGGCGCGGAGCAGTGCCTCGACCGGCTGGGAGCCCACGGTGCGCATCGATCTGACTGACGAGCAGCGGGGGCTCCGGACGCGGCTCCGGTCGTACCTCACAGGGGTCTTGAATGAACAGCAACGCGCAGCGGTCCTGCGCGAGCGGCACGGCAGTGAGTTTCGCGGTCTGGTTCGCCGGCTCGGCCGCGACGGGTGGCTGGGGATCGGCTTTCCGGAGCGGTTCGGCGGAGGTGGGCTCGGGGCGGTGGAGCAGCAGATCGTCGTGACCGAGGCGGCGCGCGCCGACGTGCCGCTGCCCGCGGTGACCCTGCAGACCGTGGCACCGACGCTGCTTGCGCACGGTACGCGTGAGCAGCAGGAGTTCTTCCTGCCGCGGATCCTGGCCGGGGAGATCCACTTCGCGATCGGGTACACGGAGCCGGAGGCGGGCACCGATCTTGCGGCGCTGCGGACCCGGGCGGTGCGGGTCGGCGACGAATACCTGGTCAACGGCGAGAAGACGTTCACCACGGGCGCGCACGACGCCGACTACCTGTGGCTGGCCTGCCGCACCGACCCGGACGCGCCCCGGCACCGCGGCCTGTCCATTCTGATCGTCGACACCAGCGACCCGGGTTATGCGTGGACGCCGATCATCACGTGCGACGGCGCGCACCACGTGAACACGGTGTATCTCACCGACGTGCGGGTGCCCGCGAACCGGCTGGTCGGCGCGGAGAACGGCGGCTGGCGGCTGCTGACCACGCAGCTCAACCACGAGCGGGTGATGCTCGGGCCGGCCGGGCGGTTCGGGGCGTTCATCGATCGCGTCGGTGCCTGGGCGGCCGATCATGACGCTCCGGACGTGCGGCGGGCGCTGGCCCGGGCCGAGGCGTACCGGCGGGTGAACGAGCTGCTCAACTGGCAGGTGACCGGTGGCGAGCCGGGTGCCGCCGACGCGTCGGTGACCAAGGTGTTCTCGTCGGAGCGGCTGCTGCGGATCGGCCAGGAGCTGGAGGAGGTGGTCTGGCGGTATGGCGATCCGGCCGACCCGGCGACCGCGGAGTTGCTGATGTGGCTGGATCTGCAGGCCAAGCGCAACCTGGTGCTGACGTTCGGCGGCGGGGTCAACGAGATCCAGCGGGAACTGATCGCGTCGGCGGGTCTCGGGCTGCCCCGGGTGCCCCGGTAGCGCCGACATCCACGGTGAACGGCGTAGCCGAGGAGGGCTCAGCATGAGCGAGGTGACCGAGACGATCGAGGCGGCGGGTCGGCGGATCGCCGAGGCCGGGCTGTCTGCGGCGCGGCCGGCTCGGGATCCGGTGAACCGGCCGGCGATCCGGGACTGGCTCGCCGCGATCGGCGACGACAACCCGCGTTACGAGCGCGAGGGCCTGGCGCCGCCCGCGATGGTGCAGGTGTGGACGATGCGTGGGTTGCGCCCCTCAGCGCCGGACGACGCCGACCCGCTGCGCGTCATGTCGGACGTGCTGGACGAGGCCGGCTTCACGTCGGTGGTGGCGACCGATTGTGCACAGACCTACCACCGCTACCTGCGCGAGGGAGAGACCGTGGCGGTCCGCAGCCGGCTCACCGGCGTGGCCGGGCCGAAACGGACCGCGCTCGGCGAGGGCTGGTTCGTCACCACGGCGAGCACCTGGGAGGTCGACGGCGAACCGGTGGCCGAGATGCGGTTCCGGGTGCTGAAGTACCGGCCCGGCGCGACGGCACCGGCACGCGCGGACCCGATCCGGCCGGTGACCGGCCCGGACTCCGCGTTCTTCTGGGCCGGGGTCGACGCCGGTGAGCTGCGCATCCAGCGTTGCGGCAAATGCGGCGCGCTGCGTCACCCGCCCGGCCCGGGCTGCCCGGCGTGCGGCGCTTTCACCCCGGAGTACGTGGTCGCCGCCGGCACCGGGACCGTGCACAGCTACGTGGTGCACCACCACCCGCCGCTGCCCGGCCGCCGCTCCCCGGTCACGGTCGCCTTGGTCGATCTCGACGAGGGCGTCCGCATGGTCGGCGAACTGCGCGGCACCCGCCCGGCCATCGGCGACCGGGTCCAGGTGACCTTCGCCGACGGCCTGCCGGTGTGGCGGCCGGCCGGGATCGAGCTGCCACGCTGGGACCTCGCGGTCACGCCCACCGTGATCATCAGCAGTGCGCTGGCCACCCGGGACTTCCAGGACGTGCACCACGACCGGGACGCGGCGGTGCGGCGCGGCAGCCGGGACATCTTCCTCAACATCCTGGCCACGACCGGTTTCGTTCAGCGCTACGTCACCGACTGGGCCGGCCCGGCCGCGGTGCTGCGCGGCATCGAGATCCGGCTCGGTGCGCCCTGCCACCCCGGCGACACGCTCACCTTCACGGGATACGCGCACGGCGACGAGGTGGCGGTCGCCGGCCGCACGGCCACCGGCGAACACGTCTCGGGCACCGTGCGGGTGACGTCGTGAACGCCGCGATCGCCGGCATCGGTGCCACCGAGTTCTCCAAGGACTCCGGCCGCAGCGAGCTGCGCCTCGCCGTCGAAGCGGTCCGCGCCGCGCTCGACGACGCCGGGCTGCGAGCGTCGGACGTCGACGGGCTGACCACGTTCAGCATGGACGACAACGCGGAGATCGCGGTGGCCCGGGAGATCGGCGCGGGCGAGCTGACCTTCCTGAGCCGGATCGGGTACGGCGGGGGAGCGGCCTGCGCGATCGTCCAGCAGGCCGTGCTCGCCGTGACAGCCGGCGTCGCCGAGACCGTGGTCTGCTACCGCGCCCTCAACGAACGTTCCGGCCGCCGGTTCGGGCAGGCAGGCGTGCCGCCCGGGCTCGACGCGAGCTGGCACTACCCGATGGGCCTGGCCACACCGGCCGCCCAGGTGGCCATGGTCGCCCAGCGCTACCTGCACGACTACGGCGCCACCACCGACGACTTCGGCCGGGTCACCGTGGCGGCCCGCCGGCACGCGGCGACCAACCCGGCCGCCTGGTTCTTCGGCCGGCCGATCACCCTCGACGACCATCGGGCGTCGCGCTGGATCGCCGAGCCGCTGCGGCTGCTCGACTGCTG
Source organism: Actinoplanes palleronii (assembly GCF_016862315.1). Taxonomy (GTDB): domain Bacteria; phylum Actinomycetota; class Actinomycetes; order Mycobacteriales; family Micromonosporaceae; genus Actinoplanes; species Actinoplanes palleronii. Next base: position 88,642 of record NZ_BOMS01000049.1, on the reverse strand, counting down.
CCAGGAGAGCGACGGGGCGGTCGCGCTGGTGGTGACGTCCGCGGAACGGGCCCGCGACCTGCGCCGGCCGCCGGCCGTGGTGCGCGCGGCGGCACAGGGCAGTGGACCGGACCAGTTCGTGATGACCAGCTACTACCGCGAGGAGGTGGCCGCGCTGCCGGAGATGGGGGTGGTGGCCCGCCAGCTGTGGGGGCGGTCCGGGTTCAGGCCCGCCGACGTGCGCGCGGCTGTGCTCTACGACCACTTCACGCCGTACGTGTTGATGCAGCTGGAGGAGCTGGGCTTCTGCGGCCGGGGGGAGGGGCGGCATGTGGTCACGGAGGAGCGGCTGCCGATCAACCCGCACGGCGGGCAGCTGGGTGAGGCGTACATCCACGGCATGAACGGGATCGCCGAGGCGGTGCGGCAGGTCCGCGGCACCGCCGTGAACCAGGTCCCGGGTGACGGCCCGGTGCTGGTCACGGCCGGGACCGGAGTGCCGACCAGCGGCCTGATCCTCAGCGGAGCGTGACGCCGGTTCCCGGTGCTGCCGGGCGGCCGTCGCCCGGCAGGCCGCCACAGTGCCCGAACGGCGCTGACCCGGGCCGCTCGCCGGTGGGCCGGATAGGGTCGGGCGGTGCCCGAACTGAAGCGGCTGGTGGCCGGTGACGCCCCGGCGGTCCTGGCCTTCGAGTTGGCGAACCGCGCCTACTTCGCTGCCACCATCTCCGACCGCGGTGACCAGTTCTTCGACCGGTTCGCCGATCGTTTCAGCGACTCCCTGGCCGAGCAGGACTCCGGCAGCTGCGCCTTCTATCTGCTCATCGCGGACGACGGCTCGGTTCTGGGCCGGTTCAACCTCTACGACGTCGCGGACGGCACCGCGAATCTGGGCTACCGGGTCGCCCAGGTCATCGCCGGTCGCGGCGTCGCCACCGCCGCGGTCCGGGAGTTGTGCCGGGTGGCGGCGGCGCGGCACGGGCTGCATACGCTGTGGGCAGCCACCTCCGGCGAGAACGTCGCGTCTCAGCGGGTGCTGGCCAAGGCCGGGTTCGTCCCCGTCGGCCCGGCCGATCCGGCCGACCTCGGCGGTAAGCCGGGCACCTGGTATCAGCGGGACGTGAGCCTCACCGCAGGGTGACGACCGCGTCGGCGAGGGCCGGGGCGTCGTCGCGGTCGGCGACGGTGGCGGTCAGGATCAGGCAGTGGTCCTCGCGCCAGATCCGGGTGCGCAGCGTCTCGCCCGGATAGACCACCCCGGCGAAGCGGGCGCGATACCCGGCCACCCGCTGCGGGTCCGTGCCGATCGCCGCCTTCAACACCATGGCGTACGTGCAGAGTCCGTGCAGGATCGGGCGGTCGAACCCGGCCCGGGCCGCGAACACCGGGTCGACGTGCAGCGGATTGCGGTCGCCGAGAAGCCGATACCAGAGCGCCTGCCGCGGATCGGTCCGGCTGAGCACCTCGGCGTCCGGCGCGCGCACCGGCGGCGGCACCCGGGTGTCCGGCCCGCGATCGCCGCCGAAGCCGCCCGCGCCCTTGACGAAGATGCTGATCCGGCTGGTGAAATACGCCGTGACGGTCTCGGTGACGACGATCGCGGCGCTGCCCTTGTCGTGCACGGCGACGATCCGCGACCGCGCCGTGCAGCTACCCGCCACGGGGAGCGGCCGGTGGATCTCCAGCTCCTGCCGGCCGTGCACCACCCGGGCCAGGTCGACGTCGACGCCGGGCATGCGCACCTCCGGCGGCTCGGTGTCGCGCAGCGTCGACGCCACCGTGGCGAAGCTGGGCAGCACCCCGCACAGGGCGCCTTCGTAGACGTAGGGCAGCTCGTCCGCGCCCAGGGTCAGGTGATAGAGCAGCACATCGGTGCTGTCCCAGCGCAGCTCCCGGCCGGGCAGCTCAGCCCCGACCGCAACGTCCGGATCAATGGGCATCAGCTGGTCTCCAGGGGTCTCTGATCATGGTTGAGGCACCCCTGTGGGCCAGCCGGGTCGTGGGCATCAGCTGGTCTCCAGGGGTCCCTGATCATGCGGGAGGCGCCCCTGTGGGCCAGCCGGGGTTGCGCAGTCGAGGGCGGCGAGATAGCCGAAGGTCAGGGCCGGGCCGAGGGTCGCGCCCGCGCCCGCATAACCCCGGCCCATCACCGCGGCGCCGGCGTTGCCGGCCGCATACAGCCCTGGGATGGCCGTGCCGTCCGGGCGCAGCACCCGCGCCCGCTCGTCGGTGCGCAGCCCGCCCTTGGTGCCCAGGTCGCCGGGGACCATCCGGAACGCGTAGAACGGCGGCCGGGCCAGCGCGCCCAGGCACGGGTTGGGGCGTTGCCGCGGGTCGCCGTAATACCTGTCGTACGCCGAATCCCCGCGACCGAAGTCGTCGTCGTGCCCGTGCGCGGCGAAGCCGTTGAACCGCCGCACGGTGCTGCGCAAGGCGTAGGCGGGCACCCCGATCCGCCCGGCCAGCTCGTCGAGGGTGTCGGCCCGGTGCGCGATCCCGGCCGCGAACCACCGGCGCGGCAGCCGGGCGCGCGGCCCGTGCCCGGCGAACAGGTACCGGTTGCGGTACGTCTGATCCGCCACCAGCCAGGCCGGCAACTGCACGCCCGGGGCGAGCATCGCGTGCACGGCATCGACATACGGCGCGGCCTCGTTGACGAACCGCCGCCCGCTGCTGTCGACGAGCAGGCAGCCGGGCTGATTGCGTTCGGCGAGGCAGAAATACGGCCCGCCGGGCAGCGGGATCGACGGCCCCCACCAGGCCTCGTCCATCAGGTCGAGCGCGGCGCCGAGCCGCTCGCCGGCCTCGATGCCGTCGCCGGTGTTGCCGCTCGCACCGGCCGTCCACTCCACACCGAGGTCCTGGTATTTGCGACGCATCGGCTCGTTGTGCTCGAACCCGCCGCTGGCCAGCAGCACACCCCGCCGGGCACGGAACGTCAGCCCACCGGCGCGGACCCCGGCGACCCGGCCGTGCTCGACGAGCAGGTCGGTCATCGGTGTGCCGAGCCGCACGTCGACGCCCGCCCTGCGCAAGCCGGCCCGCAGCCCGGCCGCCAGGGCCTGGCCCATGGTCAGTCGGCGCCGGCTCAGGCCACCGGCGGCGAGCTTGGCCGCGGTCAGAAAGGCCCGCGGATGCCGGACACCCAGCGACAGCCACCGGAAGTCGACCTGGGTGACGGCGATCCCGGCGGGCGCCGCCCGGTACGGCCTGGCCAGGGTGGCCAGGTCCGGCCCGGCCAGCCGGGCGTCCAGCGGCCGCGGCTCGATGCTGCGCCCGCCCGGACGGCCACCGGGCGCCTCGGGGTGATAGTCGGGATAGCCGGGCACCCAGGCGAAGTCGAGCGGGGTGTGCGCCCGGACGAGCGCCAGCATCGCCGGCCCGGCGGCCAGGAACGCGTGCTGCCGCGCGGCCGTGACCTCTGCCCCGGCGACGTGCGCGAGATAGGCCCGCGCCTCCTCGGCACTGTCGCGCACGCCGGCGCGGCGCAGCACCTCGTTGCCCGGAAGCCACAGCCCGCCGCCGGAGCGGGCGGTGGAACCGCCGTAGGAGCCGGCCTTCTCCAGCACGATCGCGCTCAGCCCGTGGTGCGCGGCGGTGAGCGCCGCGACCATCCCGGCCCCGCCGCTGCCGGCCACCACCAGATCGAATTCGCCCTCGGCCTCCGCCACTAGAACAGGTTATAGTTATGGCCCATCCGGCGCCACTGGAGGAGGTTCCGTGACCGGCTCGTGGGACGTCGTCGTTGTCGGTTTCGGCGCGGCCGGCGCGTGCGCCGCGATCGAGGCCGCCGACGCGGGCGCGCGGGTGCTGGTGCTCGACCGGTTCGGCGGCGGCGGGGCCACCGCTATTTCCGGCGGGGTGGTTTATGCCGGTGGCGGCACCCGGCAGCAGCAGACCGCCGGGGTCAGCGACACACCACAGGAGATGGCCGACTACCTGCGCGAGGAGGCCGGTGACACGGTGTCGGCCGGCACGCTGCACCGGTTCTGCGAGCAGAGCGCCGGGATGCTCGACTGGCTGGCCGGGCTGGGGGTGCCGTTCGACGCGCGCCGCTGTCCCTACAAGACCTCTTACCCCACCAACAGACACTTTTTGTACGTCTCGGGCAGCGAGACCGCGTTCGGCCAGTCGGCGCCCCGGGGTCACCGGGTGCTGGCGCGTGGCACGTCCGGCCGGGTGCTCTTCGCCCGGCTCGCCGCTGCGGTGCGCGACCGCGGCGTGGACGTGTTCCCGCAGACCCGGGCAGAGCGGCTGGTCACCGACGCAGGCGGGCGGGTGACCGGTGTGGAGTGCCAGACCCTGCGCGGCGCGCCCGGCTGGGTGCGGCTCGCGTTTCGGGTGCTGCACCGCTGGTCGGTGACGCCCGGGCTCTACCTGCCGGGGCTGGGCCGGGCGCTGCACCGGCGGGTGGCCGCGCTGGAGCGGCGGTACGCGCGTCCGCTGCGGGTCTCGGCGGCCCGCGGCGTGATCCTCTGCGCGGGCGGGTTCGTCTTCAACCGCGCGATGATGCGCGAGCACGCGCCCGACTATCGGGGCGGGTTGCGGCTGGGCACGCCCGGCGACGACGGCTCGGGCATCCGGCTCGGTGTCGCGGCGGGTGGCTCCACGGCGCATCTCGATCGGGTGAGCGTCTGGCGGTTCCTGAGCCCGCCCGCGGCCATGCTCGACGGCCTGCTCGTCGACCGGGACGGCCGGCGGGTCTGCGACGAGTCCCGCTACGGTGCGGCGGTCGGCGAGGCGATCCTGCGCTCGCCGGGGTCGCGGGCCTGGCTGCTGCTCGACGCGGCCACGCTGGCGCGGTGTCGCCGTCAGTGGTGGGGTCAGACGCTGTGGTTCCAGCGCTGGCCGGTGTTGTGGCTGCTCACGGCCGGCCGGGTCACCGGCGCCACGCTGGAGGCGGTCGCCCGCAAGGCCGGTGTCGACCCGGCCGGTCTGGCCGCCACGGCCGGGCCACATGCGGGCTCCCCGCCGTACTCGATGGTTGATGTGTCGATCCGGAAGCGGACCGCCTACCCGGCGCCGATGCTCACCCTCGGCGGTCTGCGGGTCGACGAGCAGACCGGGCAGGTGGTGGGGGTGTCCGGGCTGTATGCCGCCGGGCGCACCGCGGTCGGGATCTGTTCGCGCAGCTACGTGAGCGGGTTGTCGCTGGCCGACTGCGTCTTCTCCGGGCGCCGGGCCGGCCGCAGCGTCGCTGTCCACGACGGGGGAGGCCGGCATGCCGACTTCCCCGGCCATCGTCCGGGGCAGGGAGGCCAGGATGCCGACTTCCCTGGCCATCGTCCGGGGCAGGGAGGCCAGAATGCTGACTTTCCTGGCCATCGTCCGGGGCTGGGGAGGCCAGCATGCTGACCGAAGCTGATCGTCTCGCGCTCGCCGAGTGCCTGCGTGTGGCCGAGCGTGACCGCAAGCCGATCCCGCCACTGACCGAGGAGTGGCCCGACCTGACCGTCGCCGACGCCTACGCGATCCAGCTCGTCAACATCGGCCGCCGGGACAGTGCCGTGGTGGGGCACAAGGTCGGGCTGTCCTCGGCGGCGATGCAGCAGATGATGGGCGTCGACGAGCCGGACTACGGGCACCTGCTGGCCGACATGCAGCTGTCCGAGACCGATCCGGTCGACGCGGCGCGCTACTGCTATCCGCGGGTCGAGATCGAGGTGGCGTTCCTGCTCGGCGCGGACCTGCCCGGCGAGGGCTGCACCGAGGAGGACGTGCTGGCGGCGACGGAGTGGTTCGCGCCGTCGATCGAGCTGATCGACAGCCGGATCGCGGACTGGAAGATCGGCCTGGCCGACACGATCGCCGACAACGCGTCGTCGGCCGGGTTCGTGATCGGCGCCGGGCGGGTGCGGCCGACCGATATCGACCCGCGGGGGATCGACGCCGTGCTGTTCCGGGACGGTGAACCGGTGGTGGGCGGGCGTTCCGACGCGGTGCTCGGCAACCCGGTGACCGCGGTGGCCTGGCTGGCCCGGACCGTCGCCGGCTTCGGGGTGCGTCTGCGCGCCGGCCATCTGGTGCTGCCGGGAGCGTGCGCCCGCGCCGTCGACGTGCAGCCGGGCTCGTCATACCGAGCGGCGTTCACCGGCCTGGGCGAGGTGCGGCTGTCCTTCCGGGCCGACGTGCACCCCACCGGCAGCGAGGCGGCGCGGTGACGAGCGCAGGGGTCGCAGCGACAGGCGGAGGTGGCGGGGTGGCAAAGCTGACCGCGGCAATCGTCGGGTCCGGCAACATCGGCACCGACCTGCTGCACAAGCTGCGACGCTCGGCCTGGATCGAGCCGCTCTGGATGGCCGGCATCGACCCGGACAGCCCCGGCCTGCGCCGCGCCGCCGACCTCGGCCTGGCCGTCAGCGCGAAAGGCGCCGACTGGCTGCTCACCCAGGACCCGCTGCCCGACCTGGTCTTCGAGGCCACCTCGGCGGCCGTGCACCGCGCCGCCGCGCCGCGCTACGCCGAGGCCGGGATCCGCGCGATCGACCTCACCCCGGCCGCCGTCGGCCCGCTTGTCGTTCCCGAGGTCAACCTGCGCGAGCACCTCGACGCACCCAACCTCAACCTGATCACCTGCGGCGGGCAGGCCACCATCCCGATGGTGCACGCGGTGTCCCGGTGCGCGCCGGTCGCCTACGCCGAGATCGTGGCGACCGTGGCGTCCCGCTCGGCCGGCCCGGGCACCCGGGCCAACATCGACGAGTTCACCCGCACCACCGGGCGCGCCCTGGCAACGGTCGGCGGCGCGGAACGGGGCAAGGCGATCGTGGTGCTCAACCCGGCCGACCCGCCGCTGGTCATGCGGGACACGGTGTTCTGCGCGATCGGGCCGGACGCCGACCACGACGCGATCCGTGCCTCGATCGCCGCGATGGCCGCGGCGGTGGCCCGCTACGTTCCGGGCTATCGGCTGCTCAACGAGCCACAGTTCGACCGCGGCCGGGTGGCGATCTTCGTGGAGATCAGTGGGGCCGGGGACTTTCTGCCGTCGTACGCCGGGAATCTGGACATCATGACCGCGGCGGCGACCCGGGTCGGGGAGGAGCTGGCGGCATGACCACCGACATCCGGATCACTGATTCGTCGTTGCGGGACGGCTCGCACGCCAAACGCCACCAGTTCACCGTCGCCGAGGTCACCGCGGTGGTCGCCGCCCTGGACGCGGCCGGGGTGCCGGTGATCGAGGTGACCCACGGCGACGGCCTGGGCGGGTCGTCGTTCACGTATGGGCTGTCGCGGACGCCCGAACAGGAGCTGATCACGGCGGCCGTCGCGACCGCCACCCGCGCGAAGATCGCCTTCCTGATGCTGCCCGGGATCGGGCTGTTCGACGACATCCGCGCGGCCGCCGCACACGGCGCCACGGTGTGCCGGATCGCCAGCCACTGCACCGAGGCCGACATCACCGAGCAGCACTTCGGGCTGGCCCGCGAGCTGGGCCTGGAGACTGTCGGCTTCCTGATGATGGCCCACTCGCAGCCGCCCGAGGTGCTCGCCGCGCAGGCCCGGATCATGGCCGACGCGGGCTGCCAGTGCGTCTACGTGGTCGACTCGGCCGGCGCGCTCGTGCTCGACCAGGTCGGTGACCGGGTCGCCGCGCTGGTCGCCGAGCTCGGCGACGACGCGCAGGTCGGCTTCCACGGCCACGAGAACCTGGGCCTGGGCGTGGCCAACTCGGTCCTGGCCGTGCGGGCCGGCGCGAAGCAGATCGACGGCAGCACCCGCCGGTTCGGGGCCGGCGCCGGGAACACGCCGGTGGAGGCGTTCGTCGGCGTCTGCGACAAGCTCGGCATCCGCACCGGCGTGGACTTCTTCGCGATCGTCGACGCCGCCGAGGACGTGGTGCGCCCGGTCATGCCGGCCGAGTGCACACTCGACCGGCTGGCTCTGATCATGGGTTATGCCGGGGTGTACTCCAGCTTCCTGACCCACGCGTTCACGCTGGCCGAGCGCTATCGGGTCTCCGGCGCGGAGATCCTGGTGCAGGCCGGGCAGCGCCGGCTGGTCGGCGGCCAGGAGGATCAACTCATCGACATCGCGATCAGCCTGGCCGCCGCCCGCTGACTCAGTTCATCGTGGCGCCGATGGTGCTGCTCCCGGTGGTCAGGAACGTGGTGGCGGGCAGGGTGCCGCTTGACGACCGCGCGTTGTAGGTGGTGGTGGCGTCGGTCGAGACGAATGACGGGGTGCTGATCCCGCTGTCCCAGTTGTTGCCGGACGAGACCACCGACGAACCCTTGTTGACCAGGCCGCTGCCGTTGCCGACCGCCAGGTTCTTGCCGAGCTTCGCCGCGCTCGTGGCGAAGTAGTAGCCCCAGTTGCCGTTGGCGTACGCGGTGGTCCGATTGATCACGATCGCGCCCTTGTTGGAGTTCTCGGTGAACCCGTTGCCGGTGTTGTCCCAGGCCGCCGAGTTGTTCACCACGTGCGCCACGGTCTCGCCGTCCCCGCCGAGCTTGTAGCCGTTGCCGTCACCGGCGAAGGCCGAGTCGCTCCAGCGGTTCTTGCCGTTGCCGAACGACCAGGTGTGCTCGATGGTCACCGGCGAGGAGAACGACCACAGGTCGATCCCGTCGTCGGAGTTGTTGTAGACCCGGGCGCCGGTGATCAGGTTCCCGGTGCCGGAGCCGAACTTGACCGCGATCCCGTCGGCGTTCTCCCCGTGCTCGGCGGCGTCGTAGTTGCCGTACGAATCGATGTTCTTGACGGTGTTGTTGCTGGTGCCGTCGCCGGTCAGGGTGAACCCGGAGTCGCCACCGTTGATCGTCTTGATGTTGTTCCAGGTGGTGCCGATGCAGGACTGGCAGACCACCGCGCTGTCCGGCGAGTTCTGGAAGGTCAGGTTCGAGACGTTCCAGTAGTCGGCGGTCAGCTTGAAGATCCAGGAACCGCTGGGGAGGCTGGTTCCGCTGATCTTGACGCTTTCCGATCCGTACGCGGTGAGCGTGATCGGCGAGCCGGACGTGCCGTTGACCGTCGACTGCAGTGTGGCGGTCGGGTAGTAGGTACCGCCGCGGACCTGGATCACGGTGCCGGCGGTGGCGTTCTTGATGGCGTTGGTCAGGTCGGTCACCGTGCTGACCACGACCGTGGCCGCCGATGCCGGTGCGGGCAGCAGCGCGAGGCCGACGGCGGCGACGGCCGACGCGGCCAGGACGTTCCGGATGGATCTCATGACGCTTCCTTTCGGAGGGGATCGGCACCGTCGTTGGGGGACGACGACACCGGACGCGTCATGGAATCGAAACATGGAAGTCTCTGGATTGAAAGCTTACAACTCAGTAGTACGTGACCGACACGTGCTCGCTGCGGGCCACCGACTGGCAGGCCAGCACATACCCCTCGGCGAAGTCCTCCTCCTCGAGGATCTCGTTGTTGATCATCTCGACCTCCCCGCTGAGCAGCCGGCACGCGCACGCGCCGCAGTGCCCCTGCCGGCACGAGAACGGCGGGTTGAGCCCGGCCTCGATCACCACGTCCAGCATCCGTGTGCCGGTCGGCCAGGGCAGCCGGTGGGTCTGCCCGTCCAGCTCCACCTCGAGGGTCGCGTCCGCCGTGCGGGCCTGCTCGAACGCGAAACGCTCGACCCGCACGCGATCATGCGGGACTCCGGCTTCCTGCAGCGCCTCGCGGGCGATCGCCACAAAGGGCTCAGGACCGCAGATGTACGCCATGAGCCCCGCCCACGGCGTCACGAGCGCGGCCAGCGCACCCGGGTCGGGGGCGCCGCGCTCGTGGTCCAGCCAGTGCGTCACGCGCAGCCGGTCACCGTGACGCCGCCCCAGCTCGGCCAGCTCGCCGGCGAAGATGACCGATGACTCGTCGCGGTTCGCGTAGACCAGCGCGAGCCGCCCGTGCCCGTGGGCGAGCACCGACTTGATGATCGCCATCACCGGGGTGATGCCGCTGCCACCGGCGAGCAGCAGCAGGTCGTCGTCGAACGAGCCGGGCGTGAACTCCCCGGCCGGCGGCAACAGCTCCAGCTCGTCACCGGCTTGGACGTGGTCGCAGAGCCAGTTGGACGCCTGCCCGTCGCGTACCCGTTTGATGGTGATCTTGGGGTTGGCGTCGGTGTGCGGCGAGCTGGACAGCGAATAGCTGCGGGCCACACTGCCGCTGCCGTGCGGCACCAGGACGGTCAGGTATTGCCCCGGCAGGTAGGAGAACGTCGCGGACAGCTCCGGCGGCACGGCCAGCACCAGCGAGTGCGCCTCGGCCGTCTCGGCGATGACCTCGGCGACCCGCAGCCGGTACGCCATCAGGGAATGTCCAGGCGGCCGGCCCGCACCGCGTCGTCGATGCTGGCGTGCAGCGCCGGGCAGCGGGGCACGAGCGCGCCGAGCGGAGTGGTGCACTGCCGGGCGGCCGCGGTGCTCCACTGCACGCTGGTCTGCTGCGGGCTGGACTTGCGGACCCGGACCACCGCGGCGCACCGCTCACAGGCCAGCTCCTCGAGGCCGCCCTCGAGGTATTCCTGCCGCTCGGTGCGGGTGCCGGCCCGGGTCACGGCGCCGACCCGGCCTGCCGTTGCAGGTTGGCCTGCACCTCGGCGGTCCAGGTCTCGACGGCGCGGGTGGTGTCGACCTCGAACTCGTAGCGGGCCACCATGTCCTCGGTGACGTCCTCGGTGTCGACGTAGAACTGCTCATACCACCGCCGGAGCTGGTAGACCGGGCCGTCCTCGGCGCAGAGCAGCGGGTTGTCGACGCGGCTCTTGTTCTTCCAGATCTCCACGTCCTGCTCGAAGCCGATCCCGATGCTCTTGGCGAACTTCGTCGCGGCCCGGGCAGCCTGCTCGGTGGTGAGGCCGGGCAGCCGCTTGACGATCACACCCCACTGCAGGACGAACGACGTCGGCGTGACCGGGTAGTGGCAGTTGATCAGCACCGACTCGACGTTGAAGCCGCGGTAGTCGTTGAACAGGTAGTCGATCATGTAGGACGGGCCGTGATAGGCCGCCTCGGAGCGCAGCGTCGCGTCGCCGGACTGCCGCGCGGTGACCGGCACGTCCGGCCGGGGCCGGGTCTGCAGGAACTGCGCCGCCACGTGACCCTCCAGCACGTTCTTGAAGAGCGTCGGGAACGCGAAGTGGATGTAGAAGAAGTGCGCCATGTCGACCACGTTGTCGATCACCTCGCGGCAGTTGGCGCCGTCGATCCGGATCGAATCCCAGGTCCAGGTGCTCCACTCGTCGGAGAACGCGCCCTCGATCCGCGGGATGGTGACCTCGGGCGGTGGCGGGGCGCCCTGCGGGTCGTGCCAGATGAACAACTGCCTGTTCTGCTCCAGGGTCTGCCAGGAGCGGGTGCGGGCGCGCAGCGGAACCCGGCGCGCGTAGGGCACCGCGGCGCAGCGGCCGTCGCCGTGCCAGCGCCAGTCGTGGAACGGGCAGGCGATCTCGTCGCCCTTGACCGTGCCCATCGTCAGGTCGCCGCCCATGTGCCGGCAATACCCGTCGAGCACGTGCAGGGCGCCCGCCGAGTCGGCGAAGACCACCAGCTTGGTGCCGAACGCCTCGATCGCGTGCGGCGCACCGTCGCGGAACGAGTCGGCCAGACCCAGGCAGTGCCAGCCGCGGGCGAACCTGAGCGGCGGCACCCCGGTGTCGATCGTGCGTGCTGTCGCGCCGTCGGTCATCTTGCGCTCCCCAGCTCTCGGGGCGGTAGCCCGTCAGGTAGAACGTGTTCTAGTATAGGGACCGTTGAGTGCGCGAGCCAGGCCGATGAGAGGGGATCTCATGCAGGGCGCCATCGCCGTCGCACGCGGGGTTCAGGAGCTGGTGCCGGTCCTGCGCGACCGAGCCCAGGAGGCGGAGGACCGCCGGACGATCTCCACCGAGAGCATCAAGTCACTCGCCGCCACCGGCTTCTTCCGGCTGCTGCAGCCGGCCCGGTTCGGCGGCTATCAGGCCGATCCGGTGACGTTCTTCGGCTGCGTGCGCGACATCGCTGCCGCCTGCGGGTCCACCGGCTGGGTCGCCTCGGTGATCGGGGTGCACAACTGGCAGCTGGCGCTCTTCCCCGACCAGGCCCAGCAGGACGTCTGGGGCGACGACCCGGGCACGCTGATGTCCTCGTCGTACGCGCCGACCGGCCGGATCATCGCGGTCGACGGGGGATATCGGGTGAGTGGCCGCTGGAGCTTCTCCTCCGGCTGCGAGCACGCGAGCTGGGTGCTCCTCGGTGGCATCGTGCCCGGCGAGGGCGAGACGCCGGCCGACTTCCGCACGTTCCTGTTGCCGGCCGACGACTACACCGTCGAGGACGTCTGGCACACCGTCGGGCTGCGCGGCACCGGCAGCAACGACATCGTGGTGGCCGACGCGTTCGTCCCGGCGTATCGGTCGTTGAGCTTCGGTGACACCGCCCGCTGCGTCTGCCCCGGCCAGGAGCTGAACACCGCGCCGCTCTACCGGATCCCGTACGGGTCGATCTTCCCGTACACGATCACCACCCCGATCATCGGCATGGCCACCGGGGCGTATGACGCGCACGTCAGCTACATGCGCGAACGGGTCCGCGCGGCGTATGCCGGGGTGCGCGCCGCCGAGGATCCGTATTCGCAGGTGCGGGTGGCCCGGGCGGCCGCCGACCTGGACGCCGCCTGGCTGGCCCTGACCGCCGACATGACCGAGCTGATGACGCTCGCCAGCGCGGGGGAGAAGCTGCCGGCCCGGCTGCGCCTGCGGGTGCGCCGCGACCAGGTGCGCGGCACCGAGCTGGCGATCCAGGCCGTCGACCGGCTGTTCGAGAATTCCGGCGGCCGGGCGATCTACTCCAGCCACCCGATGCAGCGGTATTGGCGTGACGCGCACGCCGGCCGGGTGCACGCGATCAACGACCCGGAACGAGCCCTGTCCATGTACGGCCGCGGCGAGTTCGGCCTCTCCGTCGCCGACGCGATGATGTGAGGCGGCCATGACTCTCGCGTTCCACCGAGCCGGGTCACCCGGCGCGCCCCCGCTGGTGCTGCTGCACGGCGGCGGGCCGGGCGCGTCGGCGATGAGCAACTTCGGGCGGTCGGTCCCGGTCTTCGCCAAACGCTTCGACACCCTCGCGGTCGACCAGCCGGGCTATGGCGGGTCCGAGCTCGGCGAGCTGACCGGGCACTACTTCACGCACGCCGCCGACGCGCTCGCGGGGCTGCTCGACGAGCTCGGGCTCGACCGGGTGGACCTGCTCGGCAACTCGCTCGGCGGGGGCACCGCCGTGCGGTTCGCGCTGCGGCACCCGGCCCGAGCCGGGAAGCTGCTGCTGATGGGGCCGGGCGGGCTCAGCCTCAACGTGTTCGCCGCCGACCCGACCGAGGGGGTCAAGCGGCTGGGCGCGTTCGGGGCCGGGCCCAGCCGGGAACGGTTGGCGGCTTTCCTTTGTACCCTCGTGGTCGATCCTAAATTGATCACCGATGAGTTGATCGACGAGCGGTTCGCCGCCGCCTCCACCCCCGCGGCGCTGCAGGCCATGCGCGCGATGGGGGCCTCCTTCACCGACCGCGCGTCCTTCGAGGAGGGCCTGCTCTGGCGCGACGCGCACCGGCTGCGCAACGAGGTGCTGCTGGTGTGGGGCCGCGAGGACCGGGTCAACCCGCTCGACGGCGCGCTCGTCGCACTGAAGCTGATCCGCCGCTGCCGGCTGCACGTCTTCGGCGGCTGCGGGCACTGGGCGCACTTGGAGAAGTTCGACGAGTTCCATCGCCTGGCGTTCGATTTCTTGGAGGGGGAGCGGCAGTGAGCCTCATTCGATCGCTCGGCTACCTGCGGGTCGAGGCCACCGACGTGCCCGCGTGGCGGGAGTTCGGTGTCACGGTGCTCGGCATGGTCGAGGGGCGCGGACCCGACGCGTCTGCGGTCTACCTGCGGATGGACGACCTGCCCGCGCGGATCGTGGTGGTGCCCGGCGAGCGGGACCGGCTCGCCGCGAGTGGTTGGGAGTTGGCGTCACCTGCTGCGCTCGGGATGTTGGTGGGGGTCCTGGAGGCGGCCGGCGTCGGCTTCAAGGCGGCCGGCGACGACGAGCTCGCCGCCCGGCGGGTGGATCGCATGATCAGCGTGGACGATCCGGCCGGCAACCGGCTCGAGTTCTTCTGTGGCGCGGCCCTCGACACCCGGCCGGCACTCAGCCGCTACGGGACCAGCTTCGTGACCGGTGCGCAGGGGATGGGGCACGTGGTGCTGCCGTCCTTCGACGACGAGGCCGGGCTGCGGTTCTGGACCGAGGTGCTCGGGTTCCGGCTGCGCGACTCGATGCGGCTGATCCCGGAGACCATCGGGCTGCCGCCCAGCGACAAACCGTTGTGGATGCGGTTCCTCGGCTGCGGGCCGCGGCACCACAGTGTCGCGCTCGCCCCGATCCCCGCGCCCAGCGGCCTCGTGCACCTGATGACCGAGACGGCGTCGATCGACGACGTGGGCCGGGCGATCGACCGCTGCGCGCGGCACAAGGCCCCGATGATTTCCACGCTCGGCCGGCACGCCAACGACAACATGATTTCTTTTTACGTACGCACACCGAGCGGCTTCGACATCGAATACGGCACGGCCGGGCTCACCGTCGACGACGACACGTGGGTGGCCCGGCAGACCACCGCGCACAGCGTGTGGGGCCATCGGTTCGCCGCGGGCGGCCACGGGTGACCGTCGCGGTGGGGGTGGACGCGCGCGAGTTCCGCCGGGTGTTCGGCCACTTCTGCACCGGCGTCACCGTCGTCACGACGGCGTCATCCGCCGGCCCCGCGTCATCCGCCGGCCCCGCGTCGTCCGGCGGCCCGGCGTCGTCCGGCGGCCCGGCGTCGTCCGGCGGCCCGGCGTCGTCGGGTGGTCTGGGGTCGGCTGGCGGCCCGGCGTCTTTGGGTGGTCGGGCGCCTGGTGGTGCGGCTTTGTCGGGTGGCCGGGCGTCGGCTGGTGGTGCGGCTTTGGCCGGTGGCCCGGCTTTTCCGGCTGGTTTTGCGTGTCAGGCTTTTGTGCCGCTGTCGTTGGATCCGCCGTTGGTGCTGTTCTGCCCGCAGGCCGGTTCGCAGACGTGGCAGCGGATCCAGGACACCGGGCTGTTCTGCGTCAACGTGCTCGGCGAGGACCACCACGAGTTGTCCCGCGCGTTCGGCACGAGCCGTCCGGACAAGTTCGACGGGGTCGCGTGGACCCCGTCACCGGGCGGCATGCCGATCCTGCGCGACGCGCTGACCTGGGCCGAGTGCCGGGTCGAGGCAGTGCACCCGGGTGGCGACCACGTGATCGTGGTAGGCCGGGTGCTCACCCTCGGCGAGTGCCGCGACGGCGGGCCGCTGCTGTTCTTCCAGGGCCGGTACCGCACCGCCGCGCCCCCACCGCCGTCGGCCACCACCGAGGTGGTCGACACCCTGCTGGCCTGGCCCCGCCACACCGACTGGATCTGAGCAGCGGCCCGCCACGCACCGAAAGTCCCCACGCAGCGGCCGAGGCAGCGGTGTGTGTGAAGTTGTGGTGCGGGGCGCGCCGATAGTCCCCACGCAGCGGCCGAGGCAGCGGTGTGTGTGAAGTTGTGGTGCGGAGCGCGCCGAAAGTCCCCACGCAGCGGTCGGCGCGGTCGAACCTGTGGAGCTGACGCTGACTTCGCACGGTCAGAAGCCGCGGGGGCACGCTGACCGGATCCGATCAGCGCGGGCCGCTCACTTGCGCAGCGACTTGGTGAGGCCGCCGCCGGAACGATAGGCGAAGCAGACGATGTCGCGGTCGCGGCTCCAGGTCGACTCGGTGGGTACCGCGAAGATCGGCTCGACGTCGGCGGATTTGCCCGCGTAGGACTCCAGCTGCTTCGAGCACTCGGTCGTCGCGGTCTTGTCGACTGCGTCCTCGCCCGGCCAGTCACCCTTCGGCATGGTGTGGCGCGCGACGACCTCGGCGTTGTGCGTACTCGTACACGGTGTCACGTCGACGTTGCTGTCCTGGCGGATGAACGGGTTCAGCTTGGCGCAGTCGCCGACCCGGACATCGGCATAGGTGATCGACCGATCCCCCCGCACGTTGCCGGCGTCGTCGCGATCGGGGTCGATGACGTGGGTGTAGAACACGCCACCCGCGAACGCCACGACGATGCCGACCCCGATCAGCGTCTTGATCGTGCCCCAGACGGTGCGCGGGCTGCGCGGGCTGCGCGGCGGCTTGCTGGGGGACCGTTCCGCCGAGTCAGGCCAGGGCTGTCCGAACTGCACACCCGGATCAGGCACCGGTCCGACCTGCGGCGGCCCGGCCTGCACCGGTCCCGGCTGCATCGGACCCGGCTGCGCCGGGTAAGCCTGCGCCGGGTAAGCCTGCGGCGTTCCGGGCTGCGTCGGACCCGGCTGGCCCGGGTAAGCCTGCGGTGCCGCGGGCTGCGCCGCGTAGGGCTGTGCCGGGTAGGGCTGCGGCTCGCTGCTCTGTGTGCCGTCGGACGCCTGCGGCACGAAACCCCCGTGTTGACCATTCACGGCGGTCAACTTAGTGGTCAGTGCCGCGCAGGACCAAACGACTCTACTCGCCGTGCGTCGGGATGAGCATCGCGCCGACGACAGCGCCCAAGGTGATCAGGAAGTCGGTGGTCATCAGCTGCCGGGCGCGTTCCGCCTTTCCGCTGGAACCGGCCGCCAACGCCAGCACACCGCAGACCACACCCGCGCCCGCAACCAGCGCCGCGAGCAGCGCCAGGAACCGGCTGCCGACCTCGAAGGCGCTGACCACCAGAGCGAACAGGGCAACGCCACCGGCCGGCACCAGCAGCAGAGCGAAGGCGACACCCAGTCCGACCATGGACCGGGCCTTTGGCGGCCGATCGGGCTCTTCCATCGAAGGATCGTATGCCCCGCGGGCGAGTCAGGTGGGCAGCAGCGTGCCGGACAGGCGGTCGAGGTGGACGGACGGCGCACCGAAGAGCTGCGCGTCGGCGTAGGCGCGGCGCAGGTAGCGGTGCGCGTCGTGCTCCCAGGTGATCGCGATGCCACCGTGCATCTGGATCATCTCGGCGACGATCGCCTGCAGCGCCTCCGAGCAGTGCACCTTGGCCATCGCGGCGAGCGTCGGGGCCTCGGGAGAGCCGGTGGTCAGGGCTTCGGCGGCGGTCCAGGATGCGGTGGTCGCGGTTTCCAGCCTCAGGTACGCCTCGGCCAGGCGGTGCTGGATCACTTGGAAAGACCCGATGGTACGACCGAACTGCACCCGTTGGCGTACAAAATCGTGGGTCAGCTCGAAAGCCCGGGCCGCGGCGCCGATCTGCTCGGCACTCAACGCCACGCAGCCCAGATCGCGCAGCCAGGGCAGCAACCCGGCGTCGCCACCCAGCCGCCGGGCAGGCGCGTCGTCCAAACGCACCACGGCCAGCGGCCGGGTGGGGTCGAGCAGATCGCACTGCTGCACGGTGACGTCCGCGGCCGCCACCTCCCAGAGCGCGTCCCCGGTTGCTACCAGCAGGACGTCGGCCGTCTCGGCGTCGAGCACCTGGCGGGCCTCGCCGGTCAGCCGTCCCCCTTCGGAAACCGCGTGATCGCCGAGGAGCAGCAGTGCCGCCACCCGCTCACCGGCGCACAACGACGGCAGCAGGTCAGTGGCGCCGGCGCGCAGCAGCGCCTGGGTGGCCAGGACCGCGCTGCCGAGCATCGGCGACGGGGTGAGCTGCCGCCCCAACTCGGCCAGCACGACCTGGGACTCCAGCAGGGTGGCACCGGCGCCACCGTGCTGCTCGGGCACCGCCAGCCCGGCAACGCCGATCTCCTTGCAGAGTCGTGGCCACAGCGGATCGGGGCGCGCGGCGAGCAGTCCCCGCACGGCGTCACGAAGCGCCCGATGTTCGTCACTCAGTTCCATCCGTCCTCCTTGGCCAGCTCTGCCAGCACACGCGCCCGGTGGTCGGCCGGGGTGCCCCAGGACAGGCTCAGCGCGCGCACCTTTGTCAGCCAGCGGCCGAGGCCGTGCTCCTGGGTGTAGCCGATCGCGCCGTGCACCTGCAGCGCCGCGCGGGCGGCCCGGTTCGCGGCGTCCGAGCAGGCCACCTTCGCGGCCGAGACGTCCCGGGGCGCGACGGTCACCGCAGCCGCGTAGAGCAGCGGCCGCGCGAATTCGAGCCCGACCGCAACATCGGCCAGCCGATGCCGCACCGCCTGGAACCGTCCGATCGGCCCGCCGAACTGGGCCCGGCTGCGAGCGTGCGCCACCGCCACCTCGAGCAAGGCCCGCCCGGCGCCGAGCAGCTGCGCGGCACAGACCAGCGCGCCGAGGTCGAGGGCCCGGCCGACTGCGGGGCACGCTTCCAGCGGTCCGGCCGGAACCACCTCGAACAGCCGCCGCGTGCGGTCGAGCGAGCAGCGAGCCGCCCCGATCCGGCCCGCGCCGATCGCGCCCCGATCCGCGAAAAGCACCACGCCCGCAGCGTCCGCATCGACCGCATACGGCAGCCACGGCGGCGCGGCAAGCGTGCCCAAGATCCTCCCCTCGGCCAGCGCGCGCAGCCACCTGCCGGGCTCGTCGAGACCGGCCATCAAGGGCAGCCGCCCGTCGGTCTCGCCAAGACGGTCCATCGAGGGCAGCCGCCCGCCGGCCAACGCGGGCCGCCCGTCGGATTTGCTGAGCCCGGCCAGCAGGACAGGCACGGCGGCGAGAGTCTCGGCCACCGGCCCCGGCACCGCGTGGTGCCCCAGCTCTTCGGCGGCGATGACCAGGTCGGCCGGTCCGGCGTCGAGTCCACCCCACCGCTCCGGCACAGCGAGCCCGGTGACCCCCGCCCCGGCCAGCCGTTCCCACACCCGCCGGCCCGGCCCGTGATCCCCATCGGCCCACCTGTCCGCGGCCGCCGGCACCTCGGCCGCGGACAACAGGTCATGCAGCGCGGCCGCGAAAGAAGCCTGTTCCGGGGCGGGGACCAGGTTCATCGGGGCAGGCCCAGCGCCCGGGTGGCGACGATGTCACGCTGGATCTCGTTGGTCCCCGCATAGATCGGCCCGGCCAGCGCGAACAGATACCCGTCGGCCCACGCCCGGTCGATCTCGGCCCGCGGCCCGAGCACCTCCAACGCGGTCTCGTGCAGCCCCACATCCAGCTCGGACCAGAACAGCTTGACCATGCTGGGCGACGCGGCGACCCCGGCAAACGCATGCATCCGATACGCCTGAGCCCCGATCCAGGCATCCGCCACCCGATCCCGCAGACCCGGATCCCCGCCCTCCTGCCACGCCGCCACCAGCCGCCGCGCCGCCGCGCTGAACCGCCCTGGGCTCCGCAATCCCGGCCCGCGTTCATGCCCGGCGGTGCTCATCGCGACCCGCCACCCGTCACCAGGCGCGCCGATCACGTCGGCATCCGGCACGAACACGTCGTCCAGGAAGATCTCCGCGAACCCGGCCTCCCCGCCGAGCTGCCGGATCGGCCGCACCGTGACCCCTGCCGCGCGCAGGTCGACCATCAGATAGGTAAGCCCCCGGTGCCGTTCCGCGCGTGGATCACTGCGGAACAGCCCGAACGCCCGATCGGCCACCACCGCCCGGGAACTCCACGTCTTCTGCCCGGTCAGCCGCCAGCCGCCCTCGACCCGTTCCGCGCGGGACCGGATCGCCGCGAGGTCACTGCCCGCCTCCGGCTCCGACCAGGCCTGCGCCCACACCTGATCACCGCGCGCCATCGGCGGCAGGATCCGCTCGCGTTGCTCCGCGGTGCCGTCCGCGAACAGTGTCGGCGCCAGCAGGAACAGCCCGTTCTGACCGATCCTGATCGGCGCCCCGGCGGCGTGATATTCCTCCTCGAACAGCAACGCGTGCAGCGCCGGCGCGTCCCGCCCGCCATACCGCGCGGGCCAGGACACCACCGCGAGGCCGGCGTCCGCGAGCCGCCGCTCCCAGGCCCGATGCGCCGCGTCGCCGGCCGGCGTGTCCACGGGGGGCAGCGGCTCGGCGGGCACGTTCGCGGCGAGCCAGTCCCGGACCTCGTCACGGAACGCCAGGGCATCGGGTGGCAGGTCGAGGTTCACCGCTTCATGGCTTTCTGATCGAAACCGGCCAGGGGATCGCCGGTGACCTCGGCGTTGTGCGCGTGCGCGAGGTGGTGCAGGCCGAACACCGCGTCCATCCCGGCGCGCATGCCCATCAGGTCCTCGCACTGGTTCAGGCCGCGTTTGGCCAGGGCGAGACCGAACGGCGGCATCGCCGCGATACGCTCCGCGAGCGCGATCACCTCCGGCTCCAGGTCCGCGCGGGGCACGACCCGATTGACCATCCCTATTTCGTACGCACGGTGAGCCCCGAACCGGTCCCCGGTGAATAGCACCTCCCGGGCGAAGCGCGGCCCGAGCGCCCACGGATGCGCGAAATACTCCACGCCCGGGATGCCCATCCGCAGCACCGGATCGGCGAAGAACGCGTCCTCGGCGGCGACGATCAGGTCGCACACCCAGGCCAGCATCAGCCCGCCGGCGATGCACGCGCCCTGCACCATGGCGATCACCGGTTTCGGGATCTCCCGCCATCGCCGGCACATGCCCAGGTAGACCTCTGTCTCGCGGGCATACCGCCGGTCGGCCCCGGCCCGGTCGGTGTGGTCCCACCACAGTGCCGCCCGGCGCGCGAACGGCGTGTCCGCGTCGCGTTCCGGCGTGCCGATGTCGTGTCCCGCCGAGAAGTGCTCACCCGCACCGGCCAGCACGATCACCCGCACCTCGCCGTCGTCCACGGCCCGGCCGAACGCGGCGTCGAGCGCATACGTCATCGCGGAGTTCTGCGCGTTGCGATAGCGCGGCCGGTTCATCGTCACCACCGCGAGCGGGCCCCGCCGCTCGTAGAGCACCTCGTCAGCCATCGGCCGCCTCTTCGCGCAGCAGGTATTTGAGGACCTTGCCCGAGGCGTTGTGCGCCAGCCCGCCCCGCAGCTCGACACTGCGCGGCACCTTGTAACCGGCCAGCCGCTCCCGGCAGAAGCCGATCACCTCCGCCTCGGTGATCACCTGGCCCGGGCGGCACACCACGAACGCCTTGCCGACCTCGCCGAGCCGCTGGTCGGGCACCCCGATCACCGCGGACTCGGCGACCTGCGGCAGCCCGGCCAGCACACGCTCCACCTCGGCCGGATAGACGTTGAAGCCACCGCAGATGTACATGTCCTTGAGCCGGTCGGTGATGGTCAGATAGCCGTGCTCGTCGAGCCGCCCGACGTCACCGGTGTGCAGCCAGCCCTCCGCGTCGATCGCCTCGGCGGTCGCGGCCGGGTCGTCGAGGTAACCGAGCATCGTGTTGGGCCCGCGCAACAGGACCTCACCGCCCGCCCCATCGATCTTTATCTCGAATCCGGCGGCGGCGCGGCCACAGGTCTCGGCCACGGTCCGGGCGTCGTCTCCGGCGCGGCACATGGTGGCCACGACCGCTTCGGTCAATCCGTACGCGGTGAGCACCTCGGCGCCCAGCTCCGTGCGCATCCGCTCGACCAGCGCGGGTGGCACGACGGCCGCCCCGGTGACCGCCAGGCGCAGGCTGGACAGGTCGTGCTCGCCGGCCCCGGGATGGTCCAGCAGGCTGGTGTAGAGCGTGGGCGGGCCGGGCAGCACGGTGATCCGCTCGCTGCCGATCAGCTCGCGCGTGCGCGCCACGTCGAACACCGCCTGCGGCACGATCGTCGCGCCGCTGACCAGGCAGGCCAGGATGCCGGCCTTGAGGCCGAAGCTGTTGAAGAACGGGTTGACCACCAGATAGCGGTCGTCGGTGCCGAGCCCGGCGATCCCGGCCCACGCCGCGGCGACGTCCAGTGACTGCCGGTGTGCGCTCATCACTCCCTTGCTGCGCCCGGTCGTGCCCGAGGTGAACAGGATGTCGGCGACGTCGTCGGGCGTGACCGCTTCTGCCCGCGCGTCGGCCTCGCTCGCCGGGACCGCGTCACCCCGGGCCAGGAAATCGGCCCACCCGTCGGGAATCGACACGATCAGCTCGGGGAGGGCGCCGGCCTGTCGGGGCCGGCCACGCTCGTCGGGGCCGGAGTCGGCTGCGGCGCGGAGCAGCGCCAGCCGGTCGGCGCCGAGGAACGGGCCGACCACGACCAGCCCGCGGGCCCGGCTGCGCCGGATCACGTCCAGGGCCTCGACCGCGGTGAACCGGGTGTTGACCGGCACCAGCGTGCCGCCCGCATAACTCACCCCGAGCGCGGTCAGCACCCACTCCGCCGAGTTCGGCGCCCACAGCGCGAGCCGATCACCCGGCCGCAGCCCACCGGCGATCAGCGCCCGCGCCACCCGCCGGACCATGGCGAGCAAATTTTTGTACGTCAGCGCGCCCACGGCCGGCGTCGAGCCGAAGTCGTGGGCGGCTCGGGCCACCGCCGCCGGGATCGTCGAGGCCATCGCACCCTCCGTTCGCTCGTGGCCGACCAAGCAAGTGCTTGGTAGGGTGAGCTTACGTGCGAAGCGGGAGGCGTCGCCAGTGGACGACAATCAGGATTTCCGGCGCGAGATCCGGGCGTGGCTCGCCGCGACCGTGACCGACGACCTGCGCGGCGCCGGCGGGGCGGGCCGGGAGAACGAGGCGTTCGACAGGCGTCTGGCCTTCACCCGGCGGCTGGCCGCCGCCGGCTGGTCCACCCTGGCCTGGCCGGTCGAGCACGGCGGGCAGGGCGCGTCCCTGGAGCGTCAGGTCATCTTTCACGAGGAGTGCGCGAAGGCCGGCGCCCCCAGCCGGGTCGACCACATCGGCGTCACCATGGTCGGCCCCACCCTCATCCAGCTCGGCACCACCCGCCAGCGGGAGCGGTTCCTGCCCGGCATCGCCGCGGCCACGGAGTTGTGGTGCCAGGGTTATTCCGAGCCCGGCGCGGGTTCGGATCTCGCTGCCGTCGCCACCCGGGCCCGGCTCGACGGCGACCAGTGGGTGCTCACCGGTCAGAAGGTGTGGACGTCGCTGGCGCACGTGGCCGACTGGTGTTTCGTGCTGGCCCGCACCGCGCCGCCGCCGGAGGGCGCCTCCCGGCACGCCGGCCTGTCCTATCTGCTGGTGCCGATGCGCCAGCCCGGCGTCACGGTCCGCCCGATCCGCCAGCTCACCGGCGACAGCGAGTTCAACGAGGTCTTCTTCGACAGCGCCCGCACCGACCGCGACCTGGTCGTCGGCGAGCCCGGCCAGGGCTGGCGGGTGGCGATGGCCACGCTCGGCTTCGAACGCGGCGCGGCCACGGTCGGCCAGCAGGTCGGCTTCCAGCGCGACCTCGACGACCTGGTGGCGCTGGCCCGGCGCACCGGCGCGGCCGCTGATCCCGGCGTGCGCGAGCGGCTGACCCGAGCCTGGATCGACCTGACCGTGCTGCGGGCGCACACCTTGCGGTCGCTGTCGGCGCCGCCGTCCGCCGGCACCGCCACGGTCATCAAGCTGCTCTGGTCCCGCTGGCGGCAGGGCCTCGGCGAGCTGGCCATGACGGTCCTCGGGCCGGCCGGGGTGGCCGTGGTTCCCGGGGATCCCGATGTCGACAGGTGGCGCAGGCTGTTTCTGTTCAGCCGCGCCGACACCATCTACGGCGGGTCGAACGAGATCCAGCGTGGCATCCTGGCCGAGCGGGTCCTCGGCCTGCCCCGCCAGGACCGCCGATGACGCCGGGCCTGCCGCCGAGCTCAGGTCCGTGGACGGGGCCGGGACCGCGGCGGGAGCCTGCTCCGGCCGGGTCGCCGATGATCGTGCCGCCGGTGGGGCGCGGGCTGCTCCAGGACAAGGTGGTCGTGGTGACTGCGGCAGCCGGGACCGGGATCGGTGCCGCGATCGCCGAGCGCTGCCTCGCCGAGGGCGCCTGCGTGGTGCTCAGCGACCGCCACGAGCGCCGGCTCGAGGCGGCGCGCGATCGGCTGCTCACGTCGTACCGAAAAAGGGTCTGGTCCTTGGTTTGTGATGTCACCGACGACCGTGAGGTGACCGCGCTGGTGAGTGGCGCGGCGGCGGAGTTCGGGCGGGTGGACGTCATGATCAACAACGCCGGGCTCGGCGGCGCACGAGCGGTCCACGAGATGACCGACAATGAATGGTCGCGCGTCCTCGATGTCACCTTGAGTGGCACGTTCCGGTGCACACGGGCGGCGCTGCGGCAGATGATCGCGCAGGGCGGCGGGGGAGCGGTGGTCAACAACGCGTCGGTGCTGGGGTGGCGGGCGCAGGCCGGGCAGGCGCACTACGCGGCGGCGAAGGCGGGCGTCATGGCGTTCACCCGGTGCGCCGCGCTCGACGTGGCCGCGCACGGCATCCGGGTCAACGCGGTCGCGCCCAGCCTGGCCACCCACCCGTTCCTGAGCAAAGTGATCAGCGAACCGGAGCTGGCCGAGCTGGCCGGGCGCGAGGCGTTCGGCCGGGCCGCGCAGCCGTGGGAGGTCGCGACCGTGGTGGCGTTCCTGGCCAGCGACTACGCGTCCTACCTGACCGGCGAGGTGATCTCGGTGAGCAGCCAGCACCCATGACGACAGAAACTGGCCGGAATGGCGGCTATTTTTTCCGGACGCATTCCGTTCGGAGAGGAGCCACCCGATATGTCTGTCAAGGCGATCCCCGAGGGCTATACGAGCGTCACGCCGTGGATCGTCTCGCGTGATGCGGCCGCGGTCATCGACTATCTCCGCGGGGCGTTCGGCGCTGAGGAACTGGGCCGGGTGATCGACGCCCGCGGGATGATCGGGCACGCGGAGGTCCGCATCGGCGACGCGATCGTGATGCTCTTCGACGGCGACCCGAGTTGGCCGGCGACACCCGCGTTCCTCCGGCTGTACGTCGAGGACGCCCACGCCGTGCACCGCCGGGCGGTCGAGGCGGGCGGCGTGTCCATTTCCGAGGTCACCCATCTGGCGTTCGGCGACCTGGTCGGGCGGGTGCGCGACCCGTTCGGCAACGTGTGGTGGATCCAGAGCCGGATCGAGGACGTGACGCCCGAGGAGATGGCGCGGCGCTTCGCCGACCCGCAGTTCACGGCGGCGATGGAATACCTGCAGCGGCCCGAGACCGAGTTCTTTCCCCGAGGAGGAGCCGCCGGGCAAGGTTGACGAGATCCGGTACGGCGGGATGGCTCGGCGGTTGCTTCCAGGCCAGGCGCACCGGGACGGCCGGCACGTCGATCAGCGGGAGGTAGGTGACGGCGGGGTTCGGATAGGTGGCCGCGGTGGCGGTGGTGGTGACGCCGACCGCGTGGCCGGCGGCGATGGCGGCGATCCAGTCGTCGGTGTTGGCGACCTCGACGGTGGAGTTCGGTGCGTCGTCCGCAGGCCAGAGGTCGAGGGTCGCGGTGCCGGCGATGGTGTTCACGGCGATCGGCTCGGCGACCAGATCGTGCAGGGTGAGCCGGGCTTTCCGGGTGAGCGGGCTGTCGGCGGCGACGGCGGCGACGCGCGGCTCGAACAGCAGGAGCAGGGTGTCCACCTCGGCGGGCAGGTCGGCCTCGCCCCGGATGACGGCGACGTCGACGGTGCCGTGCTCGAGCCCGGCCAGGCGATCGTCGACGCGCAGGAGCTGCACAGGCGTGTCCGGGTCCTCCTGCTTCCAGAGCCGCAGCAGGGGCGTGGTGTGGTCGCCCAGCGCCGACCAGGCGTGGCCGATGCGCAGGGGCCAGGTCCCGGCACGGGCCGGGTCGAGGGCGTCGTCGACGGCCGTGACCGCGGCGGCGGCTCGCGGCCGAAACGCGTGCCCGGCGGCGGTGAGCCGAAGGTGGTGGGTGGATCGGTCGATCAGGCGGACACCGAGGTGGGTTTCCAGCTGGCGCAGGGTGCGGGAGAGCGCGGGTTGCGTCACGTGCAACCGGGCCGCGGCGCGGGTGATGGTGCCTTCGGCGGCGATGGCCAGAAAGGCGCGCAGATGCCGCAGCTCCACGGTCATAACCACAGAGCATAACCGCAGCAAAATCGGCATTTCCCTGGCCGCCGGGGTGACTCCTAGCGTCGAAAAGCATGACTGAAGCTCGTTACTCCACCGAGGCGGTGGGGCTGGTCTTGGCAGCGCTGTTGTCAGGACCGTTCGGCGGCGCGGTCGCGGCGCTGCTGTTCCCCCGAGTCGGGGTGGACGGCGTCGTGACGCTGCGGCTGACGATCGCGGCGCTCGTGCTGCTGGCGGTGTGCCGGCCCCGCGTGCGGGGCTATCGGCGCGCGGACTGGCTGTTGATCGGCGGGTTCGGTGTGGCGCTGGCCGGGATGAACACGCTGGCCTACCACGCGATCGCGCGGATCCCGCTCGGTCCCGTGGTGATGCTGGAGGTGCTGGGGCCGCTCGTACTCTCGGTGGTGACCGCCCGCCGCGCGGCGAGCTGGCTGTGGGCCGGCCTGGCCGCCGCCGGGGTGGCGTTGCTGACCGGCACCGGATCCGATCGGCTCACGCCGGCGGGGATCGGCTTCGCGGTCGCGGCGGGCGCTGTCTGGGCCGGGTACATCATGGCCAGTGCGCGGGCCGGGCAGCGCTTCCCGAAGGCTGACGGGTTGGCCCTGGCGATGATCGCCGCCGCGGTCATCACGTTTCCGCTCGGGGCCGGCACCGCGCTGGTGAATCCCTACGTTCTGGCGATGGGTGCCGCGGTGGCGCTGTTGTCGTCGGCGTTGCCGTACACCCTGGAGCTGCTGGCACTACGCCGCATGCCCACCACGACCTTCGCCGTGCTGATGAGCCTGGTGCCGGCGGTTGCGGCGATCGCCGGTTATGTCGTCCTGCACCAGCAGCTCACCGCGGTGGAAGGGCTGGCCATCGCGCTGGTCATCGCCGCCAACATCGGCGCCGTCCGGACGCGGCCCACGGAGTGACTCGGGCACGGCAGGGCCAGGGCCACCCCGACGCCGGCCGTCGGCGGACTCGCGGTTGCGCCAGAACCGACCTGGCGCAGTCAGGGTTTGCGGCCCACCGCGCAATAGACGTCGAGGGCCTCCGGTGTCGTGCCCGGCTGCGGCCGCCACAGCGAGGTCGACACCACACCCGGTGCGAGCAGGTCCAGGCCCTGGAAGAAGCCGCCGATCTCCTCGGGTGTGCGCAGATTGTACGGGTGGCCGTTCTGCTTGGCGACCCGCTGGCTCTCCACGCTCTGCGCGCTGGTGCTCGTCCCGTCGCTCACCACGAGGTAACTGCCCGAGGGCACGGCGGCGAGCAGCCGCTCGACGATCGAACAGGCCTCGGCATAGTCGGCGACGTTACCCAGGATGCCGATCATCGTGAGCGCCACCGGCCGGCTGAAGTCGAGCGTCCGCGCGGCCTCGGCCAGGATCCGCTCCGGGTTGTGCACGTCGGCGTCGATGTAGGCGGTCTCGCCCTCCGCGGAACTCGTCAGCAGCGCGCGGGCGTGCACCAGGACGAGGGGATCGTTGTCCACGTAGACGACCCGGGAGCCGGGTGCCACCCGCTGGGCGACCTCATGGGTGTTGTCGGCCGTCGGGAGTCCGGTGCCGATGTCCAGGAACTGCCGGATGCGCTCCTCGCCGGCGAGGAGCGTCACCGCCTGGATCAGGAACCTCCGCTGGGCCTGGGCGACCGCCGCGATCCCCGGGTTCGCTGATCGGAGGGCGTCGCCCAACTCCCGGTCGACGGCGTAGTTGTCCTTGCCGTCCAGCAGGTAGTTCCACACCCGTGCGCTGCTCGGCCGGTTCACGTCGATGCTGGGATCGGTCATAGCTGGCGATCCTAGGCACTGCCCGCGGCCTTCGGGAGTGGCGCCGGTCGATGAATCGGGCCGGGCCGCCATCAGTGACCGGCGGTCAGTCCAGCGGGGTCGGCGCGGTGTCGAGCCAGCACCTGCCGGATCACGGCGACGCCCGAGTCGAGGTCGCCGGTGACGCCGATGCTGACGCCGGCTGCGGTCTGCCCGCTCGTCGATCCAGCATTGTTCGATCGGGCTCTCCGGGGTGGGCAGGTCGGCCGCCTCCAGGGTGGCTTCGGCCGCGGCCATCAGCTCCTGCCAGGCGGCGAACGGGAAATCGCCGTCGGTCGTTCAAGCAGGCGCGGAGATCAGCGGGCAGCGGCATGCGCGGCAGCGTAATACCGGCGGCGGGATCGTCAGCCCGCCGCCGGGCTGCGGAGCTGCTGGTGGAGCTGCCCCGCCACGTTGACGACGACGGAGAACCGGAACACCTGGATCTCGTCAGCGGCAAAACTGCCGGTCACGATGGGCGGTGGCGCGTAGGCGTACACCTCGTCGTCGTTCAGCCGCAGACCGCGCCGGTGGAATGCGGCCATGGCCAGGGTGCCCAGCAGGTACTGGTCCTGGCCGTCCTCCGTCTCGAGGTCGGCGATCAGGTCGGCGTAACTCGCCCATCCGGCCAGGAGCTCGCCGCCGATCGTGTCGAGGAACCACCACGTGCCCTGTCCGTCCTCCAGGAAGATGTTCCCGAACAGCGAGGCGAAGCGGGGCGTCTTGCCCCGCAGGTCCAGCCACGACCACGACTCCAACGCCTGGGCGTACTGGTCGTCGCTGAACCGCTTGGTGAGCTCCATGCGCGTATCTGATCAGACCGGTGGGCAGTCCCGGCGACCGCCTCCGCTGATCGCCCACCGAGACCGTCAGCCGGTCATCACCATCAGCATGGTCATCATGCCCTCGTCCTCGTGCACGGTGTTGTGGCAGTGCAACATGTAGCCGAATGTGTTGTCCGCGTAATCGGTGAACTGCATGGCGATGACATTTGTGCTCTGCGGCGCGATCAGAATGGTGTCCTTCCATTCGGCATAACCGCCGGTCGGTGCGACTCCGTTGACCGTCAACACCTGGAACGGTACGTCGTGCAAATGGAAGGAGTGGGTCAGCCCGGTCGCGTTGGTGATCGTCCACACCTCGGTCGCCCCGAGGGTCGTCATGATCCCGGCTGCTTCCATCGCGGCCATCGTCGTCCCGGCCACCCCGTTGATGAGCATGCTGTTGCCGCGATTGGACAACGCGATCGTACGAGTGGCGTCCGGACTGCTCACGTCCAACGCCGTGAACGTGGCGAGCGAGCTCGGCAGCTCGTCGGCCGCCGCCGTGGCGCTCGAGGTCAGGGTCACGATCGCGGACGTGCCGCTGCCACCCCGCGCGCCCCCGGCGGTGACCGTCGCCTGCAGGGTCACGCTGTCCCCGCTGGTGACGTCGATACAGATCTCGGCCCGTTCGCCGGCCACGAGCTGCAGCCTGGTGACCGCGAGCGGCGCCGACAACAACGCCGCATCCGTCGCCACCTGGGTGAACGCGGCGCCGTCGGAGCGCGTGACGGTGATGATGTCCGCGATCGAGGCGTTGAGGACGTGGAAGCGGACCCGGCTCACGTCCACGGCGAGCGTCGGCGTGCCGTCCACCCCCACGTTGGACCCGTTGACCAGCAGCGGGAAGGATGTGGTGCTCGCGGTCTCGCCGGCGGTCGTGAACAGCAGCGCCCCGGCCGTGCTGACCGGGTTCGACTGCACGATCAGCGGGAACTGGTCGGTGCCGTAGGTGCTGGGCAGCGCGGCCGCGCCGTCGGTGTCGTCGTCGACGATGAGCATGCCGGCCAGTCCGCTGGCGACCTGCTCGGCAGTGGTGCCCAGGGCATGCGGGTGGAACCACAGCGTGCACGCGGCCTGATTGATCTCGAAGGACGGCGAGAATGTCCCGCCCGCGTCGATGGTGTTCTGCGGGCCGCCGTCGACCGAGGGCGGGATGTGCGCGCCGTGCCAGTGCACCGTGCTCACGTCGTCGAGGTTGTTGGTGATGTCCATCTGGACGGTGTCGCCCTGGTTCACCTTGAGCACCGGGCCGAGGAACGCCTGGTTGAAGCCGCAGGTCGCGCTCGTGACGCCGCTGAGGATCTCGGTGGTGCCGGACTCCATGCTGAGCTTGAAGACCTTCGTCCCGCTGCTGTCGGTGGTGGATTCGAGCAGGGGCGGGATGGTCAGGGTGCCGGAGGCGGTGGCCGCCCGGGCGGGGGCGGCGAATCTCAAGGAGGCGCCTGCGACGGCGAGCGCGCTGATGCCGCGCAGGAAGCCGCGGCGGGAGAGGGCGGTGTGGGCCGGAGCCGATCGTTCGGTCATGGTCGATGAAGCTAGGAATAGACACTGTGGAATGGCTATGCGGGAGATATCAAAATCCACAGATCGGATACAGGAAAGCGTCGCTAAATGTGTGCGGGCTGAAAGAAAATGGCCCCGCACAGCCTCTTGACAACCGTCTCACATGGATCTCAGAGAATGTCTGTCCACGGTGAACGGCGTCAGTTCGGCTCCTCGGAAAGGAACACTCATGCGCAGACGCACCCTGTTCAACGGCGCGATCATCACGACCGGCCTGCTCACGGTCACCGGTCTCGGCGTCGCGATCGCGAACGCCGCCTCCACGCCCGGGAGCACCACGGCCGCCGGCGGCAGTCAGTGCGAGGCGGTCTTCCTGGTCACGGCCCCGGCCGGCGACGAGGTCGGCAAGCTGTGCACGACGGTCGACGCCGCCGACACCACGATCAACGGGGTCACGGTGGTCTTCACTCCCTCGTCGACGTGCACCGGCAAGGTGATGCTGCGCGTCTCGGGCGCCGACGCGACCGGCGCCGAGTTCGGCAACGTCGAGACCAGCGCCTGCACCTCGGGTGCCGCGAGCGCCGCGTTCACCCCGGTGGCCGAGGTCGCCGCGGACACGTTCCTCTGCGGCACGCTGCTGGCCGACGAGTACACCGCGGCACAGGCCTGCGTCGCGATCTCCTGAGGTGACCTGCCCCGGGGGCCGGTACACCTGACGCGCATTCGGGTCATTGCCTTCCGTAATCAATCGATTACGTTCGATACATGGTGCGAGCGCGATGGATCTTTGTGCTGATGCTCCTGGGGCTGATGGTCACTGTGCCGCGGCCCGCACTCGCCGCCGCGAACGGGTTCACCGACCCGTACGGCCGCGAGCTCACCTTCCGTGGTTTCAACGTCTCCGGCAGCACCAAACTCCATGAGAGCAGCCTGCTGCCGTTCCGCACCACCGCCGACGCGGCCGCCTCGGCCACGATCATGCGCGAGCAGACCGGCGCCAACGCGATCCGCTTCCTGATCAGCTGGGAGGGTGTCCAGCCCACCGCGACCACGATCGACACCGCCTATCTGAGCCGGGCGGCCGCCCAGATCAAGCAGTTCACCGACCGCGGCATCCACGTGCTGCTCGACTACCACCAGGACCTCTACGCGTCGTACCTGTTCAACACCGGCAGCTGGTACACCGGCGACGGCGCGCCGAAGTGGGTGACCGACAAGGGGAGTTACCCGGCCGAGTCGTGCGGGATCTGCGTGCTCTGGGGCCAGAACATGCTGACCAACAACGCCGTCCGCAAAGCCGCCTACGATTTCTGGCACAACAACTACGGCGTGCAGGACGCGTATCTCGCCCAGGCGTCGTCCGCGCTGACCTACCTCGGCAACGCGCTGCCCAAGAGCATGTTGCTCGGCGTCGACCCGTTCAACGAGCCGTTCGACGGCGGCCTCGACGGCGCGTCCGGCACCACCTGGGAGCAGAATTTCCTGCTGCCGTTCTACCAGAAGTTCCGCACCGTGATGGACGGCGCGGGCTGGTCGGCCCTCCCGCTCTACGCGGAGCCGCTGGTGTTCTGGAACACCACGTTCGGCGAGGCCGGCGGGCTCTCGACGATCCCCGCGCTGGGCAGCCGCTACGTCTTCAACAGCCACTACTACGACGGCGCCCGGATCACCGTCGAC
This sequence comes from Actinoplanes palleronii, assembly GCF_016862315.1. GTDB lineage: Bacteria > Actinomycetota > Actinomycetes > Mycobacteriales > Micromonosporaceae > Actinoplanes > Actinoplanes palleronii. Next base: position 57,070 of record NZ_BOMS01000049.1, on the reverse strand, counting down.
CCGACCGCGGCCGGCGACGGCACCTACTCCGCGGCGATGAACCGCATCCGCGACCGTGCCACCGGCCTCGGCACCACCGGGTTCGTGTCCGAATTCGGCAATGCGATGAGCAGCTCCCGCACCCCGTGGATGATCCGCGCCATGTACCAGGGCCTCGACTCCCGGCTCTCCGGCGCGACGTTCTGGAACAACGCGGCCACCTCCGGCGCGGTCCTCTCCGCCACCCAATGGCACTGGGACACCTACAGCGGCCGGCACTCCGAACTGATGAACGGCAATCCCAGCAAGGTCCAGACCAGCGGCGACGCCTGGAACGGCGAGGACCACTCGGTGATCGCGGCCGGTGCCCTGCGCCTGGACCGCCGCGTGCTCGACCGCCTCTACCCGTCCGCGGTCGCCGGGCACACCCTGGCTTTCGGCTACGAGGACCTGGCCCGTGACGGGTTCGCCGGCGCCGGCACCCAGCGAGCCTGGCTGACCGTTCCGGCCCGCCTCACCACGATCGCGTCGCTGGTCACCGCCCGCCAATACGGCGTGCTGGTCTGGCGCGACACCGGCATCACCGCCCCGACCGAAATTCATCTCCCCGGTTCGTTCCTGCCGGCCCGCACCACGGTGGTCAGCGACCTCGGCGCCGTCTCCGGCGTCCCGGCCACCGGCGCGATCACCGCCACCACCGAGACCGGCGCCAGCACGGCCCAGCGCCTCCTGCTGACCGCGCCGGGTTCCGCGTCCGGCACCGTCCACGTCGCCCTGATCGTCAACACCTCCAACACCACGAGCATCCCCGCCGCAACACTCACGGCCGCCCGCGCCGAGCTGCTGAGCTGGGCTTCCGGCAGTTTTTAAGCCCAGATCAAAACCTTTCCATCGTACGATCACAGCAGTCGCCCACCGTGAGCCGGAGCGGCCCGGAGCCGTCAGATCCGCTCGATGATCGTGGCCGTGGACATGGCGCCGCCGGCGCACATGGTGACCAGCGCGGTCCCGCCGCCCGAGCGCTCCAGCTCGTGCAGCGCCGTGGTGATCAACCGTGCGCCGGTGCTGCCCACCGGATGACCGAGAGCGATCGCGCCGCCGTTGACGTTGACCCGCTCGGGGTCGGCCTGGTGAACGCTCAGCCAGGAGAGCACCACGCTGGCGAACGCCTCGTTCACCTCGACCACGTCGACGTCCTCGATCTTCATGCCGGTGCGGGCCAGCACCCGCTCGGTGGCGGCGATCGGCCCGTCCAGGTGATAGAACGGCTCCGCGCCGATCAGGCACTGCGCCAGGATCCGCGCGCGCGGCCGCAGGCCCGAGCGCCGGGCCCGATCGGCGTCCATCATCAGCAGCGCCGCGGCACCGTCGGAGATCTGCGAGGAGGTGCCCGCGGTGTGCCGCCCGTCAGCCAGCACCGGACGTAACCCGGCCAGGCCGGCGAGCGTGGTGTCGCGCAGCCCCTGATCACGATCGGCGCCACCGACCGGCACCACCTCGCGGTCGAAGCGCCCCTCCCGCCACGCCCGGGCCGCGTTGGCCTGCGAGCGCACGCCGAACCGGTCCAGGTCCTCGCGGGACAGCCCGCGGCGGTCGGCGATCCGTTCGGCCGCGACGTACTGATTAGGCAGGTCGATGTCCCAGGCGTCCGGCCGGGGGAGGCCGGCGTCGCCGAGGTTGGCCCGCAGCGGCACGCGGCTCATCGACTCGACGCCGCAGGCGACACCGGTCTCGATGGCGTCGGCCGCGATCAGCCCGGCGATCAGGTGGGCGGCATGCTGCGCCGAGCCGCACTGGGCGTCGATGGTCGCGCAGCCGGTGGTGTGCGGCAGGCCGGCGTGCAGCCAGGCGGTGCGGGTGACGTTGTTCGACTGCTCGCCACCCTGGGTGACGCAGCCGCCGATGGCCTGCTCGACGAGGGTGGGGTCGAGCGCGGCCCGGTCGAGCAGCGCGCGCTGGGCCGCACCGAGCAACTCGGCGGGGTGCAGCCCGGCCAGCAGGCCACCGCGGCGACCGATCGGAGTCCGCACCGCCTCGACGATCACCGGAACGCCCACGGTGCCCTCCCCGTACTAGAACGTGTTCTTGAATCTAAGCACAGTTGGCGTACCAATCGCCGTCGCCGCCGTGCTTGAATCGGTAGAACCTGTTACCGAGGAGGGACCGTGATCGACCTCACCGACCCGGAGATCTACGTCCACGGCATCCCGCACGAGCAGTTCGCCGAGATGCGCCGCAACGCACCGGTGTGCTGGATCCCGCAGGCGCGCGGCAGTGCGGGCTTCGATGACGAGGGCTACTGGGCGGTGACCCGGCACGCCGACGTGATGGCCGTGTCCCGCGACAGCGAGACGTTCTCGAGCTGGGAGAACACCGCTATCGTCCGATTCCAGGCCGACATGCCGCGCGACCGGATCGACATGCAACGGTACGTGCTGCTCAACATGGACCCGCCGCAGCACACCCAGCAGCGCGCGATCGTGTCCCGTGGCTTCACCCCACGCGCGATCAACGGCTTGCGCGCGGCGCTGGCCACCCGGGCCGAGCGGATCGTGCAGGAGGCCGGCCGCGGTGACACCGGCGATTTCGTCACCGAGATCGCCTGCGAGCTGCCCCTGCAGGCGATCGCCGAGCTCCTCGGCGTGCCCCAGGAGGACCGCAAGAACGTCTTCGAGTGGTCCAACTCGATGATCGGCTATGACGACCCGGAGTACGGCGGCGCCGCCGACCCGCTCGAACCGGCCATGGAGCTGCTCGGCTACGCCATGACGATGGCGCAGGACCGGCAGGCGTGCCCGCGCGACGACATCGTGTCCACGCTGGTCCAGGCGGAGATCGGCGGCGAGCACCTGTCCCCGGACGAGTTCGGCTTCTTCGTGCTGATCCTGGCCGTCGCCGGCAACGAGACCACCCGCAACGCCATCTCACACGGGATGCTGGCCCTGCTCGAACGCCCCGACCAGTGGGCGGCGTTCAAACAGTCCCGCCCGCGGACCGCGGTCGACGAGATCGTCCGCTGGGGCACCCCGGTCAACGTCTTCCAGCGCACCGCGACCCGCGACACTTCGCTGGGTGGCCAGCAGATCCGGCAGGGCGATCGGGTGGCGCTCTTCTACGGCTCGGCGAACTTCGACGAGGACGTCTTCGACCACGCGGACCGGTTCGACATCACCCGCAGCCCCAACCCGCATCTGGGCTTCGGCGGCAGCGGGGCTCATTTCTGCCTGGGGGCGAACCTGGCCCGCCTGGAGATCGACCTGATCTTCAACGCCATCGCCGACCAGATGCCGGAGATCAGCCTGGCGGGCCCGCCGGAGCGGCTGCGGTCGGGGTGGCTCAACAGCATCAAGCACTTGCCGGTCCACTACCGCTGAGGACGGGGCCGGCGCTGGCCGCCCGGTCGCCTGGTTGCCTGGTTGCCGCGGCCGTCGCAGGGGCGGTGCGGGTCCGCGGTGTCTGTTTGCGAACGTCTGCCGCCCCCAGGTGGGCGATAGACGTCCGCAGAACGCGATCGCGTCCTGCCGCCGCCCCCAACCCCGCCGGACGCGGATTCCTACCGCCCCGTCGGCACCGATCGTGTCCTGCCGCCGCCCCGCCGGCACCGCACCCGAAAAGGCCCCGGAAAATCAGTGACGAGCGGACGCGGCCGACCCGTATCCTGTGCTGCTGCCCACCGGAAGGCCATCGGCATTGACCACTGACCGTGTTGCCCGTCTGCCCGAGTTCCGCCAGCTCACCTGGCGCGACGTAGACCCCGCCACCCGCCCCGATTTTGACCCGGCGGCCGTGGCTGCGCTGGTGCGATCCTTGCCGCCGGCCGCCGAGATCCCGCCGGTCGGCACCGACTGGCAGCTCGCCGACTTCTGGCGGGACCGGATGACGCAGGCCCTGGTCGAGCGCCTCGGCGACTGGGTCGTCGGCTGGCGGAACACGGTGGTGATGGAGGACTATCCGGGCCACGGTGTCATTCCGGTCTGGTGGGACGTCGAGCTGCCGATCACCACACCGGCCGAGACCCTGGACCGGCTTGCCGCGGCCCTGGTGGCCTGGCACGAGCTGACCGTCGAACTCGCCACCGACGCCCGTGGCCGGTTCGCCGCGTCCGCGCCGGCCGGCACCGACAGCACCGGCGATCCGGTGGCCTGGCGGGCCGTGAAGGCGCCCGGCATCGGCCGTTCCCGCCCCGGCCGCTTCGTCCACAGCATTCCGCACCCGGGGAGCCTGAGCTGGGCGGACGTCGATCCGCGCGGCCGGGACTTCGACCCGGCGACGGTGCCGGCCGTGGTCGCCTCGCTGGTCACGGCCGAGACCATCCCGGCGCAGGGCGCCGACTGGCGGTTGCGGGACCTGTGGCTGGAGTCCGTGTCGGCCAGCTTCCTTCAACGGTACGGACAATGGGCGATCGGCTGGCGCTGGTCGGTCGGCGAAGGCGACCTCGACGGCGGCCCGGTCGGCAACTGGTGCTGCTTCTCGCACTCGGTCACCACCCGGGAGGCAACCGCTGCCGCCATCGTCGCCTCGCTGATCGAGTGGCACGACTGGCTGGTGGACACCGCCGACCGGTTCGACCGGTTCCTCCCACTGGCCGCCGGTGACCTGGACGGCTGGGAACGCGCGGTCGTCCATCTGGTCACCGCCGTCGGCGACCGCACCGACTACGATTCGGCCTGGTACAGCTGCTGCACCACGGTCCTCGGCTGGTTCCTCGAAGCGGCCGGCATCGCCCCCGCCGAGCACAAGAAGCTGCTCGACCACGCGATCGGCGGCCGGTTCGAGAGTTGGACCGAGCCGAGCCGGGAGGTCGTCGCCTCGGTGGCCGAGCGGGTCGCCGGGCAGGTGGCCGGTGCCTGACCAGCTCACCACCTGGCAGCAGGTCCGCGAGCAGGTGCCGTGGCACGACGTGGTCCCGCACCTGCCGACCCCGATTCCCGCCGTCCGCGACGGATTCACCGCCCACGCCACGATCGGCGAGGACCGGCAGCGGCAGACCCTGCTGCTCACCGCGTACGCCGACGTCCGCTCCGCGGCAGCAACCGGCGTCGCCCTCACCCCGGCCCGCACGGCCCAGTGGAATGCCACGCTGCGCGGCCTCCCGGCCGTCACGTTCCGCCAGGGCCCGGCATTCGCCAAGAACGGCCGTGACCGTTACGGATTACACGCCGACACCGAGCAGCGCTACGCCTCCTGCCTGGCGGAGTCCACCGACCCGGCGATCCCGGCGACCGCCCGCGCGGCCCGCGCCTATCTCGACATCGCGTTCTTCCATCCGTACGACGACGGCAACGCCCGCCTGGCCGGGCTGGTCCTGCACGTCGTCCTGCTGCGCGCGGGAATCGAACTCGACGAGGTCCACCCGATCCTCACCACCATCCGCCGCGCCGACGACCCGGACGGTGCGGCAGCCCTCGCCCGCCTGATCCACGGCATCGCCACCGCCACCCACCGCCGCCGGCTCCGATTCGTACCAGAAAGGGGTTGAGGTTGTGGGCTTTTTCGTTGACCTGCCGTGGCGGTACGCCACTCTCCCGGTGCTGCTCGTGGTGGCCTGGACGGCCCTGTGGTGGGCGAGCCGCCGGGCGCGGATGTGGTTCGCCGGGCTCGCCCCGGCCGGAGCGATCACCGTCGTCCTGCTCGGAGCGATCCAGATGCTGTCGCCGTCGGATTCGGCACGCTCGTGCGGCACGACCTACTGCCCGAGCGGCCCGGCGGATCTGTCGACGCGGATCGACACGCTCGGGAGTGGTCCCGGCACGTTGACGATGACGGTCGGGCTGCTCACGGTGATCGTCGCGACCGCGCTGATGATCGTCACGCTGGTGGTGGAGACGATGCTGATGGTCCGCCGCCACGAGAAAGCCGAGCGGGCCGAGTGACCCGGCTGACGCGCCAGCAGCTTCCGGACGGCGCCTTCCCGTTCAGGAACTGCTGACCACCCACATCTGGAAGAACTGGGAACCTCCTCCGTACGCGTGGCCCAGCGCCACCCGCGCCCCCTCCACCTGATGCTCCCCGGCCCGCCCCATGACCTGCATGGCCGCCTCCGCGAACCGCAACATCCCGGACGCGCCGATCGGGTTCGAACAGAGCACCCCGCCCGACGGGTTGACCGGCAGCCGCCCGCCGATCCGGGTCTCGCCCGCCTCGACCAGCTTCCACCCGTGCCCGGCCTCGGCGAAGCCGAGATTCTCCAGCCACATCGGCTCGAACCAGGAGAACGGCACATAGATCTCCGCCACGTCGATCTCCTCGAGCGGGTCGCTGATCCCCGCCGCCTGCCACAGCGCCTGCGCGGCCTCGAAACCGGCTCGCGGGTTCACGTGGTCCTTGCCCGCGAAGAACGTCGGCTCGGTCCGCATCGCCGTCGCCCGGATCCACGCGACCGGCCGCCCGGACGCCTCGGCCGCCGCCTGATCCCCGATCACCATGGCGCACGCGCCGTCCGAGGACGGGCAGGTCTCGTCGTACCGCACCGGGTCCCACAGCATCGCCGACGCCTGCACCGATTCCAGGGTGATCTCCGGCTGCCGCAGGTGGGCATAGGGATTGAGTGCCCCGTTGCGCCGATCCTTCACCGCGACCAGCGCACCGATGTGGCCCGGCGCGTGCGACCGCCGGATGTAGGAGCGGATGTGCGGCGCGAAATACCCGCCCGCCCCGGCACCGATCGGCGCGGTGAACGGCGGCTGGATCGACAGCGCCCACATCGCGTTCGACTCGGACTGCTTCTCGAACGCGACGGCCAGGACCCGCCGATGCACCCCGGCGCGGACCAGGGTTGCCGCCACGTTCGCGGTGGCACCACCCACCGAACCCGCCGTGTGCACCCGCAGCAGCGGCCGCCCGACCGCGCCGAGCGACGAGGCCAGGAACAGCTCAGGCATCATGACGCCCTCGAACAGGTCCGGCGCCTTGCCCACCACGACCGCGTCGATCTGTGGCCACTCGACACCGGCGTCGATGAGAGCCCGATCGATCGCCTCGCGGCACAACCCCGCCATCGACACGTCGGTGCGCCGCGTGCGGTGCTGTGTCTGTCCGGTTCCGAGCACGGCCGCAAGCATCACGAAGCCTCCAGAACGCACACCAGATTCTGCTGCAGCGCCGGCCCGCTTGTCGCATGCCCGGCCGCCCGCCGCGCCCGCCCGGACATCACTTCCTCAGCCGCCGCACCGATCCGCGCCAGCCCCGCCGAGAACATCGGATTGCCGCACAACGCGCCCCCGGACGGATTGATCCGGACCCGTTCGCCCACCCCCAACGCCGCCCGCAACAGCAGCTCCTGATGGGTGAACGGAGCATGCAACTCGATCACGTCGAGAGCTCCGCGCAGACCGGCCGCCTCACCCGCGGCGGTCGCCGACGGCACCAGGGTCAGATCCCGCTCACCGAGCCCGGGCGGATCAACCCGATGCGCCACCCCGCTGATCCACGCACGTCGCGGATGCTGTCGCGCCCGGTCACCACCCGCGAGCACCAGCGCGGCCGCCCCGTCCGAGACCGGCGCGCAGTCGTGCACCCGCAGCGGATCAGCCACATATCTCTCCGCAAGAAGAGCATCAACATCAAAATCACCGAACACTTGAGCGTACGGATTGCCAGCCGCGTCCGCCCGGCTCCGCACGGCCACTTCAGCCATCGCCCGCTCCGTGACGATCCCGCCGTCGAGCGCGCACCGGGCCTGCAGCGCCGCCACGCTCACCGAGTCGGGCCAGAGTGGCGCGGCCACATACGGGTCGAGCTGCAGCGCGAGCACCCGGCGCAGGACTCCGGCGGACGCCTTGCCGAATCCGTACACCACAGCGGTTTGCGCCTCCCCGGCCAGGATCTTCACGTATGCCTCGTAGAACGCCCACGCCGCGTCCATCTCCACGTGCGACTCGCAGATCGGCGGGTACGCCCCGATCGCGTCGACCGCGTTGACGAACGAGAACGCCCGCCCGGCCAGGTAGTCGGACGAGCCGGAGCACCAGAAGTCCACGTCGCGCCGGTCGAGCCCGGCCTCGGCCAGCGCCCGCCGGAAGATCGGCACCAGGGTCTCGACGCCGCTGGTCGTGCCGGCCGACGGCAGGCACGGCGCCTGGGCGAACCCGACGACCGCCACCTCCGGCGTACTCATAAATGCTCCTGATAGGACTCGTAGGGCGAGTCCGGCTCGCCGGTCGGGCGGAAGTGCTCGATGTTCTCCGGGCTGGTCGTCCAGCTCGCCGGGTCGCGCCAGACCGCCGCCACCCGCATGCCCATCCGCACCCGGTCGGCGGGCAGCCCGAGGATCAGGTGCGGGATCGGGATGTCCGCACCGTCCAGCAGGATCTGCGCCACGACATAGGGCGGGTCGAGCCGCTGCCCGGCGAACGGCACGTTGACCACGCAGAACGTGGTGACCGTGCCGTGGTCGCGGACGGTTACCTCCTCCTCGGTGGGCACCCCGTCGGCGGGGCAGACCCGCGGCGGCACGTAGACCTTGCGGCAGACCGGGCAGCGCTGCCCGAGCAGTCGTCCCTCGGCCAGTGCGCGCAGGTAGCGGCTCTCGTCCTCGGAGGTGGTGTGGGTGTAGGACAACCGGATCGGGGTCGTCATGATCGTGACCGGCTCGCCGGCTGCTTCCGCGCGATCAGCCGAGTCCGCGCCGGGCTCGAAGCACGCGATGTCGCGGATGTGCCCGGTGCGTTCGGAGGCCCAGCGGATCCGGACCCGCATGCCGGTGTGCATCCGCTCGCGGGCGCCCGCGTCGACGGCGTGCAGCAGGGCGGTGTCGGCGCCGTCGAGCCGGATCAGCGCCCAGCCGAACGGCCGGTCGAGGGGCTGCCCGTCGAGCGGCCGATCGGTCCACGTCCAGCTCGTCACGGTGCCGGTGGGCCGCACCTCGACCAGGTCGGTCACCGGGGCGTGGGTCGCCGGGTCGTATTCCAGCGGCGGCACGTGCACCCGGCCGTCCGCGGTGCGGTTGCCGAGCACCCGCCGGTCGCGCAGGCCGGTCATGAACGGGCCCAGCACCGGGCCGAGCGAGCGGGTGTAGTCGAAGCTGATGTTCAGCGGGGCGGAGAGCGGCGGAGCGGTCACGCGACCAGTGAAACACGTTCTAAGTCGCCGCATCAAGGCCTCTGGTGGCGCCTGTTCGATGACTGGAACGCGTTATAGAGTGGGCGGCATGACCGACATCGGGCTGTGGACGATCGCGGGTCAGAGCCCGCAGCGGACCGCGGTCGTCGACCCGGACGGCCGCGTGGTGACCTATGGCGAGTTGGCCGCCGAGGCCGACCGGATCGGGCGTGGCCTGCAGCAGCTCGGCCTCGCCCCGGGCGACACCGTGGCGATGCTGCTGCCCAACGGCGCCGACCTGCTGGCCGTCGAGTTCGCGACGCTGCAGACCGGGCTCTATTCGGTGCCGCTGAACTGGCACCTGACGGCCGCCGAGATCACCTACATCCTGCGCGACAGCGGCGCCAAGGCGTTCATCGCCCACGAGCGGTTCGCGGCGGCGGCGGTGATCGCGGCCGAGGCCACGGGAGTGCCGGTCTTCTTCGCGGTGGGGGAGATCGCCGCCATCGGCGCCGGCCAGGGCCGGCCCGAGCCGCGTACGGCCGGCGCGCTGATGGTCTACACCTCCGGCACGTCGGGGCGGCCCAAGGGCGTGCGCCGCCCGTTGACCGGAGCCGACCCTGACGTCGTACCCCCGGTGTCTTTGTGGTTTTTTGGGCTCTTCGGGCTTGCGCCGTGGGATGGGCACGTGCATCTGTGCTGCTCACCGCTCTATCACACGGCCGTGATGAATTTTGCGATCATCTCGCTGCAGTTCGGGCACCCGGTCGTGGTGATGGACGGCTGGGATCCGCGGGAGATGCTGCGGCTCATCGAGCGGTACCGGGTCACGCACAGTCACATGGTGCCGACCCAGTTCCGCCGGTTGCTGGCCCTGCCCGCGCCGGTGCGCGACGGCTACGACCTGAGTTCGATGCGCGTGATGATCCACGGCGCCGCGCCGTGCCCGCAGGAGGTCAAGCGGCGGATGCTCGACTGGTGGGGCCCGGTGGTGGTGGAGTATTACGCGGCCAGTGAGGGCGGCGGCACCCTGATCACCGCGGCCGACTGGCTGAAACGGCCCGGCTCGGTCGGGCAGGCCTGGCCCGGTTCCCGGGTGCGCGTGCTCGACGCCGAGGGTGCGGACTCTCCGGTGGGCCGGCCCGGCACGGTCTATCTGCAGATGGGCGACGCCACGTTCGAATATCTCGGCGACGCCGAGAAGACCCGCGAGTCCTGGCGCGGCCGGATGTTCACCGTCGGCGACATCGGGTTTCTCGACGACGAGGGCTATCTCTACCTGTGCGACCGCAAGAGCGACGTGATCATCACGGGCGGGGTGAACGTCTACCCGGCCGAGATCGAGAACGCGCTGGCCGAGCACCCGGCCGTCGCCGACGTCGCGGTCTTCGGTGTCCCGCACGACGAGTGGGGTGAGCAGATCAAGGCCGTGGTGCAGCCGGCGCCGGGTGCGCGGGCCGGCCCCGAGCTGACCGTCGAGCTGCTGGTTTTCCTGACCGAGCGGCTGGCCAAGTTCAAGCTGCCGCGCAGCGTCGACTACGCCGAGGAGCTGCCCCGCGACCCGAACGGCAAGCTCTACAAACGCCTGCTGCGCGACCCCTACTGGGCCGGTCGCGAGCGGGCCATCTGACCCGTGCGCCGCTCAGCGGGCGCCCAGCTCGCTGGCCAGGGCCTGAGCTTCGGCCTGATCCATCTGGGTCGTGATCACTGCGGTGCCGCCGGTCAGCGGCTCCAGCACGGTCGGGTTGCTGAGCACGCGGGTGCCCTGGACGATGGCGAGCTGGTTGCGCGGCTCGGGCAGCGCGCTCACCTGCTTCGTCAGGTCGGTGAACCGGGCGGTGTCCTGGCCGGCGAAGGTCACCGACACCGCCCAGCCGTTGCCCTGGTCCGACTGGTCCTGCGCCTGGACCTCGTCCAACTGCCGCACGGTGAACCCGCCGTCGGCCGCTACGGTCAGGCAGCCGGTGCCGTCGGCGGTGGTGTACTGCGGTGCTGTCGCACCCGCCGCGCAGGCTCCCGGGGTGACGTCCTGCACCCCGTAGAAACCCAGGGGCACCGCGGCGGCCTGCGGCTTGGCGGGCTTGTCGTCCTGCCAGGGGCGGACCAGCAGCAATACGGCGGCTGCCGCCACCACGACGGCGGCACCGACCCACACCCACCGCCGCGCCGGCCGGCCCGGCGGCCGCGCGGGCGCGGGCCGATCGCTCGCGGTCGGGTGGGCGGGGCGGGCCGGGGTGCGCTGGGCGATCAGCAGCCCCACCACGCCGACGATGCCGACCAGGCCGGCCACCAGGCCGAGCACCGGAATCTGCCCGATCAGGCCGGCCGCCGTCCCCGCCGCCCCGAGGAGCACGACCGCCCGCCACACCGGGACACCGCTGTTTCCTGACTGCGCCATGCCGTTTTCCCACCTCAGGTCAGCGGATCGAGCCGTACGCAGCATAGATCAGCGGCACCAGTGTGTATTGATTGATAAGAGTCGATGGTCCTGTCAGGATGGCGGGATGCTGACGGTACGGGGTCTGGTCGCGGTCGTGTCCACGGTGGTGCTGACGGTGACCGGTGCGCTCACCGTGACACCGGCCGGCGCCGCGCCGCCCGGGGCAGGTGACCCGGAGACGCCGTGGCGGGCGCGGCACTGGCCGCAGACCCAGCCGTGGCAGCGGGACGAGGCGGCCGCCCCGGCCGGGCTGGCCGGGGCGCCGCAGCCGGTCGATCCGCAGCGCTACGAGCTGCCCGACACGATGACCTGGTCGGACTACCGGAAAGTGCCCGGGACCGACTGGGCGGATCCGGCGGTCCGCGGCTCGGAACGGACCTTCAACGGCGCGCTCGTGCTCGTCGACTACCCGAACCAGCCGTTCGTGGTCACCCAGCCGGCGAACTCCACGATCTACGGCAACCCGTCCGGCGTGCAGAACCTGGACCGTGCCGAGGTGCCGGCGTTCTACCGGGACTTCCTCAACACGCCGGGCACGCTCAACCGCGGCCACACCATCCACGAGTACTGGATGGAGGACTCGAACGGGCGGTACGGCATCGACCTGAGCGCGTACGGCGTCTACCAGATGCCGCACGCCAGCCACGACTACGGCATCGAGTCCTCCATGCAGCGCGGCCAGGGCTGCCCGGCCGGCGACGTGTGCGGCCGTGACCTGCGTGCCGACGCGCGGGCCGCCTGGATCGCCGCGGTCGGCGAGCAGGAGGCCGCCTCGTACGATTTCGTGTTCTTCCTGTCCGCCGGGCAGGACGAGTCGGCGACCTGGCAGGAGTTCGGCCAGATGAAGTTCACCACCAAGGCGGACGTCACCGACGAGTTCGGCCCGCCGGACGAGGCGCTGCCGAACTGGAACGCGACCCGCTACGTCGAGTGGACCTCCTGGCAGGCCTCGGCGAACATCTGGCCGAACGCCGCGTCGGGCAGCTCGCTGCAGGCGGAGAGCTCGGGCATGTCGACCTACGCGCACGAGTTCAGCCACATCCTCGGCGTCGGCGACAACTACAACAACCCGTACAGCGTCCCGGCCCGCCGCGACTACAGCGGCCCGTGGGAGATGCTGAGCCGGGGCACGTTCAACGGGCCCGGCGGCCCGCACAGCCGGTGGCTGATCCCGGGCACCGCGGGATCGTCGATGGGCGCGCAGCACATGCTGCGGAACAAGATCAAACTCGGCATCGTCGACGACGCGGCGGTGCTGAAGCTGTCCCGTGACGCCCTGGCCGGCTCCGGCGTCGTGGTGACCCGGGTGACCGCGCGCGAGGTGGACCCGGGCGGGCGGCGGCTGGCCGGGATCAACGTGACCCTGGACGGCGGCGACAAGGCGCCCGCGTGTGACACCGCGACCGATCCGTACTGCGACGGCGGCAAGTACGACAACTACACCCTCGAGGTGGTCGACCGGATGGGCTTCGACTCGTTCACCCCCGACTCCGGGGTGCTGCTGGCCAAGACCAAGAACGCTGACAACGCGCCGTTCATCTGGACCGTCGACGCCAACCCGCAGGACATCGACAAGGTCGACTTCGTGCTGCCGGACGGCACCCCGCAGAAGATGACCATCGGTGACTACCGGCAGCTCTCCGACGCGCTGTTCCACGCCGGGACCGGCTCGGGCAGCGAGTTCGAGTACGTGGACACCGCCAACCGGCTGCACTTCTACGTGCTCGACCGGAAGCGGGACCGCGACGGCGTGCTGTCGTACCAGGTGGCGGTGCGCTCGCTGGACGGCGCCGGGCCGTCGGCCCGCGGGGTGAAGGCCCACTCGGCGTCCGCCCGCCTCGACAAGTCCGGGTGGGCGCGCTGCGACATCCCGGTCCGCAACACCGGCCGTGGCGATGACGTCCTGCGCGTCGCGGCGCCCGGCGCGACAGTGCCGCGTGCCGTCGTCGCCGTGCCGGGTGGCCGGACCACCACGGTGCAGGTCGCGGTGCACGGCGCCTCGAGGGTGGCCGTCACGATCAGCTCGGAGAGCAACCCGGCCGCCACGACCACTGTCACCTGCACGGCACGACGCTGAGGGGTCAGCGCCCCCGGAACTCGGGGGCGCGCTTCTCGATGAAGGCGCGCGGGCCTTCCTTGGCGTCGTCGCTGCGGAACACCGCCATCCCGATCTTCGACTCGAGCGCGAACGCGTCCGTCTCGGCCAGGCCCTCGGTCTCCCGGATGGTCCGCAGGATGGCCTGCACGGCGACCGGCCCGTTCGCGGCGATCGCCCCGGCCAGCTCCATGGCCTTGCCGAGCGCCTGCCCGTCGGGCACCACGTGACCGATCAGACCGGCGTCGCGGGCCTCGGCGGCGCTCAGCTGGCGGCCGGTGACCAGCATGTCCACCGCGATCGTGTACGGGATCTGCCGCACCAGCCGCACCGCCGAGCCGCCCAGCGGGAACAGCCCCCAGCGCGCCTCGGACACCGCGAACCGCGCGCTCTGCCCGGCCACCCGCACGTCGGTGGCCTGCAGGATCTCGGTGCCGCCGGCGACCGCCGGGCCTTCCACCGCGGCCACCAGGGGTTTGCTCAACCGGCGGCCCTTGAGCAGCGCGTCGATGCGGGACAGGTCGGCGCCGTCGAAGGTGTCACCCGGGTGCGACGCGGTCATCGCCCGCAGGTCGGCGCCCGCGCAGAACGCCCCGCCGGCCCCGGTCAGCACCGCGACCCGGATCGCCGGATCCTCGTCGACCCGGTCCCAGGCGTCGCGCATGATGGCCATCATCTCGGCGGACAGCGCGTTGCGGACCTGCGGCCGGTTCATCGTCACGACCAGGATCGGTCCGTGTTGCTCGACGAGGGCGTGCGCCTCCATTGTGCCTCCTGCGCCAATTCCCGGGGCTTGTCACGAACGATAACAGGTTCTACTTTCTGGTGATGGCGGCAAATATCGCAGACCTGTTCGAGCACGCGGTCGACGCGTTCGGGCCGCGGACCGCGGTGTGCTTCGGCGAGCAGGAGATCAGCTACGCCGAGCTGGAGGAGCGCGCCAATCGCCTGGCGCACTTCCTGCAAGATCGTGGTGTGCTGCCCGGTGACCGGGTCGGCCTGTACGCGGGCAACTCGATCGAGGCCGTGGTCGCCATGATCGCCGTCTACAAGCTGCGCGCCGCGGTCGTCAACGTCAACTTCCGGTATGTCGAGAACGAGTTGCAATTCCTGTTCGCCGACGCCGAGCCCGCGGCCCTGATCCACGACCGCCGCTTCGCCCCCCGGGTCGCGGCCGTGCTGCCCTCGGCACCTTCCCTGCACACCGTGGTGGTGCTGCCGGACGGCTCCGATGCCGGCACCGACGCCGTCACCTATGCGGACGCGCTGGCCGCCGGCGACCCGGCCCGCGACTTCGGCGAGCGCTTCGCCGACGACGTCTACCTGCTCTACACCGGCGGCACCACCGGCTATCCGAAAGGCGTCCTCTGGCGGCACGAGGACGTGTGGCGCGCCCTCGGCGGCGGCGTCGACTTCATGACCGGCATCCCCCTCGAGGACGAGTGGCAGCAGTCCCGGCGCGGGGCCGGCGTGGACGGCATGGTCCGGCTCTGCCTGGCCCCGCTGATCCACGGCAACGCGCAGTGGGCCGCGCTGATGGCGTTGTTCGCCGGCGACACCGTGGTGATGCTGCCGCACTTCGATGCGGACGAGGTCTGGCGCACCATCGACCGGCGCCGGGTCAACGTGGTGGTGCTGATCGGCGACGCGATGGCCCGCCCGCTGATCGAGGCGTACGCGGCCGGCGACTACGACGGCTCCTCGGTCGGCGCGGTCTCCTCCAGCGGCGCGCTGTTCTCCCCGGTGGTCAAGCGGCTCTATCTCGACCTGCTGCCGAACGTGCTGGTCACCGACGCGATCGGCGCCTCCGAGACCGGCTTCACCGGGATCGGCGTGGTCGCCGACGTGCCCGGCGGCGCGGTCGAGGACCCGCGGGTGATGCCCGGCCCGCAGACCGTGGTGCTCGGCGACGACAACCGGCCGGTGTCACCCGGCGAGGTCGGCCGGCTTGCCAAGAGCGGCCACCTCCCGCTCGGCTACTACAACGACCCGGAGAAGACCGCCGCCCTGCTCGCCGACGTCGACGGCGTGCGCTACGCGTTCCCCGGCGACTTCGCCCGGCTCGAGGAGGACGGCACCGTCACCCTGCTCGGCCGGGGCAACACCTGCGTCAACACCGGCGGCGAGAAGGTCTTCCCGGAGGAGGTCGAGGGCGCCCTGAAGAACCACCCGGATGTCTTCGACGCCCTGGTCATCGGCCTGCCGGACGAGCGGCTCGGCCAGCGGGTCGCCGCGCTGGTCCAGACCCGCCCCGGCGCGAAGATCGACCTGTCCGGCGTCGAGGAGCACTTGCGCGAGCAGATCGCCGGCTACAAGGTGCCCCGCTCGGTCTGGCTGGTCGACGAGATCCACCGCACGATCAGCGGCAAGGCCGACTACCGCTGGGCCCACCAGCACGCCACCGACCACCCGGCCGCGGAGGTGAGCCATGCGGACTGAGCTGTGTGAGCGGCTCGGGATCGAGCATCCGGTGGTCGGGTTCAGCCCGTCGGAGCAGGTGGTGGCGGCGATCAGCCGGGCCGGTGGGCTCGGTGTGCTCGGCTGCGTGCGATTCAACGACGCCGCCGAGCTCGACGAGGTTCTGACCTGGCTCGACGATCAAACCCAGGGTTTTCCGTACGGTGTGGACGTCGTCATGCCCAGTCACGAGCCGGCCGAGGGTGTCGCCGCCGACCTCGATCGGCTGATCCCGGCCGGGCATCGTGACTTCGTCGAGCGGACCCTGCTGCGCCTCGGCGTGCCCCCGCTGGGCGTCGACTCCGCGCAGCGGGCCGGTGTGCTCGGCTGGCTGCACTCGGTGGCCCGCTCGCACGTGGAGGTGGCGCTGCGCCACCCGGTCCGGCTGATCGCCAACGCGCTGGGGCCGCCACCGCCGGACGTGATCGCCCAGGCGCACGAGCGTGGTGTGCTGGTCGCCGCGCTGGCCGGCCGGGCCGACCACGCCCGCGGCCACGTGGCGAGCGGCGTCGACATCGTGGTGGCGCAGGGCTATGAGGCCGGCGGGCACACCGGGGAGATCGCCAGCATGGTGCTCGTACCGGAGGTGGTCGACGCGGTGGGTGAGGGCGTGCCGGTGCTGGCCGCCGGCGGGATCGGCAGCGGCCGGCAGGTCGCGGCGGCGCTCGCACTCGGCGCCCGTGGCGTCTGGATGGGCTCGGTCTGGCTCGGTACCACGGAGTATCGGAGCGCCCCGGCACTGCGTGAGGCCCTGCTCAAGGCCCGGTCGTCCGACACGGTCCGCAGCCGGATCTACTCCGGCAAGCCGGCCCGGCTGCTGCGCAACCGCTGGACCGACGCCTGGTCCGCCGAGCAGGCGCCGGTGCCGCTGCCGATGCCGCTGCAGAACCTGCTGGTGGCCGAGGCGCACACCCGGCTGATGGAGTCGGGCGACCCGACCGTGGTGCCGATGCCGGTCGGCCAGATCGTCGGCCGGATGAACGAGGTCCGCCCGGTCGCGGACGTCCTCGCCGAGCTGGTGGCCGAGGCCGACGAGACGTTGTCCCGCCTGGGCAAGCTGGCCGGCTAGAGCAGGACCACCGCCCGGCCGGTCAGCGTGCCGGCTGCGAGCTGCTCATACGCCTCGCCGGCCTTCTCGAACGGGAACTCCTGCACCTGATTGCGGATCAGCCCGGCCGCCGCCAGCGCGATCACCTCCTGCGCGTCGGCGATCGAGGACCCCTGGAACGTGAACACCTCGCCGTCGGCGGGCAGCGTCCCGAACCAGGGCCGCTCCAGGCGCCCGCCGGCCGAGCCGATCAACCCGAACGCCCCGCCGGGCCGGACCGCCGCGACCCCGGCGGCGATCGTCTCGTCGGTGCCCACGAAGTCGAGCACGGCGTCCGCCTTCTCGCTCAACGAGGATGTCGCCTGATGGGCGCCCACCGACTGCGCATAGGCCCGGCGCTCGGCGGAGACATCCACGGCCACCACCCGGGCCGCGGTCAGAATCCGCAAGAACTGCACCGCAAAGGCGCCCAGCCCGCCCGCGCCCACCACCACTGCGGTGCTCCCCGGCGCCAGATGCCCCCGGGCCCGCCGCACCGCGTGATAAGCCGTGGCGCCCGCGTCGGTCAGTGGCCCGGCATACCGCGGATCCAGCTCACCCAGCGGCACCACGCTGCGCCGGTCGGCCACCACATACTCGGCCAGCCCGCCGTCCCGGCCGTACCCGCGCCCGGCCCGGCCGTCCGGGCAGGCGTTGTCCCGTCCGCGCACGCAGAGCGGGCAGACGCCGCACGAGGTGGGGGAGACCAGTGCCACCGGCGTCCCGTCGGTCAGCCAGCCGGCCGTCTCGTGGCCCAGCGTGAACGGCATCCGCCAGCCGAGCCGCTCGCCGGCGACCTGCGGAATCTGCCGCATGGTCAGGTCGGAGCGGCACAGCCCGCACCCGGCGACCCGGATCAGCATCTGCCCCGGCCCGGGCGTCGGCTCGGCCACCTCGCACTGCTCCGGCGGGTTTCCCCAGCCGGTCATCCGATAGGCGCGCATGCGCCTCAGAGTGAAACACGTTCCATCGTGGGTCAAGCTGTCAGCGAACAGAAGTTGACCCGAATCTAGAACGCGTTCTAGCATGAGCCGTGCTTACCGATCCGTTCGCCGAGGCCATCGCGCAGGCCGAGCGCGTCATCGCCGAGGCGCCGCACGTCCGTGGCGAGCAAGACCTGATCGAGGGCTATGACTACCTGGCGGGCGGCATCCGCGCCTCGATCCAGATGGCGTGGGCTTACGACCGCGATTTTCCCTATTTCGTACGATCGACCGGCCCCCACACCAAGATGGGGCTGGACAATCCCGACACGCTCTACTTCCACGCGTGGCTCCGCGACGACGCGGAATATGTGGTGACCGGCCGTCGTGGCGGCACCGCCGATCTGAGCTTCCAGATCCTCGACGGGTCGTATTCGCCGGTGACCGTCCCCGGCAGCCTCGCCGCCTTCGACGACCGGGCGTTCGACGTCGCCGCCGACGGCAGCTTCGAGATCCGTTTCGGACCGGGCCTGAGCGGTCGCAACACGTTCCCGCTCGAGCCCGGCTCGGCCATGCTCGTGGTGCGCGAGGTGTTCAGCGACTGGGCCACCGAGCAACCCGGCATGCTCCGCATCCACCGGCCCGACCGTCTCGGCGCCACACCCGCGCCGCTCACGAGAGACAAGCAGGTCCGACGGTACGAAGTGGCCGGCAAGATGCTGGTCGGCCGGATCCGCACGTTCCTGGCCTTCGCCGAGCGCTTCTACCTGAACCTGCCGGTCAACACGCTCACCCCGCCGCGGCTGACCCCGGGCGGCCTGGCCACGCAGTATTCCTCGGTCGGCCACTACCAGCTCGCCGACGACCAGGCCATGGTCGTCACGGTCCCGGTCGCCGACGCCCCCTACCAGGGCCTCCAGCTCGGCACGATGTGGTATGTCTCGATGGACTACGCCAACCACCAGACCAGCCTCACCGTCCCGCAGGCACAGGTCGACCCGGACGGCACTATTCGGTACGTGATCAGCGAACGTGACCCGGGCGTCGCCAACTGGATCGAGCGCACCGGCCACGACCGGGGGTTCGTGCAGCTGCGCTGGCAACGGCTGTCCCGCGCGCTGACCGAGGCGGACGGCCCCCGGGTGGACGTGATCGCCGTCGACGACCTGCCCAAACAGCTGCCCTACTACGATCCGATCGATCCGGCGGCGTGGCGACACCGGATCGCCGCCCGGCAGGTCGCCACCGCGGCCCGGATGCTGGGCTGAGCCGTGCTCGCCGACAAGGTCGTGCTGGTCGCCGGGGTCGGTCCCGGGCTGGGCCAGGCGCTCGCGGTGCGGGCCGCTCAGCACGGCGCCGACGTGGTGCTCGCCGCGCGCACCGAGTCCTTCCTGGCCGAGGTGGCCGGGAAGGTGACCGCGGCCGGCCGTCACGCCCTGGTGGTGCCCACCGATCTCACCGACGACGACGCGAGTGCCGCGCTCGTGCGGGCCGCGCTCGACCGGTTCGGCCGGGTGGACGGGCTGGTCACCAACGCGTTCGTGATGCCGCCGATGCGCGCCCTCGGCAAGGTCGACCTGGACGACCTGCGGGCGAGTTTCGACGTCAACGTGCTCGCCGGGCTGCGCCTGACCCGGCTGCTGACCCCGGCCCTGGTCGAGTCCGGCGGCGCGGTCGTGATGGTCAACTCGGCGGTGCTGCGGCACTCCCGGCACCCGTTCGGGCCGTACAAGCTCGCCAAGGCCGGGTTGCTCGCGGTCGCGCAGAACCTGGCGAGCGAGCTCGGGCCGAAAGGTGTGCGGGTCAACTCGGTGGCGCCCGGCTGGATCTGGGCGGAGAGCCTGCGCATGTGGTTCGACTACCAGGCCGCCCAGCGCGAGGTGCCGCCCCAGCAGATCTACGACGAGATCGCCGCGACCACCGATCTGCGCCGGCTGCCCGAGCCCGACGAGGTGGCCGACGCCGCACTGTTCCTGCTCTCCGGCCTGGCCCGGGGCATCACCGGCCAGTGCCTCGACGTCAACTGCGGCGAGTTCCACCACTGAGCTCGGGGGTGAGCATGCGTAGCGCACGCACCGACGTCGGCACGCTCGACGATCTGCATGCCTCGGCGGCCCGCCTGACCGGACTCGACGACTTCGGCGTCGACGACTATCGGGACGGGCTGGGGGTGCTGCTCAGGTCGTACCGGAAAGAGGCGGACCTGACCCCGATCGGCAGCAAGGTGAGCAGGGGGTTGGTGCGTGCGGCACTGGTGTCGCGGCTGCTCAGTGAGGCGGCGTGGAAGCAGTTTCCGGAGCATGCCGCGGTGTCGGTGACGCGGCCGGTGTTCGTGACCGGGCTGCCACGCACCGGGACGACCGCGCTGCACCGGCTGCTCGCCGCCGACCCGGCTCATCAGGGGCTGGAGTTGTGGCTGACCGAGGCGCCGCAGCCGCGCCCGCCGCGGGAGAGCTGGGCGGAGAACCCGGTCTATGCGGTGCTGCAGGACGGCTATCAGCGGCACAACGCGGAGAACCCGGCGTTCACGGGTGCGCACTACACGGCGGCTGACCAGGTCGAGGAGTGCTGGCGGCTGCTGCGGCAGTCGATGATGTCGGTGTCGTTCGAGTGCCTGGCCCACATCCCGGGTTATGCGGCGTGGCTGGCGGGTCGGGACTGGACTGACGCCTACCGCCGGCATCGGCGCAACCTGCAGTTGATCGGCCTGCACGACGCTGGGCGGCGCTGGGTGCTGAAGAACCCCAGCCACCTGTTCGCGCTGGACGCGCTGCTGGCCGCCTACCCGGACGCCGTGGTGATCCAGACGCATCGCGCTCCGCAGACCGTGATCGCCTCGGTGTGCAGTCTCAACGCGCAGGCGTGCGACGGGTGGTCCACGGTGTTCCGCGGCGAGGTGCTCGGCCGGGCGCAGCTCGCGCTGTGGTCGCGCGGGTTGCGGCGGTTCACGGCCGACCGGGCGCGGCACGATCCGGCGCACTTCATCGACGTCGACTACGACGATTTCGTGGCCGACCCGATCGGGGTGGTCGAGGTCGTTTATCACCGCTTGGGTACGCCGCTGACTCCGATGGCACGCAGCGTGATGATGTCATTGCAGGCCGAGCGAAGTGGTCCGGCTCACCATTACGACCTGGCCGACTTCGGTCTGACCGCCATGGATGTCCAAACCGCATTCTGCGGCGCGATTTAATTGTTACCTATGGTGACCGATCGAGTGTGGATCCGCTACCTGCCGAGGTCAGCTTCCGGCGAGCTGGAGAGCCCAGACCAGTGCAAAGGTCGGCACCGTCATGGCGGCGAGGGCGACGCCGACCATGGCGAAGACCGTGCCGGACAGCGATCCTATTCGGCCCCACCGGGGAGCGCTTGGGATGTGCAAATCGGACTCGTACTCGAAATCAAACATGGCGGGAACGGTACACGAAACTGTCCGTTCGGGTCGCACGCCATCACCAATTCGTTATTGTTCGGAATGGACACCGAGTCACGCATCGCTCACCCGGCCGCAGAGGTCGCGGAACCGTCAAAGTTTGCTCGCGCGCGGAAATCCGGCGAAAGCTCCGGAGAATTTCACAGCCCGTTCTGGCGGCGTCGCGGCGCGTGGCCCGGCGGCGCCACCCGCTCGAGATGTGATCACCCGCACGGGTTCTGCCGCGGTACTCCGATTCGTGGACACAGGTGCTCGGCAAGACACACCTGAGCGTCATCGACCGCAGGTATCTCGGGCGTGAGCCCCGGATCGCGGGGGAGTGCCCAGAGCCCGGGGCCGCTGTCGGTCGCGCCATCGGGCGCCTACCCGAGTTTGGTGATCACCTCGTCGGCGAAGCGGTGCAGGCCGTCCTTCTTGGCGGACAGCGGGCCGTCGAAGTCGGTGCCGTAGAAGCGCCAGGGCACCACGATCGCGTCGGTGACGCCGGCGTCGGCCTGCTGGCGGAAGCCGTCCAGGCCGAAGCGGTCGACGCAGACCGCCTGGATCTCGAAGGGCTGGTCGGCGCGGCCATAGCCGGAGCGGAGCTCGGTGAGGCGGGCGATCGTCGCGCGCAGGTCGTCGAAGCGCATCATCGCCGAGGACCAGCCGTCGCCGACCCGGGCGGCGCGGCGCAGCGCCACGTCGGCGTGGCCGCCCACGTAGATCGGGACCGGCTCGGCCGGGGCCGGACTCATCTGCAGACGACCGAAGTCGAAGTGCTTGCCGTGGAACTCGACCATGCCGCCGCCGAGGATCAGCTTCAGCACCTCGATGGCCTCGTCACCGCGGGCGCCCCGGTCGGCGAACGGGGCGCCGCACCACAACGACTCCTCCGGCGACCAGCCGAGCCCGACGCCGAGGCCGAAACGGTTGCCGGTCAGGTGGGCCACCGAGCCGACCTGGCGGGCCAGCAACACCGGGTTGCGCGGGCCGAGCTTGAGCACCTGCGTGTAGAAGCGGATCCGCCTGGTGGCGGCGCCGAGCGCGGCGGCCGTGACGAGCGGATCCGACCACGGTGTCTCCGCGGTCCAGAACCGGCTGCCGTCCGGCGTATACGGATACTTCGCACTGACCTCTTCGGAGTAGAAGAGCGAGTCGGGCAGCGCGATCGACGCGAAGCCGCACTCCTCGGCGGTCTGCGCCAGGTCGATGAGCTGGTCGAGCGGGCTGAGCGCGATGCCGAGGCTGAACTTCATCCTAGAACTGTAACGTGTTCTAATTCAGGCCGGAAGGTGTCGGCCAGCGCCAGCAGCTGGCCGGTGGGGCCACCCAGCAGGAACTCGTGGTGCTTCGCGGCCAGGAAGTAGCGGTGCAGCGGGTAGTCGAGGTCGAGTCCCACGCCGCCGTGGACGTGGACCGCGGTGTGCAGCACGCGGTGCCCGGCCTCGGCGGCCCAGAAACCGGCAGTGGCGACCTCGGCAGCGGCGGGCCGGTCCTCGGCGAGTGACCAGGCCGCCTGCCACAGGGCCACCCGCAGGGCTTCGACGTCGATGTACGCGTCGGCGAGGCGCTGCGAGACGGCCTGGAACGAGCCGATCGGGCGGCCGAACTGGATCCGGGTCCGGGCGTGGTCGGCCGTCATCTCCAGGGCGCGCTCGACGACGCCGAGCTGGGCCGCGCAGGCACCGACGGTGGTGTGCGCGGCGAGCCGGGCCGCCGCGCCGGGCAGCCGGTCGCCGAGTGCGCCGGTAAGCGTGAGCAGGCCGGCTTGCGGGCCGCCCTCGGCTTGTTGTGGCTCGACGGCGACTCCGTGGTCGCCGGCTCGGACGAGGAACACGTCGGGTCCGACAGCGACCAGGATCAGCGCGGCCTCGGCTGCGGCGGGAACAGTGGGCACCTCGCCGTCCAGTCGCCAGCGGTCGTCGCCGGGGCGCGGGCCGGCCTGTCTGACTGTCCCGGCCGCCGCGGCCGGTCTGAACCGGTCGGCGGGCTTGGCCGCTGCGGCTAGCCCCGCGATGGCGGTCGGGCTGGCCGTCCCGTCCAGTGCGCTCGGGCTGGTCGTCAGCAGGAGTTCGCCGCGGGCGGCGGGGGCCGCCCACTCCGTCGTCTGCGCATCGGTGCCGCAGTGGGCGAGCGTGGACGCCGCGGCGACGATCGACGACAGGTAGGGCACGGTGGCGGCGGCGCGGCCGAGCTCGACGAGGATCGCGCACTGCTCGATGACGCCGTGCCCGTCGCCGCCGGCGTGCTTCGGCAGCGCGGCGGCCAGCACCCCGGCCTCGGCCAGCGCCGGCCACAGCGGGCGCCCGGAGTTCACCAGGTCGCGGGTGAGCGCGGCCAGCTCGCGGGCCTCGTCGCTCAGGTCGAAATCCATTGCCGCCTCCTATCGCTTGACCGGCAGGCCGAGCGCACCCGCCGCGATGATGTCGCGCTGCACCTCGTTGGCGCCGCCACCGAAGGTGAGGATCAGCGAGGCGCGGTGCATCCGCTCGATCCGGCCCTGCAGCAGCGCGCCCGGAGAGCCGGCGCGCACCGTGGCGGCCGGGCCGAGCACCTCCATGAGCAGCCGATAGGCCTCCACGGCCAGCTCGGTGCCATACACCTTGCCGGCCGAGGCCCGCACCGCCGCCGAAAGGCCGTCCGTGCCGAAGGCGGGCCTGCCGCGCGAGGCCGGGCCGGGGGCCGCCCCGCCGCCGGCGTCCGCGCGAGGCGCGCCAGCTGCGCCGGGTCCGCTTGCTGGGCCGGCCGCCACCCTGGCATCGGCGTCCGCGCTTGCTGCGACCCGCCAGTTCAGCAGCTTGAGGACCTCGGTCTTGGCGTGCACCCGGGCCAGGTGCAGCCGCACCCACTCCCGCTCGATCGCCCCGGTCTCGACCGCCCACGCGGTGACCTCGTCGAGCGCCCGGCGCAGCGGCGCCGCCGAGGTCAGCGCGACCCGCTCGTGGTTGAGCTGGTCGGTGATCAGGCGCCAGCCCTCGTTCTCGGCGCCGACCCGCGCTGCGACCGGCACCCGGACGTCGGTGTAGTAGGTGGCGCTGGTGGTCGGGCCGGCCACGGTCCGCACCGGTGTCCAGGAGAAACCGGGCGCGTCGGTCGGCACCACCAGGATCGACAGGCCGCGGTGCCGTTCCGCGGACGGGTCGGTGCGGCAGGCCAGCCAGACGTAGTCCGCGTACCGGATCAGGCTGGTCCACATCTTCTGCCCGTTGATCACGTAGTGGTCGCCGTCGCGGACCGCACGGGTGCGCAGCGCGGCCAGGTCGGTGCCGGCCTCGGGCTCCGAATAGCCGATCGAGAAGTGCACCTCGCCGGCCGCGATGCGCGGCAGCAGCTCGGCGCGCTGCTGGCCGGAGCCGTGCCGGGCGATCGTCGGCCCGACCGTGTCGATGGTCAGGAACGGCACCGGTACGCCGGCCATGGCCGCCTCGTCGGCGAAGATCAGCTGGTCCAGGCGGGAACGCCCGCGGCCGCCGTGCTCCACCGGCCAGCCCAACGCCAGCCAGCCGTCGTGGCCCAGCCGGCGCACCACCGCGCGGTAGGCCTCGCCGTCACCGTACTCACCGTCGTCGTCGGTGAGCGCGGCGCGCAGGTCCGGGGTCATCAGGGCGGCGAAATAGGCCCGCAGCTCCTGGCGCAGCTTCTCCTGCTCCGGCGTGTATCCCACGTGCATGGCGGCCGCCCGGTGTCATAGATTAGAACAAGTTCTAGTAGAGTCCATCCGGCGGAGGGGCGTCAACCATGGAACCGGCCTACCTGGTGGCGGCGGTCCGTTCGCCCGTGGGCAAACGCGGTGGCGCCCTGTCCGGTGTGCACCCGGCCGACCTGGCCGCGCACGTCATCACGGCGCTGCTCGGCCGCGCCGGCGTCGACCCGGCCGCTGTCGACGACGTGGTGCTGGGCTGCGTCGACACGCTCGGGCCGCAGTCCGGTGACATCGCGCGGACCAGCTGGCTGGCGGCCGGCCTGCCCGAGCACGTGCCGGGGGTGACCGTCGACCGGCAGTGCGGGTCGGGTCAGCAGGCTGTGCACTTCGCGGCGCAGGCGGTGATGAGCGGCACCGCGGATCTGGTGGTGGCCGGCGGGGTGCAGAGCATGAGCCAGGTGCCGATCGGCAGCGCGATGGCGCCGGCGGGGCCCTATCGGGGATCGCACGGGTGGGCGGCCCGTTACGGCGAGCAGGAGGTCGACCAGTTCCGCAGCGCCGACGACATCGCGGCAAAGTGGTCCCTGACCCGAGCCGAACTGGAGGAGTGGGCCTTGATCAGCCACCGGCGCGCGATCCAGGCCATCGACGAGGGCCGTTTCCGCGCCGAGACAGCGCCGCTGACGCTCAGCAACACCATGACCGCGACCGCGACGGCGCGGCCTGGACAGCCGGCAACCTGCTCAGCCGATGAGGGTCCGCGCCGGGACACCACCGCCGCTCGGATGGCCGGGCTGACCCCGCTGCGACCCAGTGGCGTCATCACGGCCGCCACCTCCAGCCAGCTCGCCGACGGGGCCGCCGCGCTGCTCGTCGCGTCCGGGAGGGCGCTGCGGGAGCACGGCCTGCGGCCGAGAGCCGTCATCCGGCACCTGTCCGCTCGCGGCGGCGACCCGGTGCTGATGCTGACCGCGCCGATCGAGGCGACGCCGCGCGCGCTGGCCCGGGCCGGCCTGCGGGTCGGCGACATCGACCGGTTCGAGGTCAACGAGGCGTTCGCCAGCGTGGTGCTCGCCTGGCTGCGCGAGACCGGCGCGGATCCGTCCCGGGTCAACGTGAACGGCGGTGCGATCGCTCTCGGTCATCCGCTCGGCGCCACCGGCGCGCGGCTGCTGACCAGCCTGCTGCACGAGCTGGAGCGTTGCGGGGGCCGCTACGGCCTGCTCACCATGTGCGAGGGCGGCGGCCAAGCCAACGTCACCATCATCGAGCGAGCCTGACGGAACGCGTTGCCGAAGAGCCGACGTCGAGCGCCGGTAGCGGCCGCTGTGCAGAGCAGCGGCAGAGCCACTCTGAAGAGCCGCTGTGCAGAGCCGCGGCAGAGCCACTCTGAAGAGCCGCGGCAGGACCGCATTTGAAAATCCGTGGCCATGCCGCGCCCAAAAGCCGCGGCAGGCCACGCTCGAAGAGCCGATCATCGAACGGCGGCCAGCGCGGCCATCCTCGCGTCCGCCTCGACCATGATGCGGTCGATCAGCTCGGCGCAGGACGGCAGGTCGTCGATCAGCCCGGCCACCTGACCGGCGGACATCACCCCGGCCGACAGGTCGCCTTTCACCATCGACGCGCGCAGCAGCGCCGGGGTGTTCGCCGCCATCAGCGTCTGCGCCCAGGAGAGGTTGCGACCGTGGCGGGCGGCGCGCCCGGTGCGCAGCAGCTCCGGCCACGACAGCCCCGACTCACGCCGGAACGCCGCGGCATTGCGCAGCGCCCGCGACAGCACCGCGACCCGCCCGACCCGCTCCAGCGAGTCCACGAACGGCGTCCGCAGCACCCGATGCGGCACCCCGTCCACCCGCGTGGTGACGACCGTGCCGGTCACCCCGGCGGCCAGGTACCGGCGCTTCACGTCCGGGGCGACCGGGCTGTCCGACGTGAGCAGGAACCGGGTGCCCATCGCGATCCCGGACGCGCCGTACGCCAGCGCCGCCACCAGCCCCCGCCCGTCGAAGAAGCCGCCGGCCGCCACGACCGGGATGTCGACCGCGTCCACCACCTGCGGCAGCAGCAGGGTCGTCGGGACCGGGCCGGTGTGCCCGCCACCCTCGCCACCCTGCACCAGCACGGCGTCGGCACCCCACCCGGCCACCTTCTCGGCGTGCCGGCGGGCGCCCACCGAGGGCATGGTCAGCACGCCACCGTCCGCGCAGCGGCGGATCAGATCGGGGCTCGGCGCCAGGGCGAACGAGACCAGGCGGACTTTCTCCCGTACCAAATAGGTGATTTTTTCGGTCGCGTCGGGGGCGTCGGCGCGGATGTTGACTCCGAAGGGCGCGTCGGTGCGGGCGCGGATCTTTTCGAGGGTGACGCGCAGCTGATCCAGGGTCATCGTGGCGGAGGCGACGATGCCGAAGCCGCCGGCCGCCGAGGTGGCCGCGACCAGGCCGGCGCCCGCGACATAACCCATACCGGTCTGCACGATCGGGTGCCGGCAGCCGAGCAGCTCGGTGAGCCGGGTCCTCACCGGAACTCCCGTAGGCCGTCCGGGTCGAGCCGCTCGCGGAGAAGTGCCAGCTCCGGGCCGGTGAGCGAGCGCGAGACCGGCACCGAGACCGGCACCGTCAGCGGGAAACCGGTGGCGGCCTCCACGTCGGCCACCGACACCCCCGGATGCACCGAGCGCAGCCGCATCGACCGGTCCGGGGTGGTGAAGTCGAGCACGGCCAGGTCCGTCACCACCACGCGGATCTCGACCGCACCCCGGTCATGACCTATTCCGGACACCAGATCGACGTGCTCGACGAAGACCCGGGGTTCGTGCCGGGGTATCCAGTAGCTGGTGGTGTGGTTGACCGTGTTGCCGGGCGCGCCGCGGACGCCGAGCAGCTGCCGGGTCGGGCGGTGCCAGTCGCCGACGCAGGAGATGTTCTGGTTGCCGAACCGGTCGATCTGGCTCGCGCCCATCATCACGTGCCGGGTGCCGGCCGCGACCACGCCGAAGACCGCGCGATAGGGCAGCCAGCCCTCCGGCTCGTCGGCGTGCGTGAGCGTCGCCTCCCCGTCGGTGAGCAGCAACGACGGCTCGAACGTGAGCTGGGCCAGCCGGGCGCCGAGCCGGGGGATCAAGCCGGTCGTGGAGGCCAGGACCGCGCCGTCACCGCGCCACGCGTCGGCGCACGCGGCCACGCAGACATCCGCGCGGCTCATCGCGCGGCCACCGCTTTCTGATAGTGCTCCTCGTCGCCGTACAGGTAGGCGGCTCGGAAGCGCCCCCACGTGTCGGGCGAGGCAGCGGCCGTCGCGTACTCCCGCTGGAACGCCTCGTCGCGATCGTAATCGGGCACGCAGCTGGTGAAGTGTGCCCCGTGCGGGGTCTCCACCACGCCGTCGACCATCATCCGGTTGAGCAGCAGGCCCTGCGGCGGTCCGCTTTCGATCAGGTCGGCGGTGCTGACCAGCCGCTCGCAGGAGACGAAGCGGCGGCGGGCGGCCAGGCAGAACAGATCGTCGAAGTAGGGATCCGGGCCGAGGTAGCGCGCGTTGCCGCGCCGATCGGCGCGATTCAGGTGGACCAGCGCCGCGTCGAGGGTCACGGCGGGCATCGCCACCAGGTTGCTGCCATCGGGGTACGGCGATTGCACCGTACGCAGGGTGGGGTTGATCCTCATGAGGTCGGAACCGAGACCGGCCCTGATCGGCAGGAACGGCAGCCGGTTGGCGGCCGCCAGGAGTCCCCAATAGAGCATCCCCTCGTCGTATTCGGTCAGCTCGACGGTGCCGTCCTGGCGGGCCTGCCGGAAGTGCGGCTCGAGCGGGATGCTGTCGAGCGACACGAACCCGGTGACCACCCGTCGCACGCAGCCGGCCGCGATCAGCAGCCCCACGTCCGGCCCGCCGTAGGAGACCACGGTCAGGTCGCGCAGCCCGGCCCGGCAGACCGCCCGGACCAGCGCCATCGGCTTGCGACGCGACCCCCAGCCGCCGACGCCGACCGTCATCCCGTCCCGCAACTCGCCGACCACGTCGTCGACGGTCAGCACCGTCATCTGCCCTCCACGAACTTCTGCCTGGCGCGGTCGCCCGCGCCGTTGAGGTTGAGCTCGAACGTGAAGCCCTGCTCGAACCGGTACGACCGCTTCACGTCGACCGGGTCGATGCCGTTGAGCGCCTCCTTGGCCCGGCGGATCACCACCGGGTCCTTGGCCGCGATCGCCCCGGCCACCGCCCGCGCCGCAGCCCGCAGCCCGTCGGCCGGCACCACCTCGTGCACGGTGCCGAAGCGGTGCAGGTCGGCGGCGGTGACCGTGCGGCAGGTGTAGACCATCGCGCGCATCAGCTGCGGCGGCACCAGCCGGGCCAGGTGGGTGGCGGCGCCGAGCGCGCCCCGGTCGACCTCGGGCAGGCCGAACGTGGCGTCGTCGGCGGCTACGATCAGGTCCGCGTTGCCCGCCAGACCGATGCCGCCGCCGAGGCAGAAGCCCTGCACGGCGGCGATCACCGGGACCGGGCAGTCGTAGACGGCCGCGAACGCGGCGGCACACCCCCGGTTCGCGGCGAGTAGCACCTGATGGCCCTCGGAGCGCTGCATCTCCTTGATGTCGACCCCGGCGCAGAAGCCGCGCCCCTCGGCGCGCAGCACCACGACCCGGGTCGCCGGGTCGGCGCCGGCCGCGGTGAGCTGGTCGACGACCGACAACCAACCGGCCACCGGCACCGCGTTGACCGGCGGGAAGTCGATCACCACCTCGGCGATCGTGCCGGGTTGCAGGTGTACGCCCATCCTCGCAGGCTAACCTAGCGCTTGCTTGGTGGGCTAGCATCGCGGTTATGGACCCCCTCGACTTCAGCGGGCGCGGGGTGGTGGTCACCGGCGGGACTCGGGGGATCGGGGCCGCGATCGCGTCGGCCTTCCGTGCGGCCGGGGCGCAGGTGGTGGTCTGCGGCCGCAACCCGCCCGCGTCCTCGCCGGCCTCGCCTGGGGGTGGCAGCGGCCGGTTTGATCCGGTTGATTTCTTCAGGGCCGACGTGCGTGATCCGGTGCAGGCCGCCGCGCTGGTGGCGGCGGCGAAGGACCGGCTCGGGCGGGTCGACGTGCTGGTGAACAACGCGGGCGGTGCGCCACCGGTCCCGGCCGCGAGCGCCTCACCCCGGTTGCACGCGAAAATCATCGAGCTCAACCTGATCGCCCCGCTGCACGTCGCGCAGGCGGCCAACGCGGTCATGCGGACCCAGCCGGGTGGGGGAGTGATCCTCATGGTCGGCAGCGTCAGCGGCACCCGCCCGTCACCCGGCACCGCCGCCTACGGAGCGGCCAAGGCCGGCCTGCACCACCTCGCGACCAGCCTGGCCGTCGAGTGGGCGCCGGCCGTGCGGGTCAACAGCGTGGTGCCGGGCCCGGTCGCCGGCTTCCTCGACCCGGAGGCGGTGGCCCGCACGGTGCCGATGGGCCGGGCGGCGACCCGCGAGGAGGTCGCCGGGGTCTGCCTGCTGCTGGCATCCCCGCTGGCCTCATACGTGACCGGCGCCGCCGTGGCCGTCCACGGCGGCGGCGAGTGGCCGGGCTACTTGGCGGACCTGCGCGATGCGGCGTACCCTGCGCAGAAATAGAACCTGTTCTAGTGAGGTGCCGGATGGTTCTCTCGATCAAGACGAGGCGGGACGCGGTCGGCCTGACCGCCGGTGAGCTGCTGATCGACGGCGCCTGGTGCGCCGCGGCTGACGGCCGCACCTGGACGCACACCCACCCCGCCACCGGCGAGCAGGTCGGTGACTTCGCGGTCGCCTCGCCGGCCGACGTGGACGCGGCGGTGCGCGCCGCCCGCCGGGCGTTCGACGAGGGTCCGTGGCCGGGCGCCCGGGCCAAAACGCGGATCACCGTGCTGCGCCGTGTCGCCGAGCTGATCCGCACCCACACCGACGAGCTGCGCACCCTGCAGGCGCTCGACAACGGCGTCCCGCTGACCTTCGGCGACGAGTACGCGATGTCGATCGAGTGCGTCGCCGACGTCTTCGACCACCACGCCGGCTGGGTCGACAAACTCGCCGGCGAGACGCTCCCCGGTTATCAGGGCGGCGACCACCTGGTGATGACCCTGCGCGAACCGGTCGGGGTGGTGGCCGCGGTCGTCCCGTGGAACGGCCCGCTGCTGCTCGCCGCGCAGAAGGTCGCACCGGCCCTGGCGGCCGGCTGCACCGTGGTGCTCAAACCGTCGGAGTTCGCGACGTTCGCGGCGTTGCGCCTGGCGAAACTCCTCGAGGAGGCCGGCCTCCCGCCGGGCGTGCTCAACGTGGTGACCGGCCCGGGCGACCCGACCGGCCAGGCGTTGATCACCCACCCGCTGATCGACAAGATCACCTTCACCGGCAGCCGCGCGGTCGGCAAGCGGGTGCTCGCCGCCGCGGCCGAGGGGATGAAGCGGGTCAGCCTCGAGCTCGGCGGCAAGAGCCCGTCGATCGTCTTCCCGGACGCCGAGGTCTACGCGGCCGCCACCCTCACCATGGGCACGGTGACGCTCGGCCTCTCCGGCCAGGCGTGTGTGGCCCACTCCCGCGCCCTGGTCCACCGCGACGTGTACGACGAGTTCCTCGCCATCGCCGAGGGCATGACCGGCCTGGTCACCTACGGCGACCCGTTCGACCCGCAGGTCACCGCCGCACCGCTGATCAACGACCGGCAGCTGTCCCGGGTGCTCGGCTACATCGAACGCGGCCAGGCCGAGGGCGCCCGGCTGGTCTGCGGCGGCGGCCGCCCCGACGGCGAGCTGTCGGCCGGCAACTTCGTCGACCCGGTCGTCTTCGCCGACGTCGCCAACAGCGCCACCATCGCCCAGGAGGAGATCTTCGGCCCGGTCCTCGCGGTCGTCCCGTTCACCGACGAGCAGGAGGCGATCCGCCTGGCCAACGACACGACGTATGGCCTGGCCGCCACGGTCTACACCGCCGACGTGAAGCGCGCGATCCGGATGGCCCGCGCGGTCCGGGCCGGCACGGTCGGCATCAACGGCTACCAGCTGGAGCCGCACGTGGCCTTCGGCGGCTTCGGCCAGTCCGGCCTGGGCCGCGAGGGCGGCCGCACCGCGATCGAGGCCTACACCGAAGTCAAGACGGTCCTGATCCCCACCGGCGACGAGATGATGTGAGTCAACGGCTCGGGGACGTGTGCGGGCAGTACTCGCGGGCCGCCCGCGTGTAGGGGTCGGTCGGCGGGGCCGGGTCCCCGCACGTCAGGCCGCCCGTCTTCGTCTCCGTCCATGCGGTCAGGGTGCCGCTCACCGCGGGCGCGCACCCCACGGGAAAGACCGCCGAGATCCGCCGGACCCCCGCATAGACGATGATCTCCGTGATTTCCGGATCATTGAGACCCCAAGTGCCAAAATTCATTTTGTACGAGCGGGAGGGCCGGGTCGTGTGCACCCCGACACCGATCTTGTTCCCCAGGTCGGTGGCGAGGAGCCGGAGCCAGCCGTCCGGCACGGTGACCCCGGCGACGGCCGCGGTCACGGGTGCGTCGAGGACTTCTGTTCCCTCGCGCATGGCGTCAGTGGTGAACAGCGAGGCGTGCTCCAGCACTGACTCCTGCGTGACGCCGGACCACTGGACGCCCGCCCGGGTGAGATCGCAGCCGGCCGGCACACTGCTCATCGCCGGGGCCGGAGTCGGCGCGGAGACCGTGGCCGAGGGGGTGCAGCCGGCCGGCAGCATGGCGAGCAGTGCCATTGATCGTTTGCCCACCGAGGGTCCGATGGATTCGTTCGGCTGGGAAGTGATCAGTTGGTGGGCGAGTCGCCCGCCGCGGTGATCCACGTGCTGGTGAGGGAGGTGACGGCACTGCCGTCGAGGTCGGCGAGTTTGATGCCGCTGAACCGGGCGGCACCGGCGGAGGTCTGCACGCGCAGCGGCGGGGTAGGATCGGCGAGGAGCTGGACGATCACGTCCGCGACGTCCTCGGGACGCTGGGCGGCGGCGAACGCCTGCTCGGTGCGGGCCAGGTAGGCCTCCAGCAGGGCGCGGTACGGGCCGCTGGCGGCGAGCCGGGCAGTGTTGTCGCCGAGGTGGTCCACGAAGTCGCTCGCGACCGCGCCGGGTTCGACGAGGCTGACGCGGACACCCATGGCGGCGGCCACCGGGTGCAGTGACTCGTAGAGGCCTTCGACGGCGAACTTGGCCGCGCAGTATGCCTCGTTGAAGGGCTGGCCGATGACGCCCCCGACGCTGCTGACGGCCAGCAGCCGGCCTTTACCGGCGCGCAGGTAGGGCATGGCGGCGGTGCTGACCCGGGCCACGCCGAAGAAGTTCACCTCGAGGACCCGGCGCAGGGCGTCCATCCCGTCGGTCTCCAGGGTGCCGAGGTGGGCGGCGCCGGCGTTGTTGATCACGGCGGCGATGGTGCCGTACTGGCCGGCCACGTCGGTCAGGCAGCTGGTGACCGACTCGTCGTCGGTGACGTCCAGGCGGCGGATGTCGAGGGTGACGCCGGCGGCTTCGGCGGCGGTGCGCAGCGCATCGCTCCGGGTCGGGTCGCGCAGGGTGGCCACGACCTGGTGACCGGCTCGGGCGGCGGCCACCGCCGTGGCCAGGCCGATGCCGGAGGAGGTGCCGGTGATGACGACGGCAGACATGAGTGTCTCCTTCTGCGCTGGGTGTCGGTCGACCCAAAAGCTTGACCAAATCAATGCTTGATTTTCTCAAGCGATGTGACCGTAGTCAGCGATCGTTGAAAAAGTCAAGCTTGTCGGTAGGCTGGTGGCGTGAGCCCCACCCCGACTCAGCTCATCGAGCTGTTCGTCCTGGCCAGCAGTACCTACTACCAGGAGTTCGCCGCCGTGGCGGACCGACACGACCTCAATTCCACCCAGGTAAAACTGCTGATTCTGGTGCGGGAGCCGCAGTCCATGAGGGCGCTGGCGAGGCAACTGTCCTGTGACGCCTCCAACGTCACCGCGATCGTCGACCGGCTTGAGCGCGGCGGTCTGGTGCGTCGCGAGGTCGCCGCACACGACCGCCGGATCAAGAACGTCGTTCGGACCCCGGCGGGAGACGAGACCGTCCAGCTCATTCGCGATCAGATGCAGGCGACTCACCAGGCACTGACCTCGTTCACCGGCGACGAACGCGTCATGCTCGCCACCCTGCTCACCCGCATGCACACCGCCCTGGACGGCGAGACCAGCGGCTGAGCGCCGCGGATTGCTACCTGGCGCAGGCCGGTCCGCCAGGCGGCGGCGTCTGCCCCCGGTCTCAGCCGGTGAGGCGGCGGTGGTCCCAGCTGATCACTCGGCTCGGTTGGACGAGGTAGGCCGCGCGCTTCGTTGCCGCGTGGGTGACGTAAGCCTCCAGCGCGGCAGCGACCTCATCCGGTGGCAGGTCGCCCACCACCGGGCTGGGCATGCGGGCGGCGATCAACCGGCCGATCTCGGTCACCCCGGTCAGGTCGTCGATCACGGTCACCGTGCCGGTCACCTGGACGCCGCGTAGCTCGAAGTAGTCGTCGCCGTCCTCGATCAGGCAGGTCAGGCGGGGATCGCGGGTCAGGTTGCGGGCCTTCTGGGAGGCGCGATAGGTCCAGAACGCGATCCGGTCGTCCTTCATCGCGTAGAACATGCTGACCAAGTGCGGGGTGCCGTCGGCGTTGATGGTGGCGAGCTGCAGCTTGCGGCCATCGGCCAGCAGCCGCGCGACGTCGGACGCCGGCATCGACACGATGTCGCGCTGTTTCACGGGCGCTCCCCGAACGTCGCGTCCGCCAGTGGCAGTGTCTCCTCGCACAGATAGCCGGGCTGCGGCGGATCCGCCGTGAACACCTTGCTCAGCGTCTCGTCCAGCTCCTCGAGCGTCCACTGCTCACCCGCAGCGTGGAACGCCGCCCGCACCGTCGGCGGGCCCAGCACCGCCACCACGTCGCCGTGCGCCACGAAGACCTCGCCGGTGATCCGCTCTCCGGCCGGTCCGGCCAGATAGGTGACCAGTGGCGCCACCCGGGCCGGGGCCAGGGGATCGGGGCCATCCGGTGCCGCGCCCATCAACGAGCTGGTCATCGCCGTGCGGGCGCGCGGGCAGATGGCGTTGGCGCGTACGCCGAATCGTCCGCAACCTCGAGCGGTCGCGAGCGTCAGCGCAACGATCCCACCTTTAGCCGCGGCGTAGTTGGCCTGTCCGGCGGAGCCGAGCAGGTACGCCTCGGAAGCGGTGTTGACGATCCGCGCGTAGACCGGGCCGCCGATCGCCTTGCTCCGGGCCCGCCAGTACGCCGTCGCCAGCCGCGTGGTCACGAAATGCCCGCGCAGATGCACCCGGATCACCGTGTCCCACTCCTGCTCGGACATCGAGAAGATCATCCGATCGCGCAGCACCCCGGCGTTGTTGACCAGGATGTCGATGCCGTCCCACGCGCGCAGCAGCGCCTGCCCGGTCGACCACTCGGCGATGTCGCCGGGGCAGACCTCGGCCTCCGGGATCCGCGCGGCCACCTCGTCGAGCCCCGGCCCGGGCAGGTCGTTGAGCACCACCCGGGCGCCCGCCGCGGCCAGCGCCACCGCCTCCGCGGCACCGAGCCCCTGACCCGCCCCGGTGACCACGGCGATCTTGCCGTGCAAGGAGAGGGAGCCCATCTCAATACCCCGGCCCGGCCAGCAGCCCGCCGTCGGCCAGGAACTCGGCGCCGGTGGTGTACGACGACTCGTCCGAGGCCAGGAACGCCACCAGGCGGGAGATCTCGATCGGCTCGGCGAACCGGGCGATCGGCAGGGCTTTGAGGAACGCGGCCGGGTCGACGTCGGTCAGGTGCTCGGCCGCCGCGATCGCCATCGAGGTCATCACGCCGCCGGGGTGCACCGAGTTGACCCGGATGCCGGACGGCCCCAGCTCCTGCGCGGCCGATCGGGTGACCCCGCGGATGCCGAACTTGCTGGCGCTGTAGGCGGAGAGTCCGGCCGCGCCGGCGAAACCCTCGATCGAGGACACGTTCACGATCGAGCCGCCACCGGCGGCGATCATCGACGGTGCGGCGAAGTGCACGCCGAGCCAGCAACCGGTCAGGTTCACGTCGAGCACCCGGCGGAACTCGGCCGGGTCCATCTCGGCGATCGGCGCGTGCCGCAGGATGCCGGCGTTGTTGACCAGGACATCCAGTTTTCCGTACGCCTCGAGCGTGGCGGCCACCGCGGCGACCCAGTCGGTCTCGCTCGTCACGTCGTGATGCAGGTAGACGCACCCGAGCTCGTCGGCGACCGCCCGCCCGCGCTCGTCGAGCACGTCCCCGATGACCACCCGGGCGCCCTCGGCGGCGAAGTGCCGGGCATGGGACTTGCCCATGCCCCGCGCGCCACCGGTGATGAGAGCGACCTTGCCGTCCAGCCGGCCCATGCTGACCTCCCAAGCGCTTGCTTGGGAGAGTAACACCGTCAGCGTGCGACGACGCCGTCGAACAGCAGCCTGAGCAGACCGTCGACGACCTCGTCGGTGGTCCAGGACTTGCCCTGGGCCTGCTTCCAGGAGGTGGGGATCCAGAGGATGTCGCGCAGCAGCCGGTAGATCAGCCGGGCGTCCAGGTCGGCGCGGAACTGGCCGTCCTGCTTGCCGCGTTCCAGCTGGTCGATCCAGGTCTGCTCGATCTCCTTCATCGCGGTGCGCAGATAGGCGAACCGGTCCTGGGCGCTGAAGTAGGCCCAGTCGTTCTGCAGCATGGTCAGGGCGGCCCGGTGCCGGCTGAGTGCCGCCGTGCTGGAGCGCACCATGCGTTCGATCGCGACGCGCGGGTCGTCGACATCCGCGACCGCCCGGCGGTAGCCGTCGAGCACGTCGTCGAGGAATCCGCGCAGGATCTCGTCGCCGATCGACTCCTTGGAGTCGAAGTGGTGGTAGAGGCTGCCGGACAGGATGCCGGCGGCGTCCGCGATCTCGCGGACCGTGGTGGCCCGGAAACCCTTCTCGGCGAACAGGTCGGCGGCCAGCCGGATCAGATGGGCGCGGCGCTCCGAGGGCGGCGCAGCCTTCTTCGTGGTCGTCACCTGGTCGATTATGGCCTACCCGGCCAATCGCTTGCTCGGGTACGGGTCGCCCACTAGCCTAGAACGCGTTCTACTTTTGGCGGGAGGTGGCGAGGTGCGGGCTGCGATCTTGCACGATCTGGGCGAGAAGTTCGAGATCCGTGACGATGTGTCAGTGCTCGGGCCGGGCCCGGGTGAGATCCGGATCCGGGTGCGCGCGGCCGGCGTCTGCCACTCCGACCAGTCCGCCCGCGACGGCGGCCTGCCCCAGCCGGTCCCGGCGGTGCTCGGCCACGAGGCGGCCGGCGACGTGCTGGAGACCGGTCCGGGTGTCGACGACCTGGCGCCCGGCGACCGGGTGATCGTGAACTGGCTGCCCGCCTGTGGCAGCTGCGCCGAGTGCCGGCGCGACGAGCCGTTCCTGTGCATGACCCACGTGATGACGGGTTATGCGATGCCCCGCTTCCTCGTGGGCGACTTGCCGATCTTCGGGATGGCCGGCTGCGGCGCGTTCGCCGAGGAGATGGTGGTGCCGCGGATCGGCGCCGTGCCGATCGAGGCCGACGTGCCCTACGAGGTGGCCGCGCTGGTCGGCTGCGGCGTGATGACCGGGGTGGGCGCGGTCGTCAACACCGCACAGGTCCGGCCGGGTGACACCGTCGTGATCATCGGCTGCGGCGGGGTCGGCATCGCCGCGGTCCAGGGCGCCCGGCTCTCCGGCGCCACGCTCATCGCGGCCGTCGACACCGTGCCGGCCAAGCTCGACGTGGCCCGCCGCTTCGGCGCCACCCACGCGGTCACCCCCGACCGGCTCAGCGACCTGGTCACCGAGATCACCGGGGGCGAGGGCTTCGACCACGCGTTCGACGTGGTCGCCCTGCCGCAGACCCTGCGTGCGGCGTGGGGTGCGGCCCGCCGGGGTGGCACGGTCGTCGTGGTCGGCGCCGGCCGTGCCGAGCACCGCGTCGAGTTCAACCCGTTCGAATTGCTCTTCGAGGGAAAGAAAATCATCCCTTCCTTGTACGGGTCAGCAAGCCCCCAACGAGACTTCCCCAGGCTGATCGCGCTGTGGCGAGCGGGCCGGCTCGACCTCGAGGGGATGATCACGCAGCGGATCCGCCTCGAGCAGGTCGACGACGCGCTCGCCGCACTCGGGCGTGGCGACGTGATCCGCCAGGTGATCGTCCACGACGCGGACGCCTGACGTGCGGCTGGGCATCCAGCTGGGCTACAGCGGGCAGGGTTTCGCGCAGTCGGCCGAGGAGGTCGCCGAGTTCGAGGCGGCCGGCGCCGATCTCGTGGTGGTGCCGGAGGCGTACAGCTTCGACGCGGTCAGCCAGCTCGGCTATCTCGCGGCCCGCACCACCCGGATGCAGCTCGCCTCCGGGGTCATGCAGCTCTACACCCGCACGCCGACGCTGACCGCGATGACCGCGGCCGGGCTCGACTACGTGTCCGGCGGGCGGTTCTCGCTCGGCCTGGGCGCCTCCGGCCCGCAGGTCATCGAGGGTTTCCACGGGGTCACCTACGACGCGCCGCTGGCCCGGACCCGCGAGGTGGTGCAGATCTGCCGGAAGGTGTGGCGCCGGGAGACCCTGGTGCACGAGGGCGAGCACTACCGTCTGCCGCTGGCCGGCAAGCCGCTCAAGCTGATCAACCGGCCGGTCCGCGACCGCATCCCGATCCTGCTGGCCGCGATGGGGCCGCGCAACGTCGCCCTCGCCGCCGAGATCGCCGACGGCTGGCAGGCGCTCTTCCTCGACCCGCTGGCGGCGCCGGAGGTGTTCGGCCCGGCGCTGGCCGAGGGCCGGGCGCGCCGTGACCCGGCGCTCGGCCCGCTCGACATCATGGTCCCGCTGCCGTTCGCGGTGGCTGACCCGACGGAAACCCTGCTGGCCAGGCATCGCGCGCAGCTCGCGCTCTACATCGGCGGGATGGGCGCCCGCGGCCGGAACTTCTCCAACGACCTGGTCCGCCGGTACGGCTACGCGGAACAGGCCGCGACGATCCAGGACCTGTTCCTGAGCGGACGACGAGCCGAGGCGGCCGCGGCCGTGCCCGACAAGCTCGTGCACGCGACCGCTCTGGTCGGGCGGCCGGACGAGCTGGGGGAGCGGGTGGCCGAGCTGGCCGCGGCGGGAGTGACCACGCTGCTGGTCTCCCCGCTGGCGGTTACCCGGGCGCAACGCGTCGCGGAGGTCGGCGAACTGAAACGTGTTCTTATAGATGCATCCCTTTGACATCAGGGCTTGGGTGGCCTGATAGTATAACGCGTTCCAGCTCCAACATTCGAGGAGCTCTCATGTCTGCCACCCTCAGTCGGCGCCAGGTTCTGGCCGGCGCCGCCACCCTCGGGACCGGCCTGGTCGCCGGTTCGGCCGCGCTCGGCACTCCGGCCAGGGCCGCTGCTGTTGCGTACGATGTCGTGGTTGTCGGCTGCGGAGCGGCCGGGATGACAGCGGCCTTGCGCGTCGCCGCCCTCGGTCTCCGCGTCGTGGTCGTGGAGAAGGCGCCGACCTTCGGCGGTTCGGCGGCCCGGTCCGGCGCCGGCATCTGGATCCCCAACAACCAGGTCATCCTCGCGGCCGGCGTGCCGGACACCCCGGCCAAAGCGGCCAGCTATCTCTCCGCGGTCGTGGGCGGTGACGTGCCGACCGCCAAACAGCGGGCGTTCCTCGACAACGGGCCGCCGATGATCTCGTTCGTGATGGCGAAGAGCCCGCTGCGGTTCCGCTACATGGACGGCTACAGCGACTACTACCCCGAGCTGCCCGGCGGCATCGCGCGGGGCCGCTCGATCGAGCCGGACCTGTTCGACGGCACGCTGCTCGGCGCGGAGCTGGCCAACCTCAACCCGGCCTACCTGCCGACCCCCGACGGCCTGAGCGTGTTCAGCGCCGACTACAAGTGGCTCAACCTGTCGCTGGTCAATGCCCGGGGCACGGCGGTCGCGGCCGAGTGCGTCGCCCGCTACACCGCTGCCGTGCTCGCCGGGAAGACGCCGTTGACCATGGGGCAGGCGCTTGCCGGCGCCCTGCGCGCCGGGCTGGCCGCCGCGGGCGTGCCGGTCTGGCTGAACACGCCGCTGACCGGCCTGCAGCAGGACGCGACCGGCCGGATCACCGGTGTCGTGGTCACCCGCGACGGCGTAGCGACCGTCATCACCGCCACCCGAGGCGTGCTGGTGGCAACCGGCGGCTTCGAGCGCAACCTCGCGATGCGCCTGACCTACCAGCGGCAGCCGATCGGCGTCGACTGGACGGTGGGCGCCAGGGAGAACACCGGCGACGGCATCCGGGCCGGGCTGGGCGCGGGCGCGGCCACCGACTTCCTCGACGACTCGTGGTGGGGCCCGGCCATCCCGCTGCCCGGCGAGCCGTATTTCTGCCTGGCCGAGCGGACCCTGCCGGGCAGTCTGATCGTCAACAGCGCCGGGAAGCGGTTCGTCAACGAGGCCGCGCCGTACAGCGACGTCGTGCACGTCATGTACGACAAGAACGGCGTGGTCCCGGACATCCCGTCGTGGCTGATCTTCGACCAGAACTACCGCAACCGGTACCTGTTCCGTGACGTCGCGCCGGCGCTGCCGTTCCCCGACTCGTGGTACTCCTCGGGGGCGGTGGCCAAGGACCTGACCCTCGGCGGGCTGGCCACCAAGATCGGCGTGCCGGCGGCGGCGCTGCCGGCGACCGTCGCCCGGTTCAACGGGTTCGCCTGGACCGGCCGCGACACCGACTTCCACCGCGGCGACAGCGCCTACGACCACTACTACACCGACCCCGCGGTCGTCCCGAACTCCTGCCTCGCGCCGCTGCTGCTGCCGCCGTTCTACGCCTGCAAGCTCGTGCCCGGTGACCTGGGCACCAAGGGCGGCCTGCGCACCGACCCGCGCGCCCGGGTGGTGCGCGCGGACGGCTCGGTCATCCCCGGCCTGTACGCGGCCGGCAACTCCAGTGCCGCGGTGATGGGGCACAGCTACGCGGGCGCCGGCTCCACGATCGGGCCCGCGATGACGTTCGGTTACATCGCGGCCGGCGAGATGGCGGGAGACCTGACGTGACCAGTCGTCGTACCCTCCTGCGCGCCGCCGCCCTCGGCGTCCCGGCCGCGACCCTGCTCGCCAAGGCGTCCGCCGTTCTCGCCGACGGCGATCACGTTGCCGCGCTGGTCATCGGCAGCGGCTACGGCGGAGCGGTCACCGCGCTACGACTGACCCAGGCCGGTATCAGCACCGCCATGGTCGAGATGGGGATGGCGTGGACCAGCCCCGGCACGGACGGCAAGATCTTCTGCGACGTGCTGAACCCGGACCAGCGCTCGTACTGGCTGCGCACCACCACCGACCAGCCGGTCGGCTACTTCCTCGGTGTCAGCGCCAACAAGTCGATCCCGAAGTACACCGGGGTGCTCGATTCGGAGAAGTTCGCCGGCATCCGGGTCTACCAGGGCCGGGGCGTCGGCGGCGGCTCGCTGGTCAACGGCGGTATGGCCGTGGTGCCCCGGCGGGACTACTTCACCGAGATCCTGCCGGCGGTCGACGCCGCCGCGATGTACGCCACGTACTTCCCGCGGGCCACCGCCGCGCTCGGCGTCAACGCCATCGACACCGCCTGGTTCGCGACCGCCGACTGCTACCGGTACGCCCGGGTCAGCCGCGACCAGGCCACCGCGTCCGGCTACGCCACCAGGTTCCTCGACAACGTGTACGACTTCGGCTACATGAAGCAGGAGCAGGCCGGAACGGTCACCCGGTCGGCGCTGGCCAGCGAGGTCATCTACGGCAACAACCACGGCAAACGGTCGCTGGACAAGACCTACCTGGCCGCGGCGGCCGCCACCGGGCGACTGTCGATCACCGCCCAGCACGTGGTCACCGCCGTCGCCCCGCACAGCGCGGGCGGCTACGCCGTGACGATGAACCAGATCGACACGGTGGGCGCGAGGGTCGCCACCAAGACCGTCCGGGCCGACCGGGTGTTCTTCGCGGCCGGCAGCGTCGGCACCAGCAAGCTGCTGGTCGCGATGCGCGCGCAGGGCAAACTGCCGAACCTGCCGGCCGCGGTCGGGCAGGGCTGGGGCAACAACGGCAACGTGATGGTCGCCCGGGCCCAGCACCTGTGGAACACCACCGGCGCCCTGGAGTCCGGGATGCCGGCCGTGGGGATCGACAACTGGGCCGACCCGGCCGGGCCGGTCTTCGCCGAGATCGCGCCGTTCCCGGCCGGCACCGAGCTGTGGATCAGCCTCTACCTGGCCATCACGAAGAACCCCAACCGGGCGCGGTTCGCCTACAACGCCGCGACCGGGCAGGTCGAGCTGAGCTGGCAGACCGCGCAGAACCAGCCGGCGATCGACGCGGCGAAACGGGTCTTCGACACCATCAACAAGGCCCAGGCCACCGTCTACCGCAGCGACCTGTTCGGCGCGAACAAGGTGTGGGGCGACGACTTCACCTATCACCCGCTCGGTGGCTGCGTGCTCGGTCAGGCCACCGACGACTACGGGCGGCTGCCCGGTTATCCGGGGCTGTATGTGATGGACGGTTCGCTGATCCCGGGCAGCACCGGTGTCAACCCGTTCGTCACGATCACCGCCCTCGCCGAACGCAACATCGAGAAGATCATCGCGGTGGATGTGGGCTGAGCTCCGGGCTCGGCCCCATTCACGTCGGAGAATGGGGCCGACGCGCTCCAGGTCGTCTTCACGGAAGCAGATCGACATTTTCCACCGAGCCGCCCTCCGATCATGTGAGCGGCACGCTGCCGGGTTCATGGTCGGATCCACGACCTGTTTTGTACGGATGACAGCGGCGTCGTCGCGCCGAATCGCACCCCGATCACTGCTCGGTTGTGCGTGGAGCGACCTCGTCAGGTGACCGGATCGGCCGTCCAGGACTCGTATTCCACGTGGCAGTGCAGGCACTGCGCCTCGGTCAGGTCACTCGGCCAGACGTGGGCGCAGCGGGCCTGATCTGGCGCTGCGGTGAGGTCGTGCACCAGCCATCGGCCGGCGAAGGCTTCCCTGCAGTGTGGTTCTTCGTCCTCGGAGAGATCGGGCCACCAGTTCGTATTGTCAAACGGGCGGGTATCTGCAAACCTGATTTCTCGATCAAAGTCGTGG
The DNA here is from genome assembly GCF_016862315.1 of Actinoplanes palleronii. Taxonomy (GTDB): domain Bacteria; phylum Actinomycetota; class Actinomycetes; order Mycobacteriales; family Micromonosporaceae; genus Actinoplanes; species Actinoplanes palleronii. Next base: position 13,891 of record NZ_BOMS01000049.1, on the reverse strand, counting down.
ACGGGAACCGTCAAGGTCAACCTCCGGCTTCGGATCTGGTGACGCCAGGCTTCGACTCGAACTGGCTAAACGCAGATCCGTATTCCCGCAAGACTGTCAACTGTGCGCGATGTGCATTGCCGCGCAAATGGGAAAGATGGCCTCGGTCAATGCAGATCACGATTGAGGCGGTCCGGCGCCACTGCCTATTTTGATCACGGTGCTGGCCTGTGGCCTCGCAAGGGTGACCAACGCTGAGGGGGAGGCGGAGGTCCGCGCTCGGTGCGGGAGGGGCGGTAGGAGTTCGCGGTGGGACGGATTTGCGGGCGGTAGGGGTCCGCGACCGGGTTGTGCGTGCGGCTACCGCCCCCGGGTGGGCCGTGAGCGCCCGCGATCTGGCACTGCGGACTCTCGTCGCCCCCGGAAGAGAGCGATGCAGTGATGTGGGCCTACCTGGCTGGCAGACGCATCCGATCGGACATCGTCACCGGTAGGTGAGCAGCCTGGCGTCGGTCTCCACGTGGGTGTGTTCGTTGAAAGTCGACAGGGAGAGGCCTCGGCTGCCGGCGATGACCTTGGTGACGCCGGTGTTGACCGACACCCGGTTCAGGGACGCCCACATCGTCGCCACCGGGGCGTCCGGGCCCAGCGTCAGCAGGGCGGCGGCCATCGCGATCGGGCCGCCCGAGCTCACCACGACCACGTCGCGGTGCTGGCGCAGCTGGTCGCGGATGCGGGCCAGCGCGGCGGCCACCCGGTCGCGGAAGGACACGAACGACTCCGCGTACTCGGTGTCGTAGGAGCCGGAGGACCAGCGCAGCGTGGCGGCGTCGAAGACCTCCTGGAAGGCGCGGCCCGGATGCTCGGTGCGGTTGATCTCGGTCATCATGGCGGTGCGGTCGCGGTAGAGCGGGCGGTGGATCTCGACGACGTGCTGGAAGTCGAACTCGTCCCAGCCCGCGTCGACCTGCGACTCCGGCGCGCCGAGGCTCTCCATCAGCCCGGCCAGGGTCTCGTCGTGGCGGCGCATGGTGCCGCGCACCACCAGGCCGGGCTTGACGCCGCGGGCCGCCAGGGCACGACCGAGCACCCGGGCCTGCTCGTGGCCGAGATCGGAGAGCGCGTCGTAATCGTCCGCGCCGAAGGACGCCTGACCGTGTCTGATCAGCAGAAGGCGGGCCATGTCACGGTTCCTCTCAGACCATTTTTCGTACGATGGAAAGCGGCAGCACCCGCAACGCCGCGCCGATCGGCAGCCACGGCCACGCCGGGACATACGCTTTGACCTTGCGTTTCTCGATCGCCGTGACCATCGCCCGCACCCCGACCGGCGTGTCCACGATGAACCTCGTCTTCTGGGTGACGTGCTCGTTCATCTCCGAGCGGATGTAACCCGGATAGATGACCGACACGTCCACGCCGGGAATGCGTTCGGAGCGCACCCCCTCGGCGATCGCCGCCACCCCGGCCTTGGTCGCCGCATAGGTGGTCATCGACCGGCGCATGCCGCGCAGCGCCGACATCGACGAGATCAGCACCAGGTGACCGCGGCCCTGGGCACGGAAGATCTGCAGGGCCGCCTCCGTCTGGGCCAGCGCACCCACGAAGTTGACCATCGCGGTCGCCCGGTTCGCGTCGAACCGGCCGGTGCCCAGCGGCGCGCCCTTGCCCAGCCCGGCGTTGACGATCACCCGGTCGATCCGGCCCCACTCGTCGGCGAACTGCTGGAACACCGCGAACACGGCCGCGTCGTCGGTGACGTCCAGCGCCCGGACGCTGACCCGGCGCCCGGGATGCTCCGCGACGATCCGCTCGCGCAACGCCTCCAGGCGATCGGTACGGCGGGCACCGAGCGCGAGGTCGTACCCCAGAGCCGCGAACTGCCGGGCCATCTCCTCGCCCAGGCCCGCGCTCGCGCCGGTGATCAGCACCACGGGAGGTTGATCCATGCGCACACGGTAGGGCACGCGATGCTCCGCACCGGTCACGGGTTGTCGAATCTCGGACATTCCTCGTGCGCCCTCCCCGGTGCGTGATGTCCTGCGTGAAGAAACGCCCATCGATGGACGGAGGCACGCCGTCGTGACCGCACCCGTCGCCTACCCGGTACGCGTCGACACGCGGCTGGATCCGGGCCTGTCCCGCTGGCTGTGGCTGGTGAAGTGGCTGCTGGCCATCCCGCACTACGTCGTGCTGGTCTTCCTCTGGATCGCCTTCCTGCTGCTGTCCGTCGTCGCGTTCTTCGCGATCCTGTTCACCGGCCGGTACCCGCGGGCGATCTTCGACTTCAACCTCGGCGTGCTGCGCTGGGGCTGGCGGGTGAGCTACTACGCGTACAGCGCGCTGGGCACCGACCGGTACCCACCGTTCACGCTGGCCGACGTGGTGGACTACCCGGCCCGGCTGTACGTGCCGTACCCGGAGCGGCTCTCCCGCGGCCTGGTCCTGGTGAAGTGGTGGCTGCTGGCGCTGCCGCACCTGATCATCGTGGGTTTCCTGGCCGGTGGCGGCGCCGGGTTCGCCGCGAACTCCGACACCGCCAGTTACAGCTGGACCGGTGGTGGGCTGATCGGCCTGCTGGTGCTGATCGCCGCGATCATCCTGGCCGTCACCGGGACCTACCCGGCCGGGCTCTACGACTTCATCCTCGGGCTGAACCGCTGGGTGTTGCGGGTCGCCGCCTACACCGCGCTGATGACCGACGCCTACCCGCCGTTCCGCCTCGACGCCGGCGGCACCGACCCGGCCACCGCCGCCGTCGCTCCGGCCGGGTAGCCCACTGCCGCGCGTAGGGTCGAGGCCATGCGACTGGATCTTGACCTGCCGGCCGGCCTCGACCTGATCGTGGACCCGGATGTGCTGGCCGGGCTCAGCCACGACGACGCGGAGTGGGCGCCCTACGGCACGGCGCTCGCCGCGGTGCGTCCGACGAACACCGCTGAGGTACGCCGGATCGTCGCGGCCTGTGCCACCCGGCAGATCCCGATCGTGCCGCGGGGCGCCGGCACCGGCCTGTCCGGCGGCGCGAACGCGGTCGACGGCGCGATGATCCTCGACCTGTCGCGGATGAACCGGATCGTCGAGATCGATGCGGAGAACATGACCGCGACCGTTCAGCCCGGCGTGGTCAACGACGACCTGAAGGCCGCGGTCGCCGCACACGGACTGTGGTATCCACCCGACCCGGCCAGCGCGCCCTGGTCCACCATCGGCGGCAACGTGTCCACCAACGCCGGCGGGCTGTGCTGCCTGAAGTACGGCGTGACCCGCGACTACGTGCTCGGCATGGAGGCCGTGGTCGGCGGCCCGGCCGGCGAGTACGGCACCGCGGTCCGGCTCGGCCGGCGCACCACCAAGGGCGTCAGCGGCTACGACCTGGCCGGCCTGTTCACCGGCTCGGAGGGCACGTTCGGCGTGATCACCGAGGTCACCCTGCGGCTGCGCCCGGCCCGCCGGGAAGCGCCGCGCACCGTGGTCGGCGCGTTCGGCAGCGTGGTCGCGGCGGGGGAGGCGGTCGCCGCGATCACCCGGGCCGGCCTGCTGCCCGCCGCGCTGGAACTGCTCGACCGCACCTGCCTGCGCGCCGTCGAGGACTGGAAACACCTGGGCCTGGAGGCCGACGCGGCCGCGCTGTTGCTCGCCCAGCTCGACACCCCCGGGTTGGCCGGGGACGAGGAGGCGACGGCGGTCGCGGACGTCTTCCGTACGGCCGGGGCGCTCTGGTCCGAGCAGTCCACCGACGAGGTCGAGGCGGAAGCGCTGTTCGCGGCGCGGCGACTGGCGTATCCGGCGCTGGAGCGGTTGGGGCCGGTGCTGACCGAGGACGTGTGTGTGCCGCGCTCACGCGTACCGGAAATGCTCTCCTCGATCGAGAGGATCGCGGACCGGAACGGCACGACGATCGCGACCATCGCCCACGCCGGCGACGGCAACCTGCACCCGCTGATCCTGGCGCCGGCCGGTGACGACAGCGCGCGGCAGGCGGCGCAGGCGGCGTTCGATCAGATCCTGACCGCGGCGATCGCGCTGGGCGGCACGGTGACCGGCGAGCACGGCGTCGGCCTGCTGAAACGCGCCGGGATGCGGCAGGAGCTGTCGGCCGGGGTGCTGGCGATGCAGGTCGCGGTCAAGCAGACGCTGGACCCGTTGAACCTGTTCAACCCGGGCAAGGTGGTCGGTTGAGCAGCCGGGTGACCAGGAATTTCGGGGCCAGTTCGCAGTAGCTGTCGGTGAGTAGCTCGGCGATCTCGAGCCAGTCGGTGTGCTGACCGAGAACGACCGCGCCGACGTTGTGGCCCCAGGGGGCGCGGAAGAACGGGAAGCCGCTCGCGGTCAGGCCGAGCAGGTCCTCGAGCGGCACCCGGAACGTCATCACGGTCGGCGCCTCGCCGCCGGTCACGTGCTCGGCGTAGACCGGGAAACGCTCCACGTCCGGGGTGTAGACGTGGGCGACGGTCCGGGTGCGGATCCGCCAGCGGATGCCGATCCAGGCCGGTTCCTCATACGTCTCGGGCAGCTGCCGGCAGATCGGCCGCAGCTGATCGAGGATTTCCGGGGGCACGTCTCCAGGTCCGGACATGCGGTCCACCGTACGATAGTGAATCGCCCTCGACCCGATGGGGAGAGCATGACGCTGATCGACCTGGACCAGCCGCCGCCGGTGCCGGCGACGGACCGGCGGGAGCCCCGGCGGTGGCGGCGGATCGCCGCTTCCGCCGCGCTGATGCTGGTCGCGGCCGGTCTGGGCGGGTTCGCCACCGACCGGTGGCAGCAGCAGCGCAGCCGGTCGACGGTCCAGGTCGCGGTGCTTGCCGATCTCAGCCTGTTGCCGCCCATGCGCTACGAGATCGGCGCGCAGACCAGCCGGGTGGCCGCGGTCCTGCACCTCACCGTGGTGAACACCGGGCCGGTGCCGGTGCGGCTGGCCGCGATCAGCGTCGCGGCGTTCGGGATGGGGACCGACGACTGGATGCCGGTCGACAAGCTGATCGCGCCGGGTCAGGGGACGATCAGCACGAACTACGGTGGCATCGACTGTGAGGACACCGCGCTGGCCGGGACCGCGCCGGCGACCGCCGAGGTGGTCACCACGGATGGTGACCACCGGAGGCGGATCGCGGTCGACCTGGGGGAGTGGCGCGACCAGGTGGCTCAGACCTGCACGAAGGTCTAAGGGCTACTTGTACGTGATGTCGCTCTGGGTGACCTTGCAGTTGGCGTCGTTCCAGCCCTCGCCGAGGTAGGTCGGCTCGCTGCCCTTGGCCACGCCCTTGTACTTGCCGCAGACCACGACGCTGGAGCTGTTGCTGATCGTGACCCGGGTGATGGTGGCGACGTCACCCCAGTTGCTGTTGATCCCGGCGACCATGTCGATGTCGTTCAGCAGCACGTTGTCGATCTTGACGTTGCGCTGGTAGGAGGTGGTGCAGTTGCCGCAGCCACGGTAGAGCTTGCCGGAGCCGCTGAGGTAGAAGCCGGAGATGCTGACCGTGCCGTTGCCGTTGTGCTGGAAGGTCTTGTCGCTGCCGGAGCGCGCGCCGCCGCCGATGACGTAGCTGGTGCCGCCGCCGGTGCCCTTGAACGTCGCGGCGTCCTCGCCGATGTCGTTCCACCACACGTTCTTGATCGTGCAGGTGCCCTCGCAGTGCACGCCGTCGCCGGCCGGGGAGCCGATGATGACGTTCTGCAGGGTGCCGCCGTTGGCGATCGAGAACATCGGATCCTGCGACTCGCTCTGCGAGCCGTCACCGATGCAGCAGTACGTCTTCATCCCGCCGTCGAACGTCCCGGACACCGAGATCGTGCCGGACACGCTCACCGAACCGGCCGAGCTCGGCCACGCGCCGGTCGGCGTGCCGGTGCCGCTGGTCGGGCTGGTCGTCGGGCTCGCGGTGGGGCTGGTGGTCGGGGTGGTGCCACCGCCGTTGTACGTCTCGAACTCGGCGATCCGCGGCGCCGCGGACGCGCTGGTGATCTCGAAGGTGAGCTTCTTCAGCGCGGTCGAGGTGAAGCTGATCGTGCTCGGGCTGCCGCTGCCGCTGGTCAGCACGGATCCCGAGTCGGCGTTGAGCACCCGCCAGGCGCTGATCGTGCCGCCGCCCGAGGCCTGTTTGATCACGGCCGAGGACACCGTCGTGGCGCTCGTCCACTTGACCGAGACGGAGCCGGTCGCGCTGGTCGGCGCCCAGTAGGTGCTGGTGTTGCCGTCCTTGACGTTGCCGTAGCTGGTGCCGCTGGCCTTGCTGGAGCCGTCCGCGCCGGCGCTCAGGCTCAGGTTGTCCGCGGCCTGCGCGGGGCTCATCGGCAGCATCAGCGCGATGGCGGCGCTCGTGATCGCGGTGGCCGCGCCAGCTGTCCACCGTAGAGCGAGAGATCGTTTCATCGGTGCCTCACGTCGTCGTCGAGGGTGCGCCGAGCCGCCGCTGTCCGGCAGGAAAGCGCTTTCCTGTGACCATAGGGAAACGTCGATGCAATAACAAGGAGTTGCAAAGTTTGCAGGAAGTTGAACGCGACTCGCGTTTTCTCAGGGTAGGCCTAGGGGATAGGCCCGATTCGATGGCCGCGGGTTGCGGCGAGACTCGGCCGCATGAGATTCCTTCGTACGCTGAGCGCCGCCGTGGTCACCGTCGCCGCGGTGGCCCTGGCCGCTCCGGCCTCCGCCCAGACCGCGCCGGATCCGACCGATCCGCTTTCGTACGACTACAGCGACTGCCCACTCCTGCCGTCCGACATCGACCCGACCGGCTGGCGCTGCGAGGTGCACCTGGCCACCGGCGCGATCACCGTCGGACGGCAGCGGCTCACCGGCATCCCGATGCGCCTGGTGCACGCCGAGGGACCGCGCCCCGACGGCACCACCGGCCAGATCTTCGGCGGGCTCCAGTCGCGCCCGACGGCCGTGCCGGGTGGCCGGATGACGGTGCAGGTGCGCTACGCCGGGTACGCCGACCTGGTCGGGAACGGTCCGGACCCGGGCGGGCTGTACCTGATGCTCACGGTGCGTGGCCCGGGGCTGGGCGAGCACTGCACGATCGGCACCGTGGCCGATCCGATCCGGACACATGCCGCCCGGGTCGGTGCCACCACGACGATCCCGACCGACCCGCCGATCAAGCAGTTCACCCTGCAGGACACCGCGTTCACGGTGCCGGCGTCCAGCGGGTGCGGCCCGCGTGCGCACGGGGTCGACGCGCGGTTCGGGCTGCCCTCGGCGACGGGGAACGTGCTCACGTTGGCGACGGCGTACACCTACCGGATGTACTGACGCCGGCTTTCCTCAGCGGGAGTAGATGACCTCGCGCATCAGCTTCGCGGTGGGCGCGGCCGGGCAGAGCTGGTACATCGCGGCCAGCCGTTCGTCACCGAACTGCTCGAAGTCCCGGACCGTGGTCGGCCGGGTCTCCTCGTCGGTGACCTCGTATTTCACGGTGTCGGCACAGAACGAGAGGAGCACGCCGAGGGAGTCGATGATGCTGTCGCCGTTGCCGATGCGCTGGTCGATGACGACAGCCTTCTTCTCCGCCCCGGTCAGCCGGTGCGAGTCCGGGACCTGGGCCTCGCAGAAGTAGGTTCCACTGTTCTCCGCCCAGGCGTCTTCGAGCGACGTGTACGTCACTTTGTCATCGGAACGGCCGACGTTGCACTCGATCGTTATCTCCGGCGTCGCCACCGTTGTCGTCGGGATCTGCGCCGTCGTCGCCTTCTTCGTCGGGATCTGCGTCGTCGCTGCCGGGGTGGCCGGGCGGGGCGTGTGCTCGGCGCTCGCGGTCGCGCTCGCCTCGACGGCCGCGCTCGGCTCGCTGGGTTTGGATCGCGTGCCCCAGGCCACGACGCCGGCGCCGACGATCACGACGAGGATCGCGGCGAAGGCTGCGGTCTTCGCCGGATTCCGCTGTGCGATCTTCACAGCGCCGAAGCCGGAGAGCTTGTGCAGGACGGCCGGGGCGGTCGCCGGCAGTTGCGGGACGGTCCGGAAGGCCGGCGGCAGGTCGACGGCGAACCGGGACAGGTCGGCAGCCCAGACGGTCTGGTTCACCGCCACGGCACGTTCCTCGAACTCCGGGAACTGGAGATATCCCTGAGCGGCGGCCTCGCCCAGCCGCTCGACGACGTGGGCCCGCTGCTCATAGGTCGCGCGCCGAGGCAGATCCGCGGTGAAGGTCGCGAGTTCGTCAGCCCAGACCGTGAAGCTGGCCGCCGTGGACCGCTGCTCGAACTCGGCCAGGCTGACCCGTCCCTCGACGAGAGCCCGGTTGAGCTCCTGAACGGTCCGCTCTCGTTGGACGTTGCTGGCGCGCACCCGCTGACCTGTCACGACCTCGCCTCACTCACCACCACATGTGCACTCGACCTCGCATGTATCGACCGGTCGGGGTCTGACTTGAGGTCCATGCCGTCATCGGCGGTCCTGCCAGTCGATGAAATGGGTGCATCTATTGCGTATTGCGGCCAGAAAAGGCGGGATCGTGAGTGCTCGAATCGGGTTTTCCGACGGTGCAGGTCATGCGCCCCGGGTGACGCCGTTTCCGTGATCGCACCTGTGTGATGGACGACGGCGGATATTTCGTCCGGCGCATTTGGGCGTTCCGCGACGGGTGTCGCGGTGTGGCGGTATTGATTGGCATTCCGGCTGTGGGGCCGAGGTGGTGACCGTCCATTTTCTGCATTTCGAGTCCGTCCGGCCAATCGCGACTGTCGGATTGACTTGATCTACTTGCGGCGGACAGCGGGACGGGTCATCGCGCGAGCGGCGGTTCGTTCGAGCTCCGGCAGTCCTATCGTCCCGGCAGGGCCGTCTGATTCCGGCCGGCGTGATTCCGGGAATTGAACTATTGCGACCTGAATGAGAGCTGTTGACGATGAGTGACGAAATGCAGGTTCCTCCAGCCGGTCCGCAGGGGCAGTGGGTCGCGGCGCCGGGAGGTCCTGTGCCGGTCGGGCAGCCGGCGGCGCCGCAATATCCGCCGCAGTTCCCGCAGGGCGCCCCAGCGTACGGGCCGCCCGGTATGCCGTTCCCGCCGGTGAATCCGCAGGACGCGCGGGCGCAGGCCGCAGCCGCGAAGGCGTACCGGAAGTCGTTGCGGCCGTTCTACAAGAAGAAGCGGGTCATCATTCCGGCGGGTCTGGCCGCGCTCCTGGTGATCGGTATCGCGAGCGGTGACGGCGGCGAGACCGCCGCGCCGTCCGCTGCCGCCGTCACCACCAGCGCGACGGCCGCGGCGGCCGTCGCGGCGGCGGACGTGACGCAGAGTGGGACCCCGGCGGCGAAGCCCACGACCGCGGCGGCGACCACGAAACCGGCGGCGCCGGTCGCCGAGCCCACCACCGAAGCCCCGGCCGCCAAACCGTTGACGGTGGAGCAGGAGAACGCGGTCCAGGCGGCGCAGAGTTACCTCGACTTCAGCGCGTTCTCCCGAAAGGGTCTGATCAGGCAGCTGTCGTCGGATGCCGGTGACGGCTACTCGGTGAAGGCGGCGACGTTCGCGGTCGACTACCTGCACATCGATTTCAACGAGCAGGCCGCCAAGTCGGCAAAAAGCTACCTCTCCTTCAGCGCGTTCTCCCGTAAGGGTTTGATCCAGCAGCTGGAATCCAGCGCCGGCGACGGTTTCACTCACGCCCAAGCCGTGTATGGGGTAAAGAAAGCCGGCCTCTGATAGTCAGGTCCGGGTTCCGCCGCCGCCGGTCGTGCACCCGACCTTGCTGGTCTCGATCGGCGGGTCCCCGGCAGAGTCCGGAGTGCGTGCCGCTCACTGCACCTGGCTGGCCGCGGCATGCCCGTCGGATGCCTCCGCCTCGGTGATCCGGTCGAGGACCGTGTGGTAGACGTGCCGTCTGTCCGGGCGGGCGTGACTCGCCGCGTGGGTCAGGGCGCCGAGTGCCGGTGGACCGGTGCGGAGCAGGGCGTCGGTGGCGGCCCGGCGGACGATGGTGTGCTGGTGGGCGAGCAGGCCGACGATGGCGGGGATCGCGGGCTGGTGGGCGGCGTGACTGAGGGTGCTGATCGCGGAGCGGACCACGGCAGGTTCGGGGTCGTCGAGCAGGATCATGGTGTGGCTCAGGTAGGTGGGGCGGCTCAGCAGCCGGCGACCGAGGCGGTGGGCGTGCAGGCGGACCCGGGCGTGCGGATGGTGGAGCAATGCGGCGAGCAGGTCGGTGATCTCGGGGTCCTGGCCCGTGCCCGGGCCGGCGCCGGCCAGCTGGGTGAGCGCGCGCCGGATCTGTTCGGGGTGACCGGTCCGGATCATGGTGATCAGCTCGGGTCGGGCCGGCCGGCGGGTGGCGGGGCCGGTCGGGGGCTGCCGGCGCTCGCGGAGGGCCGCCAGGGCTGCGGCATCGCGGTCGGCGGCGTCCGGGTCGCGGAGCGGGCCGTCCACCAGCAGGAGCCGGTCGGCGAGGTCGTCGCGTCCCGCGGCGCGCAGCCGCCGATCGGTATCGGACAGTTCCGGGGTGCGCAGCAGGGGCTGGCCGGCGATCAGGTCGAGGAAGCCCCAGGCTCCGGCGTCGAGGCGGCCGCGCAGGCTTGCCGCGGTCAGGTCGGGCGACGCGCGCAGCACGTGTTCGGCTGACGTTCGGGTGGCGGGTCCGCCGTGTTCCCACCAGTCCAGCAGCAGCGGGATCAGGTGGTGCCGGTCGGCCGGAGCGAGGTGCCGTGCCACGCGGGCTGCCCGTTCGTGAACGGCGTCGCCGCCGGAGCGCAGCTCGGCCTCGTCGAGGGTGGTCAGGGCGCGGGCGAGGGCGGGGGTGATCGCCAGGTCGACACGTCCGTGCAGGAACGCGCGGAGCACGGTGCGGGTGGTCTCCGGTTCGGGCCAGTCACGCAGCGTCGCGGCCGCGGCGTCGCGCTGGTTCCGGGTGGGAGCGTCGAGCAGGGCGAGCAGGCGGTCGCGTTGCGCGGCCGAGCGGGGCTGGTCCAGGTCGCCGTCGTACGGAGTGCGGGCGGTGGGGACGGGGCGGTGGGCGTCCTCGGTCAGGGTCCAGGGTGGTGTGTCGATGGGTTGGAGGGCTTCCATCCAGTCCAGCATCGCGGCGCGGGCATCCTGGGCGGCTGCGGGGAAGACGTCGATCAGGGTGTCCAGGCGCTGCCGGGAGGAGACCGTGCCGTCATCGGCTCGGCGGAACTCGTCGAGGGTGTCTGTCCCGCGTACGGCGGCTTCGAGCGCCTGCCGCCAGGCCGCGGCGCCGGGATCGGGATCGGGAGCGGAACCGGACGTGCGGGTCGCGGCGAAGGCGTCGCGCAGCAGGGCGGTCTCGGCCAGCCACGGGTCGGGGCCGAGCCGGGCCTCCGCGATGGCGTGCTCGACGTCCGCGCGGGTCAGGACCGCGCCGTAGCGGCGCAGCAGGACCAGCGATGACCGGCGCCCGGCGGCGGGCGCGAGTGCGCGGACCCGGGAGGTGAGGCCGAGTCGCTGGGCGGGGGACAGGTGCGCAGCGACCGCTTCGAACACCTCGATCAGGTCGTCGCGGTCCTGCCCGGTGGTATCGGACAGGCCGCTGACCAGGGTGTGCGCGGCCCGGCTGAAGGTCGCGAGCTCGTCGGCCGACCAGGGAGCCGGGCAGAGTCTCAGGATGAACCGCAACGTCGCTGACCGGCTGCCCGGGACAGCGTCGGCCAGTGCGAGCCAATCGGCGAGCATCGGCCGCAGCCGGTCGAGCCGATCCGTGCCTACCTGCTCGGCCGGGCGGTCCCGGCGGTCGTGCCGGTCCTGGTGGTCCCGACGGTCTCGACGGTCCTGTTGGTCGTGCCGGTTCACGATTTGTTGGGCGATTGCCGGGTTCCAGCCGTCGAGCGTCAGGGCATCGATGTCAGAGTCGAGGGGGTCGGCGCCGGCTGGGTGGTTGCTGCTGGCTGGTGCGGCGAGGCCGTGTGCCGCCAATGTGGCCGTCAGGTCCTCGATGGTCCCGGAACCGAGCTCGATCCGGCCCGCGGCGATCTGGGCGAGCAGGACCGGCGCGATCGGCGACTCCTGGTGGGCGAGGGCGTCGACCGCGCGGGCTGACAGCTCCCGGCTGAGCCCGTCGAGCAACAGTTCGCGGGTCCGGTTGTCGCCGGCCTGTTCGGCCGCCGCGAGGACGGTGGCGGCATACGCGGCGCCGAGAATCGCCCGCAGCGCCGCGACGAGGTCGGCCCGCAGGCCCGGGTTGTCGTGGTGGCCCAGCCAGAACAGCAGCCGGGGCACCACCGCGGGCGTGCCGGCCCGGACCAGGGCCGTGGCTGCGGTCTTCTTGACGTTCATGGAAGGGTTCTCCAGGCACGCTGCGATCGCCGGGGCGGCCCAGTGGGCCCGGACCTGGCCGAGCGCGAGCAGCGCTTGCCGGACGGTCTGCGGGTCGCCGGCGGTGGTCAGCACGATCAAGCTCGCCGACAGCACCTCGGCGTCGGCGGCGATCAGCGCGATGACCTGCTTGCGGACGTGCCGGTCGTGGTGGCGCAGCAGGCGGTGCACCCTGGCCCGGGTCCCCGGGTAGGGCGCCTGGCGCAGCAGGCCGAGCAGGATCGCCTGCTCGGCGGAGGACAGGTCGGTGCGGTCGATCAGGTCCAGCGCGATCGTCGCGACGAGCGCGTGACCGGCCTCGTCGGCCCTGCCCGCCGCCCGCAGGCAGAACGGTCGCAGCTTCCGGCGTTCGTGCAGCCGGGCGCCGAGGGTGTGTATCGCGGTCGCGACCGCATCGGGCACAACGGGTTCGCTCGTGGGCCGGTCGTCCGCGGGTGCGGCATCGGCGGTTCCGGCGAGGTCCCCGACGATCCGCAGCAGGAGGTCGGTGATGCTCGGCAGCACGGCCGGGTCACCGGTGCGGGCCAGGCGGAGCAGCGCCTGCTCGGGGTCGTCCGGGTCGATGTCGGCGTTCAGCACCGCCAGCTCCCGGGGATCGGCGGCACCGAGGTCGGCCCGGACATCCGGTGACAGGTCGCGGGGGTTGAGACGCTGCAGAATCGCGTGCCGCTCCCCGGGATCATCGGTGAGATGCCACAGCAGGGCGAGCGCACGATGCCGCACCGGCCGCAGGTAGGGCGCCACGAGCCCGGCCCCGGGCGCACCAGCCGGAGGCGCGCCCACCCACGGTGCGCCCGCCGCTGGCCGGTCGGCCTCGGATGTGCCGGAGTGGGGCGCGACGGTCCGGGGGTCGCCGGACAGCGGAACCGGCCCGGGACCGGTGTGGGGTGCGGCGGCCGGGGAGTCGTCGGTCGGCGGAGTCAGCCCGAGTTCCTGCCGCAGCGCCGCCACGGTCCGCGGACCGCCGATGGCTTCGAGAGCGCTCAGCGCCGCCTCGGGTGCCCGCGGCAGCGCGTCGAGGACCGCCGCTTCGGCCGCGTGGTGTCCGAGCGCGCGGATCGCGGTCAGGAACGGTTCCGGATGTGCCGTGGTGGGCAGCGCGGCGGTGAGGGCGTCGCCCACCGGCAGGTCGTCGCTGCCCTGCTGGGCCAGGCCGACCAGCAGCGCCACCCGGCGCGGCCAGCTCGCCTCGTCGGTGTCCTCGGTCACCAGCGCGCGGAACGCCTCGTGCCGGCAGGTGAACACGATGGTGGCGGTCTCGGTCGCGGAGATGCTGTGATCGGCGAGCGCCAACTCCACGATGGGCACAGCCTCCTCGCCGCGCGGGAAGAGACCGCGCCGGTGCATCGCCCGCAGGCAGGTGATCGCCGCCGCACCGAACAGCAGCGGATCACCGGCCGCGATCGCCGTGACCCCGGCGATGTCGTCGCGGCCGGCCAGCTCGCCCAGCGCCCGCAGGGCGCGCTGCCGGGACCGCGGCGGCCGGGCCGGGTCCGCGACGATGTCCCGCAGCACATCACCGTGTCCATGCCGAGCCGCGACCAGGATGGCGGCGTCGACCCCCACGGCGTCGACCCCCACGGCGTCGACCCCCACGGCGTCGACCCCCACGGCGTCGACCCCCACGGCGTCGACCC
>NZ_BOMS01000048.1 GCF_016862315.1 Actinoplanes palleronii | reverse complement strand
ACCCCCACGGCGTCGACCCCCACGGCGTCGACCCCCACGGCGTCGACCCCCACGGCGTCGACCCCCACGGCGTCGACCCCCACGGCATCGAGCCGCGCGGCCTGCGATGCCGCTGACGGAACGGTGAGCAGCAGCCGCAGGCGCTCCCGGGGGAGCGGCGCGAGCGCGGCCCACGGCTCGGCGAGCTCCGCGAGCACCGCGACGTCCGGGGTGCCGAGCATCGCGCCGAGGTGGTCGCGAGCCCGGCCCGGGGCCAGCAACCCGCTGTGCAGCGCCTCGCGGATCAGGCGCAGCGCCGCACCCCGCAGCACCGGGTCGCCGCCGTCGACCAGCTCGCCCACCAGCTGGTCCGGCCGGGCCACGTCGGCGGCGGTGATCCCCGCGACAGCCTGGTACAGCAGCTCACCGGCCGGCTCCGAGCACACCGTCCCCGGCTCGTTGACGATCTCGGCCCGGAGCCACGCGATCTGCACGGCGACCGGCAGCCCGGCGGCCCGCCAGCGCGGCCGGTGCTGCCGCGGGACGTGCCGCCAGAGCCGCTGGTACAGCCCGGCCAGCACCAGCGCGGTCTCCGGCGGCCCGGCAAGAGTGTCCGGGAGCAGCCCGGCCAACTCCGCCAACTCGGACTCCTCGACCCGGGGCTGTGCGATCCGCGCGCCGAGCCGGTCCAGGCCCAGATGCCGCAGCCGAGGGTCGTCCTGACGCACGAGAAACCTCAGCACCGCGAGCGGGTAGTCCGGCCCGCGGAGGTGGGTGGCGAACCAATCGAGGTCGCCGCGCCGCGCCGCTTCCCGAACCGGTCCCCGCACTGGCGTCATGAGGACCGATGCTAATCGGGGCCGTCGCCGCACCGTCCGCCAGTGAGTGGCGCCCTCGGCCGGTGCGGCGTGGCCGGCCGGATGGGCCCGGACACCGAAGCGGTGGCCCGATGTGGATCGGGCGGTCGGACGCTCGGCAGGTCAAGTCAGGCCGATCGGCCACTCATCCAGGCATTCCCATGGCCGATGGAGTGGGCATACATATCGCGTGTTGTTGCCAAAGGAGGCGGCATCATGAAGGCTCAGGTCAGTTCATCCGCTGGTGTGCGGGGCCACGTGTCCCCTGCGGCGGGTTCGGCGCCGACGCGGACGTATCAACCACTGACATGGATCAGGCCGAGCACGGGTCAGGTGCTCGCGGCCAGCGCTTCCGCTCTGGGCAAGGCGTGGCTGACGATCATCGTCGGCACGGCGGTGCTCGTCGGAGCGGGGATTGTGATCGCGCTGGTGCTGACGACGATTCTCGGTGTTCTCGGGCTGGATGCCGCCGACTCGTATTCCTGACCCCGGGGCGACCTCGTCCGGCGCGGGGGTGGCACCAGCGGACGGAACCGGTGACATCCCCGCACCGAGCGGGGTCAGTACACGTACGGCCAGGCGGAGGAGTCCCAGCCGAGCAGGTTGATGCCGAGGCGGGCGTCACCGGCGGACGTGTAGTAGTGGTAGACCAGCACGTCGGCGTCCGTGTCGGTGAAGACCGCCGGGTGTCCCGGGCCGTAGATGCTGCCGTGGGTGGCCAGGATCTCGGTGCCGCCACCGGCCGTGGTCAGGGTGCCGGCGCGGTCCTTGTACGGGCCGGTGATCGACGTGGACCGGGCGACCATCGTGCGGTACGTGCTGGACGCGCCCTGGCAGCAGAAGTCGAACGACATGAACAGGTAGTAGTAGCCGGCGTGGTAGAAGACGTACGGTGCCTCGACCGACTTGCTGTTCACGAAGCGCTCGGCGATGTTGTAGAGCGTGCTGTCGGCGCGCTTGCCCGTACTCGGATTGATTTTGACCATCTTGATGCCGGACCAGAACGAACCGAACGTGAGCCACCACTCGCCGGACGGGGTGACCGTGAGGTTCGGATCGATCGCGTTCCAGTTGCTGCTGGTCGTCGACTCGATGATCTTGCCGTAGTTGGACCAGGTGCCGGCCGCGCCGGTGGTGGAGGCGGCCAGGAAGATCGCCGACTTGCTGGAGCCGAACGTGGAGGCGGCGTAGTACATCAGGTACTTGCCGCCGTGGTACGAGATGTCCGGCGCCCAGAGGGTGGCGCTGCCGCCGGTGTAGTCGTTGGCCCAGGACGTGCCGCTGGGGAACGCCTTGCCGGCGTCGGTGAACCTGGTCCGGTCGGGTGAGGTCTTCAGCGTGATGCCGTCGCCGGTGGTGGCGAGCAGGTAGCCGCCGCTCGGGGTCTTGGCGATCGACGGGTCGTGCGCGCCGGTCGAGCCGGTCACCACGCCGGGGTTCGGGTAGGTGGCGGCGCTCGCCGGTCCGACGCCGAGCACGGCGACGACGCCGGTCAGCCCGGCCAGCAGCAGGGTACGGAAGCGGGTCTTCATGGGGGGATTCGCCCTTCCGGGAGGGGTGGGCGGCCCCGCTCGGGGAAACGGGGCCGCCCCATGGGGACGGGGGTCAGCGTAGTCACATACGTCTATGTGATTGCCAACATGTTAACGATCACATTTCGGAAGTCAAGCCGCTGCCCGGGCATGCTGGCGACGCTCACAACAAGATCGTGAGGTCGTGGCGGTTTGCGTTCGAGTCGGTGCGACTTCCGAGCCGGGGACCGGGCCTCCGAGAGGCCGGCGGGCGGGATCAGAAGCGGTCGAACTTGGCTTCCAGGTCAACCGGGGCGGTGCTCGTCGCGCTCATCGCCGGCGCCGAGTTCTCGTTGTACGCGCCGCCGCGGTCCCACGTGCCGCGGCCCGGGTTGGTGGCCGGCCAGGTCGCGTTCGGCTGGCTGAAGCTGCGCGACGACGACCGGTGTCCGCCGCCGCCCGTGGTGAAGAAGTCCATCAGGGACGTCAGCTGCGCGGTCTGCGCCGACATCTGTTCCGCGGTGGCCGCGAGCTCCTCACTGGACGACGCGGTCTGCTCGGTGACCTTGCCGATCTGCGACATCGCGATGTTGATCTGCCGGACCCCGGTGGACTGCTCCCCGCTGGCGGCCGCGATCTCCTGGACCAGATCGGACGTACGCACGATGTTGGGAATCATCGTGGACGACGACATGCGCGAAGCGCTCGACATGTTCGTGACCGAGGCGCGTGACCTGGTACAGGGCCTGGAAGAGGGCCTGCTCGAGCTGGAGGACCAGCCGTCCGGCGGCGAGGCGGTCAACGCGATCTTCCGGGCCGCGCACACCGTCAAGGGCTCGGCCGGGCTGTTCGGGCTCACCCACCTGGTCTCGTTCACGCACGTGGTGGAGACCGTGCTGGGCTCGGTCCGCGAGGGCCAGCTGCCGGTGACACCCGGGCTGGTCAGCGCGCTGCTGCCGTGCGTCGACCACATCTCGGCGATGATCGAGGGGATCGCGCAGGGCCGGCTCGAACCGGACGCCGCCCAGGCCGCCGACGGGGCCCGGCTGCTGACCGGGCTGGAGCCGTACCTGGCCGGCGGCCCGGCCGTGCCGGCGCCCGTCGGCGAGACCGAGGCGGCCGCCCCGCCCCAGGACGGCGTCTGGCACCTGGACCTGCGGTTCGGCCCGGACTGCCTGCGCAACGGGATGGACCCGCTGTCGTTCCTGCGCTACCTGTCCACGCTCGGCACGGTCACCGCCGTCAGCACCGACATCAACCGGCTGCCCGAGGCCGCCGAGATGGACCCGGAGACCTGTTACCTGGGCTTCACCGTGGACCTCGAGACGACCGCGCCGAAGAGCGAGATCGAAGCGGTCTTCGATTTTGTACGCGAGGACAGCGACATCCGGATCGCGCCCGCGGAGAGCCGGCTCGACGCGTACGTCTCCGCGATCCGGGCCATGCCGGAGAACGACCGGATCGGCGACGTGCTGGTCAGCAGCGGCGCGGTCACCGAGCTCGAACTGGCCGAGGCGCTACGCGTCCAGCAGGAACGGGCGGTCCGCGAGGGCACCCAGCCGGTGCCGATCGGGGAGATCCTGATCGAGCAGGGCATCGTGCAGCGCGGGATCGTGGACGCGGCGCTGTCCAGGCAGCGGCGCACCACCGAGACCCGTTCGCAGGACACCCGGACCATCCGGGTGGACGCGGCCCGGCTCGACAAGCTGATCGACCTGGTGGGTGAGCTGGTGATCGCGCAGTCCAGCACCGGGTTCACCGGGGCGGACACCGGCGGCTCGGGTACTGCCGGCTCCGGCGCTGCCGGTTCGGGTGCCGTCCGCTCGGATGCCGTCCGCTCGGATGCCGCTCGCTCGGACACCGCTCGCTCGGGTGCCGCTCGCTCGGACACCGCTCGCTCGGATGCGGCTCGCTCGGATGCGGCCAGCGAGGCGCAGGGCGAGGTGATGCGGCTGGTCGACGAGGTGCGGCACAGTGCGCTGTCGCTGCGGATGGTGCCGATCGGTACCACGCTGCGGCGGTTCGAGCGGGTGGTGCGGGACGTCTGCATGGAGCTCGGCAAGGAGGTGTCCCTGGTGATCACGGGTGGGGACACCGAGATGGACAAGGCTCTCGTCGAGCGGATCAGCGACCCGTTGCTGCACCTCGTACGCAATAGTCTTGATCATGGAATTGAGCAGGCCGCGGAGCGCCGTCGGCACGGCAAGGCGCCCCAGGGGACGTTGCGGCTGAACGCCTATCACGACGCCGGCAACATCGTGATCGAGGTGACCGACGACGGGCGCGGGCTGGACCGGGAGCGGATCCTGGCCAAGGCCGTGGAACGGGAGCTGATCGCGCCGGACACCGCGCTGACCGATCCCGAGGTCTACAACCTGATCTTCGAGCCGGGCTTCTCGACCGCGGCGACCGTTTCCAACCTGTCCGGCCGGGGCGTGGGCATGGACGTGGTCAAGCGGAACGTCTCCGCGCTGCGCGGGAGCATCGAGGTGGAGACCAACCGCGGTCTGGGCACCACGATCCGGATCCGGCTGCCGCTCACGCTGGCGATCATCGACGGGTTCCTGGTCGGTGTCGGACAGTCGTCGTTCATCGTGCCGCTGGACCGGGTCACCGAGTGCGTGGAGTTGCCGGTGGGGCAGCTGGGCCGGGAGTGCATGAACCTGCGCGGCGAGGTGCTGCCGTTCATCAGGTTGCGGGAGCTGTTCCACATACCGGGGCCGCCGGCGCGCCGCCAGAGCGTGGTGATCGTGGAGCAGTCCGGGCTGCGGACCGGGCTGGTGGTGGACAGCCTGCTGGGCGAGCTGCAGACGGTGATCAAGCCGCTCGGGGTGCTGTTCAGCCGGGTGAAGTGCATCAGCGGGTCGACGATCCTGGGGGACGGCGGGATCGCGCTGATCCTGGACGTGGGGCCGCTGATCACCGACCACTCGGACCGGGAGCAGACCCGGCAGGCGGTGCCGGTCTGATCTTGCGGTTTTAGTAACCGGGGACACGGTCGGCTATCACTCAGAACGCCGAGCGGATCCGGATCGGGCTCGACGGTCAGGCTCGGCTGCTGACCGCGTTCGGCGTCACCAACAGCATCTGGGACGAGGCCTACACCGCGATCGGCACTGCCGACACGGCGAGCTTCGAGCTCAACTTCCCGCCGGCCACCCAGCACGACGCGAACGACCTGGACGGCGTGCTCGGCATCGGCCCGGACGGCAGCCTGCGCGCCGGTGGCCTCACCACCGGCGGCGATGAGTACCTCGCCCTGCCGGCCGGATTGACCGACCCGGCCCTGCTCAAGCAGCTGTACGATCCCGGCGCCCCGGCCGGGACCGCCACCTGCGGCGTGCTGTCCGCCGGCGGGGGCTACCTGTTCTGCGGGCTGGGCGCGTTCCACAGCACCGGCGAGGGCACGCCGTCCGGCGGGTTCGTCATGCTCAAACAGCTCAGCGCCGACCGGCTCGGTACACTCGGCAAGGACCTCGACCTGAGCATCACGATCGCGGCCGGAGCCCGGTCCGGCGCGACCGCCCAGCCCGCGTTGACCAGCATGCTCGGCTCGGTCGCGGTGCACACCGCGGTCCTGGACGCCGACCGGATCGCGGTCGACGCCACCATCGGCACCCTCGACGGCGGCAGCCTGACCCTGGAAGCGATCCAGCCCCGGCCGATCTGCCAGGCCGCGACCCGTACCGCCTGGCGGCTGTTCGCCATGGTGGCGGTGGCCGGCGTGCTGCTGGTCGGGCTGATGCGCTGGTCGACCCGCCGGGCGCTGCGCGGCCGGGTCCGTCCGCTGCTGCGCACCACCGAGCAGATCATCGCCTCCGGTGATCATCGGCTGCGGATCAACGCGTCCGGCGCCGACGACCTCGCCGCGCTCGGCCGGGCGATCGACTCGATGCTCGACCGGATCAGCACCAACGAGCAGCAGCTGCGCACCGAGCAGGAGCAGCGCCAGCAGGAGGTGCAGCTCGCGCACGAGGAGCAGCGCGCGGCACAGGACTCCTCGCGGCGCGCTGCCAGGGAGCTGGTCACCGGCACGTCGGCGGCAGTCAACGAGCAGTTGGCGGGTGTGTCCGAGCGGGCGGCGACGGTGAGCGCGGCGGCCGGGCGGATCGAAGGTCAGGTCGCCGGGGTCCGGGACGCGGCGGGTCGCCTGCTGGTGAGCAACGAGGCGGCCGCCGGTGCGGTCGGCACCCTGCATGCGAGCCTGCGGCGGGTGGACGAGGTGGCCCGGTTCATCGGCGGGATCGCCAAGCAGACGAACCTGCTCGCGCTGAACGCCACGATCGAGGCGGCGCGGGCCGGGGAGTCCGGGAAGGGCTTCGGGGTGGTGGCCGACGAGGTGAAGTCGTTGGCGACGACAACCGCGGAGTCCACGGCGACCATCAGCGCGACCCTGGACGAGCTGAACGAGCACGTGGAGGCGGTCGTAGAGATCATGTCGACGATGAGCGGGGCGATAGCGGACATCGATGTGACGACCGCGCAGGCGCAGGTCATGACGGGGGAGCAGGCGAGCACTCTGAGCGCGTTGACGGGTGAGGTGTCGGCGGCGATCGAGCGCTTGGACCGGTTGGCGGTCTGATGGCGGGTTTGTCGCGGCCGGCGGCGGGTTCCTGCTACTGGCGGATGGTCGCTTGGGCCGGGGCGGCGGTGGCGACGTAGAGGGCGAGTGCGGTGCCGCCGGTGCGGGTGATGACCCAGACGTGGCCGGTGTAGGTCTGCTGGTCGTAGGACTGGCCGGGGGCGAGGTCGGCGTACCAGGTCCGGTTGTGGTCGTAGTTCAGCCAGGAGACGCTGATCGTTGCGCTGGTGGTGTTGGTGAAGCGGATCGCAGTGGACGTGCCGTCGGTGGCGTCCTCGAGGTCTTGCTCGGCGCTGGCGGGCAGGGCCGGGAGTTCCGGCAGGCCGGTCGCAGCCACTTCCGGCGCGGTGGCTTCCGGAACGGTGGCTTCCGGCACGGGGGCTGTGGCCGTGACGGCGGCGGGGGATGTCTCGTTCTTGCTCTGCGGCCAGAGGCGGATGGCCAGCACGACCGCGCCGAGGCACAGCAGGAGACCGAGAGTGATCACTAGGGTGGCGAGGCCGCGTTTGGTCTGGGGTGGACCGGTTTCGACGAGAGGCGGCTCCCATGGCGCCAGCGGCACGGTCGTGGGTGGCTGATAGGCCGGCGGCACCTCAGGCAGCTTGTCGGTCACGGTGCCCACGGTAGTAGGCCGCCGCTCACGTCAAGCCGACCAACTCGGGCGGAAGCCCGGTGCCGTCTTCTAAGCAGGTGACATAGATCTTCGCCTGTGCCGGCGTCAGAGCCGGGGCGCGCCGGCGCCGAGCCATCATCGTCGCCTGCGTCGCCGTCGTCGGCGGCGGCATCCGGAGTGGCCTGGATCAGCCGTTGTCGGGCTGGGGTAGTGGTGGCCACGTGCGGAGTTCCGCAGCGCCGACTCGTACCTTCGCCCAGTCGACGACGTGGGGCGTGGCCAAGCGCTGCCCGAGCCAGCCGCTGCGGTTCGTGTGCTCGGCCCGCAGCTGCCGCACGTCCAGGTCGATGTCCGGCGGCGGGCCGGAACTCTCCAGCGCCGTGACCCGGTCCTCCATCGCCGCGATGAACCGGCGGTCGAAGTCCTCTATCGCGGCGAAGAACTCCACCGCCGGCACCGTGGCGTCCAGTCGTGCCGGTCCTTCGAAGGTGCTGAGCCTCGCGGGCGCGACCTGTTGGCGAAAGGTCACCAGATCTGCGCCGTCTGCGACATGGCGCCAGCAGCTCACGTACGGCGAGTCGGTGAGATAGCCCAGATCCAGGCTGTAGTCGCTCTGGACCTCGAAAACGGCGTCCACATCGTCGCCGAAGTCGTCGTCGGGGAACTCGCGCGACACGAAGGTTCCGTCCACCAGTGGAATCAGATCCTCGGGTACGGGTTCCTGCAGCGCCCAGCGCAGCCCGTTCAGGTCTTCCCACAGCCGGGCGACGTAGTAGTCGGGATACGGCCGCTCGAGATCCCAGCGGCCCACCGCGTCGTCGGTGTAGCGGAGGAACTCGCAGCTCGGGGCGCTCATCCAGAACCACCCACTGGTCAGGCCGAACCAGTGCAGCGTCGGCTTGTCACCACCCCAGGCCGGCACGTCCAGCACCGGCCGAAGCTCAAACTCGAACCGAAACACCGACCACCCCAGGAAAACTCATTTCGGACATCAGGCAAGCCGCAGGGCGCAGGTACGCCCGTGAACACGAAGTCATCCCGGCCCTTCGCTTGCACTCGGAAATCCGCCGACTAGAAGCCGGCGCCTGGAGCGGGTAATTCGCCGAACCCTGGTGGCGGCAGCTCTGGCCGCATTCTCGACGGATGCAGGTCATGCGGCCGTCAGTCGATCTGCTGGTGGAAATATGGTCGCCGTAGGCCCTGGGTTTTCAGGGTGGCCTCGTAGAAGCGCAGAACCTCCGTCATCTCCTCGACGACGTCCGTGAGGTCGTCCGTGGCATCGGCGTCGTCGGTGGTGTTGTGCAGTCGGCGGGTCGCCTCGGCGAGTTGGTGCTGCCAATTGGCGAAAGTGTCGCCCTGGATGTGGACTCCTGGGAAAGCTCGCCCGTCCAGGTGCGTCACCGCGAGATTCCCGTTACGTGCCAATACCCGCGCCTGCTCGTCGCTCACCGGCCGATGATCGCACCGGGCCGGCCCGGTGCGCGAGCCGCTTCCGTCGTCGGCGACCTCGCCCGGTCTCGCCGTTTTGCCGAGCGGGTGTTGGGTGGGACGGTTCGTTAGGGTCGGCCTATGGGCATACGGGGACTGCAGCGCGTTGTGGTGTCGGTGGCTGATCGGGAGCGGCCGGTGCGGCAGTGGAGGTTTCCGGTTTCTGATGTTGACGTCGTCACCGCGGCGGCCGAGGAAGCCGGCGCTACGGTGATCGAGGCACCGGCCGATCAGCAGCTCCAGTCGGTGCCCGACGATCTCGTCGTCTGCCTGGTTGCAGGTGCGCGGTGATTGAGGTCGTTTCGGTCATCGGGGCTGCGCCGGGGGCGGTGTTCGACCTGGAGCTCGACGTTGACGTTCATGCCGAGTCCCTGGCCGGGAGCCGGGAGACCGCGACGACATCTGCGGGCCGCCGGCGGTTGGGGCTCGGTGACGAGGTGACGTTCAGGGCTCGGCACCTCGGCGTGCGGTGGCGGATGACCAGCCGGATTACTGCGTATGACCGGCCGTATCGCTTCGTGGACGAGCAGACTCGTGGTCCCTTTCGGTCGATGCGGCACGAGCACTGCTTCGAGGATCTCGGGGATGGGCGCACCCGGATGACGGATCGGATGACGGTTCGGGCGCCGTGGGGAGCGTTGGGTGCGGTGGTGACCCGGATCGTGCTCAGGCCGTACCTGAAAAGGTTGTTGAAAAAGCGCGCCGTCCACATTGCACGCCTGGCCGAGGGGGACTATTCCCGGATTCGTGCCAAGGAGTAGTCACGGCAGGGTACGGATGATCGGCGGGGATAACGTCGGGGCGCGGTCGGGGCACCGCCGCATCGCTCCACATCACGCACGGGGGAAAGAATGAAATCGATCAAGGCCGGATTGGCCGTCGCCACGGGTCTGCTCCTGCTGCCCGGCCTGGCGGCCACCGCGGCCTCTGCGGCACCGGCGTCCGCTCCGGTTGCGGCCGTCGCCGCATCGGCCGCCACTACCAAGATCAACGGTACGTTGTACTACGCCAAGGAGCAGTCCGGCGGTCTGAAGTTCGTCTCCTACCGCAACGGCAAGCAGCGCACCGTGCTCAGCGGCTACCCGGCGTACTTCGCCGAGTTCTCGCCGGACGGCAAGCGGCTGGCCTACGTGACCGGAACCGGTCTGCTCCGGGTGGCCAACCCGGACGGCACTCATGTCCGCAAGCTCTCGTTCAAGGCGGCGCCGGTGGGCTTCGGGCCGAACTGGACGGCCAACGGCAAGGGCCTGATCGTCGCGCGCAAGTCCGACAACAAGGCCGGCGTCGTGCAGATCTCGACCGGCAAGTTCACCGCCCTGCCGCGCAGCGTGCAGGCTAAGGGCATCCACTACCGGATGACCGGCGACGGCAAGCGCTACCTCTGGTCGGACGGCACCGGCGGCATCTGGTCGGCCCGGATCAACGGGACCGGCGTCACGCGGGTTCCGGTGCTCGGCAAATTCGACCGGAACAACCCGAAGAAACTGCGGGCGTACGACATCGTCAGCACCAACCGCGACGGCAGCCGGATCACCGTCAACCTGATCAAGGGCGACGAGACCGACGGTGACATCGGCAGCGGCGAGGTGGCCGACACCCTGATCAACACCAAGACCGGCAAGGCGGTGGCTCTGCCGGTGCGCGGTGCGGTGTCGCAGGTTCTGATCCGCTCGAACGGGACGGTGCTGGTCCGCAGCGGCCCGGCGAGCAAGCGGGTGCTGACGCTGGTGTCCGCCAAGGGCAAGGTCCTGGCGACCAAGGCCGAGCCGGCTGCGCTGCGTAACCTGACGCTGCGCGACTACCTCTGATCCTGATTTGCTTGAGCTCAGGGGTGTCTTCGCGGTCTGGAGGCACCCCTGAGTGCTGGGCGGGGTCGTCACGGCCGGGCCGCTGCCCGGCCCGAAGGCGTCTTCGGGCCGGACGGTGGAAGCCGTCAGTTGTAGTACAGGTGGACGTACGCGACGTTGTCGTTGAAGACCGTCCCGCCGAACGACCACGACAGGGCGTGGCCGATGTGGTGGTTCCCGGTCAGCGAGCCGAGCCCCACGGTGTTGCAGCTCTGGTAGCCACGGATCGAGGAGACCTTCTTGGCCCAGTTGTCGTAACTGGTCAAGTAGATGTCGTAGCCCTCCGAGTCGCAGTACGCACCCCGGTAGATGTTCAGCGTGCTGCCCTGGAACTGGGCGTTGGAGTACGCGCTCATGAGCAGCACGTTCGCCGCCGCCGAGGCGGGCAGCGCTGCCTTCGCGTCGGCGGCGGAGGTGTTCGAACACGTCACCACCGGGGCCTCGGTGCGTGCCGCCGTAGCGGCCGAGACGAACGTCGCGCAGTACTTCGGGAGCGCGGCGGTCCCCGAGGCCATTGCGGGGGTGGCGCCGGCGCCGACCAGCAGGCCGGCGATCAGGGTTGCCGAGGCGAGGCGGTGGAGCACACGTGTGAGCATCGTTCCTTCTCTCATCGATTGTCGCGGTCTCCCTGCCACCGGTCGGGCCGAAGGTGTCGGCGCTGTTCTGGACAGCGCTCCCCCCGATGTCGTCCGGCCCTGGACACGTCGTCCGATGTGGCGGGATCTGGCGACTCGATAGTCATCGCCGGGAGATCAGGGCGGCAAGATCGATCTGTCTGTGAGCTGGAGCTATGTGTCCCTGGCAGACAGATAGCCGCCCCGTCCGGCGGGAAGTGACAGCTTCACCCGGACGGGACAGTCAGGGCGCGGGTCGACGTACGGTGAATGCTTTGGCGAACATCGCGGTGGCTTGACGAACAACGCGCCGCCTACCTCGCTGACGGGTTCCGTCAGACCGCTGACGGACCTTACTGATCTGTCGCGGTCAGCTACGCCACTCCGCCGATGACAGCCCGTCCCTCGTCGGCGGCCGAGCGGTAGAACGCCGCGATGGCGTGCGGGATGAGCGTGACCGCCTGCCCCTGACTCCACCATCCCTCGAGAGCAAGGCCGTCGGCGATCTCGGCAGCCTCCTGCGCGGTCACCAGGAATCCGTTGTCGTAGCCGAAGTCGTATTCGATCTCGGTGCCGGTGCCGCTCAGAGCGCGCCGCATCCACGGGTACCTGGCTGGCTCCTTGTCCACCTCGCGACTGACGTAGAGGTAGTCCTCGAGGAACGTGTCATGGTCACGGTCGATCGCAGCGATCTCCGCGTCGGGCTCGGGTTCGTCGGATTCCTCCCACAGCTGGTCCAAGAGGTCCGGGTCAGCCTTGATGCGCTCGGCAAGCGCAGGAAGCACCTTCGCGAGACAGAGGTTCATACTCACGAAAAGGAACGTAGACGACGCCGGCCGTGTGGTGGCTCGGATTGCGGCACGGCGCCGAGCAGCCTGACGAC
The DNA here is from genome assembly GCF_016862315.1 of Actinoplanes palleronii. Classification (GTDB taxonomy): domain Bacteria; phylum Actinomycetota; class Actinomycetes; order Mycobacteriales; family Micromonosporaceae; genus Actinoplanes; species Actinoplanes palleronii. Next base: position 80,448 of record NZ_BOMS01000048.1, on the reverse strand, counting down.
CCCGCATCCCTCGCCCGGGAACTCAGCCGGCTGGCTTCCAGGGGTGCCTGCGCGCTCTCGAGACACCCCGGGGAGCCAGCCGGGGTAGGGAGGCGCGGGGTGGCCGGGGGTGGGGCGGGCGTGGCGGGGCCTCACGGGCGGGACTCGGCTCGTAGCCTGCGGTCGGGCGCTCCGTATGCGTACCAAAATGGTTATCGGCAGATGTCCGGGAGCAGGAACCAGCGCAGTTTCTCGAAGGCCGGTGGCAGGTCCGGGTGCATTCCGTCGGCCGGGACCGGCCGGACGGTCATCAGGCGGCGGGCCTCGGTCAGGTAGCCGGCCAGTGCCTCCTCGCCGGCCCGCGCGGTCGGGGGTGGCGGCATGCTGACCGTGCCGTCCGCCGAGAGCCGCAGGTCAGACAGCTGCAGCGGTGGGGGAGTGGCGCGGCGGTGGGTCCAGCGGCCGGTGCGGGGGTCGAAGCGGTAGTCGGGCAGCAGCCGCGCGCCGTGCCGGGCGATCAGCGCCACCGCGTCGATCAGGTAGTCCGCGACGGTGTCCGAGATGAAGTAGTTCAGGTTCAGGCGGCTCCAGCCCGGTTTGATGCCCTCCCAGCCGCCGAGGATCTCGTCGCGGAACTCGCGGGAGTGGGCCTCGTCGATGCCGAGCAGGCGGTGGCCGTAGGGGCCCGCGCACGAGCAGCCGCTGCGCGCCTGGATGCCGAACACGTCGTTGAGCAGTGCCGCGACGAAGTTGTGGTGCAGGAACCGGCCCTCGGCGCGGATCTGGAACGACACGATCGACAGGCGGTCCGCGTCGACGTCGCCGAGGATCGCGATGTTCTCCTCGGCGAGCCAGCGGGCGCGGGCGCGCTGCCACAGTGACCGTTCCCGATCGGCGATCAGGTCCGTGCCGACCGCGTCCTTGACCGCGAAGACCAGGCCGGCCCGGATCGACTCGACGATCGCCGGGGTGCCGCCCTCCTCACGCGCCACCGGGTCGTCGAGATAGCGGTGGCCGGTCGGATCGACGTAGGCCACCGTGCCGCCGCCCGGGACGACCGGGACCCGGTTGGTGAGCAGCCGCCGGTCGACGACGAGCACGCCCGGGGTCTGCGGTCCGCCGGCGAATTTGTGCGGCGACAGGAAGAGCGCGTCCTTGCTGTTCATCGAGATGGGTACGTACGGACCGGCCGCCGCGTAGTCCCACACCGACAACGCACCGTGCTCGCGCAGCACACCGGCGACCGCCGTCGTGTCGGTCAGGATCCCGGTCACGTTCGAGGCCGCCGAGAAGCTGCCGATCCGCAGGGGTCGATCCGCGTACGCCAGCAGCGCCGCCCGCAGCGCGCCCAGGTCCACGTGCCCGGTGCGATCCGCGTCGATCTCCACGACGTCGGCGATCGATTCCCGCCACGGCAGCTCGTTGGAGTGATGCTCGTACGGCCCGACGAACACCACCGGGCGCTCCCGCCGCGGGATGTGCGCGCGCAGGTGGTACCGGTCGTCGAGCTGCTCGGGCAGCCGCAAGCCCAAGATCCCGGTCAGCTTGGCGACCGCCGCCGTCGCCCCCGAGCCGCAGAACAGCACGACGTGCTCGGGACCGGCCCCGACACTGCGGTGGATGAGCGCGCGGGCCTGTTCGCGCAGCGCCCCGGTCTGCGCGCCGGTCGCGGACGCCTCGGTGTGCGTGTTCGCGTACCGGGTGAGCACCTGGTCGCGGAGGAAGTCCTCGACGAAGTCCAGCGCCTGCCCGGACGCGGTGTAGTCGGCGTAGGTGATCCGGCGCGGTCCGTACGGCCCGTCCAGCACGTGATCGGCTCCGAGGAGCCCGTTGCGGATGCGGTTCAGCATGTCGCTCACCTCAGGATGGGCCGGTCCCGGTTCAACCGCCGGTTGCGCCGATTCTGCTCGGCTGCACCCCGGCGCGGCTACCGTCAGGTTCGACGGCACGCCGGCCGAGGAAGGACCCAGTGAACATGGAGTCCGCAACCGAGCCGGGTGTCAAGCAGAAGGTGCGCGCCGCCGTCGTGGTCGGGGCGCTCGGGATCGTGTTCGGGGACATCGGGACCAGCCCGATCTACACGCTGCAGACCGTTTTCAACCCGGACGACCCGCACCCGGTACCGGTCAGCACCGGGAACGTCTACGGGGTCGTCTCGCTGATCTTCTGGTCCGTGATGATCGTGGTGACGCTGACCTACATCACGCTGGTGATGCGCGTCGACAACGACGGTGAGGGCGGCATCATGGCGCTCATCGCGATGCTGCGCCGCTGGGGTGGCGCCGCGAACAGCCGCGCGGCGGGACTGCTCGTGCTGGCCGGAGTGTTCGGCGCGGCACTGTTCTTCGGCGACAGCATGATCACGCCGGCCATCTCGGTGCTGTCCGCGGTGGAGGGGATCAAGGTCGTCGAGCCGGGGCTCGGTGAGCTGGTGGTGCCGGCCACCGCGGTGATCATCGTGGTGCTCTTCACCTTCCAGCGCAAAGGCACGGCCACGGTGGGCCGATTGTTCGGGCCGGTGATGATCGCGTGGTTCCTGACCATCGGCACGTGCGGCGCGATCGGCATCGCCGGCCACCCGGGGATTCTCCGGGCGCTGTCCCCGACGTACGCCATCGGGTTCTTGTGGGGTCATTTCGGGATCGCGTTCTTCTCGCTCGCCGCGATCGTGCTCGCGGTGACCGGCGCGGAAGCGCTCTACGCCGACATGGGCCATTTCGGTCACCGGGCGATCGCGCGCGGCTGGCTGCTGCTCGTGCTGCCCGCGTGCGTGCTCAGCTATCTGGGCCAGGGCGCGCTGATCCTGCGTGATCGCGGCGCCGTCGGCAGCCCGTTCTTCCTGCTCGTGCCGGCGTGGGGGCGGCTGCCGATGGTGCTGCTGGCCACGGCGGCCACGGTGATCGCCGCCCAGGCCGTGATCACCGGCGCCTACTCGGTGGCGTCGCAGGCGGCGCAGCTGGGCTACCTGCCGCGGCTGCGGATCGCGCACACCTCGGCGTCCACGATCGGTCAGATCTACGTGCCGGGGATCAACTGGCTGCTGATGGTCAGCGTGCTCACCCTGGTCTTCGCGTTCCAGAGCTCGGCCGCACTCGCGTACGCGTTCGGGATGGCGGTGGTCGGCACCATCACCATCACCACGCTGCTGTTCTTCGCCCTCGCGCGGGTGCACTGGCACACCCCGCTGTGGCTGGTCTGCCTCGGCGCGGGCGTGCTGCTCACCATCGACCTGCTGTTCCTGGCCGCGAACCTGACCAAGCTCGCGCACGGCGCCTGGCTGCCGCTGCTGATCGGGCTGACGGCGTTCACCGTGATGACCACGTGGCAGCGCGGACGGCAGGCGGTCACCCGGGAACGGGAACGGGCCGAAGGCTCGCTGTGCGGGTTCATCGACCTGCTGCGGGCCGATCCGGGCTCGTACGCGCGGGTGCCCGGCACCGTCGTCTTCCTCAACCGCGGCAAACAGACCACGCCGCTGGCGTTGCGGGCCAACGTCGCGCACAACCACACCCTGCACGACCAGATCCTGATCGTCTCGATCGAGACCCTGCCGGTGCCGCACGTGCCCGACGAGCAGCGGATCCGGGTCGACGACCTCGGGTACGCCGGCGACGGGATCCTGCACGTCAGCGCGCGGTTCGGCTACATGGACAGCCCGGATCTGCCCTCGGCCCTGCGGCTGCTCGCGCCGGAGCAGACCGAGGGGCCGGTGGCGCTCGACGAGGCGTCGTACTTCCTGTCGACGGTCGAGCTGGTGCGTGGCCCGGCGCAGACGATGGCGCCGTGGCGGAAACGACTGTTCATCGCCACGTCCTATTTCACCGCCGACGCCGCGGAGTTCCTCGGTCTGCCCCGCGACCGTACGGTGATCATCGGGTCGCGCATTCAGGTGTGAACGCCGGTCAGGAGCGGGTGCGGGCCATGTGGCGGGCGGCGCGCAGGCCGAACACCACGGCCGGGCCGATCGTGGAGCCCGGGCCGGGATAGGTGCGGCCCATCACCGAGGCCGAGTTGTTGCCCGCCGAGTACAGGCCCTCGATCACCGTGTCGTCCTCGCGCAGCGCCCGGCCGTCGGCGTCGGTGACGACTCCGCCCTTGGTGCCGAGGTCGCCGATGACGACGCGGTAGGCGGTGAACGGGCCCTTCACCAGGGGACCGAGGCACGGGTTCGGGTGCACGGTCGGGTCGCCGTAGTACCTGTCGTACGCGGAATTGCCGCGACCGAAGTCGCCGTCGACACCGGAGCGGGCGAACCCGTTGAACCTGCCGACGGTGGCCCGCAACCGGCCCGGGTCGATGCCGAGCTTGCCCGCCAGCGTGTCGAGATCGTCGGCCGTCACCATGATCCCGGCCTCCCGCATGGCCTTGTTGTTCTTAGGATCCAGAGCGAAGGTACGCAGGTAGCGCCGGGCGTGGCGCACGTCCGCGATCATCCAGTACGCGCCGTCCCTGTCGTGCTCGAGCATGTGATGACCGAGGTCGACGTAGGACTCCGACTCGTTCGCGAACCGGTCCCCGCGGCCGTCGACGATCATCGAGTACGGCAGCGAGCGCTCGCCGACGATGAACGCGGGAGTGTGCCCGGCGGTCGCCGCGACCGAGCCGCCCCACCACGCGTCGTCCATCAACTCGACGGCGGCGCCGGCCTGCTGGGCGATCTCGATCGGGCGGCCCAGGTTCGCCGGGTTGCCGGAGGGCGCGCCGTCGATGCCGTGGTGCTTGCGCCGCCACTCGGTGTTGAAGTCGAAACCGCCGCCGGCCAGCATCACGCCGCGGGTGGCGTGCACGGTCACCGGTTGCCCGTCGCGGGTGATCCGGACCCCGGTGACCCGGCCGTCCTCGATCAGCAGTTCCTCGAGCGGGGCGTCGAGCCACAGCGGCACCTTGTGCTCGATCACCACGGCCCGCAGGAACGCGGTGGCCAGGCCCGCGCCGATGCCGACCAGCCGCTGGCCGCGGACCACGCCGCCCAGGGCACGGAACACGAACTGGGCACCGCGCAGGAAACCGGCCGGGGTGGACCAGGCGCGGCCGAGCAGCCACACGTCGTCGGTCTTGATCGGCATCCCGGCCGGCGCGCTGATCGTCTTCCACCAGTCGCCGATCACCTTCGCGTTGAGCGGCTTCACCTCGATGGCCCGGCCGATCTTGCCGCCGGGACGTTCCGGGTAATAGTCGGGATAGTCGGTGGAGCGGGCGAAGACCATCCCGTACTTCTCGGCGGTGGTGACGAAGTCCTCGATGCCGTCGACGAACGCCTCCTTGCGCTCGCGGGACGTGGAACGCCCGGTGTCACCGACGGTGGCGTCCAGGTAGGTGAGCGCCTCGGCGCGGGAGTCACCGACCCCGGCGCGGCGCATCAGCGGGTTGTCCGGCAGCCACATGCCGCCGCCGGACATCGCGGTGCTGCCGCCCCACTTCGGGCTGCTCTCCACGATCAGCACGCTGAGCCCGGCGTCGACGGCGCCGAGCGCGGTGGCGAAGCCGGCCCCGCCGCTGCCGACGACAACGATGTCAAAGGTGTGGTCGGTCATGGGGGTCTCCTCCACGGCACCCGGCAACCGGACAGTGTTGTCCGGTTGGTAGGTTGCAAGAATGCCCAGCTCTGGCGGTCGCGTCAATAGGGGTCCCGCCGCGGCCTCGGAAAACCGGCAGGCGATCCTCGACGCGGCGCGCCGGCTGTTCACCGAGCGGGGCTACCACGTGCCGCTCAGCGCGATCGCCAAGGACGCCGAGGTGGGTCAGGGCGTGCTGTACCGGCACTTCCCGACCCGGCTCGACCTGGCGTTCGCGGTGTTCGAGGAGAACTTCGCGCAGCTCGAGGTGATCGCCGCCGACCCGGACGCGGGCGCGTTCGGCCGGCTCTGGGAGCGGATGGTGCACCTGACCGTGGAGTCCGCCGCGTTCGTGGAGATGGTCGTCGACGCCCGGCGCAGCACCACCGAGTACACCGGCGGCGAGCGCCTGCACGCGCTGGTGGGTGCCACGCTGCCGCGGGCGCAGGCGGCCGGGCTGGTGCCGGCCGGGGTCACCGTCGACGACGTGTTGCTGGCGCACCGGATGGTCTACGGCGTGATCGCGACGGTGGTGGCGCCGGCCGACCTCGCGCCGGCGGTGGAGCGGGCGCTGCATCTGCTGCGCCGGGCGCCTTTCGGCTGATCCGGGCTGACCGTTCGGGCCCGTCGGTGATCAACTGGATGGCTCCAAAGGCCCGGAATGTACTCCTAAAGAGATCAACTCAGGCGTGGTGGTCGTAGCGGACGAAAGGGACAAACCGTACGTTACGGAGGTCCCACTGACGTACCGCTAAGGATCGACATGCTGAAGACGCTCGCCACCGCCGCCACCCTGCTCGCCTCGCTGGCCGCCACCGCGGCACCGGCCGGCGCGGCACCCGCGGCGCCGCCGCGCAACCAGATGGTCATCGACGTGGTCTCCGCCAACGGGTCCGGCTGCCCCTGGGGCACCGCCGCCGTGACGGTGTCGCCGGACAGCAAGGCGTTCACCGTCACCTACAGCGAGTTCACCGCGCAGACCGGCGCCGGGGCCGGCCCGACCGAGTTCCGCAAGAACTGCCAGCTCGGCCTGAACGTGCACGTCCCGCAGGGTTACACCTACGCGATCGCCAGCACCGACTACCGCGGGTACGCCCACCTGGAGCGCGGTTCCTCGGCGACGCAGACCGCCTACTACTACTTCCAGGGCGAGCAGGGCACCAGCCGGATCCGGCACAACTTCGCCGGCCCGGCCGACGGCGACTGGCAGCGCACCGACCGGATCGGCGTCAGCTCGCTGGCCTACCTGCCCTGCGGCGAGCAGCGCTACCTCAACGTCAACACCGAGCTGCGGGTCAGCGGCGGCTGGTCGGACAAGAAGAAGACCAGCTTCATGACGATGGACTCCACCGACGGCAACCTCGACACGGTCTACCACGTCGCCTGGAAGAAGTGCTGATCCGTCACCCCGCCGGCCGCCTGCGGGACGAGGCGGCCGGCGGGGACGGGGCGCGCCGGAGCAACGGCCGGTAGAGGTAGCCGGTCACCGCGGCCAGCGCCGTCACCATCACGGTCGCACCCACCACCACGGTGGCGGAGGCATCCGGGTCGTGGCGTACGGCCATGGTGATCGCCATGCCGGTGACCGAGGCTCCGATCAGGGTGTAGGCGCCCAGCATCGCGTACATCGGCCGGCGTGCCCACGGCCGATGGCGCAGGGTGCCGATGCCGACGGTGATCGCAGCAGGGACGACGATGCCCAGGTCCATGAATTTGACCAGCCAGAACGCGGTAGGGCTGGACAGATACTGCACGCCCGCCGGGCGGTCACGCATGGCGTCCAGGTAGCTGGGCAGGTGCAGGCCCACCACGACGAACGCGGCGATGACCAGCAGCAGGATCCCGGCCGTACGATCGGCGCGCCCGGACGGGGCCGGCAACCCCGCCCCGGGCATGTCGCGCCACGCGCGCAGTGCGAGGGACACGGCCAGGAGGAACACCGTGAGAAGCAAGGGGAAGAACCGCTCGACGTTGCCGGGCCACCGCAGGAACTCGTTGCCGAGGATCAGCTGGGTGTAGGTGTAGGCCACGAAGATCGATGGTGCCAGGGCGAGCGCGGGCGCCGCCGGATGCCCGCGTGCCGCCAGGACACCGATGCTGATCGTGACCGGAGCGACGACGGTCAGCGCGGCGGCGTCGCCTCCGATGATCTGGTTCAGGCTCGTCGGGGAGGTGCGATAACGCAGCACATCCGACACCAGTGGCCCGAGGAGCGCGACCGCGCCCACTGCCGTGCCGAGCATCATCAGCCCGGCGCCGAGCGGCGCGCCCGTCGATCCTGCGGCGTGATGGTCCGGTGCTCGTTCCTGGTCGATCATGAGGACTCCTGACCTGGGTGTCCGTCGCCGGGGTGAACGATGGCGTGTGCGCTCCGGGCAGGTGGAACGCACACGCGATCGGGTCTACCTGAGCCAGGAGCTACGCCGGACGAGCGGCGTGGCCGCCCACCGACGGCCGAACCCCCACGTGTTCCCGGCAGCGAGCAGGGCCAGCACGATCAGCACGGCGGCATAGACGAGGTGCTCGTCCATGAACGGGTTGGTCGCCGGCGGTAGCACCGCGGTCCACATCAGGACGGTCAGCAGGGTGCCGGCGGCGGCAGCGATCCGCATCCCGATGCCGAGGATCAGCGCGACGCCGATGCCGAGCAGAGCCGCCATGAACAGTCCGTCGATGACGGCGTTCCCGGCGATCGCGTGGTAGAGGCCGGTGAACGGTCCGGTTGCGGCCTTGCCGAGGAAGCCGGCGGTGGGGCTGCCGCCGTCCAGCCACGCGTTCGCGGCGGGAGTGCTCCGGCCCAGACCGAACAGTTTGTCGAGGAAGGCCCAGAGGAACACCCAGCCCAGCGCGAGCCGGATGCCGGCCAGCAGGTACCGCGTCGCGGTGGCCGTCCGCCCGGTGACCGAGAGCGTGGCGTCCGGCGCCACCGCGACGCCGGTCTGGTGCCGGGCGGCCTGCTCGGGCCGGTCCGTTGTGGTCGGGCGAGAGGTTTCGTGATCGTTGGCGATGTCGACCATCGCACTCACATTCCTTCGCATTGCTCATGACACGTGTTCCGCGACGCGTCCAGCGCGTCCACGGATGTATCGGAAGGCGGCGCCGCCGGCTCAGAGCGGGGGCCGTGCTCCTGTGCGGGGTCCGGGACATCCGGGCACGCCTCGGCGCCGGAAAGATCCACAATGTCGGGAAGACGTCGACGGTGGGCTCGGCGGCCACCGGAGGTCCCGGGCGACACCTTGACCGTACGCCTCGGCGACGCCGCCGGCACTACGGGGATCACGTGGGTTCTCCACCGGCCGGATCACCGTGACCGCGACGCTCGTGCCTGCCGCAACCACGCGAGACCGCAGCGCAGCCCCCGACCCCGGCGCGCCGGACCGCGGCCGCGGTGCGCGTACGTTGAGACCAACGAAGCTCGCCACCGGCGCCCAGACTCCCGCGCCGAGATCGCCGTCGCGGATCCCCGCGCCCCGATCTGGTCCTCATCACCCGGCCCCTGGCGTCCTGTCATCAGCAGAGCCGCCCTCGGCGGTTGAAGGGGAGTCACGGTGGAAACCGGCACGCAAACGCCCACGCGCGGCACTGTGTCCGCGTCGTTGCAGGTGAAAGGTGCTCTCGAGACCTTGGGGGTCACCGCACGCGGTCTCTCCGCGGCGGATGCGGCGACCCGCTTGACACGCGACGGTCCCAACGAACTGCCGGTCGCCCGCGGTCCGTCGATGCTTCGTCGCTTCGCCGCCCAGTTCACCGATCTGTTCGCGGTGATGTTGCTGGTCGCGGCCGTGATCACCTTCGTCGCCTACCGGCTGGGCAGTCCGCGCGACCCAGGGAGTCTTGAACTGGCGGTGGCGATCCTGGCAGTCGTTCTGCTGAACGCGGTGATCGGATTCGGGCAGGAGTTCGCCGCCGAACGTACCGCCGAGGCACTGCGGGCCATGGTGCCGCACCGGACGGTGGTCCTTCGTGACGGCGAACGCGTCGACGCGCCGGCGGTGAGCCTGGTCGTCGGCGACATCCTGGTGCTCGCGGCCGGCGACGCGGTGCCCGCCGACGCCCGGGTCATCGAGGCGCACGGGCTCAGCGTCGACAACGCCGCGCTGACCGGTGAGAGCGATCCCGCCCGGCGTACACCCGACGCTGTCGCGGCCGGCATCCCGGCGCTGGACGCTCACAACCTGGTGTGGATGGGCACCATGGTCGTGGCCGGCACCGCCCTCGCGGTCGTCGTCGCCACCGCCAAGAACACCGAGTTCGGGCGCATCTACCAGCTCACCGCGACGACCCACGCCGAGCACAGCCCGCTGCAACGGCAGGTCACCGGCATGGCGCGCCGGGTCGCTGCCGGCGCGTTCTGCCTCGGCGCCCTGGTGTTCGCGATCCGGCTGCCGCTGGGCGGCCCGCTGGTGACCTCGTTCGTGTTCGCCCTCGGCGTGATGGTCGCCCTGGTCCCCGAGGGACTGCCGGCGACGATGTCGGTCGCCTTGGCCGTCGGGGTCCGGCGGATGGCACACCGGCAGGCTCTGATCAAGAAACTGGTCGCGGTGGAGACCCTGGGGTCGACCACGGTGATCTGCACCGACAAGACAGGCACGCTGACGAAGGCCGAGATGACGGTCCAGCAGATCTGGGTACCGGACCGGACCCACGGGGTGTCCGGGGTGGGCTACGAGCCGGTCGGCGCGGTCGAGAGCCCTGAGTCGCTGCTCGGCACGCTGCGAGCTGCCGTCCTGTGCTGCGACGCCAGGCTCCTGCCGGCGGATGCCGACGGTGGCTGGCGAGTGCTGGGTGACACGACCGAGGGCGCGTTGCTCGTCGTGGCCGCCAAGGCCGGTGTCGACGTCGGCGCGGAGCAACAGGCGGCGCCCCGTGTCCAGGAGTTCCCGTTCGACGCCGACCGCAAGCTGATGACGACGGTGCACCGCGTCGACGACACGGTCGTCGCGTACGTCAAGGGTGCACCACAGGAACTGCTCGCCCGGTGCACCCACGTCGTGCAGGACGACCTCGGTGTCGTCGCGATCAGTGACGCGATGCGCGCCCGGGTGACCGCCGTCAACGACGACATGTCCCGCGACGCGCTGCGCGTGCTGGCCGTCGCCTACCGGCCGGTCTCGGCGGGCACGGGGCAGGCCGGCACCGAGCAGGACCTGATCCTTCTCGGACTCATCGGCATGCTCGACCCGCCCCGTCCCGAGGTCTCCGCGGCGATCGCGACCTGCGAACGCGCCGGCATCCGGATTGTCATGGTCACCGGTGACTCCGTGCTGACCGCGGAAGCCATCGCTCGCAAGGTCGGGCTCATCGACCGGGCGCACCCGCGCGCGCTGACCGGAGCCGACCTCGACGGCCTCGACGAACAGCAGCTCCGGGCGCTGGTGGCCGACCCCGCGCCGCTGCTGTTCGCCCGGGTCAAACCGGAACACAAGATGCGCGTCGTGTCCGCGTTCAAGGACCTCGGGGAGATCGTCGCGGTCACCGGCGACGGCGCCAACGACGCTCCCGCCCTGCGCCGCGCGGACATCGGCGTCGCGATGGGCGCTTCCGGTACGGACGTCGCCCGCGAAGCTGCCGTCATGGTGCTGCTCGACGACTCGTTCGCCTCCATCGCCGCCGCTGTCGAGCGCGGACGGTCGGTCTATCAGAACATCCGTACGTTCCTCATCTACGTGTTCACCTCCAACATCGGGGAACTCGTGCCGATCGTCGTGGCGACGCTCGCCGGGTTCCCGCTCGTCCCGCTGTCCGCGGTTCAGGTCCTCGCGATCGATCTCGGATCGGACGTGCTTCCCGCGCTCGCGCTGGGCACGTTGCAGCCCGAGCAGGGCACCATGGACAGGCCGCCACGCAGTCCCCGCGAGTCGCTGTTCTCGGCCGCGGTCGTCCGCAGGATCCTGTTCCTGGGCGGTATCCAGGCCGCCGGGGTCACCGCCGTCTTCTTCTGGCACATCCACAGCGCCGGGCTGCCCTTCGACGCCGTCACCGCGGCGAATCCGGTCTACCGGGAGGCCCTGACCATGAGCCAGGCCGGCATCGTGGTCAGCCAGATCTTCGTCGGGCTGACCGTGCGCAGCGACCGGCTCAGCATCGTCACCCTCGGTCTGCGGTCCAGCGGCCGGATGCTCGCTGCTCAGGGGCTGAGCCTGGTGGCGATCTGCGCGATCAGCTACGTCCCGCTGCTGCAGCGCGTGTTCCACACCGCACCGCTGGCCGCAGCAGACTGGGCCCTCCTGGTGGTCTGTGGCGCTTTGCTGCTGGTCGCGGACGAAATCCGCAAGCTGTTTCTGCGCTCAAGGAAAAAACTCTGACAGTGGCTGTCCCGGCGCTGGGAAACCAATTTTCGGCGAGTTTTCCTATGGGGTGCAGGCGTGCGAAGGCGGCGGATTCATCGCAGCGTGTCCAGGAAAGGACGGCGAGCACTATTGTGTTTTGTGCCTAGCGGGGCGTGCCGGGTATAGGGTTTCAGGAAACCGGCGTTCGACGCCCAGTGCCGTGCCGTAGGCCGGATCATTCCGGGGTGCTTCCGTATGTTTTGGCATGCGCCTTGGCCCGTGGCCTCGGAGGGAAATCGTGATTAACGTCGTTAAGGGCGAAACTGCCGCTCAACGGGTGGAATTGGCCGCGATGCTGGCGTCGACTCATGACGCGATAATCGGCTCCACCCGCCTGGACGTGATCAACAGTTGGAACGCCGCCGCGACCGGCCTGTACGGGTATTCGGCGGAGGAAATCATCGGCCAGGCCCGGCAGGCGATCATCGCACCGGATTTCCGGGCGAAGGAGACCGAGGCTCTCAATCGGGTGCTGCGGGGTGAGCCGACCGAAAGATATGAGACGCAGCGGATATGCAAGGACCAGTCGGTGCTCGCGGTGTCAGTGACGATGTCCGCGATCCTCGACGACGCCAACGCTGTCGTCGGCGTGGTGATGGTGTCTGGTCGCCAGGGCGAACCGTCGGAGGCGCAGGACAGTTTCGACGCCTACGTCGAGCGATCTTCGCAAAAACCGGCCCAGGGCAGCGGCTTGACGACCAGCCGCATCCAGATGGCCCAAGCGCAGCAGAATCAGCGTCTGGAGGTACTGGGACGCCTCGCCGGCGGGGTGGCACACGACTTCAACAACCTGCTCGCGGTGATCCTCAACTACGCCGCGTTCGTCTCCGAGGAATTGGCTGCCGCCTGCGACGCGCCACCCGACTGGCAGCAGCGGCTGCACACGGCGCAGCGCGACGTCGGACAGATCGAACGTGCCGCGCAACGTGCCACGGCGCTGACCCATCAATTGCTGGCCTTCGCCCGGCGTGAGGTGGCCCAGGCCCGGGTGATCAACCTCGACGATGTGGTCGGCGAGGTGGAACAGCTCCTGCACCGGACCCTGGGTGAGGACGTCGAACTGCTCATCGGCCGGTCCGACGAGCTGTGGCCGGTCCTGGCCGACCCGGGGCAGGTCGAACAGATCCTGGTCAACCTCGCGGTCAACGCCCGCGACGCGATGCCCGGCGGCGGCACGCTGCGCATCGACACCGCCAACATCACCGTCGACACCGAATCGATAGCCGGCGGAAGTCCCGCACCGGCCGGCCGTTACGTACGGCTGCGGGTCGGCGACTCCGGCACCGGCATGCCGGCCGAGATCGTCGCCCACGTGTTCGAGCCGTTCTTCACGACGAAGCGCGATGCCGGAGGCACCGGACTCGGTCTGGCCACCGTCTACGGGATCGTGACCCAGGCCGAGGCCACCATCGCCATCAAGTCGGCGCCTGGCGCCGGGACCACCTTCACCATCATGTTGCCGGTCACCAGCGAGGCCGCGATCCGGATCGCCGAACCGGCACCGTACTACCGCGTCCCCGCCGGGGAGACCGTTCTCGTGGTGGAAGACGAAGAAGCGCTGCGGGAGGTCACCGAACGGATCTTCACCCGCAGCGGATACCACGTGATCACCGCCGGGGACGGCGTGGGCGCGATCGCTCTGGCCACCACCCACGTCGGCGAGATCCACCTGCTCGTCACCGACGTCGTGATGCCCAGGATGCGCGGCAAGGAAGTCGCCGAACGGGTTCGGGAGATCCGACCCGACATCGCGGTCCTGTTCATGTCCGGCTATGCCCAACCGGTCCTGGCGTCCCAGGGCCGGCTCGAGCCCGGCGCGATCCTTGTCGACAAGCCGTTCTCCAGCGCCGAACTGCTCGCCAAAGCCGGCCAGGTCCTCAACGGGAACTTCCCGGGATTCGCGACGATCCGACACGACGGCGGAACAGCATGACGGCACCGATGAGCGTCTACGGAACCGAAGCCACCGTGGCGGCGGAGGTGTCGATCGGGACGGCCGAGGCCCAGGCTCTCGACGACGCGGTCGCGACGGCGGGAGATGCGCCGTCGATCCTCAACACGCAGCCGTGGCACTGGCGGCAGCACGGTCACGTCCTCGACCTTGCCCTTGACCCCGCTCGCACCCTGGCGGTCGCCGACCCCGATCGCCGGCTGGCCACCGTGAGCTGTGGTGCGGCACTGCATCATGCCCTGGTCAGTCTCGCGGCCGCCGGCTGGCACACCACGGTCATCCGGGCACCCGGCACCGGGTCGTCCGATCACCTCGCGACGGTGCGCGTCGACGGGCGGATCCCGATCGAACCGGAGTCGATCGCTCGTCTGCGGGCCGTCGGGCGGCGATACACCGACCGGCGACCGGTCGCCGGCGTGCACCTCGACGCCGACAAGCTGCGCCCGATCGTCGCGGCCGCGGCATCGCAGGGTTCCTCGCTGCTTCTGCTGCGCCCCCGTCAGGCCTTCGGGCTGGCCCGGGCCGCCGATGACGCTCATCGAACCGAGACTGACGGACCGGCCTGGCAGGCGGAGCTTCAGCGGTGGGCCGGCGGCGTTCGTCCTGGTGACACCGGCCTTCCGGGCGCGGTGCTCCCGCCCGCGGCCGCGCCGGCCACGGTGGTCCGCCGCGACTTCGGCCACCGCGGCGACATGCTGGTCGGCGAGGCGAACGATCGCAGCGCGGCGTACGCGATCCTCTACGGCGATGAGGACCAGCCGCTGGACTGGATACGCGCCGGCGAGGCGCTGTCCGCGGCGTGGCTGACGGCGACCGAGATCGAGGTGGCGGTCCTGCCGTTGAGCGCGACCATCGAGGTCCCCGCCAGCAGGGAGGCCGTGCGTGAACTGCTTGACGGCGCCGGGCACCCGTTCCTCGTCCTGCGCTTCACCGCGCTCGACCCCACCGCCGCTGACGGCCCGCACACCCCACGGCTGTCCACCGGCCAGACCGTCGAGCGAGCGGCGACCGACGCACCCACCCCGCCATCTGATCTACCCGAGGAGGACCTGGTGCACGAGAACCTCGATTGCGGCGACCTGCCGGAACTGCACATCCCGTCCATCAACGAAGAACTCGTTCACCAGGGCGAATGCGGCCGCGTGCATCTGCCCACCGGAGACACGTGCACGTTGCACAGACATCATGACGGCTCGTGTCAGTTCGTGATGCTCAGCGGTGGACAGCCCGGCCGCTGACGGTGCGCGGCGGCTGCCCGCACCAACCTGGCCATCGGCGAGCGGCTGGGACAAGCGTAGGGTGAGGGCGCCGCCGTGGACCCCGGTGGCTGGTAGTTGGCTGCCGCGGATCTCTTGGCGTTTCTTCGTCTCCGCAGTGATCAGGTGCGTTTTTCGCACGGACTGTTCTCGCGTACGAAGTATCCGGCTACGGCCGAAGTCAGGAAACTCCCCATGGAACATGTGCGGATCACTCTCATCGCGGCCGGCACGTCTCGTACGCCGATGGCACTCTGATGAACGACATCCTCGAGGTGGTGCACGGCGAGCCGCTGGGCACCGACGAGCTGCGCCGCATCGACGGCTACTGGCGGGCCGCGAACTACCTGTCGGTCGGGCAGATCTATCTGATGGGCAATCCGCTGCTGCGCGAGCCGTTGGAGCCGGCGCAGGTCAAGCCGCGGCTGCTCGGGCACTGGGGGACCACTCCCGGGCTGAACCTGCTCTACGCCCACCTGTCGCGGATCATCGCGGCCCGCGGCCGGGAGGTTCTCTACGTGACCGGTCCGGGTCACGGCGGTCCGGGTCTGGTCGCGAACACCTGGCTGGAAGGTACGTACTCGGAGGTCTATCCGCGGATCTCGCGGGACACCGCGGGCATGCAGCGGCTGTTCACCCAGTTCTCGTTCCCCGGCGGTATCCCGTCGCACGTCGCACCGGAGACACCCGGCTCGATCCACGAGGGCGGCGAGCTCGGCTACTCGCTGTCGCACGCCTACGGCGCCGCCCTGGACAACCCCGAGCTGGTCGTCGCGTGCGTGATCGGCGACGGGGAGGCCGAGACCGGGCCCCTCGCGGCGTCGTGGCACTCGAACAAGTTCCTCGACCCGGTCGGTGACGGCGCGGTCCTGCCGATCCTGCACCTCAACGGCTACAAGATCGCGAACCCGACGGTGCTGGCGCGGATCGGCGACGCCGAGCTGTGCGCGCTGCTCGAGGGGTACGGCCACCGGCCGTACCTGGTCGCCGGCGACGACCCGGCCACTGTTCACCAGCTCCTGGCGGCGACCCTCGACACGGTGTTCGACGAGATCACCGAGATCCAGCGGGCCGCCCGCGAGGACGGGGTCACCGATCGTCCGCGCTGGCCGATGATCGTGCTGCGTACGCCGAAGGGCTGGACCGGCCCGAAGGTCGTCGACGGCCTGCAGGTGGAGGGCACCTGGCGCGCCCACCAGGTGCCGTTGACCGCGGCCCGCGACGACGCCGCACACCTGGACGCCCTGCACGCCTGGATGACCTCCTACCGTCCCGACGAGTTGTTCGACGCCGACGGCGTCCCGCAGTCCTGGGTGGTCGACTGGCTGCCCCGCGGTGACCTGCGGATGTCGGCGAACCCGCACGCCAACGGCGGCCGGTTCCCGCGCGATCTGGAGTTGCCGGAGTTCCGTGACCACGCGGTCAAGGCCGGCGAGACCGCCGAGGCGACCCGGGTGCTGGGTGGCTGGCTGCGCGACGTGATGGCCGCGAACGCCGCTTTCCGCAACTTCCGGGTGGTCGGCCCGGACGAGACCGAGTCGAACCGGCTCGGCGCGGTCCTCGACACCACCGGCAAGGCCTGGCAGGCCCGGGTCGACGACGTCGACCAGCACCTGGACCGGCACGGCCGGGTCATGGAGATCCTGTCCGAGACCACCTGCCAGGGCTGGCTGGAGGGATACCTGCTGACCGGCCGGCACGGCCTGTTCTCCTGCTACGAGGCGTTCGTCCACATCGTCGACTCGATGGTCAACCAGCACGCCAAATGGCTCAAGACGACCCGGCACCTCGGCTGGCGCAAACCCGTCCCGTCGCTGAACTACCTGCTGACCTCGCACGTCTGGCGCCAGGACCACAACGGCACCTCCCACCAGGACCCCGGCTTCATCGACCACGTCGTCAACAAGAAGGCCGAAGTGGTCCGGGTCTACCTGCCGCCGGACGCCAACACCCTGCTGTCGGTCGCCGACCACTGCCTGCGCAGCCGCGACTACATCAACGTCATCGTGGCCGGCAAACAACCCGCGCCGACCTGGCTCGACATGGACGCCGCCGCCCTGCACTGCGCCCGCGGCCTGGGCATCTGGGACTGGGCCGGCAACGACGACGGTGACCCCGACGTGGTCCTGGCCGCCGCCGGTGACGTACCGACCATGGAGATCCTCGCGGCCACCGACCTGCTGCGCCGGCACCTCCCCGACCTCAAGGTGCGGGTGGTCAACGTCGTCGACCTGATGCGCCTGCAGCCGGTCTCCGAACACCCGCACGGCCTGCCGGACCCGGAATTCGACGCGATCTTCACCACCGATCGGCCGGTCATCATGGCCTACCACGGCTACCCGTGGCTGATCCACCGGCTGACCTACCGGCGCACCAACCACGACAACCTGCATGTGCGCGGCTACAAGGAGGAAGGCACCACGACCACGCCGTTCGACATGCTCGTCGTCAACGACATGGACCGCTTCCACCTCGTCATGGACGTCATCGACCGGGTTCCCGGTCTGGGCCGTAAGGCCGCCGTCCTGCGCCAGCAGATGGTCGACAAGCGAGCCGAACACCGCGCTTTCGTACGCCGTACCGGTGAGGACCTGCCCGAGATCCGCGACTGGGTCTGGCCGCACACGCCCTGAGCGGCATCCGACTCGACCACGAACCCACCTGGCGGCAATCACCATGACCGTACCGAATCTGCAGGTCGCACCGGACGCCCCCGGCACCTCCGCGTCATCCTCGCCGGGTGGCCTGTCGTCGCGGGAGGCCGCGCAGCGGCTGGCCCGCGACGGCGCCAACGTGCTGCCCGCACCCCGGCCCGCACCGCTGTGGCGAAGGATCGTCACCCAGCTGCGGGACCCGCTGGTGCTGGTTCTGCTCGCCGCCGCGGCTTTCACCCTGGCGACCGCCGACTTCACCGACGCGGCCGTCATCCTGCTCGTGATCGTCGTCAACACCACCGTCGGCGTGCTGCAGGAGATCAAAGCCGAGCGGGCCATCACCGCCCTGTCCGCCATGACCGCGCCGGCCGCCCGGGTGATCCGCAACGGACAGCAGGGCGAGGTCCCCGCCGCCGACCTGGTCGTGGACGACCTGCTGGTCCTGGCTGAGGGGGACGTCGTGCCCGCTGACGCCCGCATCGTGGAGTCGGTGGCGCTGCTCGTCGACGAGGCGGCACTGACCGGCGAGTCCGCGCCGGTCGACAAGACCACCGGTGCGGACCCACCGGCGGACGCGTCAACCCGGGTGTCGGCCGGCACCGTGGTCGTGCGCGGTCGCGGACAGGCCGTCATCACCGCCACCGGCGCCGCCAGCGCACTGGGCCGCATCGCCGCCATGCTGGTGACCGCACCGGAGCTGACCCCGCTGCAGCGCCGCCTGGCCGGTGTGGGCCGGCAACTCGCCGTCGGCTCGTTGCTGCTCTGCACGGCGGTCCTCGCCCTCGGCCTGGTGCGCGGGCAGCCGCTGCAACTGATGATCATCACGGCGATCAGCCTGGTGGTCGCCGCGGTACCGGAGTCCCTGCCGGCCGTGGTCACCCTCAGCCTCGCCCTGGGTGCCCGGCGGATGACCGCCCGGCACGCGGTCATCCGGCGCCTGCCCGCCGTGGAGACGCTCGGCTCCGTGACGATCCTGGCCACCGACAAGACCGGCACCCTCACCGAGGGCACCATGGTCGTACGCCGGCTGTGGACCGCGCACGGTGACGCGT
Source organism: Actinoplanes palleronii (assembly GCF_016862315.1). Lineage (GTDB taxonomy): Bacteria > Actinomycetota > Actinomycetes > Mycobacteriales > Micromonosporaceae > Actinoplanes > Actinoplanes palleronii. Next base: position 61,672 of record NZ_BOMS01000048.1, on the reverse strand, counting down.
CGGTGAGCGGTTCCGGATTCGCCCCGGACGGGCGGATCCACCGCGACGGCGCGGACGTCTCCGCCGATCAGGCACCTGACCTTCAGGAGCTGTTGCGAGCCGCGGTGCTCTGCAACGACGCGTCGCTGCGCGCGCCCGGCCCCGGCGACGACGGCTGGCTGGCTGTCGGCGATCCCACCGAGGCCGCGCTGCTGACCGCCGGCGGCAAGCTCGGCATCGACGTCGCCGCGACGCAGCAGGCGGCACCACGTGCTGGTGAGGCGCCGTTCGACAGCGACCGCAAGCGGATGAGCACCGCACACCGGCTGCCCGGGGGCCACCTCCGGATCGTCTGCAAGGGCGCACCGGAGTCGCTGCTGACCCCGGAGATCCTCGCCGACCCGCCGGACCTGCTGCGCCGCGCCGCCGACCGGGCCGAGACGTTCGCCGCGGGAGGCTACCGGGTCCTCGCCGTCGCCCAGGCCGATCGCGACACCGTGCCCGCCGACGCGGCCGGCTTCGAACAGGGGCTGCGGCTGCTCGGCCTGGTCGCGATCCTCGACCCGCCGCGCGCCTCCGCGGCGGCCACCATCGCCGCCTGCCGGGACGCCGGCATCACCCCGGTCCTGATCACCGGCGATCACCCGGCCACCGCCGCCGCGATCGCCGTCGAACTGGGCATCATCGCGGCCGGCGACGAGGCGGTCGACTGCCGTACCACCGAACCCGGCCCGGCGGCTGCTCGCGGCGTCCGGGTCTTCGCCCGCGCCACCCCGCAGCAGAAGGTCGCCATCATCGACGCCCTGCGCAGTGCCGGCGAGGTCGTGGCGATGACCGGCGACGGCGTCAACGACGGCCCGGCGCTGCACCGCGCCGACATCGGCGTGGCGATGGGCAAGCGCGGTACCGAGGTCGCTCGCCAAGCCGCTGACCTGGTGCTGGCCGACGACGAACTCGGCACCGTGGTGGCCGCCGCGGAGGAGGGCCGCCGCGTCTACGCCAACATCCGCCGCTTCCTGCTGTACGCCCTGTCCGGCGGCGCCGCCGAGATCGCCGTGATGCTCGCCGGACCGTTCGTCGGCCTGCCGCTGCCCCTGCTCCCGGCCCAGATTCTCTGGATCAACCTGGTCACCCACGGGGTGCCCGGTCTGGCCATGGGCAGTGAACCCGCCGACCCGGCCGCGATGCGCCGCCCGCCCCGCCCGCCGGCCGAGACCGTGCTCGGCGCCGGGCTGTGGCAGCGCATCCTGCGGGTCGGTGCGGTCATCTCCGCGGTCACCGTCGGTGTCGGCTGGTGGGCGCACGCCACCGACCGGCCCTGGCAGACCCTGACGTTCCTGGCCCTGGGCCTCACCCAGCTCGCGGTCGCCGTGGGATCACGCGCCCGGCCAGGCAGCCGGGCCAACCCGATGCTGTTCGCCGCGGTTGGTATCGCCCTGCTGCTGCAACTCGCCGCGATCTACGCGCCGCCGCTGCGCGAACTGCTCGGCACCACACCGGTCACCGCCGCCGACCTGCTGATCGTCGCGGCCGTCGCCACCCTCGGGTACGCCGCGATCCGCCTCGACCGTCGTATCCACCCGGCGCCGGAAACCGGCGCGGGCCTCACCCCGAAGAGGTTGTCATGACCGAGCAGACCGCAGAACACCACCGGTGAGAACCGGCGGGCGGTCGCAGCCGCCGCGGCCTCCGTACCTGGTCACCACCGGAACCGACCGGCACGCCGTGTCGGTGGGTGTCACCGCGGACGCGAGCACCACGGTGGTCGAGCTGACCGTGCACGGCCGGTGGTCGCCGGAGCTCGGCAACCAGGTGATCACCACCCTGCAGATGTGCCTGGCCGGGCCGGCCGCGGTGATCATCATCGATCTGCACGACGTGGGCGACCTGCACGGGGTCAGCGGCGGGTTCTGGGCGGCGGCGGCCCGGGCAGCTCATCTCGGGCCGGCGCCCGCCCAGCTCGTGCTGTGCCTGCCGGCGACGACCATGCTGGACCTCCGGGTCCGCAACGGCGACGGCCCGCCGATGCCGGTGTTCGCCACCATGGCCGACGCACGGCGGGCGGTGGCCGGTCGGCTCGTGCACGGATCGCGGCTCCAGGCCCGGCTGGGTCCGCGACCGTCCTCGGTGGCCGCCGCCCGCGACCTCGTCGTGCAGGCGTGTCACCGCTGGCATCTGCTCCCGTTGCAAGGCGACGCCTGCCTGGTCGTGTCCGAGCTGACCGCCAACGCCGTGCAGCACGCCGGCGGCGACCTGGTGGTCACCGTGTCGCGCAGCGGCGCCCGTCTGCACCTGGCCGTCCGGGACGGGGACAGCCGATACCCGCGCCTGCCCGTGCCGGCCCGCGACGACGGCCCCCTTCCCCTGGCCGAACGGGGGAGAGGGCTGCCGCTCGTGCACGCCGTCGCGATGGCCTGGGGCGCCCTGCCGGCCCGGGCCGGCAAGGTCGTCTGGGCCACGCTGTCCACGGCTCCGGGGCGGGTCAGCCCATGACGGGGCCGGAAAGGGTGTCGGGGACACGGCTGACGGGCGGGTCAGCCCGTGACCGGGCCGGCAAGGTTGTCGGGGACACGGTCGACGGGGGTCAGCCCTTGACCGCGCCGGTCAGGCCGCCGACGATGCGGCGTTCGAAGAGGCTGAAGAAGACCAGTGCCGGGATCATCGACAGTGAGGTGAACGCCAGCACCTTCGCGGTGTCCACCGAGTACTGCGAGGCGAACGCCTGCACGCCCAGGGGCAGGGTGAAGGTGTCCTGGTCGTTGAGGATGAACAGCGGGAGCAGATAGCTGTTCCAGCTGCCGACGAACGTCAGGATGCCGGTCGTGATCAGCCCGGGTACCGAGAGCGGGAGCACGATCCGCCAGAAGAAGCCGAGCCGGCTGCAACGGTCGAGCGCCGCCGCCTCCTCGAGTTCCTTGGGGATCGCCCGCAGGAACGGGACCAGGATGATGATCGTCGCGGGCAGCCCGAAGGCGATCTGCGGGAGGATGACCCCGGGCAGGGTGTTCACCAGGCCCAGGTTCTTGATCAGGAGGTACAGCGGGGTGATGGCGACCGTCGCCGGGAACATCAGGCCCGCGGCGAACAGCGCGTACATCGCGCCCTGGCCCCGGAACCGGTAGCGGGCCAGGACGTAGCTCGCCATCACACCCAGCAGCAGGACCCCGGCGGTCGTGGCGGTCGCGACCATCGTGGAGTTGCCGACCTGGCGCCAGAACGTGGAGCTGGTCAGCACGCCGGTGTAGTTGCCGAACACCCACGGGGACGGCAGCCCGGCCGGGTCGACGGTGATCTGGGAGTTGGTCCGGAACCCGCCGACGATGATGTAGAGCACCGGTCCGAGCGTGACGCCGATCAGCAGCAGGACCGCGACGTACCCGATCGGGTTGCCCCAGCCGCTGTCCGGCCGCGGCCGGGACTGCGTGGCGATGGCCATGTCCTACCGTCCTCCGGTGAGCGCGCCGTCGGTGTCCCGGCGCAGCACGAAACGCTGGTAGAGCAGCGCGATGATCATGGAGATGATGAAGAGGACGACCGCGACCGCGTTGCCGTACCCGTAGTTGCCCGCGTTGCGGCCCTCGGTGACCATGTATGTCGCCATCGTCGAGGTGCCGGCCGTCGACGCGACGTACTGGCCCCAGATGATGTAGACCAGGTCGAACAGCTGCAGCGCCCCGATGATCGACAAGAAGGCCCAGATCCGTACGGTCGGTCCCAGCAGCGGCAGGGTGATCCGGCGCTGGGTCTGCCAGTACGACGCGCCGTCCACCGCGGCCGCCTCGGCCAGCTCCTCCGGGATGTTCTGCATGCCGGCCAGGAACAGGATCACCGCGAAGCCGACGTACTTCCAGGTCAGGATCAGCATCAGGGTCCAGATGGCGAGGGCCGGATTCGCCAGCCAGTCCTCGGTCAGCCCGCCGAGCCCGATCGAGCGCAGGACGTCGTTGACGGCTCCGTTGGTCTGCAGCAGCAGGGCCCAGGCCGTCCCGACGATGACCTCGGCGATCACGTACGGGACGAAGATCAGCACCCGGATGACGGACCGGCCCCGCATCTTCCGGTTGAGCAGCAGGGCCAGACCGACCGCGATCGGGCCCTGCAGGACCAGCGAGAGCACGACGATCAGGGCGTTGTGCCAGAGCGCCTCACGGAACGCGGTGTCCTGCAGGATGGTGACGTAGTTGTCGAGGCCGACGAAGTTGGTCGGCGGGCCGAAGCCCTTCCACCGGTAGAAGCCGTAGTAGGCGGCCATCAGCACCGGGAAGATCACGAAGCCGAGGAACATCAGGATCGCCGGGCCGGACAGCGCGGCGATCTCCAGGCGTTGGGCCCAGCCGATGCCGCGACGGCGAGAACGCAACGTCAGCCCTTCTTGGCCGCGTCGTTGACGGCCTTGATGATCCCGGCGACGTCACCCTTGCCGGCGAGCAGGTTCACGACGCCGACGTTGAGCGCGTTGCCGACGTTCTGGCCGTAGACCGTGTCGAGCCACTGCGAGACGTACGGTGCCTTGTTGTAGGCGTCGAGAACCGCCTTGAGGTAGTCCTCGGTGATGGTGCCCTGCGCCTGCTTGTTGACCGGCAGCGAGTTGAAGGCCTTGTAGTAGGCCTGCTGCACGTCCGCGGTCAGGATGTAGTTGAGGAAGTCGGTGCACTCCTTCGGCGCCTGGGCCGAGCAGGAGTAGCCGTCCGTGCCGCCCATCACCGCGGCCGGGTCACCCTGCCCGCCGGGCACCGCGGGGAAGGGGAAGAAGCCCAGGTCGGGCAGCGGCTTGGTGTCCTTGGTCAGCGAGGCGATCACACCCGGGTCCCAGGTGCCCATCAGTTCCATGCTGGCCTTGTGGTTGGCCACCAGGCCCGCCGAGCTGCCCGCGCCCTGCTGCGCCGAGGTGGTCAGGAAGCCGTCGTTGAACGGCTTGGTGTCGGCGAACGCCTTGAGGTCCTCGCCGGCCTTGGTCCAGCACGGGTCGGTGAAGTTCTTGTCCTTGGCGGCGGTGTCGAGCGCGGCCTGGCTGCAGGCCCGCAGCGCGAGGAAGTAGTACCAGTGCGCGGCCGGCCACGCGTCCTTGGCGCCGAGGGCGATCGGCGTGCCGTTGGCCTTGAGCTTGCCCACCGCGGTGGTGAGATCCGCCAGCGTGGTGGGTGTCGTGGTGACACCGGCCTTCTGGAACAGGTCCTTGCTGTACCAGAAACCGCCCGGCAGGATCGAGACCGGCACCGCGTACGCCTTGCCGTCGATCTGCCCGGTCTTGAGGCTGGCCTCGCCCACCGCCTGCTTGGTCGCGTCGGTGATGTCACCGGTGATGTCCTTGAGCTGACCGGCCTCCACCATCGCGGCCATCTTTCCGCCACCGCGCTGCAGGAAGATGTCCGGCGCGGAACCGGAGTTCAGCGCGGTCTGCAGCTTGCCGTCCAGGTCCTCGTTCTGGATCGACTGGACCTTGATCTTGACGGTCGGGTGGGCGGTCTGGAAGTCGGCGACCGCCTTCTCCCAGAACGCCTTGCCCGGACCGGTGGTGGAGTTCTGCCACAGGTCCATCTCGACGGTGCCGCCCGATCCGGAGCTGCTGTCGTCGTCGCCCGAGCAGGCGGCCATGCCCAGCGTGCTCATCGCCATCGCCACCACGACGGCCAGGGTCTTGTTGGGTCTCATGAAAGCCCACCTCTTCGGTAGCGAAAGTTTCGGAATGTTTCCGGAATGTGGCGCTCAAACTATGAACCAAGTCATAGCGATGTCAAGATGGTGATCAGACCGATGCCGTGAGTACCGGGTGTTTTTTCGCCGATCTGACGCGGGAAGATCACCGGCGATGCCGCATGGGTTAGTGCCAAAACTTGCGAGATTTTTACCGAAACTCTCGGAGAAACAGGAACCTATGATCATCCAAGCCGTCATCAACGTGGACCTCGACGGACCACGGATCAACCGGCACGTCTACGGGCATTTCGCCGAGCACCTGGGCCGCTGCATCTACGGCGGTTTCTACGTCGGCGAGGACTCCGACATCCCGCACGAGGGCGGCATCCGCCTCGACGTGGTCGACGCGCTGCGCGCCCTGGACATCCCGAACCTGCGCTGGCCGGGCGGGTGCTTCGCCGACGAGTACCACTGGCGCGACGGCATCGGACCCAAGGACGAGCGGCCGGTCATGGTCAACACCCACTGGGGCGGCGTCGAGGAGAACAACCACTTCGGCACCCACGAGTTCATGGCCCTCTGCGAGCTGCTCGGCGCCGAGCCGTACATCAGTGGCAATGTCGGTTCCGGCACGGTGCGGGAGATGAGCGAATGGGTGGAGTACCTGACCCGCGCCGGTGACTCGCCGATGGCCCGGCTCCGCGCCGCCAACGGCCGGTCCGAGCCGTGGCCGGTGCGGTTCTGGGGCCTGGGCAACGAGGCGTGGGGCTGCGGCGGCAACATGACCGCCGAGCACTACGCGCAGGAGGCCCGCCGCTACGGCACCTACTGCCGCGACTACGGCGACAACCAGCTCTACAAGATCGCCGCGGGCGCCAACGCCGACGACTACGCCTGGACCGAGAGCCTGATGAAACAGCTCGGGCACCTGGGCTGCCAGCACGTGCGCAGCACGGCCTTCCACGCGGTGTCCGTGCACTACTACACGGTCACCGGGCCCACCTGGGAGGAGAAGGGCTCGGCCACGGTCTTCGACACCGGCGAGTACTACACGACGATGGCCGCCGCGGCCCGCATCGAGCAGCTGCTCGCCGGGCACACGGCCGTGCTGGACTGCTACGACCCGAACAAGAGCGTCGGGCTGGTCCTCGACGAGTGGGGCACCTGGTTCGACGTGGCCCGCGACACGAACCCGGGCTTTCTGTACCAGCAGAACACGCTGCGCGACGCCCTGGTGGCGAGCGTGCACTTCGACGTCTTCCACCGGCACGCCGACCGCCTCGTGATGGCCAACATCGCGCAGACGGTGAACGTGCTGCAGGCCATGATCCTCACCGACCCGGACTCGAAGGCCATGGTCCTCACACCCACCTACCACGTGTTCCGGATGAACCGCGGGCACCAGGACGCGACGTCGCTGCGGGTCGATTTCCGTACGGCGCTGCCGTCGCGGCCGGTCGGCGACGCGACGCTGACGACCGTCTCGATGTCGGCCAGCCGCAAGGACGGCCGCCTGCTCGTGTCACTGTCGAACCTCGACGCCACGTCCGCCGTCGACGTGGAGATCGACCTGCGCGGTGGCACGGCCGGCGACGTGGCTGCCCTGATCCTGACGGCGGTGGCGCTGCAGGACCACAACACGCCGCAGGCGCCCGCGGTGGTGGCGCCGCGGGCGTACGACGGGGTGACGGTGGACGGCGGGACGCTGCGGGTGCACCTGCCGGCCCACGCGTTCGTGACCGTCAGCGCCGGGCTGTAGGCCGGTCGGGGAGGTCAGTCGGTGCGGTAGGTGGCCTGGTCGAAGTCGGCGTAGCCGCCCTCGGCGCCCAGGTCCTGCACCCAGAGCCCGACGAAGGCGCCGGTGAAGCCCCAGGCCTCGGGCTCACCGGGCGCCGCCGTCGCTGCGTACTCGTCGGACAGGGTGGTGGCGTCGAAGGTCCGGCCCACCTCGTGCCAGCCGGATCCGGGCTCGGTGGTCCAGGCGAAGGTCAGGGCCGGGCCGTCCAGCCGGGCGCGCAGGCCCACCCGGCGGACCGCGCCGAGCGGGACCCGTACGTCCTGCACCGTGGTGACCCGCCCGCTGTCGCAGGCCAGCACGTCGAGCACCACACCGCCGTCGTCGTCGGCGGTCATGTGCAGGTAGTACCAGTTGCGGGAGTTGTAGTACGCGGTGATCCCGGCCAGTTGCCGGAAGCTGCGGGGCTCGGACTCGCACGTCGCCTCGAACGTGCAGCGCCGCGCGGTCACCCGGCGGGCCACCAGGCTCGGCCGGTGCCGCGCCATCGGCGACTGGCCACCGTGGATCCGCAGGTGCGACGGCCGGGCGGCCAGATCCACCCAGTCCGGTGCGGCAGGGCGCCGCAGCGTCGACCAGTCGGCGCTCAACGTCGTACCCTCGAAGTGATCTTTGTCGGTCTGTGGGGCCGGCGGCCCGGACGTCACGGCGGTGCCGGAGGGTGCCGCGACCTGCTCGGCCGGGACACTGTCGCGGATCCGCGGCCACGCGCCGGTCGGCCAGTCCACCTGCTGCAGGGCGGTCTCGCGGCCGAGCACACACCGGTCGCTCGGCGCATACGGCCGGCCGACCAGGTGCGCCAGGTACCACTCGCCGGCCGGGGTCTGCACGAGACTTCCGTGCCCGGCCTTCTGCAGCGCCAGGTCAGGCCGCCCGGCCGAGGTCAGCAGCGGGCCGGCCGGATCCACCTGGTAGTCGCCGAGCAGCTGCCGGGAGCGGGCGACGGTGACCTGATGCGTCCAGGTGGTGCCGCCCTCCGCGGTGACCAGGTAGTACCAACCGTCCTTGTGGTAGATGTTGGGCGCCTCGGTGAGCCCGGCGTCGGTGCCTTCGAAGATGACATGTTCCGGACCGGTCAGGCGGCGATGCCGGCGGTCGTATCGCTGCGCGGAGATGCCGGCGAACCGGTTGCGTCCGGGGCGCCAGTCGGCGCGCATCGACAGCATCCAGGTTGTGCCGTCCTCGTCGTGGAACAGCGAGGCGTCGAACCCGCGGCCGTGCAGCACCACCGGATCCGACCAGGGCCCGGCCATGCTCGGCGCGGTGACCAGGTAGTTCTGCGGATCCCAGTAGCCGCCGGCAAACGTCGCCACGTCCGTGTAGACCAGGTGGAACAGCCCGTCGGCGTAGGTGAGGCTGGGCGCCCAGACACCGCACGAGTCGGCGGTCCCGGTCAGGTCGAGCAGGCGCCGCTCGGTCAGCACACCGCCGAGCGGCCGCCAGGAGACCAGGTCGGTCGAGTGGTGCACCCGCACGCCCGGATACCACTCGAAGGTCGACGTGGCGATGTAGTAGTCGGCGCCGACCCGCAGGATCGAGGGATCCGGATGGAAGCCCGGCAGTACCGGGTTGCGGATCACGGCGGTGGCTGTCTCGGCGATGGGGCGGCCATCGAGGTCCGTCATGGCGAGATCGTTACCTGCCGGCCACGAGCTGTCAACAACTCTCGGAATGAAAACGGAAATACCGATCTTGGTCAACCCGCCATGATCCGGGCCATAGGCGCAGGTGGTGGCGGCCTGTGGCCCGGATTGTCATGGAGGTTCGCCGTCGTTCGAATTTCTAAAATTCTTGATGGTACGACCGTCTCCGAAAGTTACGAAGCACCGGCGCGCGCCGGTCAGCCACCGCAGGCGGTGCCGTTGAGCGCGAAGCCGGTGGGCGCGCCCACCGCGCCGGTGTGTCCGGCCTGGAACCCGATGCTGATCGACCCGTTCGCCGGGATGACGGCGTTGTAGGAGACGTTCGTGGCACTCACCCGGCCGGTGGCCGGCGCATAGGTGGCGTTCCAGCCGCTGGTGATGCTCTGCCCGGCCGGCAGGGTGAAGTCCAGCGTCCAGCCGGTGATCGCGGTGGCGCCGGTGTTGGTGATGGTCAGGTCCGCGGTCAGCCCGCTGCTCCACGCGCTGATCGACGTCGCGACCCGGCAGGCCCCGGTGGCCGGCGGGCTGCTCGGCGGCGTGCTCGGCGGGCTGCTCGACGGGCTGGTCGACGGCGTGCCGGTGGTGCCGTCCAGCCCGAGGAAGGACACCGCGTAGCCGAGCTGCCCGGTCTGCGGGAGCTGGTGCCCGACCCCGGCGATGCTCACCCCCTCGACGGTGGCCTGGGTGCCGGTCGCGCCGTACCGGGTGCGGGTCCAGGACGACTGCGGGTGATCGGTGAAGGCCGGGTTCGGCCCGAGGCCGTGCAGGTCGGTCCACTGCTTGATCTCCTCGCCGAAGTTCGGGTAGGCGAGGGTGGTGTCGGTGGTGCCGTGCCACAGCTGGATCCGCGGGTACCGGCCGGTGTAGCCGGGATACATCGCGCGGGCCTGGTCGCCCCACTGCCGTGCCGTCTTGATCAGGTTGCCGCCGGAGCAGGTGCTGTTCCAGAGCGAGCCGTTGGTGGTGGCGAAGCAGCCGGCCGGCACACCGGAGAAGGCCGACGCGGCGGCGAACACGTCCGGGTACTGCGCGGCGAGCACCGTGGTCATCATGGCGCCGGAGGAGAAGCCGCTGACCACGATCCGCGCACTGTCCACGTGGTATCGGGCCCGTGCCCAGCTGACCATGGACATGATGCCGGTGGAGTCGCTGCCGCCGTCGCGGCGCAGCGCCTGCGGGCTGGACACGTCGAAACACTTCTCGCTGCGGGTGGCCTCGGGCAGCACCACGACGAAGCCGTACCGGTCGGCCGCGGTGAGGAAGTCCTTGCCGTTGCCGCCGGCGATCGCGCCGGCGGAACCGCCGCAGTAGTGCACGAGCACGAGCAGCGCCGGCGTGGCCGCCACCCGGTCGGGTACGTAGGTGTACATCTTCAGGTTCGTCGGGTTGGCGCCGAAGCCGGTCACCGGGACCAGCGAGGCGGCCGCGGCGGGCCGGGCGACGACCAGTCCGGCGGCGCCGATCAGCAGGGACAGAGCCGCGACGAGGGCGGTGCGCACCATCGGTTTCATGCGACTCAACTCACGGCACAGGTCAGAGGCGGGGTGGTGGCCGCGTCGCCGGTGGCGAGCAGGCCGAAGGTCACGCTCGCGCCGGGCGCCACCGACCCGTTGTAGGTCGCGTTGGTGACGGTGACGGTCCCGCCGGTGCTGGTCAGCGAGCCGTTCCAGACCTGGCTGACCGCCTGCCCGGCCGGCGGCGTCCAGCTCACCCGCCACCCGGTGACGGCTGCCGTCCCGGTGTTCGACACGGTGATCTCCGCCTGGAAACCGCCCTGCCAGCTGTTGACCACCCGGTACGCGGTGGCGCAGCCGCTGCTGGGTGTGGTGGAGGGGGTCGTCGACGGCGTCGGTGACGACGGCGTCGTGCTGGGCAGCTGGGCGAAGAAGCTCCAGATCTCGCCGCCGGTCCAGGTGCGCGCTCCGTTCGTGCTCGTCGACCCGTCCACCGGCTCCGGGGTGTGGTCGCCGTCGAAGGCGGCCCAGCGCACCGGATAGCCGGCCCGGCACCCGGTGTAGTCGGTGACGATGTGCGTCAGGCTGCCCCGGGCCGGCTCGGCCGGACTCCGGGCGGCACACCCGTTGGCGCGGACGAAGGTGTCCCGCACGCCCCGGCCGAGCGAGATGTCCAGCACGCTGTCGTGAGTGCCGTGGATCCCCAGGTACGCCACCGGCTGGGTGCCGCCGGAGCAGCCGCTCAGGTTCGCGCCGGAGAGCACCGCGACGGCCCGGAACACCGCCGGGCGGGCGCAGGCGACGGCGTAGCTCATCGCGCCGCCGTAACTCCAGCCCAGCGCGAACAGCTGCGAGGTGTCCACGCACAGGTCGCCCTCGATCAGCGCGGTCAGGTCGTCGACCAGGGTCAGGTCGCGGCCGCCGGTGTTCGCCCAGCCGTTGTCGATGCCCTGCGGCGCGACCAGGATCGCGCTGTTGTCCGACAGTCGCTGCTGGCCGTAGTAGGCCCAGGTGGCGCCGGCCGCGCCGCCGGTGGCGACGTCGGTCGCGGTGCCGTTGAGCCAGTGGAAGGCGAAGATCAATTTGTACGGGCGGGAGCGGTCGTAGCCGTCCGGCACCCGCAGGATGTAGGTGCGGTTCTGGCCGCCGCTGCGGATGGTGCGGGTGCCGCTGGTCAGCGTCGGGGCCTTGCCGCAGCCGGCCGTGGCCGCCGTGGTGCCGGCCGGTGCCGCGGCCGCTGTGGTGGCGCCGAGGACGCCGGTGAGCATCGCGGCGGCCGTCGCCAGGGCGGCGAGGGCCGCGGTCAGGGGTGCGAGTGTGCGTCGGGACATGAGGTGTTCCCTTCTCCGGCGCCGGCCGCTAAGGACCGGCGCCGGGTGAGCCTCGAAACGGGGGCGGGCAGCCTGCCGTGCAGGACCGGCGCCGGGTGGGCCTCGAAACGGGGGAGCGGGTCAGCCGGCGGAGCAGTTCGGCGTCGCGGTGGGGCCGGCGCCGGTGCCCTGGAAGCCGAACTCGGTGGTGCCGCCGGCCGCGAGCTGTCCGTTGTAGTCGACGTTGCGGAAGCTGACCGTGCCGGCGGTGCCGCTGCCGGTGGCGCTCCAGGCGCTGGTCACCGCGCTGCCGGAGGGCAACGTCACGCCGACGGTCCAGCCGTTGACGGGTGCGGAGCCCGCGGTGACCCGGACGGTCGCGACGAACCCGCCGTTCCACGAGTTGAGCGACACCGACGCGCTGCAGGCACCGCCGGGCTGGGGCGAGGTGCTGGTGCTGGGCGACGGCGAGGAGGACGGCGACGACGGCGCGGGCGAGGTGGTGCTGCCTCCGGCGTTGAGCGCGGTGAGCACCGAGGTGTAGGCGGCCTTCTTGTTCCCGGAGTTGTCGAACAGCAGCGGGTTCTCGCCGGTGCGCCACGAGTCGCTGTCCCGGATGCCCCAGACGGTGATGCCGGTGCACCGCGACACGGCCATGCACGCGCGGGTCACGCTCGCGTAGATGCCGGCCTGGTTGCCGCCCTGCGCGACGTCGAGCTCGGTGATCTGCACGTCCACGCCCAGGTCGGCGAAGCGCTGCAGGTTGGCCTGGTAGTCACCGGGGATGCCGGTGCCCAGGTGGGACTGGAAACCGACGCAGTCGATCGGGACGCCCCGCGCCTTGAAGTCCTTGACCATGGTGTACACGCCGGTCGACTTCGCGTTGACGCCGTCGGTGTTGTAGTCGTTGTAGCAGAGCTTGGCGTTCGGGTCGGCGGCCCGGGCGGCCCGGAACGCGGCCTCGATCCAGTCGTTGCCGGTGCGCTGCAGGGTGGAGTCGCGCCGCGCGCCGCTGCCGCCGTCGGCGAAGGCCTCGTTGACCACGTCCCAGGCGTAGATCTTGCCCTGGTAGTGCGTCGCCACCTGGGTGACGTGGTTGATCGCCGCGCTGCGCAGCGCGCTGCCGGACAGCGACTGGGCCCAGCCGGGCTGCTGGGCGTGCCAGAGCAGGGCGTGCCCGCGGACCTTGGATCCGTTGGACAGACCCTGGTTGAGGATGCGGTCGCCGTTGGTGAAGGTGTACCGCCCCTGTGACGGCTCGGTGGCGTCCCACTTCATCTCGTTCTCCGGGGTGACCGCGTTGAACTCGCGGGTCAGGATGCCGGTGTAGGTGGCGTCACCGAGCTTGCCGGCGGCGATCGCCGCGCCGTAGTAGCGGCCGGACTGCGCGGCCGAGGCGCCGAGCGTGCTGGCCGCCTCGGCGGTGCCGATCACGGCGATGCTGGCCGCGACGGCGACGCCGGCGGCGGCCGAGGCCAGCAGCAGGGAGCGGTTCTTTCTGAACAGGGACATGGCGGGGAAACCTTTCCGAACGGGGGAGGACGACCGTGGGAGCGCTTCCATGGATGGTGGCAGCGCATTTCCCGAAACCGCAAGACGCGACCATTTCCCGCACCCCGGCATAACAGTTCGGCCGGCGCCGGAAATTCGTTCGGCCGGAAGTGTTATGTGCAGCGCGGCCGCGGAGTCGCCCCCGGCTTCGCAAAAGGCCTCTTGAATGTCCGGAAACATCCTGGCAATGTGCGGAAGCAAGCTGTTAGCGCTCCCATCCTCAACCGGCAAACCGCTAGGCCCCGCCCGGACCAGTGGTCAATGCGGTGTGAGCGATAACAGGAAGCCAACCGATCACCAGGGAGGCATATCCCCATGCCCAGAAGAAGACGGTGGTTGCTCGCGGCCCTCCTCGCCGCCGCCGGTGTCCTCGTCGTCCCGCCCGGGGCGGCCGCCGCGGAATCCAACGGTGGCACCCGGGTCATGCCGCTGGGCGACTCCATCACCGAGGGCACCCAGGTGCCCGGCGGCTACCGGATCGGCCTCTGGCAGCGGATGGCCGCCGCCGGATACCGGGTCGACCTGGTCGGCTCGCAGGTCAACGGCCCGGCCGCGCTCGGCGACCACGACCACGAGGGCCACCCCGGCTGGCGCATCGACCAGATCGACGCGAACATCGGCGGCTGGCTGCGCACCAGCACCCCGCGCACGGTGCTGCTGCACCTGGGCACCAACGACATCCTGCAGAACTACAACGTCTCCGGCGCACCGGGCCGGCTCGCCACCCTGATCGACCACGTCACGGCGGCCGCGCCGTCGGCGGACGTCTTCGTGGCCACCCTGATCCCGCTGGCCAACTCCGGTCAGGAGGCCGCCGCCCGCACCTTCAACGCGGCCCTTCCCGGCATCGTGCAGAGCCGGGGCTCGCGGGTCCACCTGGTCGACATGCACGCCGCGCTCACCACCGCCGACCTGATCGACGGCGTCCACCCGACCGCGGGCGGCTACGACAAGATGGCCGCCACCTGGTACGCGGCCCTGCGGTCGGTGCCCGGATCGATCGGTGACCCGTCCACCGGCACCGGCGCGGCGCTGGTCGGCACCGCGTCCGGCCGCTGCCTGGACGTGCCGAACGGCAGCACCGCCAACGGCACCCAGCCGATCATCTGGGACTGCAGCGGCGCCACCAACCAGCGATGGACCTACGACGGCCAGACGCTGCAGGCGGTCGGCAAGTGCCTCGACGCGCCCACCGGCGCCACGGCCGGCACCAAGGCGCAGCTGTGGGCCTGCAGCGGCGCCACCAACCAGCGGTGGGCGTTCACCTCCGGCGCCACCATCCGCAACGCCGCGTCCGGCCTGTGCCTGGACGTCAGTGGCAACGCCACCGCCAACGGCACCACCACGATCCTCTGGACCTGCACGGGTTCGGCCAACCAGCTCTGGACGAGGCGATGAAAACGACACTGAGGGCCATGCTCGCTGCCGGACTGCTGCTGCTCGCCGGCGCGGCGACCGTCCTGCCCGGCTCCGCGGCCCGGGCACTGGACAACGGGGTCGCCCGCACCCCGCCGATGGGGTGGAACAGCTGGAACACGTTCGGCTGCAACATCAGCGAGACCCTGATCCGGCAGATGGCCGACGCGATGGTCAGCAGCGGCATGCGCGACGCCGGCTACCAGTACGTCGTCGTCGACGACTGCTGGTTCAACCCGAACCGGGACGGCTCCGGCAACCTGCAGGGCGACCCGACCCGGTTCCCCAGCGGGATGAAGGCCCTCGGCGACTACCTGCACGGCAAGGGCCTGAAGTTCGGCATCTACCAGGGCCCGCTGGACAAGACCTGCGCGCAGTACTTCAACAGCTACCCCGGCGCCACCGGCAGCCTGGGGCACGAGGCGCAGGACGCCCGGCAGTTCGCCGCCTGGGGCGTGGACTACCTCAAGTACGACTGGTGCTCACCCACCGGCACCATCACCGAGCAGGTCACCACGTTCGCGAAGATGCGTGACGCGCTCGCCGCGACCGGCCGCCCGATCGTCTACAGCATCAACCCGAACAGCGTGCACGCCAAGACCGGCCCGCAGCGCAACTGGGGTGACGTGGCGAACCTGTGGCGCACCACCGAGGACATCAGCGACGCCTGGGACACCGGGCAGACCAACGGCTACCCGATGGGCGTGAAGAACATCGTCGACGTCACCGTGCCGCTGGCCGGTTACGCCCGGCCCGGGCAGTTCAACGACCCGGACATGATGGAGGTCGGCCGCGGCGGCATGACCGACACCGAGCAGCGCAGCCACTTCGCGCTCTGGGCGATGCTGGCCTCCCCGCTGATCGCCGGCAACGATCTGCGCTCGATGAGCGCGGCCACCCAGAGCATCCTGAAGAACCCCCGTCTCATCGCGATCAACCAGGACACCCTCGGCCTTCAATCAACCCCGATTTCGTACGACGGCACGCGCCGGGTGCTGGCCAAGCGGCTGGCGAACGGTGACGTCACGGTCGCCCTGTTCAACCAGGGCGGCTCGGCCACCACGGTGTCGACCAGCGCCGCCGCGATCGGCAAGTCCGGCAGCTCGTTCACCCTGCAGGACGCCGGGAGCGGCGCCACCACGACCACCACCGGCACGATCAGTGCCAGCGTCCCCGCCCACGGCACGGTGGTCTACCGGGTCAGCGGCGGGACCAGCACCCCGGCGACCACCACCACGGTCGTCAGCGCCGCCTCGGGCCGCTGCCTGGACGTGCCGAACGGCGCCACCGCCAACGGCACGCAGCCGGTGATCTGGGACTGCAACGGCGGCACGAACCAGCGCTGGACCACCTCGGGCGCGAGCGTTCAGGCGCTCGGCAAGTGCCTGGACGCCCCGTCCGGCGCCACCGCCGGGGCCAAGGTGCAGCTGTGGGACTGCACCGGCGGCACCAACCAGCAGTGGACGTTCGCCGCCGACGGCACCGTCCGGGGCACCGCCTCCGGGCTCTGCCTGGACGTCGACCACAACCTGACCGCCAACGGCACCGTGGTCCTGCTGTGGACCTGCAACGCCGCCGCCAACCAGCGATGGAGCCGGGTCTGATGTCCAGGAGATCGTTCGCCGGCATGCTCTGCGCGCTCGCCGTGGTGGTGCTGACCGCCGCCGTCCCGTCCGCGGCGCGCGCGGACAACCCGATCGTGCAGACCGTCTACACCGCCGACCCGGCGCCGCTGGTCCACAACGGCCGGGTCTACCTCTACACCGGCCACGACGAGGACAACTCGACGTATTTCACCATGAAGGAGTGGCGGGTCTACTCGTCGGCCGACATGGTCAACTGGACCGATCACGGCTCACCGATGAACCTCGGCACGTTCAGCTGGGCGAGCGCGAACGCGTGGGCCGGCCAGGTCGTCGCCCGCAACGGCAAGTTCTACTGGTACGTCCCGGTCACCAACCGGTCGACCGGGCGGATGGCCATCGGCGTCGGCGTGGCCACCAGCCCGACCGGGCCGTTCACCGACGCGATCGGGCGCCCGCTGGCCGAGAACGGCGAGATCGACCCGACGGTGTTCATCGACGACGACGGCCAGGCGTACCTCTACTGGGGCAACCCGAACCTCTGGTACGTGCGGCTGAACGCCGACATGATCAGCTACAGCGGCGCGGTGACGCAGATCCCGCTCACCACGGCCGGGTTCGGCACCCGCACCGGCACCGCGAACCGGCCCACGTTGTACGAGGAGGGCCCGTGGGTCTACAAACGCAACGGGCTCTACTACAACGTCTTCGCCGCCAAGTGCTGCTCGGAATTCATCGGCTATTCCACCGCCCCCGGGCCGACCGGGCCGTGGACCTACCGCGGCACCGTGATGGCCACCCAGGGCGGCAGTTTCACCAACCACGCGGGCATCGTCGACTTCAACGGCGGCTCGTACTTCTTTTACCACAACGGCGCGCTGCCCGGCGGCGGCGGATACACCCGCTCGGTCGCCGTGGAGAAGTTCAGCTACAACGGTGACGGCACCCTCCCGGCGATCACCATGACCTCGGCCGGGGCGGCGCAGAACGGGACGCTCAACCCGTACGTCCGGCAGGAGGCCGAGACGATGGCCTGGAGTTCCGGGGTCGAGACCGAGCCCGCGAGCGGGGGCGGCTTGAACGTCGGCTACCTCGACAACGGCGACTACGTCAAGGTCAAGGGTGTCGCGTTCGGATCCGGTGCGACCTCGTTCACTGCCCGGGTCGCCTCGGCCGGCGCCGGCGGCCGCATCGAGGTGCGGCTGGGTGGGCCCACCGGCACGCTCGCCGGGACGTGCACGGTGCCGGTGACCGGGGGCTGGCAGACCTGGACCACCGTCAGCTGCCCGGTCAGCGGCGCGACCGGCACCCGGGACCTGTACCTGCGGTTCACCGGCGGCAGCGGCTATCTGTTCAACGTCGACAGCTGGCAGTTCGCCGGTGCGAGCGCGGCCCGGGGCGGCGCGCCCGTACCCGGCGACGCGTCGATGCGTTGAGGCGCGTCGATCTGGTCCATAATCGGAGCCCCTGCGCGTGGTGATGGTGGCGAGGAACATGGCAGTGACCCGGATCGGCGGCTCCGGCCTGGTGCGGGCGGCCCAGGGCGGTGACCGTGCCGCGCTGGACGCGCTCGTCGCGGCCCACCTGCCGATGGTCTACACGCTCGTCCGGCAGGCCCTCGACGGGCACCCCGACGTCGACGACGTCTCGCAGGACATCATGCTGCGCGCCCTGCGGCAGCTGCCGTCACTGCGGTCGCCGCACAGCTTCCGGCCCTGGCTGGTGGCGATCGCGCTGCGCCAGATCAGCACGCACCAGCACCGGACGACCCGGGACGCCGGCCGGGTCGTGCCGCTCGACGAGGCCGGTGAGGTGCCGGACTCCGGCGCGCGGTTCGAGGGCCTCGCCGACCTGCACGTCGAGCTGTCGGCGCAGCGCCGCCAGGTGCGCCGGGCCGGTCGCTGGCTGGACCCGGACGACCGGATCCTGCTGGCCCTGTGGTGGCTCGAGGTGGCCGGGCGGCTCACCCGGGCCGAGCTGGCCCAGGCGCTCGGCGTCACGGTGGTGCACGCCGGTGTGCGCGTGCAGCGCATGCGCGCCCAGCTCGAGCTGGGCCGGGCCCTGGTGGCGGCCCTGGACGCCCGGCCCGGGTGCCCGCGGCTGGCGCAGGAGCGGGCCGGCTGGGACGGGGTGCCCAGCCCGCGGTGGCGCAAACGGCTGGCCCGGCACGTGCGGGCCTGCGCGTGGTGCACCCGCGCGGCCGGTGACACCATGCCCACCGACCGGCTGCTGCCCGCGCTGGTGCTGCTCCCGGTGCCCGCGGCCCTGACCGCGGCGGCCCTGGCCAAGACCGCCGGTGTCGGGGGAGCGGGGTGGACGCTGAGCGCCGGCACGGCCGCCGCCGCCGGCAAGGCCGGGGTGCTCGGGCAGCTGGCGACGCTGGCGGCGGCCCATCCGGTGGTGGCCGCGGTGACCGCCGGCAGCCTGATCGTCGGCGCGACGGCCGGCGCCGTGGCGGTGGCCACCCCGGAGGCGCCGCGGCCCTCGACGATCGCGCAGACGCCCCGGCCGTCGACGATCGCGGCGCCGACAACGGCTGCTCCCAGCGCCGCCACCAGCGCGTCGGCGTCCGGTGCGGCAGTGTCCGGCGCGGCGACGAGTGCGGCCGCCGGTGCGCTGCGCACCGGATCGGCGTCGCTCGAGGCGGCGAACGCCACCGGACGCTACGTCACGGCGGCCGACAGTTTCGGCATCCTGACCGCGGTCAGCGCCGGCAACACCGTCTCGGCGCGGCGCCAGTCGACCGTCCGGGTGGTGACCGGGCTCAACGACCCGGACTGCTTCTCGTTCCGCACCGCCGACGGCCGGTACCTGCGGCACCTGTCGTGGCGGCTGCGGGTCGACGGCGGGGACGGCTCCAAGCTGTTCCGCGGGGACGCCACGTTCTGCCCCGGGCCCGGCACGGTCGCCGGCTCCGTCACGCTCGAGTCGTCGAACTATCCCGGATGGTTCCTGCGGCACCGCGGCGACGAACTGTGGGTGGACCAGTCCGACGGCACGACCGCGTTCCGGGCCGACGGTTCCTTTCTGGTCCGCCCGCCGCTCGCCGGCTGATCCGACCACGGCACCGGCCCGCACATAACAGAAAACGACGGCATCTTTCCCGACCGATTCCGGAAGTATTTTTCCGCGAACTGTTATGCGGTTCTCGCCGCGTTGGTCGCGCGGTCAAGGAATTGAAACACCCCGAAACCTTCTGGCAATATCCAGTCCATAAATGTGAGCGCTCCCATTTTGGTTCCGGACGAGAAATCCCGATGCGAGGAGTGGACGATGAGGGCTCGCCCCGAAGTGCCGCGCCGGCCGTGGCGCCTGCTCGCCGCCGCGCTGACCGTCGTGCTGGGCGCGGCGGTCGCGGTCGCCGCAGCCGCACCGGCCGCGTCGGCCGCGACGATCGACACCAGCGCCTCCTACGTGCTGGTCAACCGGTCCAGCGGCAAGGCGCTGGACCTGTACAACATGGCCACCACCGACGGTGCGCGGATCACTCAGTGGACGCGCAACGACCAGGCGCAGCAGCAGTGGCAGTTCGTCGACTCCGGTGGCGGCTACTACCGGCTCAGGTCGAAGCACTCCGGCAAGGTCCTGGACGTCTCCGGCGCCTCCACCGCCGACGGCAGCGCGATCGTGCAGTGGACCGACAACAACGCGACGAACCAGCAGTTCAGTATTCAGGACGTCGACGGGTACCTGCAGCTGATCAACCGGAACAGCGGCAAGGCCGTCGAGGTGCAGGGCGCGTCGGCCGCGGACGGCGCGAACATCGTGCAGTACGCCGACTGGAACGGCGCCAACCAGCAGTGGCAGCTGGTCAAGCTCGGCGGCGGCACCCCCTCCACCGGCACGTTCAGCAACCCGGTGGTGTGGCAGGACTTCGCCGACGGCGACATCATCCGGGTCGGTGACGCCTACTACTACTCGGCGTCGACCATGCACTACTCGCCGGGTGCGCCGATCCTGCGCTCCTACGACCTGGTGAACTGGGAGTACGCCGGTCACTCGGTGCCCCGGCTGGACTTCGACTCCGCCGCCTACGACCTGTCCGGCGCCCGCGCGTACGTCAAGGGCATCTGGGCGTCGGCGTTCAACTACCGGCCCAGCACCAGCACCTACTACTGGCTGGGCTGCACCGAGTTCAACCGCACGTACGTCTACACCGCGTCCGCGGTCGACGGCGCCTGGTCGAAGAAGGCCCGGCTCAACACGTGCTACTACGACGCCGGGCTGCTGTTCGACAACGACACCCCGTACGTGGCCTACGGCAACGGCACGATCAGCGTCGCCCAGCTCTCCGGCGACCTGACCTCGCAGGTGCGCTCGCAGACCGTCTACACCACCCCGTCGAGTGTCGGCACCCTCGAGGGCGCGCGGATGTACAAGCGCGGCAACTACTACTACATCTGGCTGACCCGGCCGGCCAACGGGCAGTACGTGCTGCGCTCGACCAGCCCGTTCGGTCCGTACGAACAGAAGCAGGTCCTTCTTGATCTTCCTGGGCCGATCTCCGGGGGCGGGGTGCCGCATCAGGGCGGTCTCGTGCAGACCCAGGCCGGTGACTGGTGGTACATGGCGTTCACCGACGCCTACCCCGGCGGCCGGGTGCCGACGCTGGCCCCGATCACCTGGAGCAACGACTGGCCGGTGCTGACCACCGTCAACGGCCGGTGGGGCGCGAGCTACCCGACGCCGGCCATCACCACCACGAAGACCGTCACGCCGATGACCGGTGCGGACACGTTCACCGGCAGCACGCTCGGACCCCGCTGGGAGTGGAACCACAACCCGGACACCGGCAAGTTCAGCGTCGGCAACGGACTGCGGCTGTCCACCGCCACGGTGACCAACGACCTGTACAACGCGCGCAACACGCTCACCCACCGGATCCAGGGCCCGACGTCGACCGCCACCGTCGAGCTGGACTACTCGCAGATGGCCAATGGCGACCGGGCCGGGCTGGCCATGCTGCGCGACTCCTCGGCCTGGATCGGCGTCCGCAAGGACAACGGCGCCACCCGGGTGTCGATGACCAATGGGCTGACCATGAACTCCAGCTGGGCCACCACCGGCACCGGCAGCGAGGCGGCCGGCGCGAGCGTGAGCGGCGGCAAGCTCTGGCTGCGGGTCAGCGCCGACATCCGGCCCGGCTCCGGGCGCACCGCCACGTTCTCCTACAGCACCAACGGCAGCACGTTCACCACCCTGGGCCCGGCGTTCACCCTCACCAACGCCTGGCAGTTCTTCATGGGCTACCGCTTCGGCCTGTTCAACTACGCCACCCAGGCCCTGGGCGGCGCGGTGACGGTCAACCGGTTCGACCTCAGCACCCCCTGATCCCCGTTCCCCCCGAGGAGTTCGAGATGACAGTGGTTCCGCAGACCGCACCACCGCGCCGGCGCTGGAAGGGCGCGCTCGCCGCGCTGATCGTGATGGTCGGCGCGGGCAGCCTCGCCGTCACCGCGATGCCGGCGTCCGCCGCGACGATCGACACCAGCGCCTCCTACGTGCTGGTCAACCGGACCAGCGGCAAGGCGCTGGACCTGTACAACATGGCCACCACCGACGGCGCGCGGATCACCCAGTGGACGCGCAACGACCAGGCGCAGCAGCAGTGGCAGTTCGTCGACTCCGGTGGCGGCTACTACCGGCTCAAGTCGAAGCACTCCGGCAAGGTTCTGGACGTCTACAACCTGTCGACCGCCGACGGCGGCGCGATCGTGCAGTGGACCGACAACAACACCACCAACCAGCAGTTCAGCGTGCAGGACATCGACGGGTACATCCAGCTGATCAACCGGAACAGCGGCAAGGCCGTCGAGGTGCAGGGCGCGTCGGCCGCGGACGGCGCGAACATCGTGCAGTACGCCGACTGGAACGGCGCCAACCAGCAGTGGCAGCTGGTCAAGCTCGGCGGCGGCTCGACGCCGAGCTCGCCGCCGCCGTCCGGATCGTGCACGCTGCCGTCGACCTACCGCTGGTCGTCGACCGGCTCGCTGGCGAACCCGCGGTCCGGCTGGGTGTCGCTGAAGGACTTCACCGTCGTGCCCTACAACGGCAAGCAGCTGGTCTACGCCACCACGCACGACACCGGGTCGAGCTGGGGCTCGATGAACTTCACCCCGTTCACCAACTGGTCGGACATGGCCTCGGCGAGCCAGAACGCGATGAGTCAGGGCACCGTGGCGCCGACACTGTTCTACTTCGCGCCGAAGAACATCTGGGTGCTGACCTATCAGTGGGGTCCGACCGCGTTCAGCTACAAGACCTCCAGCGACCCGGCCAACCCCAACGGCTGGTCGTCGGCGCAGACCCTGTTCACCGGCAGCATCTCCGGTTCCGGCACCGGACCGATCGACCAGACGCTGATCGGTGACGGCACGAACATGTACCTGTTCTTCGCCGGGGACAACGGCAAGATCTACCGGGCGAGCATGCCGATCGGGAACTTCCCGGGCAGTTTCGGCTCGTCGTACACCACGATCATGAGTGACTCGACGAACAACCTGTTCGAAGCGCCGCAGGTCTACAAGGTGCAGGGCCAGAACCAGTACCTGATGATCGTCGAGGCGATCGGGTCCAACGGGCGCTACTTCCGCTCCTTCACCGCGAGCAGCCTGAGCGGGTCATGGACGCCGCAGGCCGCCACCGAGAGCAACCCGTTCGCGGGCAAGGCCAACAGCGGGGCGACCTGGACCAACGACATCAGCCACGGCGAGCTGATCCGCACCAGCGCCGACCAGACCATGACGGTCGATCCGTGCAATCTGCAGCTGCTCTACCAGGGTCGTTCGCCGAGCTCCGGCGGTGACTACGGGCTGCTGCCGTACCGGCCGGGCCTGCTCACCCGGCAGCGCTGACCGGCTCGCTGAACCACCCCGGCGGGCCGCGCCCCTATCGGCCCGCCGGGGCCCATCCCCAAGGAGCGAACCATGACCCCGTTCCCGATCAGTCGCCGCGCCCTGTTGCAGGCCGCCGGTGCCGGCGCGGTGGCGACCACCCTCGGTGGCACCTCCCGCGCCGAGGCCGCCGTGGTGGCGCCCGTCCGCGCGGACCTCGGCGTCGCGGCCTACCCGTTCGGCCTCGGCCAGGTCCGGCTGACCACCGGGCGCTGGCTGGACAACCAGGCCCGCACCGTGAACTACCTGCGGTTCGTCGACGCCGACCGGCTGCTCTACAACTTCCGGGCCAACCACGGCCGGTCCACCGCAGGTGCCGCCGCCAACGGCGGCTGGGACGCACCGAGCTTCCCTTTTCGTACGCACATGCAGGGGCACGTCCTGACCGCGTGGGCGCAGGCCTGGGCGGCCCTCGGTGACACCACCTGCCGTGACAAGGCCGTCTACCTGGTCGCCGGGCTGGCCGCCTGCCAGGCGTCGAACGGTTACCTCTCCGGATTCCCGGAGTCCGACTTCACCGCTCTGGAGGCCGGCACGCTGTCCAACGGCAACGTGCCCTACTACTGCGTGCACAAGACGCTCGCCGGGCTGCTCGACGTGTGGCGCCTGATCGGCGACACCACCGCCCGCGACGTGCTGCTGCGCCTCGCCGGGTGGGTCGACACCCGCACCGCGCGGCTGACCGGCACGCAGATGCAGACCGTGCTGCGCACCGAGTTCGGCGGGATGAACGAGGTGCTCGCCGACCTCTACCAGCAGACCGGCGACACCCGGTGGCTCGCCGCCGCGCAGCGCTTCGACCACGCGGCCGTGTTCACCCCGCTCGCCGCCGGCGCCGACCAGCTCAACGGGCTGCACGCCAACACCCAGGTGCCCAAGTGGGTCGGCGCCGTCCGCGAGTACAAGGCGACCGGCACGACCCGTTACCGCGACATCGGGCTCAACGCCTGGACCATCACCACCGGCGCGCACACGTACGCCATCGGCGGCAACAGCCAGGCCGAGCACTTCCGCGCCCCGAACGCGATCGCCGGATACCTGACCACCGACACGTGCGAGCACTGCAACACCTACAACATGCTCAAGCTGACCCGGGAGCTGTGGCTCACCGACCCGGACCGGTCGGCCTACTTCGACTTCTACGAGCGGGCGCTGCTCAACCACCTGATCGGCGCGCAGAACCCGGCCGACAGCCACGGGCACATCACCTACTTCACGCCGTTGAAGGCGGGCGGGCGCCGGGGCGTGGGGCCGGCCTGGGGCGGCGGCACCTGGTCGACCGACTACACCAGCTTCTGGTGCTGCCAGGGCACCGGGGTGGAGACCAACACGAAGCTGATGGACTCGATCTACTTCTCCGCCGGGACCACGCTGACGGTGAACCTGTTCACGCCGTCGGTGCTGACCTGGGCCGAGCGGGGCATCACGGTCACCCAGGCCACGTCGTACCCGGTCAGCGACACCACCACGCTGACGCTGGCCGGCACGATGAGCGGATCGTGGAGCATCCGGGTCCGCATCCCCGGCTGGACCTCCGGCGCGACGCTCACGGTCAACGGCGTCACCCAGAACATCGGCGCCGCCGCGGGCAGCTACGCCACCGTGACCCGGGTCTGGGCCGCCGGAGACGTGCTGACCGTCCGCCTGCCGATGCGCGTGATCATGCAACCGGCCGGTGACAACCCCGCGGTGCAGGCCATCACGTACGGCCCGGTGGTGCTGGCCGGCAACTACGGCAGCACGACACCGGCGGGCAACCCGGCGCTGACCGTGTCGTCGATCGCCCGGACCGGCGCCGGCAGCCTGGCCTTCACCGCCACGGCCAACGGCGTCCCGGTCCAGCTGGGCCCGTTCCACGACGCGCACGGCTTCAACTACGCCGTCTACTGGAACACCGCCGGCACCGGCGAGAGCACCTACCAGCTGGTGAACGCGGCCTCCGGGCTGGTCCTGGGTGTGCAGGACATGTCCACCGCGGACGGCGGCCCGGCCGTGGTCTGGGGCGACACCGGCACCGCCGACCATCGGTGGGCGCAGATCGCCGACGGCGGAGCCGTCCGGTTCCGCAACGTCAACAGCGGCAAGGTCCTCGGCGTCGAGAACATGGCGACCACGGACAACGCCCGGGTCCTGCAGTGGGCCGACAACGGCACCGCCGACCACCGCTGGACCCTGCTGGCCAACAGCGACGGCTCCTATCGCATCCGCAACGTCAACAGCGGCAAGGTGCTCGCCGTGCTGAACGCCTCGAGCGCCTGGGGCAGCCCGGTGGTCCAGGAGTCCGACAACGGCAGTGCCGACAACAACTGGCGCCTGGTACGCGTCGCCTGATCGGAGGAATCGTGCACAGATCCAGAATCCTGGCCTCGGCCGGAGCCGCGCTGCTGGCCACGACGGCGGTGGTGGCGGCGAGGCCCGCCGACGCCGCGGCGGCCGGCTGCTCGGTGGGCTACACCGTGACGTCGTCCTGGCAGGGCGGGTTCGGCGCCAGCGTGGCGATCACCAACCTGGGTGATCAGGTGTCCGGCTGGACGCTGACCTGGTCGTACGGCGCGGGGCAGACGGTCACCCAGGCGTGGAACGCGACGGTGACGCAGAGCGGCTCGGCGGTGACCGCGACGAACGTGAGCTACAACGGCGCGATCACCACGAACGGCACGGTGTCGTTCGGTTTCAACGGCGCGTGGACCGGCAGCAACCCCGTACCGTCGAATTTTGCTCTGAACGGGGTGACCTGCACCGGTGGGACCACGCCGGCCTCGCCGTCGCCGTCGTCCCCGTCGCCGTCGACCTCGCCCTCGACGCCGGGCGGCACCTGCCCGCTCCCGTCGAGCTACCGCTGGACCTCGACCGGCTCGCTGGCCGAACCGAAGTCCGGGTGGGTGTCGCTGAAGGACTTCACCAACGTCGTCTACAACGGCAAGCACCTGGTCTACGCGTCGAACGTCTCCGGCTCCGGGTACGGCTCGATGAACTTCACCCCGTTCACCAACTGGTCGGACATGGCCTCGGCGAGCCAGAACGCGATGAGTCAGGGCACCGTGGCGCCGACGCTGTTCTACTTCGCGCCGAAGAACGTCTGGATCCTGGCCTACCAGTGGGGCCCGACCGCGTTCAGCTACAAGACCTCCAGCGATCCGACGAACGCCAACGGCTGGTCGGCGGCGCAGACGCTGTTCACCGGATCGATCACCGGGTCCGGCACCGGCGTGATCGACCAGACGCTGATCGGTGACGGCACGAACATGTACCTGTTCTTCGCCGGGGACAACGGCAAGATCTACCGGGCCAGCATGCCGATCGGGAACTTCCCGGGCAGTTTCGGCTCGTCGTACACCACCATCATGAGCGACTCGACGAACAACCTGTTCGAAGCGGTCGAGGTCTACAAGGTGCAGGGCCAGAACCAGTACCTGATGATCGTCGAGGCGATCGGGAGTCAGGGCCGCTACTTCCGGTCGTTCACCGCGACCAGCCTGGGCGGGTCGTGGACGCCGCAGGCCGCCACCGAGAGCAACCCGTTCGCGGGCAAGGCCAACAGTGGCGCGACCTGGACCAACGACATCAGCCACGGTGACCTGGTGCGGAGCAACCCGGATCAGACCAAGACCGTCGACCCGTGCAACCTGCAACTGCTCTACCAGGGCAAGAACCCGAACGCCGGTGGCGCCTACGACCAGCTGCCGTGGCGGCCGGGCCTGCTCACCCTGCAGCGATAGCGGCGCTGCCACCGACGCCGCGGGCCGTTCCATCGGGGAGACGGCCCGCGGCGCTTTGCCGTCAAGAACCGAAACTCTCGGAATTCCTGGCGATAGTTGTGAAGGTCAGATGTGCCGGTTACCTCAACGAAAGCGCAGCTCAGCACGCTCCTCCTGGCGATGATACTTCCGGAAGTTTTCCGGAAGTACTTGTTTCGCCGGTGTTACCGTGCCAGCATGACGAGGCATTGAAGTCCATCGCTTTCGATTCGGGCTCTGCGTTCTCTCGCTCTCCTTCACCCGCACGGCGGCCACGGCTGTCGTCCGGGTGCTGCCCGGCGCCCGGACGCACGGCCGACACAGGGAGGCACTCATGGAAAGCAGATCTCGCGTCCGCACCCGGACGTTGCTGGCCGGCACCGCGGCCGCCGTCGCCGCGTTCAGCGCCCTGATGGTGATGCCGGACGCGCAGGCCGCGGCGAGCACCCTGGGTGCCGCCGCCGCGCAGTCCGGCCGGTACTTCGGCACGGCGATCGCCGGCAGCCGGCTCAACGACTCGACCTACACCACGATCGCCGGGCGTGAGTTCAACATGATCACGGCCGAGAACGAGATGAAGCCGGACGCCACCGAACCCAACCGGGGCCAGTTCAGCTTCAGCGCCGGCGACCAGATCTACAACTGGGCGACCCAGCGCGGCCTGAAGGTGCGCGGGCACACCCTGGCCTGGCACTCGCAGCAGCCGGGCTGGATGCAGAGCCTCAGCGGCAGCACCCTGCGCCAGGCGATGATCGATCACATCAACGGGGTGATGGGCCACTACAAGGGCAAGCTCGCCGCCTGGGACGTGGTCAACGAGGCGTTCAACGAGGACGGCAGCCGGCGCAACTCCAACCTGCAGGGCACCGGCAACGACTGGATCGAGGTCGCGTTCCGCACCGCCCGCACCGCCGACCCGTCGGTCAAGCTCTGCTACAACGACTACAACATCGAGAACTGGTCCTACGGCAAGACGCAGGGCGTCTACAACATGATCCGCGACTTCAAGTCCCGCGGCGTACCGATCGACTGCGTGGGCCTGCAGACCCACTTCACCGGCGGCAGCTCGCTGCCCGGCAACTTCTCGACCACGCTGCAGAGCTTCGCCGCCCTCGGCGTGGACGTGGCCCTGACCGAGGTCGACGTCACCAACGCGTCCACCTCGCAGTACGCCGGACTGACCCAGGCCTGCATGAACGTGCCCCGCTGCATCGGCATCACGGTGTGGGGCGTGCGCGACAGCGACTCGTGGCGTTCCGGCGAGAGCCCGCTGCTGTTCGACGGCAGCGGCAACAAGAAGGCCGCGTACACCTCGGTGCTCAACGCCCTCAACGCAGCCGGCCCCGGCACGTCCTCGCCGACACCCAGCGGTGGCACCGGGTCACCGTCACCGTCGACGTCGGCCACCCCGGGCACCGGGAGCCGGATTCTCGGCGCCCAGTCCGGCCGGTGCGTCGACGTGCCCAGCTCCTCGCAGACCGACGGCACGCGGGTCCAGCTCTACGACTGCAACGGCCAGACCAACCAGAGGTGGACGCTCACCTCGAGCAAGCAGCTGACCGTCTACGGCAGCAAGTGCCTGGACGCGGCCGGCTCCGGCAACGGCGCGGCCGTGCAGATCTACAGCTGCAACGGCCAGGCCAACCAGCAGTGGAACGTCAACAGCAACGGCACCATCACCGGTGTGCAGTCCGGACGCTGCCTGGACGTCTGGGGCACCGGCAACGGCCAGCAGGTGCAGCTCTACGACTGCAGCGGGCAGGCCAACCAGCGATTCAGCCTCAGCTGACCCGCCCGCTCCTGACGCGCGGCGACCGGGTGACCGGCCGCCGCGCGTTTTGCTCAGTTCTGGTTGACGCTCATCTGGTTCGGCAGCGCGACGTACGGGAACGAGCTGCGGAAGCCGGCGCTGTTCGCGTCGACCCCGTCGCCCAGGGTCTTGACCGCTTCCGGCACGTCGGGCAGCAGGATGCCCTCGGCGGCCTGCAGCGTCACGTCGATGACGTCGTCGGCGAGGCGGCGCCCGTTCGGGAAGCCGGCCAGGTCACCGCCGATCACGCCGAGCCGGTTCGGGGTCATGGCCGGCGCCACGGCCATGTTCAGGCGCAGCTGCTCGCTCGGCACGAACCACTTCTTGTTGACGTCCTTGTTCACCAGCTGCGAGTTGAGGTCGGCGTCGACCGGGCCCGGGCAGGCCTTGCAGACACCGGTCAGGAACACCTCGACCAGGTCGTTCCGCGGCGCGGCCGGGGCCGGGATGCCGTAGATCGCCTTGATCAGCTTCGGCACCTCCGGGTCGGTGACGTGCTCGCCGAACTGCGCGTCGTCCTGCGGCTTGGCGGCGTTGAACCGGTTCTTCTTGCGCAGCGGCAGCACCACCTCGTTCACCAGCGGCATGCCCAGCCGGGACACCTGCTGCAGCTTGCCGGGCTTGCCGTCCATGTCCGCGCCCATCCGCGACGTGGTGGTCCAGATGCCGACGACCGGGTTGCCGGTGGCGTCACCCTTGAGCGCCAGATCGGCCTTCGGCACCTGCAGCGCGATGGTGTTGACGTTGTAGCCCTTGAGGGTGTCCTGGCCGACCTTGCTCAGGTCGCCGCCGTAGAGCAGGTCGAAGACCCGCAGGTCGGCGAAGAACGCGTCGTCGGACTGGCCCGCGAACGACTTGGCGCCGTGCCCGGCGGACGTGACCGCCGCGTCGGACAACGCCGCGTAGTCCGGCATCGACGCCTCACCGGTGAACGACGGCGCGACCGGCCCGTCGTGCACGATCGTCCGGGTGCCGCCCGGGGTGATCCGCTGCAGGCTGTAGGTCTGCCGGACGTTGAGATCCGGATCGGTCAGCGACGAGACCGCACCGGTGTTGTACAGGAACGAGTTGGTGTTCTGGTACGTCGTGCTGAACGTCCACCGGTAGGTGATGTCCGGCTTGGCGTCACCGTTGTTGTCGATGTTGATGTCGTGCGCGGTCAGCGGCGCGAACGGATAGAAGTTCGGGCCGCCGTTCGGCTCCTCGAACGGCTGCCAGTTCGCGACCATCGTGACGGTGTCGGTCGCGTCCGGGCTGACGAACGCGTACAGGTCGGTGTTGTCCAGGCTGGGAGTGGTCGCGACCAGCGGCGCCTCGCGGTGCGAGGACGCCTGGCCCTGGATCGGTGCGAGCGTGGCCACCAAGGCGGCCGAGACGCCGAGCGCCGACACGGAGAGCAGTCTCCGGCGCGAAGTGGTTGGGACGATTCTCATGATTCCCCCGGTATCAGGCGGGACGACGGCGTCGGTGCCACCGCCCCACCGTCTGTTCTTAGCCTCATTCCAGGTGTCGTCGCAGGTGAACCGGCTGCAATACTCGTGTCGTTAATGTCTGGAAGGCCGGAGTAGCGCACGATCAGGGGATGCGGAGACGATGGGCACGCCCGGCGCTGGTCACGGTCCTGGCGGCGGTGGCCCTGCTCGGCGCCGGCGCCGCCCTGGTGCCCGATCGTGAGCCGGCACCCGGCGCGTCCACGGCCGTCGACCGGTCGCCGACGCGCGAGCTGGACGCCTACGTGGGCCGCACCGAGACCCACCTCGCCGAGGTGCCCGGCGACTGGCAGGGCTGGGCGGCGCTCGGCGCGGCCCGGATCCAGCTCGGCCGGATCACCTACGACCCGGCGCACTACCGGGCCGCCGAGACCGCGCTGCGCCGCTCCCGCGCGGTGCGCCCGGACGGCAACGCGGGGGCGCTCACCGGGCTCGGCGCGCTGGCGGCGGCACGCCACGACTTCCGTTCCGCGCTGCGCTACGCGCGCCTGGCGGTCGCCGCCGACGACTACTCCGCCGACGCGTACGGGGTGCTCACCGACGCGAACGTGGAACTCGGCCGCTATCCCGAGGCCACCACGGCGGTGCAGCGGATGCTCGACCTGCGCCCGGACACCGGGTCGTTCGCCCGCGCCTCCTACCTGTTCGAGCTGCGCGGCGACCAGGCCCGCGCGCTGGAGCTGATGACCCGGGCCCGCGAGGTCGCGACCTCACCCGACGAGATCACCTTCGCGCTGACCCACCTCGGCGAACTGGCCTTCGGGGCCGGCGACCTGGACACCGCCGCCGCCCACTTCGCCGAGGGGCTGGCCCGGGTGCCCGGTCAGCCGGCGCTGCTCGCCGACCGGGGCAAGGTGGCCGCCGCCCGTGGTGACCTGACCGCGGCGGTGAGCGACCTGCGGGCCGCCACGGCGACGCTGCCGACCGTCGACCACCTGATGACGCTCGCCGACACGCTCACCGCGGCCGGCCAGACCGAGGCGGCGGCACAGACCGAGGACCTGATCCGGGTCAGCGCCCGGCTGCCCGGGGCCGGCGCGGCGACCACCGACATCGACCTGATCCTGTTCGCCGCCGACCACGGCGACGCGCGGGGTGCGGTCACCCAGGGCAGGGCGTTGCTGGCCGCGCGGCCGGGCGTCACGGTGCAGACCGCGTACGCCTGGGCGCTGCACGCCGCCGGTGACGACCGGGCCGCACTCGTCCACGCGAACCGGGGGCTGCGGCTGGGCACCCGGGACGCGCGGGCGTACTACTACCGCGCCGAGATCCGCCTGGCGCTGCACGACCGGGCCGGGGCGCGCGCCGACCTCACCCGGGCGCTGGACCTCAACCCGTACTTCTCGCTGCGGTACGGGGCTCGGGCCCGGACCGCCCTCACCGACCTGGGTGGCCCCGCATGATCCGCAGAGGCTTCGGCGTGGTGCTGCTCGGCGTGCTGGCGGCGCTGCTCACCGGCGTACCGGCGCAGGCGCACCCGCTCGGCAACTTCACCACCAATCAGTACGCCGGTCTGCGGGTCGGCGCGGCCGGGGTGGACGTCGACTACGTGCTCGACCTGGCCGAGCTGCCCGCGTACCAGGCCCGCACCGTGGAGATCGACACTGACCGGGACGGGACCGGGTCCCCGGCCGAGAACGACGCCTACGCCACCCGGACCTGCGCGGCGGCGGCCGACGCGAGCGCGGTCACCGTCGGCGGGCAGAACCTGCGCCTGGCCGCCGCACCGGCCGGGTTGACGTTCCCGGCCGGCGCCGGCGGGCTCACCACGTTGCGCCTGCAGTGCGTGCTGCACGCCGACGCACGGATCACCGACGCGACGACGGTCGGCTTTCGCGCGGCGCTGTACCCCGACCGGATCGGCTGGCGTGAGGTCACCGCGGCCGGCGACCGGTACACCGTCGTCCGCTCCGACGTGCCGGCGGAGAGTGCCAGTGCGCGGCTCACCTCGTACCCCTCAGGCGTGGTCTCCTTGGATGTGCGGACCGCGACGTTCGGAGTGCGGCCCGGTGGACCGGCGGCCGTGGCCCCGTTCACCGCGACCGGCGCGGCGCAGGCCCGCGGCGCCGACCGGTTCACGGTCTGGTTCACCGGCCTGATCGGGCATCCCGAGCTGACCCTGGGCGTCGGCGTGCTCGCGTTCCTGATCGCGCTGGTGCTCGGCGGCGCGCACGCCGTCGCGCCCGGGCACGGCAAGACCATCATGGCGGCCTACCTGGTCGGCGCGCGCGGACGGGCGGTGCACGCGGTGACGGTGGCCGGCGCGGTCGCGGTGACACACACGCTCGGGGTGCTCGCCCTCGGCGTCCTGTTCGCCACCTCCCTGCAACTGGCCCCGGACACCATGTACGAATGGCTGCGATTGATCAGCGGGGTGCTGGTCACGCTGGTCGGCGCACACCTGCTCTACCAGGCGGTCCGCCGGTTGCGTGCCCAGCCGGTCCACCATCACCACGGTGAGCTGGTGCATGCCGGGCACCATCACGACCACGGTCACAGCCACAGTCATGGCGGCCACACGCACACCCACCACGTGCCCGAGCCCGACGAGCCGCTGCGGATCCGTCCGCTGCTGGCGATGGGCTTCGCCGGCGGCCTGTCGCCCAGCCCGTCCGCGGTGGTGGTCCTGCTCGGCGCGGCCGCGCTCGGCCGGGCCTGGTACGGCGTGCTGCTGGTGCTCGCCTACGGCATCGGCCTGGCCGCGACGCTCACCGGCGTCGGGTTCGCCCTGGCCCACTGGGGCGAGCGGCTGCGCCGGGCCGGTTCCGGCCGCTGGAGCGTCCTGCTGACCCGGCGGCTGCCGGTGGCCACGGCCGCGGTCATCGTGCTGGTCGGCCTCGGCATGACCCTGCTGGCGGCACCCGGCATGCTGCGCTGACGCCGGGCAACCTTTTCGGACCTCACGGCCACTAGGGATATGACACCCGGCCCGGACGGCAACGATGCCCTCCGGGCCGTCATCCCCCTGAGAACCGTGTTCGCGTGCCGGTGGACGTTCCCCGTGCCGCGCGCGAACCCGTGAGGAGCATCCATGTCGTCAGTCACCGGGCGTCGTCCGTTGCGCCGGGCCGCGATCACCACGGCCGCCGCGCTCACCGTGGTCGGAGCGGGTATCGCCGCGATCGGCACCGCCGACGCCGCGACCGCCGCCACCTACTACGTCGCGACCACCGGCAGTGACAGCGCCGCCGGCACGCTCGCGGCGCCGTTCGCCACCATCCAGAAAGCGATCAGTCTGGTCGCCGCCGGTGGCACGATCGCGGTGCGCGGCGGGACCTATCCGCTGACCGCCAACATCCAGATCACCACGAGCGGTACGGCCGCCGCGCCGATCACGCTGACCCGTTACGGTAGCGAGAAGGTGGTCATCGACGGTGAGGCGCTGGCCTACACCCCGGGCGCGGTCGGGTCCACCATCCCGAGTGCGCAGCGCGGGGCGATCCACATGGAGGCGTCGTACTGGAAAGTCGTCGGCCTGGAGATCGCGCACGGACCGTACGGGATCTACTGCAACAAGTGCACCGGCAACACGTTCGACCAGGTGGTCACGCACGACAACTACGAGACCGGATTCCAGCTGCAGGGCGTCTCGGCGAACAACCTGATCCTGAACCTGGACAGCTACAACAACCGTGACCCGCGCAAGAACGGCGAGAGCGCGGACGGGCTCGGCGTCAAGGAGGGCAGCGGCACCGGCAACGTGGTGCGCGGCGCCAGGCTGTGGAACAACATCGACGACGGTTTCGACGCGTGGAGCTTCAGTTCCCCGATCACCATCCAAGATTCGATTTCGTACGGCAACGGCTACAACCGGTGGAGCGTCCCGGACTTCTCCGGTGACGGCAACGGCTTCAAGCTCGGCGGCAGCAGCGGCACCGGGCCAGCCGCGAGTCACGCCGTCACCAACAGCATGGCGTTCGGTAACGCCGCGCACGGGTTCACCGACAACGGCAACACCGGGGCGATCACGGTGGGTCGGTCGACCGCGTACCAGAACGCCAAGACCGGTTTCGACTTCGACGGCGGCTCGACCGCGAAACTGACCGGGAACCTCGCGGTCGGCAACACCACCGCTGTCGCCCTCGGCTCGTCCACCGCGTCCGGGAACTCGTGGAACATCGGCGGCACCTGGACACTGCTCAGCACCAGCCCGGCGACGATCACCGGCGCACGGACCTCGACCGGCGCGATCGCGTCCTCGACGTTCCTGGTCCCGGCGAACGGCGCCGCGGTCGGCGCGAAGATCTGACCGTCGCTCCGCCGATCACCGACCGGATCCGGATGGCAGATCGTCGGAATCAGGCAGGCCAGGGTGGTTGGTCTCGGGCTGAAGTGAGGAGGGGAGTGGTGCCGAGGCCGGTCTGCTGCGATGCCGGCGGCCTGCTGATCTTCCGTAATCGGATCGCCCGGGACACCCCGCTCGGGAACACCCCGGCGCGTGTCAGCGACCTGGGCGGCCCGCACGAGGGCGATCCGCGGCATCCGCTGACCGGCGCGGACGGTGAGCTGGTCGACGGCACGACGCTGCTCGCCCCGGCCGCGCCCTAGCCCGGTCTCTCCAACGGGTGATTGTCCGGTTCGGACGGGTGGACGACGATGGCATCCATGCGTCCACACCTGCGGCGACTCTCGGCGGTGACGCTGGTTCTCGGCCTCGGCGGCTGCAGCCTGGTGAACCCGCCGAAGCCCCTCGATGCCACGGCCACGCCGGCCGCACCGGCGAACACCGCGCCCGATCTCACGCCGACCGGCGAGCAGCTTCAGGATCTGCTGCTGACCGCCGGCGACCTGCCCGGGTACGGGCCGATGCCCGCCGGACCGGCCGGCTCCGGCGGGATCACCGACCTGGGCAGCGGTGCGCAGCAGTGCGGCGGGGCAGCGGCGGCCTCGGCTGCCCCGGTGGCGTCCGCGGCGCCGGCTGAGGCCGTACAAGTGATGTTGGCCAAGGGGATGACCGGACCGTTCGTCGCGGAAGCGATCGTGGCCCCCGGCGACCTCGCGGCCCGCACGATGGTCGCCGACCTGGCCGCCGCGCCGGTGGCGTGCCCCAACTTCTCCGGTGAGGCGGCCGGGACCGGCGTCACGGTCTCGATGAGCCAGCTGACCGTCGGGAAGTACGGCGACGCCTCCGCCGGCGTGCAGCTCACCGCGACCCCGGCCGGACTGCCGATGTCGATCCACGGCTACGTGATCTCGTTCGCGCACCGGGGGATCGCGGTGACCGTGATCGTGATGGGCCTCACCGAGATCGACAAGGCCGAGGCCGAGGCGGTCGTCAGATCGGCGGCGAACCGGGTCCAGCGGGTGTCGTAGTCAGGCAGTAGCGCAGCAGATTGGACACCGCCGCGGTGCCGGTGGCCAGCTGCCGCAGGGTGAACCCGTCCATCGCGGCCCGGCCCAGGCGCTGCATGACCAGGTCGTCGGCGGACATCCCGATCGCGGCCAGCGTGGCCAGCTGCCCCGCGGCGCCCGCGTCGGTCTGCGGCCCATACCCGAAGGACGTCCCGCCCGCGTACAGGCTCCGGCAGGCGTCGCCGCCGGACAGCGACCCCGGGCGGGCCCGGTCCTGCACCAGCTGGACGGCGGTGGTGTCGTAGTCCAGGCGCAGGTCGGGGGTGGTGACCGCGAACGACCACTCGCGCAGCCCGAGAACCGCGATGATCACGCCGGCCAGGGCGCCGGGCAGCAGCCCGGCCGCGACCCGGCGCCGGCTCGGCAGGGACGCGTCGTCGGTGTGGGCCCGCCGCCATCGACGGCGGATCCGGGCGCCGAGCCAGGCGAGCGGGACCACGCCGATCAGCAGCGCGGCGTACAGCGCCAGGATCATCACGCCGAGCGCGGCGAACCGGGGCTGGTCGGTGGCCTCCCGGCCGGGCAGCCCGCCCAGCCCGGTGAGCAGGGTGACGAACGAGCGGTCCAGTCCGTCGAGCAGGACCACCGCCGCCAGCGACACCAGGAACAGGCTGCCGGCCAGCGCGGGCAGCACCGTGACGACGCCGGCCAGCAGCTGCCCGGTCCGCTGCCGGCTGGCGTAGGCCAGACCGGCGACCAGGCCACCGGCGAGGGAGGTGAGCAGCGCCGGGGCGTACAGCAGATAGGACAGCGGCCAGAGCGCGGCCGGCGTGCCGTCGACCTGCGCCCGGCCGATCGCCGCGGCGATCGCGGTGTGGTCGGCGGCCAGCAACAGCGCGTACGCGACGACGACCCCGCCCGCGACCAGGTGCACCAGACGCCAGGGGGTGCGCAGGTCACCGGCGACGATCCCGGAGGTCCGGGACGCGACCACCGCGGCGGTGTAGAGCCCGGCGAGCCACACCACCAGCAGCGGCACCGGCTGGACCGCGGCGGTGGCCAGCCCGAAGACCACGGCCCGCCAGTGCGGATCGAGCTGGAAGACCTCGGCGATCCGGAACCAGAAGCCCAGCCACACCCCGGCGACCAGGACCGCCACCACCATGCCGCGGTGGTAGCCGGGGCGCGGGTGCAGCGTGGACGCCAGCCGGGGCGCGGCGGTGGTGAACGTCCAGCGCAGGAACAGCCAGGTGCCCGCGGCCAGCACCAGCGCGACCGCCAGCCCCGGGCCCGGGGAGCGGAGCATCGTCGGCGCCCACGCGGCGGCGCCGGGCTGGGCGGGCGCGATCAGATCCCCGGCGAGCAGCCCTGCGGTGAACGTCACGGCGGCCAGGGCGGCCCGGGGCGACACGTTGTCGGAGGCTATCGACCGCAGCACGGAACGCCAGGTGGCGCGGGAGGGCCCGTCGGACGTGACCGGCCACAGCACGGAACGCCAGGTGGTGCGGCTCGACTCGACGGTGACCGTCCAGAGCGCGGAACGCCAGGTGGCGCCGGCCAGGGCGGCGGCGGCCAGCCCGCCGAAGAGGACGCCGCAGAGCAGGTCCTTGCCGAAGACACTCGACGGCCAGAGGATCGAGACGAAGTGGTAGCCGGGCCGGTAGGCCAAGCCGACGAGCATGCCCGCGGCGGTCGCGGTCGCGGCACTGAGCCGGAAGAGCGCCCCGGAGTCCTGCAGAACACTGTCGCGCTGCTTCCGACCGGGGTGGAAACGCTGATTCCAGAGACTGGTCGGGTCGCCGCGCCGGGCCAGGGCGGCCAGGAATTCCTTCGCGGGCCGGTGCGGGCCGACCGCGCGGTGGTCGGCGTAGAACTCCCGGGTCCGGATCACCTGGCAGCGCAGGACGTAGACCAGCAGCAGCAGCGCGGCGAGCCGCCAGCCGTAATAGCGCAGCCCGGCCGGATCGGTCAGCGCGACGATCAGCGTCGGCGCGGCGGCCAGCACGAGGAACGCCCGCCAGACCGCGGTGGTCAGCGCGGTGGCGTCCAGGTCGCGGTTCCGCAGGTGGCCGATCTCGTGGGCGAGGACCGCCGGACCGCAGTCATCGGTGTAGTCGGTGGACCCGATCACGATCGAGTATTCCAGCCGGTTGCCGAACGCCCTGGTCGCCCGGGGGCCGGCGGAATCGACGAAGGCGCTGACCGAGGCGGGGACCCCGGCCGCGACGAGGTCCTTGCGGACCCAGGACGCGTCGTCGAGCCGGGTCAGGCCGCGGCGGGTCCACCACGGCGCGATCAGGTACTGCGCCAGGACACCGAGCAGCAGAACGGTGAGCAGCACCGCGACCGCGGCGGCCTCGCGCAGGCCGGCCCAGTCGGAGCAGCCGGTGTACCACTGCGACAGGGCGTCCGGGAGGACGTGGGGCGCGTCCTTGCGGGCCTGCTCGGCGCAGTACCGCCCGGCGGTCGCGATCGGCGCCAGGTGCCCGGCCAGCCACGAGTAGAGGTAGCAGGAGCTGGTGACGGTCGCGAGCACCAGCAGGCCGAACCGGCCCCCGGTCGCCGGCGGCAGGGTGAACGGGGTCATCTCTCGTCGATCTCGCGGGCCTGCGGGCACACCTCGGCGGCGAAGACGATCGCGAAGAGGTCCGCGGTCTCCTTGGAACCACCGGACCGCTCGACGATGCCGCGCCCGATCTCGGCCAGCAGCAGCGCGTCCTTCGCCGACACCGCCGGCATCTCGGTGGTGGCGGTCACGGTCTTGCCGGCGCGGTGCAGGGCCCGGGCCGCCCGCCGCCGGCGCCACCAGCTCAGCCCGTTGCCGGCCTGGTCCCGGATCAGGTCCGACGCGGTGTCGGTGGCGACCGCCTGCAGCAGCACCAGCGCGGTCTGGACGATCAACGTCCCGCTCACCGCGTCGACACCGACCGGCGCGGCACCGCCCCCGCCCACCAGGACCGAGTTCACGACGCGGTGGCGGACGTGGTCCGAACCGAAGAACCCCTGTGCGACGATCCGCAGTTCGCCCACCTGATCCGGGGCGGTCTTGCGAACCACCCGCTCGGCCAGGGTCTCGATGGTAGCCATGGTGTCCGGATGTCCTTAGTGGTAGACGATCTTGGAATTGACGATCTTGGCGATGGTCTCGCCGATGACCCGGGCGGTCTCGTCCGGATTCATGCCGTCGACGAAGACCGGCTTGCCGTTCGGGAACGCGGTCGCCCAGCGCAGCGGCACGGTGATGTTCCGGTCGGGGACCAGCAGCCGCTGGAACTTGACGTCCGATCCGCGCAGCACGGTCCCGGACTCGGACGCGTCGGCCGGCAGGTCCTCCAGGTCGCCGTCGGAGAGCAGCACCAGCGCCGTCTTGCAGGAACTCGGCGGGAACGCTGTGATTGCCTCGAGGATCGGCAGGTACTTGGAACCGCCGGCCAGCGACACCACCGGTCCGATGCCGGTCAGCTGCTTCACGCTGGTCGGGGCCTGGCGGATGCCCGCCTCACCGGCGAAGTCGACGACCGCGATCTGGTCGCGCTTCTTGAGGTTGCGGCTGCTCCAGTCGACGAGCTGCTGCAGCGCGTTGTCGCGGGCCGCGGTGTAGCCGGCCATCGAGTTGGACTGGTCGATCGCGAGGATCACCCGGGCGCAGGAGACGGTGCGTCCCGGTGCGAGCGTGGCCTGGGTCAGCTTCTTGACCGTCGGCGTCGGCGTCGGCTTCCGCGTCCGGGACGGCGAGGGCGTCGGCGAACTTGTCACCGACGGCGACGGTGTCGGCGAGCTCGCCACCGGCGACGGCGAGGGGACCACGACCGGCGGAGGTGGCTCGGCGATGACCGCGGCCGGTTCGTCATGGCGCAGCAGCAGCCAGCCCAGCGGGAGCAACAGCAGCAGACAGAGCAGGATCAGGCCCGGCAGCTTGCGGTTGCGTCGCCCGGTCGGCCAGAGCTTGGCGGGCCGGTCCAGCGCCGGCCCGCGGAAGTAGTCCCTCACTCCGGGGCCTGCTGTGGTGTGGTTTCCGCGCCCTGGTCCAGCGCGGAGCGGAACTGCGCCTGCCGGGGCAGCCGCAGGTTCAGCCGCAACAGCTGCTCCCGGATGTGGTGCAGGTCGGCGCCGACCGACGGATGCCCCCGCGGCCGCCAGTTGTCCAGCGTGTCGATCGCGTCGTCGACCGTCCGCAGCGGCCCCAGCGTCAGCGCCCCGCCGAACATCGCCAGCTGCTGCGAGCTGGGCACCGCCATGTGGTCACCCGGGCCGTACGACTCCAGGCCGCCGGAGCGCTGGTGCGCGAGCCGGTCGGTGTCCAGCACCCGCCGATCCGGCCGGTGCTCGGCCGCCGCCCGCTCATCGTTGATCATGGTGGCGCCGATCGCCACCACCCGTTCGCAGCGGTCCAGTTGCACCTGCACCTCGCTGCGCAGGTCGATCCAGGCCCGGACGTGCTCGGCGTTCGCCTTGATCGCGCCCTTGCGGACCTTGCGCAGTTCGGAGCGCCGTTCCACGGTCTGTGTGCGGATCTCCGAGGTCAGGAACAGCCGGGCGCCGATATCACCGAGCAGCATCAGCCCGAAGATCAGCGCCATCGGGCCGGCCGGGACCGGCACCGCGCCGACCTGATCGTTCTCGGCCGAGAACCGGGCGTAGACCAGCCAGACCGTCGCGCTGACCGCGCCCGCGGCGACCAACCCCGCGAAGATGGTGCCGATCCGTTCCCGGCGACCGGTGCCCGGGTAGGCCGACACCCAGCGGTGGCCGAGCGCGCCGACCACCCGCGCGGACAGGATCCCGGCGGTGGGCAGGAAGATCGCCAGCAGGGCGGCCGACACCTGACCGGCGTTGAAGCCCGGTTCCTGCGACTTGCTGAACACGCCGTACCAAAAAGCCACCTCGACCACCAGGAACACCGCCTCGGCGATGGTCAACGCCCGGTGACTGATCAACGGGCGGTGCGGGTCGTAGTCCTCGCGGAAACCGGTCGGGGTGGCCCGCAGGAATGGCGGCACCCGTTTCGTCTCGACCGGGGTCTCCGGCGGCGGCACGGCGCGATCCGCGGACTCCGAGCCCCAGTGCCCGGTCCAGCGCGGATCCTCCTGGGAGCCGAGCAGGCCGTCCCAGGCCAGCAGGTTGTTCTGCGCGGCGGTGACCAGTTTGTGCTGGAACCGGCGCAGGCGGTTCGCGCGCCGATGGTCGTAGCCGGCGAGGGTTTGACTGACCTGGATCAGCACCGACTTCTCGGCGTTGGTGATGCCGTCGCCGACCAGTTCGCCGTACCCGGGCTTGGAACGTTCGCGGTTGAAGGGGATGCGTCGTTGCTGTTCGACGTTGCCGAAGAGCACGCGCATCGCATCGGTGACGCGGCCCATCAGTGCAGGCAGCCCTTCGGACCGAGGTTGACCACGACACGGCGGTTCTTCGCGGCCGCGGCCCGGTCGTGCTTGCCGTTGCTGAACTCGGGCACGGCCGGCTTGGTCGCGCCGTAGCCCTTGGGCTGCAACCGGTTCGCGGCGATGGTCAGCTTGGTCAGTGCGGTGACGACCGCCTGCGCGCGATCCTGGGAGAGCTGCTTGCGGACCGCGGCGGTGTCGTAGGAGGCGGTGTGCCCCTCGACGATCGCGATCCAGTCCGGGTGCGCGGTCAGCGCGTCGGCGGCCTGTTTGGCGATCGGGTCGGCGTCGGCGTGCAGGTCGGCGCTGCCCGGTGAGAACAGCAGCGCGGACGGCACCACGATCTGTTCGCCGCAGGAGGTGGTGCTGCGCACGGTGTCCGGGATCGTCAGGTCGTCGGCGGGCAGCGGGCCGGCGATCGGCGCGGTCGTGCCACCGGTGCGCGGGTCGAAGACGGGCGTCGCGCCGGCCTTCTTCAGCACCGCGGTCCAGATCCCCTGCACCGCGGTGACCAGCGACTGCGGCAGCCCGCGGGTCGAGGTGCCGAGGCCGGACCAGACGATGCCGGTGCCGCGCAGCGACGGCGCCAGCGAACCGGAGGCGACCAGATCGGCGGCGATGTCGTCGGGAGCGTCGTCGAACCCGGTCCGATTCAGATCGAACTCGCCGGCGCTCGTCAGGCCGTCCGAGACGACGAGCAGCGCTGTCGGCTTCTCCCGGCTCGCGGTGGTCAGCGCGGTCAGGATGTCGCTGCCCGGCGCGGTCGGCCGCGCCGCGGCCTCCCGCATCCATTCCCCGACGCACTGCAGGGCGATCTTGCGGGCGTTCTTGGCGGTGTCGGCTTCCTTCCCGGGGTACGGGTCGAGCGCCACCGTCCGGCTGATCCGCCCGGCCTTGCCGGCCCCGTCCACCGGTACGATCGCCAGCTGATCCCCGCGCTCCTGCGCCGTGGTGAGCGCCTCGAGCACGGCGCTGGGCACCGGCCCCTGCACGCCCGACGCGGTGTTGTCCACGACCAGCGCGACCGTCGCCGCGGAGACGTCCGGTGGGATCTCGGCGAGCTTGGCGCAGTCACCCGGCTTCGCGGCGCCGCCGGTGCTGCTGGACGCCTCGGCGGTGCACCCGCTCAGCAGCAGTCCGGCGAGCAGCAGCGACAGGCCGGCGGTTGATTTATTGATGTCCACAGTCCCTTGTCCAATGCGCTCAAAACGGCTGGACCCGACTGTGTTCGCGGATGGTCACAAAAGCATCTCCCCGAGCCGGTCATCATCCGGCCGAGGGTTGATCTCATTCGATGGGGTTAGGCCGCTCCGGCGAGGGGGAGTCAACCGTACGTGTCGCCGCCATGGGCCGGTTCGTCCGCAGCGCCCGGCGATCCTTACAGATTAGACGATCAGCGATCTGGTCCTGCCAGCTCAGAGCCCTGATCCACACGATCGGGGTGCACCACTGCCCGCAGGAGGCTCCGCGCAGCAGGCGTCGCCGGGCGTGGTGGCGGCGAGGGGGCTCGGCGGGCAGCAGGCGTCGCCGCGCCAGGCGTCGCGGCCCTCCTTGACGGCCACGGCGGCGATCACCAGGGCCGCGATCGGGTCGGCCCAGCCCCAGCCGAACAGGCTGTTCACCAGCAGCCCGGCCAGCAGGACCGCGGACAGGTAGGTGCAGAGCAACGTCTGCCGGGAGTCGGCGACCGCGGTGCGCGAGCGGAGTTCGCGGCCGGCGCGGCGCTGAGCGTGGGACAGCCCCGGCATCACGGCCAGCGAGACGGCGGCGAGCACGATGCCGACTGTGGAGTGCTCGGCCTCCGCGCCGCCGGTCAGCGCGCGCACCGAGGCGACGGTGACGTAGGCGGCCAGGGCGAAGAAGGAGACCGCGATGATCCGGAGGGCGGTCCTCTCGCGGCGCTCCGGCTCGCGGGCGGCGAACTGCCAGGCGACCGCGGCGGCTGAGGACACCTCGATGACCGAGTCGAGGCCGAAACCGATCAGCGCGGTCGAGCTCGCGACGGTGCCCGCGCCGATCGCGATGCCGGCCTCGATCACGTTGTAGGTGATGGTGACCGCGACAAGCATCCGGATCCGGCGGGCGAGGGCCTGGCGTCGCTGCGGGCTCGGACCAGTCGGGGCGAGGGGGAGCAGGGGCAGATCCATCAGCAGCAGTCCTTGCCGGCGGAGTCCGGGCAGGCGGCCGGGTCGACCGCCAGGACCAGGCCGAGCAGGTCGTCGAGGGCGTGCCGGATCCGGCTGTCGGCCAGCTCGTACCGGGTGCGCCGGCCCTCCGGTGCGGCGACGACCAGGCCGCAGCCGCGCAGGCAGGCCAGGTGGTTGGACAGGTTCTGCCGGGTCACGCCGAGCAACTCGGCCAGGTCGGTCGGGTATCCGGGTGCGTCGCGCAGGGCGAGCAGCAGCCGCGCCCGGGTGGGGTCGGACAGGGCGTGACCGAAGCGCGCGAGCACCTCGCCGTGGGTGACCGTATCCATGCCCCGACGTTACAGCATCCGCTGTATTCAGCGAAATCTGTAACGTCGGGGCCGGTGGTCACTTGCCGTCGAGGGCCAGGTTCAGCTCGAGGACGTCGACGCCGGGTTCGCCCAGGAAGCCGAGGGCGCGGCCGGTGGTGTGCTCGGCGATCAGCTCGCGGACCCGTTCGAGCGGGACGCCTCGCTCGCGGGCGATCCTCGGGGCCTGCAGGTTGGCGTACGCGGGACTGATCTGCGGGTCGAGGCCGCTGCCACTGGCGGTGACAGCGTCGGCGGGCACCACCGGACGGGCCGGCGCGGTGCCGCGGATCGGCGTGATGACCCCGCCGAGCGCCCGGTAGTCGGTTTCCGGCTGCGCCGGTTCGACGGGCACGCCGGCATAGCTGGCGACGAACGGCGTACCGGTCTGGTTGACCGCGACCACCCGGGTGACCGGGCCGGTGAAGCCGTCGCGGTAGAAGACCGCGAGGACCGCGCCGACGCCGGCGGTGGTGCAGTAGGGGCGGCTGCCGTCGACACCTTCGAGTTTGCCGACCGCCAGGCTGCGCGTGCAGACCTGGGTGAGCAGGCTCGGCGACGCCGCGTCCGGGTCGTCGGACACGGTGTCGACGACGCTTTCCGGGCCGAGGTTGCTGGCCGAGGTCGAGGTCGGGTCGTAGCCGTCTCCGGCCGCCGACGGCCGGCTCTGGAAGTACCTGGGGATCGGGTTGCCGTCGGCGTCGGTGAACGACTGGCCGATCAGGGAGCTGCCGACGGTCTGGTCACTGACCGTGAGAAGCGAGCCGCCGGCCTTGTCGGACAGCCCGGGGACCTTGCCGAGGCCGACGAAGAGCAGCGGATAGGCGAGGCCGAGCAGGACGGTGAAGACGAGCAGGGCGCGCAGCGCGGCCAGGTGCTGGGCCAGCCAGGAAGGAAGTCGCATGTCGATCAGATCCCGGGGATGAGCTGGATGAGCAGGT
Organism: Actinoplanes palleronii; assembly: GCF_016862315.1. Lineage (GTDB taxonomy): Bacteria > Actinomycetota > Actinomycetes > Mycobacteriales > Micromonosporaceae > Actinoplanes > Actinoplanes palleronii. Next base: position 17,266 of record NZ_BOMS01000048.1, on the reverse strand, counting down.
CGATGAGCTTGATGCCGAGGAACGGCGCGATGACGCCGCCCAGGCCGTAGACCAGCAGGTTGCGGCGCAGCAGCTGGCTGGCCGACGACGGCCGGTACCGGACGCCGCGCAGGGCGAGCGGGATCAGCACGACGATGATGATCGCGTTGAAGATGACCGCGGACAGGATCGCCGAGCCCGGCGAGTGCAGCCGCATGACGTTGAGCGTGTCCAGGCCCGGGTAGACCGCGGCGAACATGGCCGGGATGATCGCGAAATACTTGGCGATGTCGTTGGCGATGCTGAACGTGGTCAGCGCCCCGCGGGTGATCAGCAGCTGCTTGCCGATCTCCACGATCTCGATCAGCTTGGTCGGGTCGGAGTCCAGGTCGACCATGTTGCCGGCCTCTTTCGCCGCCGACGTGCCCGTGTTCATCGCGACGCCGACGTCGGCCTGGGCGAGGGCAGGCGCGTCGTTCGTGCCGTCGCCGGTCATCGCGACAAGCCGCCCGCCCGCCTGCTCCTTGCGGATCAGCGCGAGTTTGTCCTCCGGGGTGGCCTCGGCCAGGAAGTCGTCGACACCGGCCTCGGCGGCGATCGCCGCGGCGGTTCGCGGATTGTCACCGGTGATCATCACGGTCCGGATGCCCATCCGGCGCATCTCCTCGAACCGCGCCTTCATCCCGGACTTGACCACGTCCTTGAGGTGGATCACGCCGAGGACCCGATCGTTTTCGGCCACCACGAGCGGGGTGCCGCCGGAGGCGCTGATCTGGTCGACGATCGCGTCCACCTCGTCGGTCCGGGTGCCGGCCCACTTCAGCACCGCCGCTGCCGCACCCTTGCGGATCGTCCGGCCGGGCAGGTCCACCCCGCTCATCCGGGTCTGCGCGGTGAACGGCACCCAGACCGCGTCGGCCATCAGGCCCGGTTCCCGTTCCCGCAGCCCGTGCTCGTTCTTGGCGAGGACCACGATCGACCGCCCTTCGGGCGTCTCATCGGCAAGGCTGCTGAGCTGCGCAGCGTCCGCCAGGGCCCGCGGATCAACCCCATTGACGGGTACGAACGCAGCCGCCTGACGGTTCCCCAGCGTGATCGTCCCGGTCTTGTCCAGCAGCAGCGTGCTCACGTCGCCGGCGGCCTCCACGGCCCGCCCGCTCATCGCGAGCACGTTGCGTTGCACCAGACGGTCCATCCCGGCGATGCCGATCGCCGAGAGCAGCGCCCCGATCGTGGTCGGGATCAGGCAGACCAGCAGCGACACGAGAACGATGCCGGTCACGCCGTTGCCGTCGATCGCGGCGGTGTCCGGCGCTGCCGCGTTGTACGCCTTCGCGAAGATCGCAAGCGGCTGCAACGTGACCACGGCCAGCAGGAAGATGATGGTCAGCGCGGCCAGGAGGATGTTCAGCGCGATCTCGTTCGGGGTCTTCTGCCGGTTGGCCCCCTCGACCAGCGCGATCATCCGGTCGACGAAGCTCTCACCGGGCCGCTGGGTGATCTTCACGACGATCCGGTCGGAGAGCACCTTGGTGCCGCCGGTGACCGCCGAGCGGTCCCCGCCGGACTCCCGGATCACCGGCGCTGACTCGCCGGTGATCGCCGACTCGTCGACGCTGGCGATGCCCTCGATCACGTCGCCGTCACCGGGGATGATCTGCCCGGCCTCGACCACCACGACGTCACCGAGCTGGAGTTGCGTAGCCGGCACGGTCCGGCCGTCCGGCAGGTAGGCCACGGTGTCCTGTTTGGCGGCTCGCAGCGCGGCGGCCTGTGCCTTGCCGCGGCCCTCGGCGACCGCTTCGGCCAGGTTCGCGAAGACGACGGTCAGCCACAGCCACACCGTGATCGACCAGGCGAACACGCTCGGCTCGGCGATCGACAGCACGGTGGTGAAGACCGCGCCGACCTCGACGATCACCATCACCGGGTTGCGCCACAGCGTCCGGGGGTCGAGCTTCGCGAGGGCCTGGGGCAGCGACTTCCACAGCTGCTTGGGGTCGAGCAGGCCGGCCTTGACCGGGGTGGCCGGGGGAGCGGCGTCGACCTCGACGAGGTCGTCCAGGGTGGTGGTCATGGCAGTGCTTCTTTCGGGTGTGGTCATGACAGGCCTTCAGCCAGCGGGCCGAGCGCGAGGGCCGGGAGGAAGGTGAGAGCGACCAGGACGACGGTCACGCCGACGACCATGCCGACGAACAGCGGTTGGTGGGTGGGCAGCGTGCCCTCGGACTCCGGTGCCGGGCGCTGTCTGGCCAGGGAGCCGGCCAGCGCGAGCACCAGGATCAGCGGCAGGAAGCGCCCGAGCAGCATGGCCAGCCCGGTGGCGATGTCCCACCACGGGGTGTTCACGGTGATGCCGCCGAACGCGGAACCGTTGTTGTTGGCGGCACTGGTGAACGCGTAGAGCACCTCGGAGAGCCCGTGCGGGCCGGTGTTCAGCGCCGTGCCGTTGTTGCCGGTCGCGAACGCCGCGGCGGTGCCGCCCAGCACCAGCGCCGGGGTGACCAGGAAGTAGAGCGACGCCAGCTTGATCTCCCGGGCGCCGATCTTCTTGCCCAGGTACTCCGGCGTCCGGCCGACCATCAGCCCGGCCACGAACACCGTGATCATCGCCAGGATGAGCAGGCCGTACAGCCCGGAGCCGGTGCCACCGGGCGCGACCTCGCCGAGCATCATGTTGACCATCGGCATCATCCCGCCGAGCGACGTGTACGAGTCGTGGAACGAGTCGACCGCGCCGGTCGAGGTGAGCGTGGTCGCCGCGGCGAACGTCGCCGAGTTCGGGACGCCGAACCGGGTCTCCTTGCCCTCCATCGCCGCGCCGACCGCTTGCGGGACCGTGCCCGCGCCGTGCAGCTCCAGCCCGACGGTCAGGGCGATCGAGCCGATCGCGAGGACGGCCATCACCGCGGCGATGGCGTACCCCTGACGGTTTTGATTGATCATCCGACCGAAGACCCGGGGCAGGCTGAACGGGATCAGGAAGATCAGGAAGATCTCCAGCCAGTTGGTCCAGGCGCTCGGGTTCTCGAACGGGTGGGCGGAGTTGACGTTGTAGAAGCCGCCGCCGTTGGTGCCGAGTTCCTTGATCGCCTCCTGGGAGGCGACCGGCCCGCCGGTGATGTGCTGCGTGGCGCCGGTCAGCGTGGTGACGTCGGTGCCGCCGGAGAGGTTCTGCACCATCCCGCCGACCATGAAGATCAGCGTGGCGAGCAGGCAGATCGGCAACAGGATCCGCACGGTGATCCGGGTCAGGTCGACCCAGAAGTTGCCGAGGGTCGCACTCTTGCTCGCCGCTTGGTTCGCGGCGAATCCGCGGATCAGGGCGACGGCGACCGCTATGCCGACGGCGGCCGAGACGAAGTTCTGCACCGCCAGGCCGGCCATCTGCACCAGGTGGCCCAGGGTGGACTCACCCGAATAGGCCTGCCAGTTGGTGTTGGTCACGAAGCTGACCGCGGTGTTCCAGGCGATGTGCGTGGTGACCGGGTCCATGCCCAGCGCCAGCCACAGCTTGTCCTGGAACCGCAGCAGGCCGTAGAGGAACAGGATCGAGACCGCGGAGAACGCGAGCACCGACCGGGCGTAGACACCCCAGGTCTGCTCGACCGCAGGGTCGACACCCACCGCCCGGTAGACACCGCGCTCCAAGACGTTGCTTTTCTGGTACGTCACGACGCGGAACATGTAGTCGCCGAACGGGCGGTAGACCACGACCAGCGCGACCACCAGCGAGACGACGAAGAGCCAGCCGGCCATCAGAACTTCTCCGGGAACAGCAGGGCGACCACCAGGAAGGCGGCCAGCACGACGGCGAGGATCAGACCGATCAGGTTGACGGCGCTCATCAGCGTTCGACCGCCCGAATCAGCACGGTCAGTGCCGCGAACAGCACCACCGTGAGCACGACGAAGCCGAGATCAGCCACGAGAAACTCCAGAGACGAGGGGGTTGTTTTGCCTTCGTCCGGAAGTGAATCGCCTCCCGCCGCCGGTAGCCCCGGTTGTTGACGCGACTGCTACAAGCCTGTGGGGCTTCTTGACGCTTTGTTAACGCGTAGACTTCGCGGTATGACTACCGGGTCGGCTTCACGCCACGCACGGATGGGTGACCCGGTGCTCCTCTGAGCGCCGTGCGGGCCGGTCAAGGCTCGCGTGCCCCGCCTCCGTCGTGTTGATCACAGGATTGACGTGTCAACGACGACCGGAGGAATTCATGCACACTTCGACGCTGCACATCCCCACCGCGGACGGCCGCGCTGACGCGTTCGCCGCGGTCCCGGACGGTGACCGGCAGTATCCGGGCGTACTGATGTATCCGGACGGTTTCGGCATCCGGCCGGTGCTGCGCGAGATGGCCTGCGAGCTGGCCGGGCACGGCTACTACGTGCTGGTGCCCAACATCTTCTACCGGCACGGTCCGACCCCGGTGATCGAGCTGCCCGCGTACATCGGAGCGGACGCCCGGCCCGCGGTCTTCGCCCAGCTGATGCCCATGATCGAGGCGCACACCGCCGAGCGTGCGGTCCGCGACGCCGACGCCTACCTGCGCTTCCTCGTCGGCCGGCCCGAGGTCGGCGGTGACGCCGTCGCGGTGTCCGGGTACTGCATCGGCGGCCTGCTCGCAGTGCGCACCGCCGCGGCCCACCCGGGCCGGGTGGCGGCCGTCGCCGCATTCCACGGGCCGGTCGCCGCCGCCGGGCCCGACCTGCTCGCCGCGATCACCGCCGAGGTCTACTTCGGCCATGCCGCGAGCGACCTGACACCCGAGGCCCTGGACGGGCTCAACCGGACCTTGGACGCCGCCCGTCTCGACTATCTCTCCGAGATCTACCCCGGCACGACGCACGGTTTCACCATGGCCGACACCGACGCCTTCGATCCGGCCGCACGACAGGGCCACTGGGATCGGCTTCTCGCCCTGCTGGACCGCACCCTAGGGTCGTGAGAGTGGTGATGAGCGAGCGGGACGTCGTGGGCGTGATCGAGTCGGACCCGGCGGCGATGAGCGTACTCCGGGCTGCGGCCGGCCTCGGGCTGCCGGACTGGTGGATCGGCGCCGGCTTCGTCCGCAACCGGGTCTGGGACGCGATCAGCGATCAGCCGGTCCTGCCGGAGCGTGACGTGGACGTCGCCTACTTCGACCCGCAGAAGCCGGACCCGGGCGAGGACACTCGCGCCGAAGCCCGCGCGATGGCGATCCTGCCCGGGGTGCCCTGGGAGATCCGCAATCAGGCCCGGATGCACGTCCGCAACGGCGACGAGCCGTACACGTCCACCCTGGACGCGATCTCCCGCTGGCCGGAGACGGCGACGTGCATCGCGGTGACGCTGCGAGGCGACTCGGTGCACCTGGTGGCCTGCCACGGGATAGGCGATCTCGTGGGGATGGTGGTCCGCCCATCACCGACGTTCGGCAACTCGGTGGGCCGGGCGACGGTGCGGGCCCGGGTGGAGGCCAAGGGCTGGCTCACCCGATGGCCCGGCCTACGGCTGGAGTTCTAGCGCCCGGGCGGCGTCGTGGCCGCGTCATCCGACCTGGGCCGGGGAGTGGGTGGTGGCCGCGCGGCGGGTGTGCAGCCGGCAGGACAGCACCGCGAGCAGCGGCCAGCACGACTGCGCGCCGGCGGCCACGCGTTCGGCCAGCCCGACCCGGTCGCCGGTCCCGAGGGTCACGGTGAACCACACGACCAGCCCGAGGAGCACCAGCGCCGCGGCGATCGACACCGTGGGCCGCAGCGCCATCGGGCCGGGGTCGCGCCGTCGCCAGGCGAATGCCGGCCATGTCGCCAGGGCGCCGAACGCGGCACCCGCCACCACGGTGTGCGCCGCCGACGTGCCCACGACCGGCAGCGGGAACGCCGCCACCAGCATCGTCGCCACCCCGCCGAGGGCGAGCACGATCCGCCCCGCGACGGCGGCCGGGGTCAGGCCCAGCGCGGTCACCACGTGACAGACCCCGACGCAGAGCAGCGCCACGGTCATCAGCCACCGGTCGGTGGCGCCCCGGGCCGCGAGGGCACTGATCGTGTCCACCGCGCTGTCGAACCCGGCGGGTTGCCGCCGCGCCGCGAGCGTCCAGCCGCCGATCAGGGCGACCGGCGCCACCGCCGACGACACCAGCGCATACGTTTTCACGAGCCCCAGTGTGCCCGGTCGTGCAGCATCGCCTTGCGGTCAGATCCGGCCGAGCACGCGAGCCGCCAGGTGTGGATTGTGGTACCGGGCGTAGTTTGTCCCCGCGCCACCGACCAGCCGCCCTGCGAGTTCGCGCGCCGCGTCGCGCAGCGGTGCCCGACGGCCGAGGGTGCCGACGAGCTCACGGGCCAGCGCGGTCCAGCTTCCTCGTACCCAGAGTTGGTCGGCGCCTGCAGCGACATAGTCCGACGGAGTGACATCAAGGCCGTCGTTGTCGAAGGCGTTGCCTGCGGCCTCGAGGACCGTCCGGGAGACTACGACGAACCCGGAGAGTGTCCCGCCAGGGGTACGAGGCTTCTGCAGGACCAAAGTCTCCATGGTGCTCATCGACAACGTGGAGAAGCGGCTGTTCCCGAGGGTTTTGGGCAGGCAGCTCAACGCCCAGTATGTCCGCTCGGTGCCCAGCGGGTCGCCGACCGCCGCGGTCAGGTAGAGCCGGTTGGCTGCCACCACCTGCTCGAAGTACGGACTATCGGTCAGCTCATCGAAGCGGGCGCGCTGCTTCGCCGCCACATCAGTGTCAGTCGTCGGCAGCATGGTTGCGGTCATCGGCATCCTCGGTCTCAGCAGGGTTCCAGCCCGTCGGTCACGTATGCGCTGGAGCAGGTCCGCGAAACCATCGGCACTGATCGCCGCTGAGTGAGTTCTTCCGCCGGTAGGGGCTGGCCGCAGCCCGATCAGGCGTCCGAGTCCGGCCCGGGGATGACCATGAAGTCGGTGGCAAGGCGGTGATCTGGCCGTCGGCGGCGCCCCCGACCAAGGTGGGAAAGGCGGGTCGCCCCCAGCCGGAGTCCAGGCGGTCGAAGTCCCAGCCCGCCAGCGCCGCACGGCCACCAGGTCAGCCAGCGTGCCAACGCCCGCGTCGACGGGGCAACCGAAGAATCCGTCCGCGTCAAACGCGTCAGGGTCCTGGTCTTCGCTCAGAGCGAGGTACCACCAGGCCGTCAGCTGCTCGCTGATGACGAGCTGTAACGCGATGGTGCGGATGTCGGCAAACTATTCACCGCTTCTGCACCAAGCCGACCTGCAGAAACTCGAAGTTAGAAAGCAAGCTAGTGCACGGGTCCGCACGGTCCTGCTCCTCGTACCCAAATTGATCATTGCCGACAGCGACCTGGTCGTTCAGATGGCGGTCTCGCCCGCTTGTCGTGATTCCTGCGGTTCGGCTGCCCAACTTGCCAGTAATGGCAGTACTCGGGCCGTGGGGGAGTCGGGTTCGACGGTGTAGACGACCAGGCGTTGTTCCGGATCGTGTGGCCCGACCACCGACTCGATGCCGAACGTGAGCGGGCCGGCGGTCGGGTGGGCCAGGTGCTTGGTCACCGAGGTGCGGAAGGTGACCCGCTGGTCGTCCCACCACTGGGCGACATCGGGATCGCTGCGGCGCAGCTCCTCCACCAGGTCGGTGAGGCGACGGTCGTCGGGGTGCCGGCCCACCTCGTAGCGCAGCGCCCCGACGGCGGGTGCCGCGAAGTCGGCCCAGTTCACTATCCGGACCCGTGCGTCGGGATCCAGGAACAGCCAGCGTGCGAACGACGCCCCCGGCTCCAGCGCGGGTCCCAGCACCGCACGCAACAACCCGTTGCCGGCCAGCACCTGCGATCGGCGCCCCAGCAGCAACACCGGGACGTGGCCGAGCGCACCCATCAGGCGCAGCATCCCCGGATCAGGCCGTTGCGCGGTCTCCGGCCCGGCCCAGCGCCGGTGCGAGGTCGGTGCGGCCAGATCCCGCAGGTGCTGGCGTTCGACCTCGTCGAGTTGCAGCGCCCGGGACAACGCCTGCACCACCTGGTCGGTGACGGTGGGCTGGCGGCCCTGCTCCAGGCGGCTGTAGTGGTCCGGGCTCAACCCGGCGAGCACGGCGAGCTCCTCCTTGCGCAGACCCGGCACCCGCCGGGGGCCCGGGAAGGCCGTGATGCCGGCCTGGGCAGGGGTCAGGCGGTCGCGCCGGGAGCGCAGGAAAGCCCCGAGGGCAGCACGGTCAGCGGGCACCCACCCAGAGTAGAAGCAGACCCGCGCCCGAACCTGGTCGCGTGGTGACCAGGCAGGACGCGCCCTGGTCCGTGCTGCGTCCTTGGGGTGAAGTGATGACCATGACCTCCACGGACACTCGCACCATTCTGATCACCGGCTCCACCAGCGGCATCGGTGCCGCCACCGCCCGGACCCTTGCCGCGCAGGGATGGCGCGTCGTCGTCTCCGGCCGGGACTCGACCCGCGGCGCGGCCGTCGTCGCCGACATCAAAACCTCCGGCGGACACGCCGTGTTCGTCCCCGCCGACCTGACCGGCCCACCCGAGGCGCTGCGGGACTTCGCCCGCGCCGCCGTCGAGGCCGCGGGCGGGCGACTGGACGCGGTGGTCCACAACGCCGCCCTGTGCCCGGCCGTCGACACGGTGAGCCTCACCGATGCCGACCTGGAGGCCACGCTCGCGGTGAACGTCCGCGCGCCTCACGTGCTGACCGCCGCGCTGGCTCCGGCGATGGCCGAACGTGGCCACGGCGCGATCGTGGTCATCGGTTCGTGGATGGCGCACGTCGGACACGCCTTTGTCGGGCTGTACTCCGCGACCAAGGCGGCGGAGATCCAGCTGGCCCGCAGCTGGGCCGCGGAGTTCGGTCCCCGCGGGGTGCGGGTCAACACCGTCTCCCCGGGGGCGACCCGGACCCCGATCAACGCCTCCGACGGCGACGTCATCGCGCACATGACCGCCGGCATCCCGGCCGGCCGCCCCGGCACCCCCGAGGAGATCGCCGCCGCGGTGGCCTGGCTGCTCTCCGACCACGCCGGCTACCTCCACGGCGCCGAGATCGCCGTCGACGGCGGCATCACCACAGCCCGCTCCGCTTGAGCCCAGCGATCCGCGCCCCGCTCACGGGCGGGTAGATCGGTCACTCGCTTCGTTCGCCTTCTTGGCGAGTGACTGCTGATAGAGGTCGGCGTAGGTGGGGGAGTCCTTGATCAGGTCGTCGGTGAAGGCGGCCACGTCCGGGCCGATCAGGTCGAGGACTCCGGTGCCGGCCGCGGCGCCCTCCTCGAAGAAGTCGAGGATTCCGGCGAACAGGCGGCCGTCGGACAGGTCGACTGGTCCGACTTTGAACAGGTACTTCTGCATCTCCTGGTAGACGATCCGGTAGTCCGGCGGGAGCGCCTTGATCCGGGCCACGTGAGCGCGCCACTGCTTCTTGCCCTCGAGGATGTCGTGAATGCCCATCTCAGCCTCCCAGCCTGCTCAGTTTCCTGGCGACGGTGCGGTTCAACTGCTCGCGCCACTTGTCGCGGTAGGTGCGGGCGCCCTCGCCGCCGGCCAGCGCCGCGCAGAAGCCCGGGATGTCGTCGCCGAGCACCTCGTCGACGCGCTGCCCGTCGGCTGACGCCTCTTCGAGCAGGCCGAGGGCAGCGTCGAGGATGGGCATCTGGTTGCGGCCGCTGAAGCTTCCGTACGCAAAGGTGTTGCTCTTGATCTGTGCCCACGCGGCCTGAAAGTCGGCCGGCAGCGCCGCGGCCCGGGTCTCGTAGGCCTTTGCTTGCCTGGTCAGGTCGCTGCCGGTGATGGTCTCCCAGAAGCTCATCTGCCCTCCTTCAACTTGTCGATGCGTGCCGAGACGTATGACCATTTCGCCCAGAACGTCGCGAGCTCGGCGCGCCCTGCGTCGTTGAGCGCGTAGAACTTGCGCGGCGGGCCCACCCCGGACGGTCTCTTGGTCACCTGGACGAGCCCGTTGCGCTCCAGTCGCACCAGGATGGTGTAGACCGTGCCCTCGATGACGTCGGTGAAGCCGAGCTCGTTCAGCCGGCGGGTGATCGCGTAACCGTAGGTCTCCTCGCCGCCGATGATCTCCAGCACGCAGCCTTCAAGGGTGCCCTTCAACATCTCGGTCAGGTCTTCCATCACGGCCCTCCTGGTACTGCGTAGCACCGAGTACCGCTAGAACGTACCACCGAGTACCGCTAATCGGTAGTACCGAGTAGCGGCAGGGTGAACCAGAAGCGGCTGCCGCCGCCGGGGTGTGGCTCGACGCCGATCCGGCCGCCGTGCCGTTCCACGATGCGACGGCAGATGGCGAGTCCCAGTCCGGTGCCCTGGTAGCCGCCGCTGTTGGCGGACCGGTGGAAGGCGTCGAAGACCTTCGGCCGGTCGGCCTCCGGAATGCCGATGCCGTGGTCTGCGACCTCGACGCGTACGCCGCCGGGTGTCACCTGCGCGGAGATCTCCACCTGTGCGGCAGTACCGGGCCGCCGGTATTTGAGCGCGTTCCCGATCAGGTTGTCGATCACGTGCTGCAGGAGATCGGGGTCGGCGTGCACGTCCGGAAGCGAACCGGGCGCCGTCACCCGTGATCCGTCGTCGGTGGTGAGGCGTTCCGCCGTCACTTCCGCGACCAGGTCGCCCAGCGGCACGACACGTACCCGTAGTGCCGACTGGTCGGCTCGGGCGTGCGCGAGCAGGTTCTCCACCAGGCGGTTCATGCGCCGAACGGCGCGTTCCATCACGTCGAGGTCCCGATGCGCCCGTGCGCCCAGCTGCGATCCGTCGTCCTCGCGCAGCTGCTGCAGGTGCGCGGCGATGACGGTCAGCGGTGACCCGAGGTCGTGGCCGGCCATGGTGAGCAAGCCTCGTAGCTCGGTCTCGCGGCACCGCGCCGACTGCTCGGGGTCCGGCCGGCGGCGGACGGTCTTGGCGAGCAGCCTCGGTGCGGGTCGGGTGCGGGCACTCATGGTGGCCCCTTTCGGTTCGGCGGGGCGGATGGCCCGACGCGATGACCTCACCGTGCTGCGCCCGGGTGGGTGGGCGCATGAGACCCGGGTCCCGGCCGACCCGGGCAGGTTGCCCGGCCGAATCGGGCGCGAAGTCTGCACTTCCGGGACATATCGGCGCTCAGACTGAGGTCATGCGACAACGGCTATTGATCGGCACGCTGGTTCTGGCCTCGGCTGCCGCGCTCGCGGTCAGTACGGTCATGAACTTCAGCGTGTTCACCGACATGCAGGGCACCCCGTGGGAGTTCACGTTCTGGTGGGGGCCCGAAGACGGTTCGACGAGCCCGCGCACGATGACAGCCGACTATCTGATCATCGGGGCGGTGCCGGTGCTGGGCTGGAGCGCGGCCGGCTGTGCACTGGCCAGGCTGCCTTCCGGTGCCGTGCTGGGCTGGTGGTTCGTCGCCTACGGCCTGGTGCTGTCATGCATCGAGCTCGTCAACGCGATCTACAGGATGCGGGTGAGCACGACCGACGGCGCCGCGGTGAATGCCGCGTTCCTCGCGCTTTCCTTGATGCTGTCCGGTCTGGTGATGCTGGTCGTGCCGACCGTGGTGCTCGTGCTGTCGTATCCCGATGGGCGCCCGCCCGCGCGCTGGTGGCGGTGGCCGGTCGGGGTGGTCGTCGCGACTGTCGCGGTGCAATACCTGTCCGTGTACGTCCCCGGCGAACTGTCGCTCCCGCTCACGTTGGTGCCGGCGGCCGCGACGCTGGTGATCGCGGTACTCGTCTGCCGGCGGCACGCGCTGTATCCGCAGCGTCAGCAGTGGGTCTGGTTTGCGGGCTGCGCCCTGCTGGCGTTCACGTGCCGTTACCTTCTGACCACCGGCAGCGGGTTCTTGGGAAACACTCCCATCCTGCTGCGGGCTCTGACGGATCCGATACTGATCATTCCGATCGGCTTGGCGGCCAGTGTGCTGCGCCACCGATTGCGGGGGATCCCGGCGGTGCTGCGCCGTGCACTCGTCTACGCCGGGCTCACCGCCCTGTTCTACAACGTCTACATCCCCATCGCCTGGGGTGCCGGTTTGTCGCTGGACCACCACCCGTTGTTCCTGGTCGTGGTGGTGGCCGTCGTGGTGGGACTCGCCCGGGCGCGTGACCGGCTGCGGCGGGCCTTCACCCGGTTCGTCTACGGCGCCCGCCGCAATCCGCTGCACGCGGTGGCCGAGCTGAGCGACAGCCTCGCCGAGAACCGCCTGGATCTGGTGCCGGCCGCCGTCGCGACCGTGGCGGCCGCGGTCGGCGCCGACGGGGCGGTGATCGTCACGCCGGACGGGAAGGTGCTGGCGCGTACCGGGCAGGAGCCGGACCGCTACCTCGCGCTGTCGTTGCGGTTCGGTGGAGTGGAGATCGGCGAGCTGAGAGTGGCCGACCCGCCGGGCGGTGAGCTCTACTCCGAGGTCGAGGTCCGGTTGCTGACCGCGCTGGCGACCCAGCTCGCCGTCGTCGTCTCCGCCGCTGAGCTGACCGAATCGCTCGAGGCGGAACGGAACCGGGTCGTCACCGCGACCCGCGACGAACGGGACCGGCTGCGCCGGGACCTGCACGACGGGCTGGGACCATCCCTGGCCGGGATGAGCCTGGGACTGCAGGCCCTCGCCAGTCAGATCGGCGACCCGGACACACCGGCCGGCACGCTCGTGCAGCGACTGCAGTCCGGGACCGACACCGCGGTGCGCGACATCCGCCGCATCATCGACGGCCTTCGGCCCACCGTCCTGGACACCGCCGACCTGGCCCAGGCCGTCGAACGCCATGCCACGAGCCTCGGCCCGGAACTGCCGGTGGACGTGACCGCAGCGAGCCTGCCCACGCTCGCACCCGACATCGAAGTGGCGGCGTACCGCATCATCACCGAGGCGCTCACCAACACCGCCCGGCACGCTCACGCCCGGCACGCCCACGTCAAGATCACCGCGGATGAGGCACTGCACATCGTGGTCAGCGACGACGGCCACGGTATTCCCGCGAGCGTCGGCACCACCGGGGTGGGGCTCTCGTCGATGCACCGTCGCGCCGAAGCGCTGGGCGGGGCGCTCGCGGTCGACTCCACCGACGGCGGAACCACCGTCACCGCGACCCTGCCCTTGTCGTCATCACGCTGTTCCTGAGGAGATCACATGCCAGAGATCGCCCCGGTGCGGGTCCTCGTCGCGGACGACCACCCGATGTTCCGGTTCGGGTTGACCGCCGCCATCGGCACCGCACCGGAGATCGACCTGATCGGCGAGGCGTCGTCCGGCGCGGAGCTGGTCGAGATGGTCGACCGGATCACACCCGACGTCGTGATCACCGACCTCTCGATGCCCGGCACCGACGGGGTCAGCGCCACCCGGCAGATCAAGGCCCGGCATCCCGAGGTGGCGGTGCTCATCCTCACGATGCACGAGGACGACGAAGCCCTCTTCGGCGCCATTCGTGCGGGAGCGCGCGGGTACCTGCTCAAGGGCGCCGACCGCGCGGACATCGTCCGTGCGGTGCTCACCGTCGCCCGCGGCGACGCCGTGTACGGCACCAACGTGGCCCAGCGGATCATGGACTTCTTCACCGGCGCGCACCAGGACCACGTCACCACGGTCTTCCCGCAGCTCACCAACCGGGAACGCGAAATCCTGGAACTCGTCGCCGCCGGCCACCACAACCACGAGATCGCCCGCCGTCTCGTGCTGTCCGAGAAGACCATCCGCAACCACGTCGCGTCGGTGCTCACCAAACTTCAGGTCAGCGACCGGGCGGCCGCCGTGGCCAAGGCCCGCGACGCCGGACTGGGACATGCCCGCTGAGCCGTTCACCGCCGCCGTCCCGGCTCAACCCGACCGCCACCGGGCCGGCGTCATGCCGTGCTCGGCGCGGAAGCGCTTGATGAAATAGCTGACGTCGGGATAGCCGACCCGGCGGCTGACCGCCGCCACCGTCAGATCAGTCTCGGACAGCAGGGCGCGGGCCTCCTGGTGCCGGCGCTGGGTGATCCACTGATGGACGGTGCGGCCGGTCCGGCGGCGGACCACCGTGGTCAGGTGGTTCGCGGTCAACGCCACCTCGGCGGCGACGGCGGCCAGTGAGATGCCCTCGTGATAGCGCTGCTCGATGACGTCGAACACCGCGGCGAGCAGTGGCTCGTCCGACGAGCGGAGCTGGTCGGCGACGTCGGCCGACAGCCGGGCCAGGCCGACCAGCAGCAGCGTGAGGTGGGCGGTCAACGCCTCCCGGTGGCCGTCACGGCGGGTGCGCAGCTCGAGGTCGAGGTCCGCGAAGCGCGCCATCCACGCGGCGCGGTCGCCGGGCGGGATCCGCAGCCGCTGCGCCCGGTCGGCGCCCCGGGCGAACGGGAACAGCAGCGGATGCGAGCGCCAGGACGCGTACGCGCCGGAGCGCACCATGTCGGCCGGGAACCACACCACCCAGCCGTCCTCGGCGACCTGATCCGTCGCGGTCACGTCGACGACCTGGCCAGGGGCGAACACGAACAGGTCCCCGTCGCTGATCGACCACCGGCGACCGTCGACAACCACGGTCGCGGCGGCGCGGTGCGCGTAGTACAGCAGCAGGAAGTCGTGCGCGTGCGCGCCGGTGCTCGCCTGCGGGACCGCGCCGGGCAGCCGGGCCGACCCGATCGGCAGCACCTCGGGCGACCGGCCGAATCCGTAGACCGGCACCCCGTCCCCGGTCCGCCCCACCGGAACCGAGAATCGTCGCATCATGTCCACGAAATCGCCGCTGCGCGCGTCTGTGCCGGGCATGAGGCTGAGAATACGACCGAGCATCGTGTCGGATCTTAGGAGACGAGACATGACTGAGCAGGCGTATCTGCCCGCCATGGGCCTGCGGTGGCTGCTGCCCCTCTACGACCCGTTCTGCCGGCTCGCCGGCGTCCGCCGGGTGCACCGGCAACTGCTGGAACGCGCCGATCCGCAGCCCGGCCAGCGGGTGCTGGAGATCGGCTGCGGCACCGGAACGCTGCTGACCACCCTCGTACAGGAAAGGTCCGGTCTTGAGGTGATCGGCATCGATCCGGACCTCGGGTCGCTGCGGCGGGCCCGGCGCAAGGCCGCCAGAGGCGGACTTCCCATTCGGTACGAACACGCCTACGCCGGCCGCCTGCCGTTACCTGACGCGAGCGTCGACCGGGTGCTGTCCTCGCTGATGCTGCACCACCTGGACGCCGGGGAACACGCCCGTACGTTGCGCGAAGTCCGGCGAGTGCTGCGCCCCGGCGGCGAACTGCACGTCCTCGACGTGGTCGGTGAGCACGCGCCCCGGCCGTCCGGGCTCGCCGCGACCGACCCGGATCACGTGCTGGCCGCCATGTTCGACGCCGGGCTGACCCGTCCGGCCGAGAACGGCCGTGGCCGGGCCCGGTTCGGTCGCGTCGTCTTCTACCGGGCCACGAACTGACCCGGTCACCCGGTGATGCATGCTGGACGGGCGCGACGACGAATGAGGTGTGCGAGATGGCTACAGAGAAGGCGATTCTGGCCGGCGGCTGTTTCTGGGGGATGCAGGACCTGATCCGCCGGCGTCCCGGGGTGGTGTCGACCCGGGTCGGTTACACCGGCGGGGCGGTGGCGAACGCCACGTACCGCAACCACGAGGGGCATGCGGAGGCCATCGAGATCACGTTCGATCCGGTGGTCACGTCGTACCGTGAGATCTTGGAATTTTTCTTCCAGATCCACGACCCGAGCACCGTGAACCGGCAGGGCAACGACATCGGCACCAGTTACCGGTCGGCGATCTTCTTCGAGAGCGACGAGCAGAAGAGCGTCGCCGAGGACACCATCGCCGACGTGGACGCGTCGGGGCTGTGGCCGGGCAAGGTGGTCACCGAGGTGACCGCGGCCGGCGCATTCTGGGAGGCCGAGCCGGAGCACCAGGACTACCTGGAGCGCATCCCGAACGGCTACACCTGCCACTTCCCCCGCCCGGACTGGAAGCTGCCGCGCCGCTCCCAGTAGGGCGCCGATCGGCTGTCACCATGGGGCGGATCGGCTGTCACCATTGGACAGTGGACGAGCGAACCGGAACCCTGACCACCCCCGACGGGCGCGTGCTGGCCTGGCTGGACGGTGGTGACCCGGCCGGATATCCGGTCATCGGCCTGCACGGCACCCCGGGGTGCCGCTTCAGCCGCTGGCCGGACGACGCGCTCTACGCCGCGGCCGGCGTCCGGTATGTCACCACCGACCGGGCCGGCTACGGCCGTTCCACCCGCCGTCGTGGCCGGTCGGTGGCGGACGAGGCCACGGACGTGCTGGCCGTCGCGGACGCGCTGGGTTTCGAGCGGTTCGCGATCGTCGGTGGTTCCGGCGGCGGCCCGCACGCCTTGGCCTGTGCCGCGCTGCTCGGCGGCCGGGTCGAGCGGGTCGCCTGCCAGTCCTCCCTGGCGCCGCTTGCGGAGCCGGCCCGGTTTGCGAAGCCAGCCCGGTTTGCGGAGCCAGCCCGGTTTGCGGAGCCAGCCCGGTTTGCGGAGACGGTCCGGTTTGCGGAGACGGTCCGGTTTGCGGGAACGGCTCGGCTTGCGGGAACGGCGCAGAGCGGTGGGCGCGGTCTTGCCCGCGCCGAGTGGCTGGCCGGCATGGAGCCGGAGATCGCCGACGAGCTCACCTGGGCCGAGGCCGGCGAGGCCGTGCTGACCCGCGAGCTGGAGCAGGCCCAGCAGCTGATGGCCAAGCGCATCGCCGAGGACCCCGGCGCGCTGATGGGTGACGGCGCACCCGCCGCTGACGTCGAGTACCTGCTCCGTCCGGAAGTGATCACCTCGTTCCGCCGGATCATCGCCGAGCAGGCCCGCCACGGCGTGGGCGGTTCCGTCGACGACACCCTTGCTTTTGTCCGCGCGTGGGGTTTTGATCTCGCGGACATCACCGTCCCGGTGCTGCTCACCTACGGTGACGCCGACACATCGTGCCCGGTCGGGCACGGCCGGTTCCTGGCCGCCCGGATCCCCGGCGCGACCGTCGTGGAGACCGCCGGCGGCGGCCACCTGCCCGGCGACCCGCACGAGGAGATCACGGCGACGCACCGCTGGCTGCGCACCGGCTCACTCTGACCCAATGCCGCTCAGCTCAAGTTGATCCTGATGGGGCGTTGGCGGCTGGAACCGTCTGGCCTGCGGGGGCATCCCGGTCCGGGCGGTGGCGCGGGTGACCGGATGCCGGCGAATACCCGGCCGTGCGCTCGCGGCCGGGATATAACCGACCCCGGCCGGGGCGAACACGGCGTCTGCGCGGGGAACGTCGAGCACGACGATCGCCGGCTGGTCGCCCCCGATCACTTTGCGGGTGGCGGGGCGCACATGCCCGCTCGCGATGTACCTGTCGCTGCC
>NZ_BOMS01000047.1 GCF_016862315.1 Actinoplanes palleronii | reverse complement strand
GCTCCAGGCCGCAGGGCCCCACCGAGATCAAAATAGGCTGAGCGGCATTGGGCGGTCGCGGGCTGGTGGCGACGGCTGTCTCCGGGTTGTTGAGGGGGCCGCCAGCGCCAGCCCGGGGCGGGAGGCGCGGGGCGGTCCGGAGTGGGCCGGGGCGTGGCGCGAGACCACCACGGGACTCGGCTCGTAGCCTGCGGACGGGCGCTCCGTATGCGTACCGGAAAGGTGGTCCGGGAACGACGGCTACCTGGAGTTTCGGGGTCGCGCTGAGCTGGGGCGGGCCGGTTGCCGTTCGGTCTCAGGTTCGTGGCCGGGCTGCCGATCCTGGCGGCCATGACCACGGAGCCACCCGGATCTCTCCCGCCCCGGCGGCTGCGCGACTGGGCGGCCGTCGTCGCTGTCGCCGTCGTGGCCGCGGCCGGCGGCGCACTCGTCACCCGCGCGGCCATGCGCAGGTCCGCGTCGGCGGCGTCCCCGCCCTTGTCGGCGGCGTCCCCGCCCTTGTCGGCGGCATCCCCGCCCTTGTCGGCCGCGTCCCCGCCCTCGCCGGCTGCGTCGTCACCCTTGTCGGCTGCGGCTGCGGCTGCGGCTCCGTGTTCGCTGGTAGCCGCGCCGTCAGGGTCGGTTCACCTATCTGAGGCGAGATGGTTCACCCCTACCGTGCCGTCGGCGATCGGTCCGGCGGCGCCGGCGTCGCGGCGTGCTCACGTAGCCGCTCTGCTGGCCGTCGTGGCCATCTGCGTGGCCGGCGGTGTGACCGTGACCTGGGCGACCCGGACCGGGTCCAGCCCACCCCCGGCGATCGACGCGATCGGGCTCCGGGCCGAGCCCCGGCAGCCGGCCGACACCGCCCCGCCGCTGCCGTCGGGCTGGACCGTGCCGACGACGCCGCCCGTCCCGTCGGGCTGGACCGTGCCGACGACGCCGCCCGTCCCGTCGGGCTGGACCGTGCCGACGACGCCCGTCCCGTCGGGCTGGACCGTGCCGACGACGCCCGTCCCGTCCGGCTGGACGGTGCCGACGATGCCGCCACTGCCGTCCGGGTGGACCGTGCCGGCCGCCGGCCCGGTGACCATCCACGACGTGCGCGGCGCGGCGATGACGATCTCCATACCGAGGGTTCAGGACCCGGAGCTGTCGAGCTTCCCGGAACTCGACCCGGCGCCCGGCAACCGCCTGCTGTCGATCACCGTGCAGGTGCTCAACAGCGGCGACGTCACGTTCACGCCCGACGTGGACGACAACGCGTGGCTCACCGACACGCGGGGTGTCCGCTACGGCAGCGACCCGGTCATGTCCGCCGCGCTGCAGGCATTTCCGGTCACCGCCCTCGAACCGGACTGGTCGCTGCAGCGCGTGCTGGTGTTCGAGGTCGGCGCGGACACCCACCTGGACATCCTGCACATCAGGCACGAGGCCGACACTGCGACCTGGCCGCTGGACACCACCCGCTGAAGGCGGAGGCCGAGTCTGCCCGTGAAGCGCCGCCCGGCCGCCTCCCGCCCGCGGGCTGGTCCCCAGGGGTGCGTCGAACGGCCGGAAGCACCCCTGGGGACCAGCCCGCGGCAGCGACGGGGCGGGAGCGGCCGTGCGGCTAGTCCTCCCAGATCAGGCAGAACGGTTTGCCGGCCGGGTCGGCGTAGACGCGCCAGTTCGGGCCGGCGCCGTCCAGCCGGGTCGCGCCGAGGGCGAGCACGGCCCGTTCCGCCACGGACACGTCCGCGACGGTCACGTCCAGGTGGAGCTGCTGCGGATACGCGGGGTCCGGCCAGCGCGGCGCCGTATACCCCGTCACCTGCTGGAACATCACCGGCTGCGCGCCATCCTCGCCGATCATGGCGATGCCGTCCGCCTCGTACGTCACCGGCTTGCCGAGCAGCTCGGCATAGAAGTGGCTCAGCGTCTTGGCGTCCGGGCAGTCGAGCATCACGCCGGCCAGCAGCGTCCGTGGACCGTCCGCGCCGAGGCACACGTCGAACGGGTGCCCGGCCGGGTCGGCGAGCGTGTGCCACCGCTCGTTGCGCCGCAGCACGGTCGCGCCGAGGGCCACCGCACGGTCCGCGGCCGCGTCGATCGATGACACCCGGAAGTCCAGGTGAGCCTGCTGCGGCCGCTCCTGACCGGGCCACTCCGGCGGCACGTGGTCGGCGGCCCGCTGCACGCCGAGGCGCCAGCCGTCCGTGGTGTCGAGGGTGATCCAGTCATCGTCGTCGTCCGGCACCCGCTGCCACCCGGCGAACTCCTGATAGAAAACGGCCAGCCGCTCATGATCGGCGGCGTCCAGCGCCACCGCCCGCAGCGTGCCGATCGATTCCGAGGTCATCCTCCGATCCTGCCGTACGACCTGAGCGTCCGTACCGCCTGCACCGTCACGATGCCGCGCCACTCCAGCCGGGACGCCTTGCTGGGCGGCTCCCAGGTGATCGTCCACCCGCCGTCGTCCTGCTGGCCGTCGGCGAGCTGGTCCAGGTTCGCCTGCAGCCGGGTGTCGTCGAACAGCGTCCGCCACGGCGAGTCCGCGGTCGCGGCGATGTGCAGCGGGGTCAGGCCGTACTCGCCGGGTTTCGGGTCGAACATCGGCGAGGCGGTGAGCTGCTCCAGGACCGTCACGGCGGCTCGCTCGGCGCGTGCCCGGTCCGGCACGTGGGCCAGGAACGTCATCGCCTCGCCCAGCGCGTGCACCTCGTCCGGCAGCTTCCCCGACTCGATCTCGCGCCAGCAGTACGCGGTCGCCGCGTCCCGCCACGGGTGCTCGAAACCCAGCCGGTGCAGCAGCCCGGCCAGCCCGGCCGTCGGGTTGAGCCCCGGCGCGTACGTCCACTCGGTCCAGTGCGCGGCCCGCGGATAGTCCTCGATCACCGGGAACGCCAGGGGCACCGCGCCGTCGACGGCCACCGAGCCGAGGAAGTCGCAGGCCGGCCCGAGCAGGCTGTGGTCGGTCGTGCCGGCCGCGGCGAGGGCCTGGAACGCGGTCTCCACGTCGATCGGGAGACTGGCCGGGCAGCGCTTGTCCGGTTCGAGGCCGTGGCCGAACCCGCCGTCGGCGTTGCGATAGCCGCGCAGCACGTCCACCACCGGGTCCGGTGACCCGTCCCGGATCAGGACGTCGAACAGGCGGCGTTCCAGCAGGCGGCTCTCGGCCTGCAGGAACCGGTCGGCAGCGTGCAGATCAGCGGTCATGCCACCACGCTAGGTGCAGCCGGTCGGCTCGTCTTGTAAGAATCGGCCATGGGCTACATCGAGTGGGCGCCGCCGGCACCCCTGCGTGAGGTCGTGGTGTGCCTGTGGCGCCGGACGGTCGGGGCTGATTCCTCGCCGGCGCTGATCCTGCCGGACGGCTGCGTCGACCTGATCTGGCAGAGCGGGACCGGTGCGTACCTGGCCGGCCCGGACACCGGTCCGATGCCCGCGACACTCCCGGCGGGGGAGACACTGATGGGCGTACGACTGCGGCCGGGCGCCGGGGGGACGACTCTGGGCGTACCTCTGGAATCTCTGCGCAATCTCCGCGCCGATCTCGCGGACCTGCGCCCGGAGTCGGCCCGGCGGTTGCGGGGCGACCTCGACCCGGACGAGGCGCTGCGCCGGATGGTGACGCTCACCGGGCGGCTGGCCAGGGAGCGCCCGCCGGACCCGGCGATGCTGGCCGCGGTCCGGCTGCTCGACGATCCGCACCTGCGGGTGCCCGAGCTCGCCGCGAAACTCGGCCTGAGCGACCGCCAGCTGCGCCGCCGGTTCACCGCAGCGGCCGGCTACGGCCCGAAGACCATGCAGCGGGTGCTCCGGTTCCAGCGGTTCCTGCGCCTGCTGGGCGAGGGGACCGCCGGCGAGCTGGCGGCTCGGGCCGGGTACGTGGACCAGGCCCACCTCACCCGGGAGTCGACGGCGCTGGCCGGCCTGACCCCCGCCGCGCTGATCGCTAGCAGAACCCGGACGGGCACTCGCCGTTGAACAGCAGCTCGTACTGCTTGCACTTGGGACAGATCGGCCGGTACTCGGGCCGGGGCGCGGGCTTGACCGGCTTGGCGGCCTTGACCGCTTTCGCCGCCTTGGGCGCTGCCGCGGCCCGTGCCGCCTTGACCGGTCCGCCGGCCTTGCGCAGCTCGACGGCCTGCACCGCGGCGTCCAGCACCGCGTCGTAACTGGCGTCGATCAGGTGTCCCTCGACCGACACGAACGGCACCACGTCGTCCGGATCCTTCACCGTCGCGCCGTCGATCGTCTCGGCGATCTCGTCGGCCTGCGCCCGAGCCACCGCGATGTCCACCCCGCCGGGATGGATGTGCACCGCGACGTTCCGCGCGCCCGGCGGCCGCACCTGCAGGCTCCGCCCGACCGGCTTGACCTCGACCGTGGTCCGCCCGCGAAGCTCCAGCAGCAACCTCGCCACCGCCGGCGCCGCACCGACGCCGTCGTCGGTTTCCGTATCGTGCACGTCCATCTGTGTGACCCTTCGCTCGCACGGCGCCCCCGTGATCGGCGCCTGAGCACCGATCAAGCCGTCAAGGGGAGCCTACCCGCCACCGTGGTCGCCGATTGACAAGCGGGCACCGTCCCCACAACCGCCACTCACCGCGCACGGTCCGCTCACGGTCCGCTTCCTTTCCAGGCCGCGCCTTTTCCGGTACGCCAGGGAGCCCGCGATGCCCGCCGCCCCACCCGGCCACGACGCGACTCACGGCCCCGGCTGGCCCTCACGGTCCCCTCAAGGAAGGTGAGAGGACCGCCAGCACCAGCCCACACCGGAGCCAGCGGTCCCCTCAAGTCCCGGCTGGTGCTGACGGCCCTTAAGCGGGACCCATAGGGGCCGTGAGGGCCAGCCGGGGTTCGGTCTTGCCTTGCCCGGTTGGGTTCGCCCGCAGGCCCCCACCCTTTGTCCTATCTTCCTAGGATGGCTAGCGGCAGTGCGGCACGACGCTGCGGGAGCGACGGCGGCGGGGGTGTGCGCTGGCCAGGCCGGCCGGGGGCGTGTACACGTTGACTTCCAAGATCTCGGGAGCCGCGCCATGTTGCCACCGTCGCTGACCACGCTGACCGTCGCCACCACCGCCTCCGCCGGGGAGCTCTGATGGCGAGTGCGCGGACCCTCGCCCCCGGCCAGCACTGCCGGATCCTGGTGTGTGAGGTCGACAGTGGTGTGCTCACTGTCGTACACAAAAGTGCTTTGGTTTTGTTTGAAGCGCCCAACTGGACCGCGAACGATCAGTTGGTGGTGAACGGGGAGGGGCTGCTGTGGAGCCTGCCCGCGGACGGTTCGGCGGCGCCGCAACTCATCCCGCTGGAGGGTGTGCCGGAGCTGAACAACGACCATGTGTTGGCGCCCGACGGCAAGGACATCTTTCTGTCCGGGAATGACGGGCACCTCTACCGGGCGTCGCTCGCGGGTGGCCCGGGGCAGCGGATCACGGACGCCGCGAACTGGATGCACTTCCTGCACGGGGTGAGCCCGGACGGGGCGACGCTCGCCTACGTCGGCCTCGAGCCCGGCCGGTGGGACGCCGGCACCCTCTGGACGATCCGCGCCGATGGCGGGCCGAGCACCGCGCTGACCAGCGGACCCGGTGCGGACGACGGGCCGGAGTATCACCCCGCCGGCGACTGGATCTACTTCAACACCGAGCGGTACGGCCACGCCCAGATCGCCCGGATCCGCCCGAACGGCACCGCGATGGAGCAGCTCACCCACGACGCGCGGGTCAACTGGTTCCCGCACTTCGCGCCGGACGGCAGCCGGGCGGTGTACCTGAGCTACCCGCCGGGCACCGAGGGCCACCCGGCCGACCGGCTCGTCGAGCTGCGCCTGGTCGAGGGCGACGACTGGCACGCCGCGCGCACGATCGTGGAGCTGCCGGGCGGCCAGGGCACCATCAACGTCAACAGCTGGTCGCCGGACGGCACCCGCTTCGCCTACGTGGACTACCCCCTGGCAGGGTGAGCGGATGCAGCATAGGCAGCGGTGGATCGGTTCGGGGATCGCTGTCGCACCGCACGTGATCCTGCTGGCCTTCATGTTCGGGCTGGCGGCGACCACCGACGGGGGCGGCCGGGCGTACGTCGCCTTCTACGGCCTGCTGGAGATCTACCTCGCGCCGGCCGGACTCGTCGCGTTCCTGATCCTGGTGGTCAAGCAGCCGTGGCGACCGATCGCGATCGGGGTGGGCCTCGGCACCGTGCTCGGCGTCGTCCTGGTCCTGTGCGGCACGCTCTTCCTGGGCCGAATGCATTGATGGTCATGGTTGTTACTGGGAGCGCTCCCATGTAACGATGATGTTTCACGCCTTCCGTCCCCGAAGGAGTCCATCGATGTCGCTCCCATCGACACGCTCGTGGCTCGCCGGTGCCGTGGCCCTGGCTCTCGCCAGCGTCACCGCCGCGATCGTCACCGCACAGCCCGCGTCCGCCGCCACCGGCGGCACCGGCACCGGCTACCTGCACACCACCGGCAACAAGATCGTCGACAGTACGGGCGCCACCGTCCGGCTGACCGGGATCAACTGGTTCGGCATGGAGACCGACAACAAGACGTTCCACGGCCTGTGGGCCAGCAACCCGTGGCGCGGCCAGCTCGACACGATGGCCTCGCTCGGCTACAACACGCTGCGGATCCCGTTCTCCGACGACGCGCTCAAGGCCGGCGCGACCGCCACCGGCATCAACGACTACGTCAACCCGGACCTGGTCGGGCTCTCCCCGCTGCAGATCCTCGACAAGGTCATCGGGTACGCCGGCGGCAAGGGCATGCGGGTCATCCTGGACCGGCACCGTCCCACCGCTGCCGGGCAGACCGCGCTCTGGTACACCTCGGCCGTACCGGAGAGCACCTGGATCGCGAACTGGAAGGCCCTGGCCCAGCGGTACGCCGGCAACACCACGGTGATCGGCGCCGACCTGCACAACGAGCCGCACGCCGAGGGCACCAACCCGGCCGCGACCGGTGCCTGCTGGGGCTGCGGCGACACCGCCCGTGACTGGCGGCTGGCGGCCGAACGGGCCGGCAACGCGATCCTCGCGGTCCAGCCCAACTGGCTGATCTTCGTGGAGGGGGTGAGCTGCCCCAGCGGCGGACTGTCCAACGTCTGGGACAACGACACCAGCAACGACGAGGACTGCGGATGGTGGGGCGGCAACCTGTCCAAGGCGGGCCAGTTCCCGGTACGCCTGGACGTGGCGAACCGGCTGGTCTACTCGCCGCACGAGTACGCCACCTCGGTGTACCACCAGGCGTGGTTCGACGACCCGTCGTACCCGGCGAACATGCCGGCGATCTGGGACAAGTACTGGGGCTACCTCTACAAGCAGAACATCGCGCCGATCATGATGGGCGAGTTCGGCACCACCCTGGCCAGCAACGTGGACAAGGTGTGGCTGCAGGAGCTGCTGAAATACACCGGCACCGGGGTGAACGGGATGTCGTTCACGTACTGGTCGTGGAACCCGAACTCGGGTGACACCGGCGGCATCGCCAACGACGACTGGACCACGGTCAACCAGGCCAAGCAGGCGATCATCCAGCCGTACCTGATCGCGCCGGTCGCCGGTGGCTCCACCTCGTCGCCGTCGCCCTCCGGTTCGGCCTCGACTCCCGCGACCACGGGCGGCTGCACGGCCACCTACGCGCAGGACAACAGCTGGCAGGGCGGCTTCCAGGGCCAGCTCAAGGTGCAGAACACCGGTGGCAGCGCGGTCAGCCCGTGGCAGGTGACCTGGACCTGGCCGTCCGGCGTGACCGTCGCCAGCGCCTGGAACGCGACGGTCACCCAGAGCGGGACCGCGGTCACCGCGGCCGCGCCGACATATTCGCCGTCGCTCGCGGCAGGCGCTTCGGTCACTGTCGGATTCACCGCCAACGGTACGACCAGTGCCCCGGCCACCGTGAAGCTCAACGGGGTGGCGTGCGCATGAGGCTCGCCCCGATCGCTGCCGTCGTGGTCCTGACCGGCGCCACCTGGGGTGTCGTGGGACTGGGCCCGGCCCGGGCGGCCGCGTCCACCTGCGACGTGGCGTGGACCGCGAACAGCTGGAGCACCGGCTTCACCGCCGACGTCAAGGTCACCAACCTCGGTGCGGCGGTCACCTCGTGGACGCTGAGCTGGGACTTCACCGGCAACCAGAAGGTCACCTCGGCGTGGAGCGCGACGGTCAGCCAGTCCGGAGCGACCGTGACGGCGTCGAGTGCCGCCTGGAACGGTGCGCTGGCCACCGGCGGGTCCGCCAGTTTCGGCTTCCAGGGTACGTTCACGGGCACGAACGTGGCGCCGTCGTCGTTCCGCTTCAACGGAGTGACCTGCGGCGATGCTCCTACGCCGGCCCCGTCGGGCTCGTCGTCCCCGTCGGCGTCCACCTCCAGCCCACCCCCTGACCCTGGGGCCGGTTGCGCCTCAGTGGCCCGCTGCGACGGGTTCGAGGGGCAGACCGGCGCGGTCCCGGCCGGGACCTGGGCGGTGACCAGCGCGGACTGTTCCGGCACCGGCACCGCCGCGATCGACCGCACGGTCGCCCACACCGGCGCGACGTCCCTGCGGATCAACGGCACGGCCGGGTACTGCAACCACGTCTTCGCCCGCAACACCGACCTGCTCGGTGCGGCGACAAACGTGTGGTACGTCCGCTACTGGGTCCGGCACACCACCGCCCTGCCCGCCGCGCACGTCACCGCCGTCGCCCTTGCCGACGCCAACGACGGCGGCAAGGACCTGCGCTTCGGCGGCCAGAACGGCGCCCTGCAGTTCAACCGGGCCTCGGACGACGCCACCCTGCCCGAACAGAGCCCGGCCGGTGTGGCCCTGTCCGCCCCGCTGCCGGTGAACACCTGGAACTGTGTCGAGTTCAAGGTCTCCGGCGCCGACGGCACCATCGAGACCTGGCTGAACGGCACCTCGGTGCCCGGCCTGATCGAGGACGGGGTGGCCACGCACGACATCGACGGGCAGTGGCTCAACCGGACGTGGCGCCCGGCCCTCACCGACCTGCGACTGGGCTGGGAGAGCTACGGCGACGGCGCCGACACCCTCTGGTACGACGACGTGGCGGTCAGCGGCACCCGGAACGGCTGCTGAGTTTGCTGCCGGGCGGGGCTCAGGCCACGCCCGGCAGCAGCGCCAGGCACTGGTGCGGGCTCTCCACGTGCGCGTTGTGGCCCAGCCCGGCCAGAGTGACGACCGGCCGGCCGAACTGTTCGAGCTGGTCGCCGGTGTTCATCGGGTCGTGCTCCCCGCGGGCCAGGGTGACCGCTGCCGGCGACCGGGCGATCAGCCCGGCCATGTCGGGTGCACCGACGCCGAAGGCCCGCGGGTCCAGGGCGAGCCGCCAGCGGCCGTCCTGCTCGCGGACCCCGGCCCGCGCCGCCGGATGCTCCGCGCCGACCAGCCCGCCGAGCCCGGACACGCGCAGGTGCCGGGCCAGGGCGTCCTCCGGGGAGTCGAACCAGCTCACCGGGCGTCCGGCGAGCGACCGTGCCCGCTCCAACTCCTCGGTACTCCAGGAGACCTTGACGCCGAGAGCGACGACGGCGGTCACCGGCAGAAAGGTGGCGACCACCCCACCGAGCGAATGTCCGAGAACGACGGTGTGCTCGCCGGGCGTCACCAGCGTGCCGACCGCCTCGGCGAGCGCGTCGAACGTGTACTCCGGCAGCTCCGCCGACCCGCCGTGCCCGGGCAGATCCGGCGCCAGCCAGCGGCCCGGCCAGTCCCGCGCCAGCAGCGGCTCCCACCCGGCCCAGACGTCACCGGTCGCGCCGAGCCCGTGCAACAGGATCAGCACCGGCTCCCCGCTGCCACCACCACGCACCCGCAACTCCCCGCCCATCCCGCGAGTCTGCCAGCCCACCCGGCCCACCGTCTCGCCGTCTCGCCGGCGGCCGCGTGCGGTGCAGTCCCAGCTGGCTCTCCGCGCCCGAATGCGCCTGTCATAGCGGCCGTGAGAGCCAGCCGATCCGGTCCCGGCTGGCTCTCCGCGCCCAAATGGGCCCGTCATAGCGGCCGTGAGAGCCAGCCGGTCGGTCCTGGCGGGCGCTCACGGCCGTGATGCACCGGCACGGGGGCCGTGAGGTGAGGGTCAGGCGGCCGGGCAGGGGCCGTGGTGGACGGGGGCGGTGTTGCGGAGCAGCTTCGTGGTCAGCACGTCCCGGGCGACGGCGCGACCGATCGACTGGGCGGCCTGGTCGCTGAAGGCGAAGTGCTGCCCGCCGTAGATCCGGGAGCGGCCGACCTCGGTCGCCGCCGCCGAGAAGCTCGGGTAGGCGCGGGCCACCCCGCCCGGCGCCGAGTCGGTGGTGTGGGTGAACGCGATCCGGTCGGTGCAGAAGAACTCGGCGAGCACCGTGGCCGCCGCCCCGCTGTAGGCGCTGTGCCCCGACACGTACTCCGGTGTGCCGCCGGCGCTGCCGGCCCGCGAGGTCCAGGCCGGATCCGGCTGGGTGGCCGGGTTGCCGTCGGTGTCTGCCTCCCGGATCGCGGTGGTCGGCCGCCAATGCCGGTACGCGTACTTCGTCGCCACCGTGGGAATCGTGGTGTCCGCGAGCGTCATGGTCAGCAGCGCGGTGAGCCTGGCCTGTTCGCCCAGCGCCAGATGCCGCTGCCCGGCCACGGTCAGGGCGATCCGCAGCCACTCACCGGGCGGCTGCGCGGACCCGGCCGGAAGTGACCAGAACTGGAAGGTGGCGAGCAGGTCGGGTGCGTCGACCGCGGCGTTGCCGAGCTGTTCGACCTCCGCGAACGCCTGCGCGTAGGCGCTGCTGGTGAGGCCCGGCGGCGGGCCCGGCAGATACCGGGCGGGGTCGGTCACGGCGAACGGGCGGACGTTGCGGTACTGCACGCCCGGCCAGTCGGCGCGGAACACGCCGGGCCCGGCGCCGGCCGGTTGGGTCTCGACCGGCCGGGACCCGTCGTCGGCGCGGGCGGTGAGGACCGCCGCGCCGACGTGGTCTCCCCAGGTGGCGCCGCGGGTCACCGGCGTACCGGCGCCGAGTCGGGCGAGGTCGGCGGCGAGCTGGGCGTCTTAGGTAGCGGCGCGGGCGGCGTCGGCGCCGGCCAGCACCGCGTGGGCGGCGGCCGCCGCGGCGGCCTGCGGGTCGGCGCCGCGCGGACCGGCGCCGCCGATCAGCGCCGGGGCGCGGCCGGTGTGGCCGGGGCGCAGGCCGTTGACCGCGTCGTAGACGGCGACGTTGAGCATGGCGTAGAGGCGGGCGGCGTCGGCGTCGGTCGCCCGGGTGGCGCGGACCGCGGAGAGCGCGAGCTCGTTCCAGACGTGGACGCTGTCGATGTCCGGCCGCACCGGGTGGGCGGCCGCCGGGGTGCCGGCTCCTGCGCCGGTCACCAGCACTGCGAGGGCTGTCAGCAGCTTCTTCACCGGCCCAGCGTGCCGCGCGCGGCTATGGATGGGTGCCGATGTGTAGCCAATCGGACCGATCGGGGCGGGCGGGCCG
>NZ_BOMS01000046.1 GCF_016862315.1 Actinoplanes palleronii | reverse complement strand
GGGCGGGCCGAGCGGCCCGCCCGCCCCGATGTCAGCTGGCGGTGCAGGTGACTGCCGGGACGCTGTTGGTGCCGGTCCAGGAGCCCAGGAAGCCGAACGAGGTGGTGGACCCCGCGGACAGGCTTCCGTTGTAGCTGACGTTCTTGGCGGTCACGGCGGATCCGCTGCTGGTCACCGTGGCGCTCCAGGCGTTCGCGACGCTCTGGCCGTTGGCGTACGTCCAGTTGACCGTCCAGCCGGTGATCGCTGTGGAGCCGGCGGTCACCTTGACCTCGCCCTGGAAGCCACCCGGCCACGAACCGGTGATCGCATACGCCGCGGTGCACGTCTTACCGCTCGGCGGCGGCGAGGACGACGCCGACGGGGAGGGGGAGGCCGAGGACGAGGCCGACGGAGAGGCGGTCGGGGATGACGTGCTCGTCGTACCGAAAATGGTTGCCTGTTTGGCGGTGGCGGTGATGCCGTTCGCGCCGTCGAAGACCCGGTGGTACCAGGTGGTCTTCTGGTTGACGTCGAAGCTGAGCACCATGTCCAGGATCGGGTCGGTGTTGCCCGACCACGACCAGCCGAGGTACCCGAGGCCGCGGGCGTTGGCCTCGGCCAGGATGGTCTGGTCGTCGACCTCGGTGCTGGCGAACTGCCAGCCGAACTCGCCGATCACCAGCGGCCAGCCCTTGGACTTGAACGTGTCCAGGTACGACGTGATCGTCGAGGCCTGCGAGTAGACCGAGTACATGTGGATCGACAGCACGGTGTTCTTCTGGGTGTCGGCGTCGAGCACGGCCTGCCCGTTGGCGAGCATCACCTGCTGCCAGTCCTGGCCCCAGTTCGGGGCGTCGATCATCAGCAGGTGCTGGAAGCCGTTGGCCCGCATCTTGGCGATCGCGGCGGTGGTGGCCGCGGTCCACTGGGCCGGGTTGGTGTTCCCGATCGGCTCGTTGCCGATGTTGATCGAGATGTAGTCCTCCTGGCCGACCAGGACGCTCTTCAGGCTGATCCAGTAGTTGACCGCCTGGTCCAGGGTGTACGCCGCGGTGTCCTCGCCGTACCCGGTGGTGTCGTGGTCCTCGAGGACGCAGATCAGCTTGTTGGCCTTGCACAGCGAGATCACGTTGGCCACGTCGCTGGCGCTGTTCGCCGTCCAGCGGCCGCCGCTGAGCACCACCCGGACGGTGTTGGCGCCGGCCGCCTTGATGTTGGCGAACGAGCTGGTCTGGTTGGTGTACCAGGTGTGCGCGTGGTTGACCCCGCGCATCACGAACTTGGTGCCGTTGGCCTCGTAGATGTCGGTTCCGGAGACGTGCAGGCCGGTGGCCGCGTACGCCGGGTTCCCGAGGGCCAGGACCGCGCCGACGGCGGCGAGCAGGGCGGCGCAGAACGCGACGAGGACTCTTCGCATGGTCAGCCTCCCCTTTCTGGGTATCGATGACAATGATTCGCGGGAGCGCTCCCACTAGGGTCCGGATGTTTCTTCATTTGGTCAAGATAGTCACGGGAGTATTTCCCCGGCCGCCGCTGAGGTGCTGCCGAACCAGCGTGCGGCGGCCTGCTCGAAACCGTCGCGGGCACCGGTCCAGGCGATGATCCCGTCCGGGCGGACCAGCACCGCGCTCAGCCCGAGGCCGTGGCGGGCCGGCCCGGTCACGTACCGGAGCCCGAAGCGTGCCGCCGCCGCGCGCAGGGACCGATCGTCGTGGAAGTCGAGCACGACGCCCCGGCCGCCGGTGAGCAGGTCGCCGAGCCGGGTGCCGTCCGCGAGGCGCAGCTCCGGGGCGTTGCGGCCGATCAGCGGGTCGGTGCTGCCCAGGTCGTGGCGGATTGCGGTGCCGGACGTCCGTTCGTACACATAGGTTGTCCCGTCTCGGGTGGCGAGCAGCTCGCCGACCAGGGTCTGCAGCGCCGCGGCGTGCGGGCCCGGGGTCATCACCGCGACCTGGGCGCGCGACCAGTCCAGCACCCGGGCGCCGACCGGGTGACGCTCCGCGGTGTACGTGTCGAGCAGCCCGTCCGGCGCCTGCCCGTGCACGCTCGCCGCGAGCTTCCAGCCCAGGTTCATCGCGTCGCCGATGCCCAGGTTGAGCCCCTGCCCGCCGAGCGGCGAGTGGATGTGCGCGGCGTCGCCGGCCAGCAGCACCCGGCCCCGCCGGTACGTCGTCGCCTGCATCGCCCGGTCGGTGAAACTCGACGCGCGATGCACCTCGCTCAGCGTCACGTCGGTGCCGGACAGCCGCCGCAGCACCGCCTGCAGGTGCTCGCGGGTCAGCGGCCGCGACCGGTCGAACGCACCGCCGTCGAAGTCCATCAACCCCAGATGCCCGGGGTACGGCGTGGTCAGGTACATCCCGGTCGCCGTCAGTGTGAAACCGCGGCGCAGCTTCTCCGGGTCGGCGACGGTGGCGTGCACGGCGTATCCGGTGAGCCGCGGCTCGGTGCCGACGAAGTCGAAACCGGTCAGGCCGCGCACCACACTGCGCCCGCCGTCGCAGCCGACCAGCCAGCGGGCCGGATACGCCCGCCCGCCGGCCCGCGCGACCACACCGTCGTCGTCCTGCGTGATCGCGGTCACCGGCACGCCGCGCCGGATCTGCACCCCGAGCTTCCCGGCCCGCTCGGCCAGCACCGTCTCGACCGCGTCGAGGCTGGTCATCATGCCTTCGAGTGCCGGGCCGGGCAGCCGGTAGGGGAGCGCGGCCACGTCGACGCGGGCCGGGTCGAGCATCATCCCGGCGAAGTGGCCGGCGCTGCGCGGAGCGGGAGCGGGATCCTCGTCCGGACCGGAATCGGCCAGCCGGATGCCCCGGCGGTGGAACGCCTCCATCGACCCGGCGGACAGGCCCCGCATCCCCAGCGGCATCACCTTCCACGGCGAACCGGTCTCCGGCTCACGCTCCAGCACCAGCACGGAACATCCGGCGAGCCCGAGCTCGCACGCCAGGAACAGCCCGACCGGCCCGGCGCCCACGATCACCACGTCATGCATCGGTCTTCTCCTTCTTCAGCGGATCAGTGAAAGCTTCAGCGGAACAGTGAAAGGTCGATGGAGTCCGCCAGGGCGCGGTAGCCGGCGTCGTTGCCGTGCACGTCGTCGGCGTGGAAACCGTCGCGGGTCCGCGCGGGCCGCTCCGGGTCGCGCCAGACCGCGTCGAAGTCCAGGACCGCGTCGAACGCACCGCTGCCGCGGATCCAGGCATTCACCGCTGTGCGCGCGGTCTCCCCGCCCGACGAGAACATGTCATCTCTTTCGTACGGGGTGAGCGTCGCCGCGCAGACCCGCACGCCGTGCTCCCGCGCCCGGGCGGTGAGCTGCCGATATCCCGCGATGACGTCGTCGGCGGTGACCGGGCCGCCGGGGAACATGGTGAGGAACCCGGCCAGGGGGCTGTCGTCGCCGCGCGGGGCGTAGGAGATCGCCAGGTCACCGAGGCCGATGGCGAGCACGACGTGGCCGAGCCCCGGGGTGGCCAGGACGTCGCGGTCGAAGCGGGCCAGGGCGGCGTCGCCGTGCCCGCCGTTCAGGAGCCGGTTGCCGCTGATCCCCTGGTTGACGACGTGCACCGCTCGCCCCGTCTGCGCGGCTCGTTCGGCCAGGCGGTCGGGCCAGCTGTGGTCGGCGTCCGGGGAGGAGCCGAAGCCGTCGGTGATCGAGTCGCCGAGCACGACGACGGTGGTGGCCGGGCCGTCCGGGAGCACCTCGACCGCGGCGAGCAGGGCGCGTGCCGGCAGGGGGGTGGCGTCGGCGGGCGGGGTGGGAGCGAGCACCGCGTTGCCCGGGGCGATCCAGCCGGCCCGCACCGGGCGGCCGTGCACGGTGCAGCTCGCCACGTGTCCCGGCAGGTAGAGGCTGATGTCGAGCCGGGCGAGGGCGGGCAGCGGCAGGTCCAGCGGGTCGCTGAGGATCGGTGCGCCCGGCGGGACGGTGACGGTGGGCCGGCCGGCGAAGGTCAGCGGGTGGCCGGTGCCGGCCGGTGCCAGCCGGGCGGCGCCGATGGTGAGCGGTGCGGTGCCGTACTCGTTGGTGAAGCGGACCCGGACCCGCCGGCCGCCGCCGCTGATCCGGACCTGCTGGCGCAGGGTCGCGTCGGCGAACGGCTCCAGCGCGGCGACCGCCGCGCCGGGCGCCTGCGGCGCGGCGCCCCAGGTCCGGACCCAGCCGTCTGTTTCGGTCATCACATGCCTCCGTCGATCGTCCGGCCCGGGTTCGCGCCGGGCTGGCAGAAGAGTGGCCGGGGGCGCTCACACCGGGCTCACACCGCGCTGGCGCGATGCGGGCGAGCGAGCGGGCATGCGCGAGGATCAAGGGATGGACGGGGGTGCGCGGCTGCGGATAACGCTGCTCGGCGCGTTCCGGGTGGCGCGCGGTGACGTGGACCTGCCGGTGCCGGGTGCGCGGCTGCGCGGGCTGGTCGTGCGGCTGGCGCTGGCCGGTGGGCGCGCGGTCGAGCCGGGCGTGCTGATCGACGCCATCTGGGGCGAGGACCCGCCGGCGGATGCCACGCACGCACTGCAGGCGTTGGTCTCGCGGCTGCGGCGGGCCCTCGGCGCGCCCGGCGACGTGGCGCAGGTGGCCGGCGGCTACCGGCTGGCCGTGGACCCGGCCGACGTGGACGCGCTGCGGTTCGAGCACCTGGCCGCGGCCGGCCGGGACCGGTTGCGCGGCGCTGACCCGGCGGCCTCCGTCGACGCGCTCGGTGCGGCCGTGGCGCTGTGGGGTGCGGATCCCGGCGCTGAGCCCTCGGCCGTCGCCGCGGTCGCGCCCGCTGCGGCGACCCGGCTCGCGGCCGTCTCGGTCGAGGCCGTTGCCGACCTCGCGGACGCCGAGCTGTCCCTCGGTCACGCCGAGGCGGCCGCCGCGCGCCTGACCACCCTGCTCGTCGAACGGCCCGTCCACGAGCGGGCGGCGGCGCTGCTGATCGACGCGCTGTCCGCGCAGGGGCGCCAGGCCGAGGCCCTCGGCCGCTACGAGCAGGTTCGGGAAGCGTTGGCCGCCGCGCTCGGTGCGGAGCCCGGCGCCGCCTTGCGCGAACGGCACCTGCGCTTGCTGCACGCCCCGGCCGACGAGCAGCCCGCGCCGGCCCTGGGCGGCGCCGACCGGTGGAGTGAGCGGGACGGCCTCGGTAACCTGCCGATGCCGTTGACCAGCTTCGTCGGGCGGGAGGACGACCTCGCGCGGATCGACACGTTGTTCGGTGCCGGTGGGCGGCTGGTCACCGTGCTCGGGCCGGGCGGGGCCGGCAAGACGCGCCTCGCCGTCGAGGCGGCGCGGCGGCATCGGCACGAGCATCGGGACGGCGCCTGGCTGATCGATCTCGCCGCCGTCACCGAGCCGGGCAAGATCGGTGCGGCGGTGCTCGCCGGGAGCGGGCTGCGCGGCGGGGCGATGTTCGACGCGCGCCAGCGGGCCGAGGGTGACGAGCGGGACGTCCTCGTCGACCAGCTCGGCGGGCGGCGGATCCTGCTCGTGGTGGACAACTGCGAGCACCTGATCGACGCGGTGGCCAACCTGATCGGGACGCTGCTGACCCGCTGCCCGGGCCTGCACGTGCTCGCCACCAGCCGGGAACCCCTCGCGATCGACGGGGAGGCGCTGGTGCCGCTCGGTCCGCTCACCCTGCCCGGCCCGGACGACGACGCCGAACAGGCCGGCCGGACCGCGTCGGTGCGGCTGTTCCGGGAGCGGTCCGCCGCGGTCCGCCCCGGGTTCGCCGTCGACGCGGGCACGCTGATCGACGTGGTGCGGGTGGTCCGCGGCCTCGACGGGCTGCCGCTCGCGCTGGAGCTGGCGGCCGCCCGGCTGCGCACCCTGTCGTTGGCGCAGCTGGCCGACGGGCTGTCCGACCGGTTCCGGCTGCTCGTCACCGGCAGCCGGACGGCACTCCCACGGCACCGCACGCTGGGCGCGGTGATCGCCTGGAGCTGGGAGCTGCTGAGCGCTTCCGAACGTACCGTTGCTGAACGGATCGCGATCCTGCCCGGCGGCGTCACCGCGGCCTCGGCCACCGCGGTCTGTGCCGGCACGGTGGTGCCGGACGCCGACGTCCCCGACCTGCTCGCCGCCCTGGTCGACCGGTCGCTGCTGCACCTCGCGCCGGAACCCGGCCGGTACCGGATGCTGGAGACGATCCGCGAATACGGCACCGAACGCCTGACCGAGACCGATCAGCTCGGCGCGGTCCGGGACCTGGCCGCCGGTCACGTCGCCGACCTGATCGCCCGGAACGACCCGCTGCTGCGCGGCCCCGGCCAGCTGGCCGCCGCGCGGGTGATCGGCGCGGAGTACGACAACGCGCTCGCCGCCCTGCGCCGCCGCTGCGAGACCGGCGACGCGGCCGGCGCGATCGCGCTCGCGCTGAGCCTGACCTGGTACTGGCAGATCTTCGGCCGCACCACCGACGCGGCCCACTGGCTCGGCGCGGCCCTCGCGGTGCCTGCCGCGCCCGGGTCACCGGGATCGCCCGGCGGCCCGGCGGTTCCCGGTTCACCCGGCGGTGGGACGGCCACCGACCGGGACCTCGCCCGGGCGATCCAGCTGTTCAGCCGGGCCGACGCCGGACCGTCGGCGGCCGACGAGGCGCAGATGCGGGAGCTGGCCGGCCGGCTGCGGGACGTACCGGGGATGCCGGGCCTCTACAGCGCGCTGATGCGCACGTTCCTCGGCGAGGACGGCGCCCTCGGTGCGCTGGCCGGCAGCGCCGACGTCTGGACGTCCGGGGTGACCCGGATGTTCCGGGCGCAGTTCGCCGAGAATGCCGGGCGGCTCGACGAGACCCGCGCCGACGTGGCGGCCGCGCTGACCTGTTTCGGCCAGGCCGGTGATCGCTGGGGCCGGGCCGCGACCCTGCCGATGCGGGCCCAGCTGCGCCAGTACGACGACGACCTCGACGGCGCGCTCGCCGACCTGGCCGAGGCGCGGGCGCTGGCCGCCGAGTTCGGCGCGCTCAGTCTCAGCGACCAGGTCTACCTCGACCTGCACTGGATCGACCTGCACCTGCGCCGCGGTGACACCGGCCCGGCGCTGGCCGGCCTGGACGCGGCCCGGGAACGGGTGCGGCGGGCGGCCTCCGGGTGGCTGCTGATCCTGCTCGACGTGCGGGAGGCGAGCTTCCGGACGCGGCTCGGTGACCTCGGCCGGGCGCGGGAGCTGCTCGCCGAGGCGGAACGGGGGCTGCGCGGCGTCCGCACGTTCCCCCGTGATCACGGGCGGACACTGGTCGCCTGCGTGCGTGCCGAGCTCGCCCTGCGGACCGGGGACCCGGCCGGGGCGCGGACGGCGCTGACCGAGGCCTACGCGGCCGGGCTGGCGTCCCGGGACCTGCCGATGCTGGCTGTGGTCGCGGTGCAGGTGGCCGCGGTCGCCGGCGCGCTCGGGCGGGCGCGCGAGTCGGCCGTGCTGCTCGGGGTGGCGTCCCGGCTGCGCGGTGCGCACGACCGTACCGAGCCGCTGGTCCGTGAGCTGACCGCACGCGGCCGGGCCGAGCTGGGGGAGGACAGCTTCGGCACGGCGTACACCGGGGGGTGGCACCTGGACGCCGAGACGGCCGTGACCGCGACGGATCCGTCGCGCCTCAGGTGATCCGGTGACCGGTTCCGGTGCGGAGTTGTTCGAGGATGGACGGGGTCAGGCCGCAGCCGGTGAAGCGTTCCACCGCGACCAGGCCCTTCTCCGGGCGCAGACCCGGCTCGGTGAAGTCCAGGCCGGTCAGCGCGGCCGCCACCCGGGGCTCGGCGGTCACGTTCTCCCACGGCTCGAACGCGGCCAGCAGCACCCCGCCGTCGGCGAACGAGAGCCTGGTCAGCGCCCGTTCGTTCCAGTGCATGCTGGCCACCCGGCCGTGCGCCGCGGCCGCCTTGAGCACCGCGGCGTGCGAGCCCTGATAGCCGTTGACCTCGACGGCCACGATCGCGTCGCCGGCGTCGTGCACGGCCACCCACGGGTCGATCGCGCCGCGGGCGGCCAGGTCGGCTTCGATCGCGGCGACCGGTTCCGGCCGGTCCGGGTCCGCGCCGAACGCGCGCAGCACCTCCGCGGTGGTCCCGGCCGTCACCACGGTCACCGTTGCTGCCAGACCGATATCGGTACGCCGGATCCACCGGTACGCGTGCTCCGGCCGGCGCGGGCGCACCGGCTCCGGCTCGCCGCGCAGCCGGAACCCGAGCCGATCGGTGCTCCGGTGCACGACCGGTGGGGCGGCCGGCGCGGCCCAGACCAGCAGCCGGTACATCTCGGGGTCCCCGGCATCCGGGTCGCCGGCGTCGTCGCGGCCCCGGGCGTGCACCCGCAGCCGGTAGTCGCCGGGCCACGGCGGGGTGGCGTGCCGCAACTGCGGGTCGCCGGGGCCGTCCGGGCCGAGCACCGAGGCGCGCCCGGTCCCCGCGTGCCAGCTGACCTCGACGACCTCCTCCCAGTCCGGCTCGACCTCGGGCGGCGGGCCGGCGAGCACGGACAGGTGCACCCGGACCGGGCCGCCGGTCGCGCCGGTACGGATCGCGGCGTAGCCGTCGTGCGCCGTGACCAGGCCGTTCCCGCCGAAGTCCGGGCTGGTGGGGAACGCCGCCTCGGTCAGCGCGAACCATGGACCGGTCACCGTGACGGTGCCGTAGCCGTGCCGGGGGAGCAGATACTCGTGGCGGAGCCGGGCCAGGCGCGCTCCGTCGTACCGGAAAGGCATCGGTGCGTCGCGCAACGCCGCGGCCGCGGCACCCACCGCGAGCCCGGCGATCGCCGCGGGACGGTCGACGACGGCGGGGGGTTCCGCTCGGGTGGTGACGGCGACGGAGGCGGCCAGGGCGAGCGCGAGCCAGTGGGATCCGTGGGCGGCGGCGAGGGCCTGCTCGTCGGGTTCCGGGCATGGCTCGGCCGGCTTCTGCTCCGCGCCGGGCGGCTTTTGCTCCGCGCCGGAGTCCGCGTCGGGCGGCTTCTGCTCCGCGTCAGGGCCCGCGTCGGGTGGCTTCTGCTCCGTGCCGGCGGGCGGGATCGCGGAGGCGAGGTGGCGGGTCAGGGTGAGGGCCGCGTCGGCGATGCCGGGGGACAGTCGTTCCAGGAGCGTCGCGGCGGTCAGCGCCGTGCTGTCCTGACCGGCGGAGACCAGGGAGATGGCGCCGGTGCTCTCCGGGCGACCGGCGGCCGGTGGCAGGGCCGGCAGCTCCAGCGTGGCAGCGGTGATCTCCAGCGCGCCGAGCAGCCGTTCGGCCGGCAGCGGGCCGAGGCGACGCAGCGCCGCGAGCGCCACCGGCTCGGCGGCCGAGCGCCCCAGCCGCTCCGCGAACCGCGCCCGCGCGTGCCCGCCCACCGCACCGCGCGCTCCGGCGTCCTCCCGCGCCCCGCTGTCCTCCGGCACGCCGAGACGGCCCAGCTCCGCGGCCGGTCCGATCGCGATCAGGGCGGTGAGACGGGGTAGCCGCTCGCGCACGGCCGCCACGAACGCCTCCGGCACCTCGGCAGCATCGACCACGGTCGAGACGCTAGCGGATCGTGCTGGCGCTGTCCGCCCGCTGTCACCGGCCTGGAATCATGGACACCCATGTGGATCCCGTCGGACTCGGAAATCCGTTCGCTGCACGAGCGGGCCGCGCCCACCCCGGAAGCGTTCGCGCTGGTGTGGACGCACTGCGAGATCGTCTGCCGGATCGCCGAGCAGTTCCTCACCCCGGAACTCAACGCGGACCTGGTCCGCGCCGGTTGCCTGCTGCACGACATCGGGGTGTACCGGCTCTACGGCCGCGACGGGACCCTCGACTACCCGAACTACATCAAGCACGGGCTGCTGGGCCACGAGCTGCTGGAGGCGGAGGGCTTCCCGGAGCCGCTGTGCCGTTTCTGTTCATGCCACACCGGCGTCGGCGTGACCAGGGCCGACATCCGGGAGCAGGGTTTGCCGCTACCTCCCGGTGACTACGTGCCCGAGACCGCCGAGGAAACCCTTGTTCTGTACGCCGACAAATTCCACAGCAAGAAGTCCCCGCCGGTCTTCGTGTCCGCGGCGACGTATGCGGTGAGCGTCAGCCGGTTCGGGGCGGGCAAGGCGGCCCGCTTCAGCGAACTGGTCGCCACCTACGGCGAGCCCGATCTGAAACCTCTGGTCAGTGAATATGGCCACGAACTGGTGTGAGGCGGCATCTGTTGCGGCCTGCAACCCGCCTTCTACCTGGGGGTGACCACGCCGCGCGAGATGCACGACCTGCGGTGGCGCCTGGTGACCAAGACGCTGCTGTCGCCGGCCTCGTGCGGCTCGCCGCATCGGCCGGGAGCGGCTGCGTGACCGCCTGAGGGAGACGGTCCGCCCCGGCGGTCCACTCGACGGGGAGCGCGTGGCGCCGTACGCCCGTGTCAGCAGATGGCCGTTGCCTGCCCGCCTGCCGGTTGGTCCGAGGATCGATCCGACCGGGCTCCGGGACAGCGCACCGGAGACCATCTCCAGGGGATGCGGAGACGGTGCGGCTTGCCTAGGCTACGGCGGTGCTTGATGCCCCGGCCGCGCAACGGCTGACGAAGAGAACGCTGGTGACCGTCTCGCATGCCGTGGAGCAGTCGGCTCTCGCGGCCACCGAGGACGGGCCGATGGTCGTCTTAGCGCTCTTCCAGCGGCTGCCGTATTTCGAGCGGGAACGCCGGGTCTACGAACGCATCGCGAGGTCGGCGGCGGTGACGGTGGTGGGGATGGCCGCCGCGCAGGCGCCCGAGGTGCCGGCCGGTGTGCACGTGGTCCTGCTGGACGAGAAGGAGGAACTGGCCCGGGAGTGGACGGTCGTGGTGTTGACGCCACGATTCGGGGCAGTGCTGGTGGCGCACGACCTCGAGGAGTTCGAGGCCGGTGCCGCGACGCTGGAAAGCGGGCGGGTGTTCGAGGGCCGGTCCTGCTTTCGCCGCGACGAGGCGCTGCACGAGGTGCTGCGGCTGCGCCAGCAGTTGGGCGACCGCCTGTCGCCGGTGGCGCGGTCGGCTGTGGACGCGGTCGTCGACCGGGTGCGTGAGCTGCCGGCGACTCCGGGCGAGAGCCGGGCCGACGCGGCGCTGCGCGTGCTCGGGGACCAGGTCGAGCGGGATCACCGGCGACTGCGCACCACCGGGACTCGCGCAGGCGCGGTCACCTCATCGGCCGCGGCCGGTGACACCGACATTGCCGGTGAGCCGGGGGTGCGCAGGTGGGCCGGGGCCACCGGGGTGACCGCGTCCGGCGTACTACCGGTGGCGGTGCTCGCCGTGCGGCTCACCTCCCCGTCCGGCGGGCCGGACGCTCAGCTCGGACGGACGGCCCTTCGCCAGCAGCAGGCGGCGATCGATCTGCTGCTGGCCCGGCTGCGGCCGGGCGACCGGGCCAGCAAGGTCGGCCCGGCGGACTTCATGGTGTTCCTGCCGGCGCTGGGGCACGAGGAGGCGGTGGCGTTCGCGTACGGTCTCGTCGCGGACTTCGCCGACGCCGAGGCGCGCAGCGGTTTCCTGTCGGCGAGGGTGACGGTGGCCGTGACGGTGACCCGCCGCCGGCCGCTGCCCGAGGAGCAGTTGCGGCAGGCGCTGGAGTGGGCGGTCGCGCAGAACACCTCGGTGGTCACCATCGACGGCTGACTCGACCACGAGCGCGGCAGCTCATGAGCATGACGCCGGAATGTCGGCGATGCTCCGCGAGGCGGCCATGCCCCGAGAGTGGCCCGCACCGCCGTGGACGGATCCTATAGGATTCGGGCTTGTTGTCGACCGGTGCGGGAGGGGAGGGGTGATGGCCGGGCCGATTCGGCGTTCGGTGCTCAGTGATGATGTTCATGAGTCGTTGAAGGCGCTCATCCTGGAGCATCGGCTGGTTCCTGAGGCGCGGGTCAACATCGACGCGCTGGCTCGGGAGCTGGAGGTCTCGCCGACGCCGGTGCGGGAGGCTCTCGCCCGGCTCGAGGCTGAAGGGCTGCTGCGCAAGCGGCCTCTCGCCGGCTACACGGTCAGCCCGCTGCTGACCCGGGCCGAGTTCCACGACATGTTCGACATGCGGCTGGTGCTGGAACCGGCCGCCGCCCGGTGGGCGGCGAGCCGGGGAGACGCTGCGGCGCGGGCGTCGCTGGTGGCTGAGGCGACCATTGCGTACGAGGTGAGCGCCCCGCACTCGCACGCCGCCTTCACCGCGGCCGACGCCCGATTCCACGACCTGGTCGCGGTCACCGCGGCGAACCCGCTGCTCCGCGACGCGATCACCCGGCTGCACGCTCACCTGCACATCCACCGGTTGTACTTCCCGTACGCGGAGGTCGGCACCACCCACCGCGAGCACGAACGGGTCGCCGCGGCGATCAGCGCGGGCGAGCCGGACACCGCGGAAACGGCGATGCGCGAGCACCTGACCGCCGCGCGATCCCGCCATCTGGCCGCCTTCGGCTAAGGAACGCGGGGACGGGTGCGGTACGTGCTGATCCAGTCCTCGATGTCCTCGGCGAGCCAGACCCGGCCCTGCACCAGCTCGGCGATCGGTTTGGGGAAGTGCGCCTTGGCGGTCAGCTGGTTCACCCGCTGACGACTGAGCTCGCCGCCGAGGCGCACCTTGATTTCATGGGTGCCCATCAATGTGAGGCGTTTGGTTGGCATACGCTTGACTATAGGCACTCGACAACTTGCTGAGTACCCCCGCGGGCCAAGATATTGCGGAAACTTTGGTGGACGCCGGTGGTCGCGGGGCGCGGCCACCGGCGTACCGGAAAGGGGTTGTGGGTCAAGCGGGCCGGGCGGTGACCAGGATGCCGAGGCACATCTCGTCGCTGGTGCCCTCGCCCCAGACGACGTAGCGCGGAGGCAGTTTCTGCAGCTGGGGCAGCATCTTGCGGAGCTTGGCGTCGTGCGTGCAGGTGACCCGGACGGTGTCGCCGGCCTTGACCTGGATCGGCTTCGGCAGCGGGACCAGCGCCTGGTTGTCGAAGTTGTACTGCGGAACGTCCAGGATGGTCTGCGCGCCGGGCCTGCCGGGGTTCAGCTCGATCTTGATGGAGCGGCCCAGCAGGTGCATGTGGCCGGCCGCCATGTAGATGGTGGCGGCGCCCTCGACCGGCTGGTCGCAGTGCTGGGTGTCCCCGGGGGTGATCTTGCCGGCGCTGCAGCC
This sequence comes from Actinoplanes palleronii, assembly GCF_016862315.1. Classification (GTDB taxonomy): domain Bacteria; phylum Actinomycetota; class Actinomycetes; order Mycobacteriales; family Micromonosporaceae; genus Actinoplanes; species Actinoplanes palleronii. The sequence goes on along the minus strand of NZ_BOMS01000046.1, from coordinate 62,510 downwards.
CTCGATCAGGTGCTTCTCCTGCTCCTCGCCGAAGCGCTTGGCGACGTCGGCGACCGCGGCGTCCCGGTCGCAGAGCGGACCGCTCTCGCCGGCCGCGCAGGGCAGCTCGATCGGGGCCGGGAACAGCGCGGTGGACAGCTTGGTGAGCGGGGTGCTGCCGGCCGCGACCCGCAGCTGGATGCCGGACTGGTCGGTCTGCCCGGCCGCGCCGGTCTCCAGCAGGTTGTAGTGCACCTGCATGACCAGTTTGCTGCCGGGCGGCATGGTGAAGCCGGAACCGGCCGGCATCAGGGTCTCGCCGGCGCCCGGCGCCCAGTGCGCCACCCAGGCGGTCTGGCCCTCGACCCCGGCGTCGCCGAAGCAGGTCCAGCCCTCGCCGGGGGTCTGCGCGTCGACCGCGGCGGCCTCGGTGGCCTGCTGCGGGTCGAGCCGGTAGAAGATCGCGTGGTGCACGATCGCGGCGTTCTGCGGCTGGAACTGGCTGCCGGTCAGGTAGGCGTCCTCGGTCAGTTCCGGGTCGACCAGGAAACACCGGTAGTCGTCGGTGCCGCCGTTCGGGGCCTGCGGGGTGTACGCCTGCGGCAGTGCGAGGTCGACGAAACGCTCGCCGGTGCGCAGTGGCGTCGGGGGTGGCGCCGAGGTCGCGGTATGACCGGAGTGCGGGTTCGAGGTGGCCGGCGCGGCGGCCGGGGTGCTCGGGCTGGAGCCGCACGCCGCCAGCAGCAGCAGCGCGGTGGACAAGGTGGCGACGGGGCGCAGGATTCGCATCACAGGGCCTTCCCGTAGAACCGGACTTCCCGCCGATACTGCCGAAATCCGAGGGAAGATCACATCCGGGATGTCCCGTAAAGGGCCCGGTCATGCCGTACGCGTAATTTGATCTTGCTGGCATGATGGATCTTCATCTTTAGAAAGGAAACAATGGCAACCGAAGGCAGTACCAAGGCCGTGGTGACGGCGCTGAGCGCGAACCTCGCGATCGGCGTCTCGAAATTCGTCGCCGCGGCCATCACCGGATCGGCCTCCATGCTCGCCGAGGGTGTGCACTCGGTGGCGGACTCCACCAATCAGGTCCTGCTGCTGGTCGGCGGGCGCCGGGCCAAGCGGCCGGCGTCGGCGCTGCACCCGTTCGGCTACGCCCGGGAACGCTACGTCTACGCGTTCATCGTGGCGATCGTCCTGTTCAGCCTGGGTGGCCTGTACGCGGTCTACGAGGGCTACCACAAGGTCATCGACCCGCACGAGCTGGAATCGCCGCTGGTGGCGGTCGCCGTGCTGCTGATCGCCGCGGTGCTGGAGGGCTACGCCCTGCGGACCGCGGTCGGCGAGGCGAACCGGGTCCGCGGCAAGCGCAGCTGGTTCCGCTTCATCATCCGGACCCGCAACCCGGAGCTGCCGGTCATCCTGCTCGAGGACAGCGGCGCCCTGATCGGCCTGCTGTTCGCCCTGCTCGGCGTCGGCCTGAGCGTGCTCACCGGCAACGGCGTCTACGACGGCATCGCCACCCTGCTGATCGGCCTGCTGCTGGTCAGCATCGCGGTGATCCTGGCGATTGAGACGAAGAGCCTGATCATCGGCGAGTCGGCGGTGCCCGAGCAGCTGACCGCGATCGAGAAGGCGCTGCTCGCCTCGCCCGGCGTGCAGCGGGTGATCCACCTGCGCACCATGCACCTGGGCCCGGAGGAACTGCTGCTGGCCGCGAAGATCGCGGTCGGTGAACACGACGAGGGCCGGGACATCGCAGCGACCATCGACGACGCCGAGGCCCGGGTCCGTGCCGCGGTGCCGACCGCCAAGGTGATCTACCTGGAGCCGGACATTTACCGTCCGTCCTGATAATGTGCGGTAAATCATGACCTACCAGCCACCGCCCTCGCCGCCGCCGCAGCCGCTCAGGCCCACGCCCGCCTTCATCGGCGCGTCCTGGGCGGCCCTGGCGGTCGGGGTGATCGCGTTCGGCGTCGGGCTGTTCAACGCCGAGATGACCAAGAGCGAGAAGGGCTTCTACGCCGCGGTCCTGCTCCTCGGCCTGTTCGGGGCGATCTCGCTGCAGAAGTCGGTCCGCGACCAGGCCGAGGGGATGGCCGTCTCGGCGCTGTACCTCGCCCTGTCCTGGGGGATGGTCGGCATCTCGATCGTGATGCTGGTGGTCGGCCTGTTCAACAGCGGCATGGAGCTGAACGAGAAGGGCTTCTACGGCCTGGCGTTCGTGCTCACCCTCTACTCCGCGGTCGCGGTGCAGAAGAACGTGCGCGACATGCTCTACAAGCCGTGAGCCAGCACCCAGACCGGTAGCGGGTCGGTGATCGAGGCGATGAGCTTCCAGCCGGCCCGCTCGTACATCCGCACGTTGCCCTCGGTCGAGGTCTCCAGCACCGCGGGCAACCCGTCCTCGGCGGCCCGGCGCAGGCCGGCGGCCATCACGGTGTGCCCCAGCCGGCGGCCGGTCCGCTCGGGGTGGGTGGCGAGAGTGCCGAGATACCAGTGCGGCCCGGCCGGCATGATCCCGTGCACCGCGTGGTCGTAGGTGCTGACCCGCTCCCGGACCTCGGCCGGCAGCTCCAGCTCGAGCGGGTCGGGGTCCGCGCCGGGCGGGTCCCACATCGCCACCGCGGCGCCGCCCTCGGCCAGCCACACCGCGTGCCGCCGGACGCGCGCGTCGAAGAGGTGTCCGAAGAACGCCGTGGCGTGCTCCGGGTAGGTGTCGTCGGCGGGGAACAACCAGCGCAGCACCGGGTCGGCGACGAACGCCGGGACCAGGGTCGCGAGGGCATTCGTACGATCGGCCGGCCCGGCCAGAACGATCTCGGTCACGGGATCGGACTCTAGACGGTCGCCCGGGCGTGACTGATCCGCAGGTGGTGCCCGGCGCCCGGATGGGTGTCCGGGTCGACGTGCACGGTCGCCTCGGTCAGCCGCGGCACGGCGTGGGTGAGCTGGTGCTCGGCGTCGGCGGCGATCTCGTGCGCGGCCAGCAGGCTCAGGTGCGCGTCGACCACCACGGACGCCTCGGCGCGCAGCCGGTGCCCGACCCAGCGCATCCGCAGCCCGGACACGTCGCGCACGCCGGGGATCAGCCGCAGCTCCCGCTCGGCCCGGTCGACCAGCTCCGGGTCGACCCGGTCCATCAGCCGCCGGTACACTTCGCGCGCCGCGTCCTTGAGCACGACCAGGATCGCCACCGTGATGATCAGGCCGACCACCGGGTCGGCCCAGCGCCAGCCGAGCGCCGCCCCGGCCGCGGCGAACACCACGGCCAGGGACGCGAACCCGTCGGTGCGCGCGTGCAGCCCGTCGGCGATCAGCGCGGCCGAGCCGATCCGGCGGCCGACCGCCATCCGGTAGCGGGCCACCAGCTCGTTGCCGGCGAAACCGACCGCCCCGGCGGCCAGGACCCACGGCAGATGGGTCATCGCCTGCGGCTCGACCAGGCGCCGCACGGCGACGAACGCCGACGCCGCCGCCGAGGCCGCGATCACCAGGACGATCACGACGCCGGCCAGGTCCTCGGCCCGGCCGAAACCATAGGTGTACGCCCGGGTCGCGGCCCGCCGCCCGAACCAGAACGCGATGCCCAGGGGTACGGCGGTGAGCGCGTCTGCGACGTTGTGCAGCGTGTCGCCGAGCAGCGCCGCCGAGCCGGACCACGACACGATGACCGCCTGCAGCAGGGCGGTCGCGCCGAGCACGACCAGCGAGATCCACAGCGTGCGCATCCCGGCCCGGGACGACTCGAGCGCGGGGTCGATCTTGTCGGCGGCGTCGTGCGAGTGCGGGGTGAGCCGGTGCTTGAGCTGCTCCCAGCGGGTGTGGTGGTGATGCTGCGTACCCATCGTGTTTCCCCCGTCGCCCTTCGCGCCGTGCGGTCGTGCTCACGATAGGTGCCCGACCGCGTTGCGCCAACGTTGCTATCGCCAGTGACCTGCACAAACAGTCCACTGGCGATATCACCACACCGGTCGCGCGGATGGTGGGACGCCACCCGCACGGCCTCGCGGTCACCGCCACCCGGGTGTGGGTCGCGATGGAGAGCGGCTCACTGGTCCGCCGTGGACCGGAAGGGAGCCGGCGTAGGCCGGGAGAGGGCCGGCGTGGAGCGGGAGGGAACCGGGACCTGACCGGCAGCCGCGGCACAGACGGTTGCCGTACGGTGGCCCGGTGACTGATCGCGTGACGGCCCGGCAACGCCCGGCCCTTTCGTCCAAAGCCGAGAAACGTGCCGCCGCCAAGGCCGCGAAGCGGCGGGCCGCCGCCGCGGCCAAACGCCGGCAGACCCTGACCGTCGCGGGTGCGGCCGCCGCCGTGATCGCCGTGCTCGCGATCGTGGTGGTGCTCGCGGTCCGCGGCGGCGACGACGAGGCGTCGACCCCGACCGCGGCCGGCGGGACCTCGGCGTCCGCCGCGGCGGAGGCCACCACCGAGGCGCCCGCGGCCGCCTTCCCGCCGGTCCCGGCGGGCGCCGACCCGGCGCTGTCGAAGAAGCCGGTCGCCACGGCCGGCAAGGGCACCGTCACCAAGCTCGTGGTCACCCCGCTGATCATGGGCAAGGGCGCGGCCGTGCAGGCCGGCCAGACCGCCACGGTGAACTACGTGGGCGTCAAGTACGCCGACGGCAAGGAGTTCGACTCGTCCTGGAAGCGTTCGCAGACCTTCGACTTCGCGGTCGGCGGCGGCCAGGTCATCAAGGGCTGGGACCAGGGTCTGGTCGGCGTGACGGTGGGCAGCCGGGTCCAGCTCGACATCCCGGCCGACCTGGCCTACGGCGACAACCCGAGCAACGGCGTCGGCGGCACGCTGCGCTTCATCGTGGACGTCCTCGCGGCCAAGTAACGTGCTGATCCGCACCGAGCGGCTGCTGCTGCGCCCGTTCACCGCCACCGACGTCGACGACGTGTGGTCCTATCAGCGCGAGCCGGCGGTGGCCCGGTTCATGCGCTGGGAGCCGCGCGACCGCGCCGAGGTGGTCGCGGTCGTCGACCAGATGGCCGGCGAGATCACCCTGGCCGCCGAGGGCGACTGCCTGAGCCTGGCGGTGGTCGAGGCGTCCGGCGGCCGGGTGATCGGGCACGTGGAGCTGGTCTGGGTGAGCCGGTCGGACCGGACGGGCGAGATCGGCTTCATCCTCGATCCGCGCTGCCAGGGCCGCGGGCTGGCCACCGAGGCCGCCCGGGAGATGCTCCGGCTCGGGTTCGAGCACTTCGGGTTGCGCCGGATCATCGGCCGCTGCGCCGGCGGCAACAGCGCCTCGGCGGCACTGTTGCGCCGGCTCGGGATGCGCCAGGAGGCGCATTTCGTGCAGAGCCGTCTGCGCAAGGGAGTGTGGGAGGACGAGCTGGTCTTCGCGGTGCTCCGGACCGCAACGGATTAGATCGGCCCGGCGCGCGGGCGCCGGGCCGATCCGGGTCACCGTGGCAGAGCTTTGCTGTACGGCGTGACGGTCACCTTGTCGAGCACGGGTGCCCAGGCGGAGCGCAGCAGCACGCCCGGCCAGGTGTCCGAGGCGTAGGTCGTACCGTCGAAGTTGGGCAGCTCGGCGGAGGAGACACCGACCCGGTTGACGCCCTGGCGCAGGGTCACCGGCACGGTCAGCTCCCAGAAGTTGTTGTCGTGGAAGCTGTGCGGGAAGAGCACCCGCTGCGCCGCGCCGCCGTTGACCGTGAGATCGGCGTGCCGGGCCAGGGGATCCGGGTTGTAGTGGGTGGCCTCGGCCTGCTCCGGGTTGGAGTAGCGGATCCGCAGCGCGTAGGTGCCGGCCCGCGCCGCGGTGACCGCGAAGGTCAGCGTGTTGGCCGGCCCGTCGCCGACACCGGTGACCGCCGCGCCGCCGCTGGCCAGGGACTTCGCCGTCACGGCCGCGGTGCCGGTCCGGGTGGCCGCCTCGGCCTCCAGCACGGTCGTCGGCAGATGCGCCGACGATCGGACGGTGAGCCGGTCGATTTTCGTGCCGTTCCTCGTCGCGGTCACCACCACCTTGTTGACGCCGCCGGAGAGGGAGACCGCGGCCTTGGCGGCAACCGCGATGCCATTGACGGTCACCGTCGCCGCGCCGGAGCGGACATGCGCGTCCAGGGTCGATTCCGCGTCGGCTTTGGAATACACCCAGAATGTCGCCGAGCCGCCACGCCGCACCGTGACGCCGTCCTTCGCGGGAACGGCGTTCGTCAGGTCGGCCTGTGCGGCCGGATAGACCGCTGTCGCGGCGGCCGGGTTCGGCAGCGACAGCGTGATCCGGTCCAGGATGGCGTCACCCTTGGTGACCTTCGTGCCGTCCAGGCTCTTCGCGGCGAGGGAGACGGTGTGCCGGCCGGCGGTCAGCGTGACAGTGGTGTCCGCGTGGTCCCAGACCACCCACTTGTAGCCGAGCGGCAGGTAGATCTCCTGCTCGGCGGTGCCGTCGACGCGCAGGAACACGTTTGTCGGGCCCTGCTCGCGGACCAGGTCGTAGGTGTTGAGCGCGTTGGCGAACACGCTCAGGTCGTAGGTCCCGGCCGTGGGCACGTCCACGGTGAAGTCGAGCACGCCGTCACTGCCGGTGCGCAGCCCGCCGACGTCGTAACCGCCCGAGGTGTAGAACTTCGACACGTCAGCGGTGGAGCCTTCCGGGCCGTTCCTGCTGTATCCGCTGCCGGTGTAGGTCGCGTTCTCGGCCTCGAAAGACCCGCTCCAGGTGGTCGGAACGTCGCCGGCTCGCTGCCGGTCCGGGCCCGGTGAGAGCACGATTTCGTACGCCGAGGAGTCGGTCAGTTTCGGCAGTCGCGTGCCGTCGAACTCCACGGCGACGCCGTTGTCCCGTACCCGATAATCGGTCTCGGCCAGCAGCCGGGGCTGCGCGGAATCGCCCACCTGCCCGGTCCACGGAATCTCCCGGATCGTGGCGTGCACGGTCGAGCCGAAAACGGATCGCGGAATGTTGTCGAACCGCAGGTATCCGGCGCTGGTCGCCCCGCCGACGATCGCCCGCGCCTGTTTCCTGGCCCGGTCGAGCGTGGCGACACCCTGCAGCGTGTAGTTCTGGCCCGGGTACGGCGGCGTGACCCGCACGGTGTTCCCGGTCATCGAGCCGTACGCGTTGAACAGCCACCACTGCCCGTTGCCCCGGTTGGCCTGCACCGCGGAGTCCGAGATGTTCCCGTCGATGTTCCAGTACGCGATGTCCGCGTCGACCTTGGACTCCTCGATCGCCGAGATCCACTGGATCATCTGGCCGGGGACGCTGGTGTGGTAGTTGAACGCGTACTCATTGATGTTGATCGGCAGTTGCCTGCCGAGGACGGCGGCTTCCCATTCGCGGTACTGGGCGACGCTCTGGCGCACCTTCTCCGGGTGGCTCAGCTCGTGCCAGGTCATCACGTCCGGCACCGTCCCCGCCGTGACGGTGTGCTGCAGGAAGCCCTTGACCTGGGTGAACAGGATGCTCGTGTTCGGACCGGCGATCCGCGCGGCCGGCATCCGCTGCTTGATGATCCGGTAGACGTCGTCCCACGCGGCGAAGTAGTCGGTGGGGTCGTCGAGCCAGCTCACCCCGTTGTAACTCCACTCGCCGGTGCCGAACATGTTGCCCTCGGGCTCGTTGAACGGCACGAACACCACGTGCTGCTGGTACTTCGGCTCGAGGGTCAGCACCTGGTCGACCTGCAGGGCGATCTTCTGCTTGAAGGTCGCCAGCTTCTCGGCCGGGGTGCTGCCCGGCCACTGGTACGGGAAGCCACGATGAATATCGGTCATGTAGATGTAGGTGTCGCCGCCGGTGCTGTCCGCCAGGGGTTTGACCACCTCGAGGGCGTCGGCGCCCGGGTGCTGCGGGCCGTCCTGCGCCTTGGTGGCGACGGTGCGCAGGTGCATGCCCTCGATCAGGTTGTTGGTGGGTACGCCGTCGCCGTACAGGCCGTAGAGCGAGCCGGACGCGCCGCCGTGGAACGCGCCGGTGGACTGCGCCAGGTCGACGGTGAGCTCACCCTCGCGGATCACGGTCACGGTGGCGGTGACCGTGGTGCCCCCGGCTTCGCCGGTCACCTCGAACACTCCGCGCTGGGCGTACCGGGCCGGGTCGACCGCGGGCCAGGTGAGCGGGACGTCGCGGGCGTAGCCGTCGTCGAACGTGCCGCGGACGGTGGCCGGCAGCGCGGGGGCGGTGCCGATCGTCGTTCGTACGTCAAAGGCGGTCTGGGTCAGACCGGTGAGCGTGGGCAGCCCGCCCGGGTGGAGAGCCGCGACCTGCTCCGCGGTGAGCGCACTGCCGTAGACCCGGAAGTCGTCGACCGCGCCGTCGAAGAGCGGGTCGGCGTAGAACGACTTGCCGATGAACCCGCTGGTCGTGGTCGCCGCGTCGAGCAGGTCGGCGGCGCTGACCGTCGTCGGCGCGCTGGAGACCGCGACACCGTCCAGGTACGTGGTGAGCCGGTCCGCGCTGGTGTCCAGGGTGACGGTCAGGGTCTTCCACACGTTCGCCGGGAGCGGGGCCGAGCCGGTGACCTGGGCCTCCGCCCCGCCACCACCGGTGGTCACCGCGGTGCGCAGCAGCCCGTCACCGTTGTAGGGGGTGCTGAACAGGTAACGGCCGGTGTCCTTGCCGAGCGCGTAGATCCACTGCCAGGGTGCGGTGGTGCCGTCCCACTTGGCGCGTACCGAAACGGTCAGATCGGTGCGGCCGGCCAGGACGCCGCGGGGGAGCGAGACGTAGGCGCCGGTCGAGTTCGCCGCGCCACCGGGCAGGTGCAGGGCGCCGTCGGTCAGGGCGGCGGTGGAGCCGTTGACCAGGGTGCCGTTCAGGCCGTGACCGGACGTGTCGGTGATGACGCCGGTCAGGTCGTCGTGGTCGAAGTCGTACGCGACGACCAGGTCGTCGGCTGCCGGGTCGGCGGCCGAGGCCGGGAGCGCGGGCAGCGCCGTGAGCAGCCCGGCGGCGGCTGTCACGGCGAGGAGCCGGGAGGGTCTCATCGGGGGTCATCTCCAGAGAGAAAGGAAAAAGTTTGCCGAGCGGGGGACGGCGGTTTCCGCCAGGTTACGAGGACTATGCACAGTGGTCAATGGAAGGCATTGAGGAAAAGGGTTTCCGCCGGTAGCGTGTGGCCGTGCCAGGGAAAACCTCACGCCGCGCCGGGATCGCCGACGTCGCCCGCCTCGCCGGCGTCTCGATCGGGACGGCGTCCAAGGCGCTGAACGATCGCGGACAGCTGCGCGACGAGACCCGCGCCCGGGTCCAGGCCGCCGCGGAGCAGCTCGGCTTCATCCCGAGCTCGGTGGCGACGAGCCTGCTCACCGGCCGCACGTTCACCGTCGGCCTGATCATGACCGACCACCACGGCCGGTTCAGCCTGCCGATCCTGCACGGCGCCGAGGACGCGCTGGGCTGGGCGGAGACCCTGGCGTTCGTCTGCGACACCCGCGACGACCCGATCCGCGAACAGCACTACGTCCGCAGCCTGCTCAGCCGCCGGGTCGACGGCATCATCGTGGCCGGCCGGCGCGCCGAGGCGAGACCGCCGCTGGTCCTGCAACGCGCGCCGGTCCCGGTCGTCTACGCCTTCGCCCGCTCCGCGGACGACGCGGACTGTTCGGTGGTCACCGACGAGGCCGGCGGCGCGGTGATGGCGATCGACCATCTGGTACGGACCGGACGCCGCCGGATCGCGCACGTGACCGGGCCGCACGGTCACGCCTCGGCCATCGCCCGGGTCACCGGCGTGCACGAGTCCCTGGCCGCGGCGGGCCTGTCGCTGGTCGGCGAACCCTGGTACGGCGGGTGGAGCGAGGTGTGGGGCCGGTTCGCCGCGGCCGCGCTGACCCGCGAACACCCGGACGTCGACGCGGTCTTCTGCGGCAGCGACACGATCGCCCGCGGGGTGGCCGACGGCCTGCGCGAGGCCGGCCGCCGGGTGCCCGAGGACGTGGCGATCGTCGGCGTGGACAACTGGGCCCCGGTGGCCGAGGAGTGCCGCCCCCCGCTGACCAGCGTCGACCTGAACCTGCGCGAGGTCGGCCACCGCGCCGGCCGGCTGCTGCTGCAGGCAATCGAAAGCGGTCACACCCCCGGCGTGCATGCGGTCCCGTGCCAGCTGGTGGTCCGCTCCTCCTCCGCGCCCACCCTCGGGTGACTCCCCGGCCGCATCCGTCCCGCCTTACTCGTCGCGCGAGGCCGCTTTCGCCGAGGCCGCCGCGCGGCTCCCCGACCCCGGCTGGCTCCCAGGGGTGCCTCCGGGGCGTTGAGACACCCCTGTGAACCAGCCAGGATCGGGGAGGCGCGTGGCGGTCCGGGGTGGGGGCGGTGTCGCGGTGGCCTCACGGGCGGGACTCGGCTCGTAGCCTGCGGACGGGCGCTCGGTATCCGTACCGGATAGGGGTTGAATTGAAGTCTGGTTGAGGGTGCACGATGGCCGGATGACCATGACGGACGAGGTGCGCGAGGCCCTGGACCAGCAGCAGACCGTGGACATCACCACCATCGGCCGGCGCAGTGGCCAGCCGCGGCGGATCGAGACGTGGCGGTATCTGGCGGGCGGCCGCTACTGGCTGACCGGCAGCCCCGGCAGCCGCGACTGGTATGCGAACCTGCTCGCCCATCCCGCGTTCACCCTGCACCTCACCGGCCGCGACGTGGCCGCCCGCGCTCGCCCGGTGACCGATCCGGAGGAGCGCGCCCGGGTGTTCGGCGAGATCGTGCCGGGCCTGAGCTGGGCCGGCAGCCTGGAGTCGTGGCTGGAGGGCAGCCCACTGGTCGAGATCGAGCTGGACTGAGCCCGTTTTCACCCTGTCGTGTGCCAACTAGTCGTGCGCTCTTCCTTTCGTGTCCGGGCGGGCGCTACGGTCGGCGCCATGGCAGACGAATTCATCGAGACTGACCAGCAGATGAGGGCCTCTGAGCGGCTGTGCGCCTTCCTGGGGCTGCCCCCTCCGAAGCCGCTCACCGAGGCGGAGAGGAAGGCCTTCGAGGAGTGGATGGACGACGGCGACAGGCAGGTCCGCGAATTGCGGGCGCGTCGCGATCAGGCCGCCGCATGACGGTGCGGGAGCCGCGCATCCTCGACGCGTCCGGCGTGATCGTCACATCGATACCCGAGGCTTATGGCGGCCACGACGTCGCGCTTACCGTCATGGATTGAGGTGACCCGAATGGCAGACGAAAACACCAGTTCCGATCGGCCGATGACCGTTGCTGAGGAGCTGTGCGCGGCCCTCGGGCTGCCTCCTCCGAAACCGTTCACCGAGGAGCAGGAAGCCGCCTACCGGAAGTGGCTTGGCGACATCGACGAACAGGTCGCGATGATGAAGGCCCGCCGCGAGCGGAGCGGCTAGTTCGGGCTGCTCAGCGGCTGCGTGGGTGCAATCCGACACCTTGTCGCACGCTCTTCCATAGAGCCGAAAATGGCCTTACTCTCGTCGCATGACAGACGACATCCAACCGGAAAAGTCGCAGAGCATCTCCGAAAGGCTTTGCGAACTCCTCGGCCTCCCCGCGCCGAAGCCGTTCACCGAGGAGCAGGAAGCCGCCTACCAGAAGTGGCTCGGCGACACCGACCGACTGGTCGCGGAAATGAAGGCCCGCCGAGAGAGTAAAACGGCATGATGCCGGAATCGCCATTCATCCTCGACGCGTCCGCATTGGTGGAACTCTTTCAAGGGCATCCGGTCCTGATGCGCATCCTGGAAGACGCGGACTTCGGTGACTTCACGATGGCGGTCCCGACCAATGCTGTTCTCGAGGCTCAAGTGGTTCTCCGGGCGACTCCATCGATGTGGAATCACGTCCTGTCCCCTCGCCGGACCATTGTCGAGTTGCCGCTCGACATCCAGGCCACGATCGAGGCCGGTAATCTTGCTCGGCCGCGGTTGGAACACCATCCGATGCACCGAGTGTTGATCGGCCCGCCGATGGTCGCTCAGGTGCTCCGGGAAGCTCTCACGATGATTGGCGCGATCGTGACGGCGATCCCGGAGGCCTACGGCGGCCACGACGTCGCGATCAGGCTCGTCGACTGGGATCCAGGGGTCTGACGATCCGGTCGTGAGAGGACGGCCGGGTCATGGCCGCTTGGGGTCAGCGGCCATGACCCGGCCCACGCCTGAGCCCTCAGGGGATCTCCAGGACCGGGCGGATCGGAGTCTCGCCGGTCAGGCCGCCCTCCGCGACCACCTCCGCCAGGTCCGGGTCGCGGAACGCGGTGGCCACCGACAGCCACGACAGGAACGGCCCGGACCCGCCGCACAGCGCCGAGCCGCCGTCCCCTCCGCACAGCACCGCCGGGTCGGTGGTGAACTCGGACCGATAGGGGTCATCACCGATCAGCAGTCCGAGCAGATTCGGGTCCTGGATCAAAGGCACTTTTCCGTACGGTTCGCCGGCCGGATAGTCGCTGCCCCAGCGGAACAGTGTCGTCGCCCCGGCCCCGCAGGCGTGCTCCCACTCGTCCGGGCTCGGTGGTCGCAGGCCCCGGCGACCGAGGGCGGCGATCAGCTCGGCGTGGTCGTCGACGCCGTCGGGCAGCAGCGTGTCGGTCACCTCGGAACTGACCGCGACCAGCCGGGCCGGCAACGTCACCGTGCGCGCCGGCGAGGTCATCTCGGCGAGGAACGCGGGGAGCGCCGACTCCACCTCGGCCTCGGCGAAGTCGGCCACCTGCCGGGCGCTGGGCGTGAACCGGTCCGGGTCGAAGCCGAGCGTGACCGTGCCGCCCGGCACGAGGGCGTACCGGAGATCGTCCCTCTCGAAGAAAGCCACCCGCCCGGACCGGCCGGCGTACGCATGCGCGCCGATCCCGGTCAGGCGCGCCTGAGTGCTGCCGGCGATGGCGGTGGCGGTGCGGAGTGCGGCCTCGTCGGAGAGGCCCGACCAGCCGGTGAGGGTGAGATCGGCGTGCGACATCCGGGCATTATCCCGATGCCCGCCCGCGGCGAACGACCTATGGTGCCCGCATGTGGATCGTCGAGTTGTCGTTCACCCCGGAGCCCGCCCGGATCACCGCCCGGCCCGCGCACCGGGCGCTGCTCACCGCCCTGCACGCCGACGGCGTGGTCCGGATGGCCGGGCCACTCGCCGACGACAGTGGCGCTGTCATCGTGCTGGACACGCCGGACCCGCAGGCGGTGCTGGCCGCCGACCCGTATTTCAGCACGCCCGGGGTGACGGTCAGCAGCGTCCGGGAGTGGCTGCCGATCCTCAGCTGACCGGGTCCGTGACGCCGGGCGGCGCGCCGAGCACCTGCAGCGCCGTCATCGCCGCACGCCTGTCGCTCAGCGGTGGATCGGGCGGAGGCCGTCGGCGAGCGCGACCACCTGGTCGTGGCTCAACGTGATCACGGCGGGATCCCAGTCCACGCTGATCTGGGTGTCACCACCCCACTCGATCAGCAGCGAGTGCCCGTCCTGGTCGTACGCGATCCGTCGTCCCTCGATCGACCAGGTCTCGGTCGCACTGCCGGGGTTGAACCCCTCACCCTCCTGCAGCGAGGCACAGAGTCCGGCCGGCTGCCGCTGCTGGGCCACGAGGGCCGGCGGCGCGAGGCACATCGTGCTGTCCGACTGGTGCTGCAGCACGAGCCCGGGCGGGCTGGACGGGAAGCTGAACGGCGCCGGATAGCCGGAGACGATGTGCTCACCGGCCGCCAGGTTCCGGGCCACCCGCAGCACGTCGGCCTCGGTCAGCTTGCCCCAGCTCAGCACGGAGATCCAGCGGGTGGCGGGCATCTTCCAGCGCACGCCGACGAAGCGCTCGCCGGCGCCGGACCCGTCGTACCCCGGAGCGACATGGACCTCAGCGGGCCGGCTGAGAACGTCGGCCTGATGGATATCGGTCGCCTCGGTCTCCCAATCGGCCTGCAGCGGGCCGATCTCGATGCCGAGCACGGTGGTGCCCTCGGTGTATTCCATCCGGACGTTCGGGCCCATCTGGGTGATCGTCCAGGTGCTGGCGAACGCGGTCGGCACGCCGGCCGGCAGCCAGGTCGGGCGCAGCGGGAAGACCGGCGCCGGGAACGTCGCCGGGCTCGCCGTGGGCGGCGCGGCCGGCAGGCGGTCGGTGCCGCGGTCGTGCAGCAGCGTCGGGACCGTGATTCCCGCGGCCACCACGGCGACCGCCGCGACGGCTGCCAGAGTGCGGCGTTTGCGCTGATCACGGCGGACTCCGGCGGTGACTGCGGCCCACAGGTCGGGCAGCGGAGCGGCCTGGTCGGCCCGGTCGCGCAGGGTCGTGCGCAGGTCCTCTTCGACACTCATGAGGTGGCTCCGGAGATCGTGGAATGAACAGGGTTCAGTTCGTGGCGCAGTCGCGCCAGGCCGCGGGCCGCGTGCACCCGGACGGTGCTCGGTGCGCAGCGCAGGATCTCTCCGATCTGCCGGTCGTCGAGGTCCTCGTAGTAGCGCAGCACCAGCACCGCCCGCTGGGCCCGGGTCAGCCCGGTGAGCCGGCTCCAGAGTTCGTCGCGGTCGGCCTGCCGGTCGGTGAAGTCGCCGGCCGCCGGCCGGTCGTGGCTGACCGTTGCCGGTCGTTCGGCGTTGGACAGCCGGCGCAGCCACGAGACGTGCGAGCGCACCAGCGCGGTGCGCAGGTAGGCGTCGGGTTGGTCGGCCTCGATGCGTGACCATCTCCGGTACGCCTTGACCAGGACCTCCTGGACCAGATCCTCGCCGAGATGGCGGTCGCCGCAGAGCAGGTAGGCGAACCGTCGCAGCGTGTCCCCTCGCGCTCGCACGTACTCTTCGAATCCGGTGTGCACTCGTTCCCCCGGTCGTCTGGATGCCGTCACCCGTCGGTTGTTCGGAACCCGGCCGGGGCCGCGAAGCGCCCGCCCCCGTCTGCGGGCGCTTCACACGCGGCCGGGTTCCGAAACCTGACCTAAGGACGCGGTGAGTGCGCGGATCTGCTTACCGCCGCGCAGATTTCCGGATCGTCCAGCACGTCGTTGCTGTCGCAGTACTGGTCGATGGTGCCGATCGCGGCCCGCCCGTCGAGCAGCGCCGCGGCGAACCGGTCGGCGCCGATCACCGGGTAGCCGCGGTCGAAGTACGGCCGGCGCACCGCGTCGAGCGGCGGGCACAGGCCGAGGGCGTTCTGCCGGCGGGCGGCCTCCTCGTAGACCGTGCACAGCGCCGCCTGCCTGCGCTCGCCGTCGCCGGTGGACAGCGCCTCGGCGAGGTGGGCCGCCGCCGGGTCGCCGCTGATCGCGGCGGAGAGCCATTTCTGGTACGGCGGCCAGCGCCGCTGCTGCAGCAACAGCAGGCGGGTGAGGTTCCGGGCCAGGCGGGCGGTCACCATCCGGGAGCCCAGGTCGTCGCCGAGCTCCGCGGTGCGGCCGACGAGCGCCTCCTCCTGCCCGATCCGCGCCCACTGGCAGCCGAGCACGTAGCGCCACACCTCGTCCGGATACCAGGACAGTCGTTTCCGACTCGCGGCCAGTTCGCCGTCCGGATCGTGGAAGACCGCCCCGCCGGTGATCTCGGCGAGCCGCTGCCACGACAGGGCCAGCCAGTCCTCGCCCGCCCCGATCCGGCTCCGCAGCCACGCGGAGAGGCCGGTGACCGTGACGTAGTGGTCGACCGGCCCGTCGGTGTCGGCCATCGACCGGACCCGCGCGCCGGGCGGCGCGAAGTGCGTGGACCAGCCCCGGAACCGCTTCGGCAGGGTGTGCCGCAGTTCTTCGGCCAGGTCACCGGGGTCCTCGAGGAACAGGTCGACGCGCGGGCCCCAGTCGTGGTCGGTGGAGCGCGGCGTGTCGAAGCCGAGCACGTCACTGCCCGGTCCGATCCGGGCGGCGATATGCGGGCGGTCGCCGAGCAACGGGCGGACCGCTTCACGGTAGAAGAGGCGGGACAGTTCCACGCCGGGACGGAATGCGGGCACGATGCCGGTTTAGCATGCGGCTATGTGGATCAACGAGGCATTTACGTCGTGAGCGCCGCCGCGGAACAACTCGTGTACAGCACGGCCAACGAGGTCACCGGCGGGGTGTGGCGGGTGCCGCGCGACGGCGGGACCGCGGTGCTGAAAGTGGTCATGCGCCGGCGGGAGGGGGCGGCGGCACATCTGGCGGCCAGTGAGGATCCGGGGCACTTCAACTACTGGAGGCGTGAGCCGCTCGCGTACGCCGAAGGGTTGGCCCGGACCGCGTTCGCGGCCGGCGGACTGTCCGTTCCGGAACTGTACGAGATCGAGGAGCGCCCGGACGGTTCGGTGGCGATGTGGCTGGCCGACGTGCCCGGCGCCCCGATGAGCGCGTGGCGGCCCGAGGACGCCGGTGACATCGCCTACCGGCTCGGCGCCGGGCAGAACGGCTGGGTCGGCCGGCCACCGGCGACGGAGTGGCTGGCCCGGGACTTCCTGCGCGACTACACCCTGGCCCAGCCGGTGCCGGACGAGGTCGATTGGGATCACCCGGTCGTGGTCGCCGCGTGGGAGCCGGAGCTGCGCGCCCGGCTCCGCGACGTGTGGGAGCACCGGCACGACCTGCTGGCGGCCGCTGACGCGCTGCCGCGCACGCTCTGTCACCACGACGTGTGGCCGATGAACGTGGTGCTCGCCGACTCCGGCCCGGTGCTGCTGGACTGGGCGTTCACCGGGCCGGGCGCGATCGGCGAGGACGCCGCGAACCTGGCCCTGGACACGTTCTTCGACGGCCTGATCGACCTGTCGCTGATGGACGGCGTCCTCGAGGCGGTCATCGACGGCTACGTCCGGGGCATGTCCGATGTCGATCCGGCCGTGGTCCAGCGCGCCATCATGGTCACCGGCGCGGCGAAGTACTTCTGGCTGGCACCGCGCATGATTGCGTCGCTGACGCAGGACGCGCACGCCGCCGCCTACGACGCGCGCGGCTGGCCGGAACGGTTCGCCGGGCGGGCCCCGGTCCTCGAGGTGGTCGGCCGCTGGGCGGGGGAGGCGCTGCGATGAGCGCGGACGACTGGCGTACCGATCGGATCGGCTCCTGCGCCCGCGGCGAGAACCCGACGCTGCTGGCCACGCTGCCGGGCGGTTTCGCGGTGATCGGCGATGCGCAGTTCCTGCCCGGATACTGCCTGCTGCTCACCGACGACCCGGCCGTGGAACGGCTGACGGATCTGCCGCGGCCGGCCCGCCTGACGTTCCTGGAGAGCATGGAACGTCTGGGGGAGGCGGTGGAGCGCGCCTGCGCGTCGCTGGACCCGGCGTTCCGCCGGATCAACCTGGAGATCCTCGGCAATTTCGACCCGTTCCTGCACGCGCACATCTGGCCGCGCTACGAGTGGGAGCCGCCGGAGCTGGTGGTGGGCCCGGTGGCCCGCTATCCGCAGCAGAAGTGGGCGCAGACGCCGCTCGGCCCCCAGCACGACCCCCTGCGCGCGGCGATCCGCCACTTCCTGTCTTCCTAGGCCAGACCGCTTCTCCTCAAGACCGTCCTCATTCGGTACGAATACCGCGTCCCGTCCGTAGGCTACGAGCCGCGTCCCGCCCGTGAGGCCGCGCGACGCCGCTCCCACTCACGGCCCGGCCGCGCTTCCCGCCTCGCGCCGGGCCCGCTCTCACCCGGACGCTGTCTGGATGGATTCATCCTATTGTCCTAGGAAGCCTTAGGGGTAGTGCGGCAAGCCGCACCCGAACACAAAGGACGGCTTCGCCGACCATGCCAGGCCTTTGGTGTTCGGGGGAGGATCGGGCTTGACCTTGCCCCAAGGGGAGGGTTGAGGCTGTGGGAGGTACTGATGACGGAGCTGATGTCGATCGGGTTGTTCGCGCGGGCGAGCCGGTTGTCCGTCCGGGTGCTGCGCAACTACGACCGGCTGGGTCTGCTCGTCCCGGTGCGGGTCGACGCCGACACCGGGTACCGGTGGTACAGCGTCGACCAGTTCCCGCGGGCGGGGCTGATCCAGCGACTACGAGATCTGGAGGTTCCCTTGCCGGAGATCGCCGAGATCCTGGCGACCGACGACCCGCGCCGGGCGAGTGCCGCCATCGAGCGGCACCGGGAGCGGGTGTCGGCGCGGGCCGCACGCCTGGATCAGATCGCCAGGCAGTTGAGCGCGGTGCTCGCCGAGCCGGAGCGGGTGCCTGCTTGGCTGCGGGTCTATGAACGACGGCGTGATCCCCAGCCGGTGGCCCGGCTGGTGGTGCGCACCTCACTGAGCGGCCTTGCGGGGGCGCTGGGGCACGGCTATCCGCAGCTGTTCGCCGCCCTCGCCGAGCAGGGGATCCGCCCGACCGGTCCGCCCGGCACCCGATATCTCAGCAGCGACGCGATCGCCGAGCCGGGCGTGTCGGAGCTCGACGTCGAGTTGTTCGTTCCGGTGGATCGGGTGCCTCGGCCGACGGCGGGGATCGAGCGGGGGACGTTGCCGGGGTGTCTGCTGGCCGCGACCGTGCACGAGGGTGGGTATGACGAGGTCGGTGTGGCCTATCGGTCGCTGGGCCGCTGGCTGGCTCAGCACGGCAGGGTTCTGGCCGGGCCGGCCGAGGAGCACTACCGGGTGCCACCGGGCCTGGATGTGCCTGCATCCGCGCTGCGCACCGAGGTTGCCTGGCCGGTTCGGCAGGAGTCGTCTGGTTCCGGACCGGCCGAGGATGCTGTGCGTGTTCCGGTGCCGACGGGGTTGGCCGGCGATGGTGCCGCATGAAGCTTGACGGGGTGGCCTTTCCCGGGGGCCTGCACTGTGAGACGACCACGCTCGGCGCGCTGCTGGGCCATGAAGGGCTGGTGCTGTCCGAGCCGATGTTGTTCGGGTTGGGTGAGGGGCTGGGGTTCGTCTACTGGGATGCCAAGAACATGGACTTCCCGTTCCTCGGCGGCCGCAGCAAACCCGCCATGATCACTCGTACGTTGGCCGAGCGGCTCGGGCTCGGGCTGCGGGTCGAGGAGACCAGTTCACCCGGCAAGGCCTGGCGCACCGTCGTCGCCGCTCTCGAGGCCGGGCAGCCGGTCGGTCTGCAGCTGGACTGCTTCCACCTGGACTACTTCACCACGAAGACCCATTTCGGCGGGCACGTCGTCGCGCTGTACGGCTACGACGACACCCACGCCTACCTGATCGACACCGCGCAGCAGGGCGGCGCGGTCGCCACCACGCTGACCAGCCTGGAGCGGGCCCGTGCCGAGCGTGGCCCGATGACCGCCCGGCACCTGTCGTTCCGGCTCACCGCTCCGGCGGCCCGTCCCGACTTGGGCGCCGCGGTGCGCGGGGCGGTGCGGGCCAACGCGCTGACGTTCCTGAACCCGCCGATCGCGAACCTCGGTCACCGTGGCATCGCCAAGGCCGCCGCCCTGGTGCCGTCGTGGCTCAGCCGGTCCGTGGACCCGGCCCGGGACCTTCCGCTGGTCGCGATGCTGATGGAGCGTGGTGGCACCGGCGGCGCGCTGTTCCGGGCGATATACCGGGATTTCCTCGCCGAGGCGCTGACCTTCGTCGACGACGACGCCCTGCGTGCCGGTCACCGGCAGTACGCCGAGATCGTCCCCCGGTGGACCGAGGTCGCGGCTCACATCGAGGCCGCCGGCCGCACCGGCAGCCCCGGTTCGCTGGCCGACGCATCGGCGCTGCTCGCCGACGTGGCCATTCGGGAGCGCTCCGCCATGCAGTCCCTCGCCACGATCGGAGGTGCGTAGCGCGCACGGTGCCGGTGACGGCGGGTCACTGGTGCTGGTAGTCGACGAGCATGCGGTAGATCTGTTCGCGGGCCTCGGCCGGTAGGCGCTGGCCGATCTCGTGCGGTGAGGCGAGCAGGTAGCTCTCGGTGTATTCGACAGCGTCCTCGGCCCGGTTGCGCAGGTACTGCTCGGCGTCGGCCTTGACCGCGTCGTCGGGCCAGCCGGCCAGGGCGGCGAGGGCGGCCGCGACCCGCTGGTCGGCGTGGTCGAGCAGGGCGTAGCCGGGTGGCTCCGGGAATCGTTGGGCGCGCAGGTCGATGTTGCGGAACTCCACGTCGACGAGTGCGGCGGCGGTGAAGTCGTTGCCGGTGAACGCGTTGCGGTCGCGGCCGATGACGTCGCTGCCGCGGGTCGGTGTGCCCCAGAAGCAGACGTCGTTGACCGTGCCGCGGAACGTGCAGTCGATGAACTGGGCGTGTTCGGTCGCGGTCTGGTCGCGCAGGCTGCCGCAGTCGAAGACGCAGCGGTCGAAGCGGGCGTTGCCGAAATAGGTGTCCGGTGGCATCCGGGTGCGGGTGAAGTCGCGCTCCCGGAACACCGTCTCCGGCCAGCTGCGCCCGTCCCAGCGCCGGCCACCGTAGCCGGTGGCGCCGAGCAGCACGTGATCGAGGTGGGTGCGGGTGAAATCGCACCGTTCGAACACCGAGTCGTGCCCGACGAAGCTGATGAACCACACCCCGGTGAAGTCCACGTCAATCATCCGGGCGTGGGCGAAACTCACGTCGATGTGGGTGTCCGGGACCTCGAAGCGGCCGCCGTGGCGTTCGCCGGTGACCAGCCAGTATCGCCGCACCCCCGCGTGGGCTGGCTCAATGCGGAATTCCGACGTCACATCGCACCCTAACTCCGCGGCCGGGCCGCCCGGATCAACATGGCCAGGACGGCGCGGATCGCCGGGGTGTCAGGGTTCGCCAGGAGAGCAGGGCCGCGGTGGCCGAGGCCGCGCCGGCCGCCGCGATGACCAGGCCCGGTGCGGCGACCTCGCCCAGTGCGCCGCCCGCCGCGGCGGCCAGGCCTTGCAGCGTCATCGTGCCGGTCAGCAGCAACCCGAACGCCTGGCCGCGCTGGTCTGCGGGTACCGCGTCGAGGAACCGGCCGGCCAGCCCGAGCTGGTAGGCGACGCCGGCGCCGGAGACCGCCAGCAGGACGGCGGCGTATCCCGGGGCCGGCTGCAGCGCGAACGCCAGCAGCGGCACCCCGAGGGCGAGCGCGAGCGGCCCGGTCAGCCGTTCCCGGGCGTCGGGGCGGGCCAGCCGGCCGACGATCAGGTGGCCGCCGAACATGCCGGCCGCGACGGCGGCGAAGAGCAGTCCGGCGGCGTCCGGAGCGCCGGCCCGCGCGGCGTAGGGAATCAGCACGCCCTCGGCGCCGACCGCCAGCGCCGGTGCCAGCCAGTGCGCCAGCAGCAGCGAACGGAGCGCCGGCCGGCCGAGCAGCGACCGGTTCACCCGCCAGGTCTCGCCGACGCCGACGCCGACGCCGATGTCGGACCTGACGCCAGTCCCGGCGCCAGAACCAGAGACCGACCCGGTGCTGACGGCGGCGCTGTTGACGGTGCCGCTCGTGCGGCGGCGTGGGTGGTCGGCCAGTCGCAGTCTCAGCAGCGCCGCTGAGGCCAGGCACGTCGCGGCGGTGATGGCGAGTGCGCCCCGCGCCCCGACCGCGGTGATCAGCAGACCGCCGGTGGCGAAGCCGAGCACCTGGGTGCCGCCGGCGGTCATCGCGAACACGGCCCGGCCGAGCACGTAGCCGTCGCCGGCGAGCAGGTCGGGCAGCAGGGCGGTACGCGCCGCGGCGGTCACGACGCTGGGCAGCCCGGTGACGACGACGAGGGCCAGCATGGCCGGGACCGGCAGGATTTCGGCGGCGAGCACGGCGCTGACCGCGGCGCGCAGCAGGTCGTAGCCGACCAGCACCGGGCGCGGTGGCCAGCGGTCGGCGAAGGACAGCAGGAATGCGCCGCCGAGGGCGTACGGAAGAAAACCGGCGGCGTACGCCAGGGCCGACAGCAGCGGTGACCCGGTGGCGGCATAAACGGTCACGCTCAGCGCGAGCATCCGGACGGTCTCGCCGATCAGGAACAGGGTGTAGCCGGCGAACAGCACGCGGAACTGGCCCACGGCGAACACGTCGCGGTACGTGGTGGTCATGGCGGCCAGCCTCCCGGCCATCCCACGTGGGTGGCTAAGCTTTCGCGTGGAGGCTAAACATGCTGGCCATCGAGGTGGGCCCGGTCGACGTGGCGCGGACCCGGTTCGCGATCTCGCCGCTGGGTGAGGCGGTGCAGGCGTTGCGGGTCGCCGCCGGTGTGCAGCCGGCCGGCCCGTTGCGGCCGTGGACGGAGCGGGTCGCCCCGCGGTACGAGCAGCTGCGCGCCCAGGTCCCCGCCGTCGGGGCGTTGACGGCGTTGTTCCGCCGGGGCGCCTACAACGCCGACTTCATCCATCCGCCGCCGTCGGGCCCCGGTGCCGACATCACCGCCGAGCTGGCCGTGGTGCGGGCCACGGCGTTGCCCCGGGCCCGGCTGGAGCTGGCCCGCAACCTGGCGGGGATGCGGCCGCCGGCCCACCACGTGCAGCGGATCCTGGACGCCCCGGACGTGGTGGCCCAGCTCGCCGACGCACTGGAGGCGAGCTGGCGGGTTCTGGTGGAGCCGGACTGGCCACGGTTGCGGGCGGTGCTGGAGCGCGATGTGGCGCACCGCTCAGGGCAGTTGGCGCGGGACGGCTGGGCGGCCGCGTTGTCCGATCTCGACCGGCGGGTGCGGTGGCGTGCCGACGGTGAGGCCGGGACGATCGAGGTGCGCACCGGGTCACGGACCGAGTGGGAGCGGCTGCGCCCGGCGGGCCAGGGTCTGCTGCTGATGCCGACGGTCTTCGGCACGTTGATCAACTACGTGGAGCCGCCATGGCCGTACGCTCTGGTTTATCCGGCCCGGGGTGTCGCGGACCTGTTCGGTCCGGCGGCGCGGGCCCCGGGTGACGCGGCCCTGAGCCGGCTGGTCGGTGAGCGTCGCGCGGACGTGTTGCGGGCCCTGGCGGTGCCGGCGACGACGTCGCAGCTGGTCGCGCAGCTGAGCCTGAGCCTGGGCACGGTCGGCAGCCATCTGGCGGTGCTGCGCGACGCCGGCCTGGTCACCCGCACCCGGCTGGGCCGCGCCGTCCGCTACGAACTGACGCCGCTGGGCGTGGCCCTGACCGAAAACGCCGGTCGAGAAATTCCGGGCGAGGATGTCAAGGTGGGCGCGGCCGCTCCGACCACCAGGCGAGCGGCCCTGTCCGGGCCGACAAAGATCTGAGGGGTACGACGATGAAGTTCCTGATCAGCATGCACATCAACCCGGCCGTGCTGGAGTCGCTGACCGAGGAGGAGATGGCGGCGATCGGTGACGGGCACGGCCGGTTCATCGAGGGGCTGAAGGAGTCCGGCGAGCTGATCACCACGCAGGCGCTGGTGGATCCGTCGCAGGCGGTGGTGGTGTCGGTGCGCAACGGGCAGCCGGTGGTGTCCGACGGGCCGTTCCTGGAGGCGAAGGAGTACCTGGGCGGGTTCTACCTCATCGACTGCGCGGACCGGGCGCGGGCGATCGAGCTGGCGGCGCAGATCCCGGACGCGGCGATCGAGGGGCTCGGGGTGGAGGTGCGGCAGGTGATGTTCGCCGACGGGGTTCTCGAGGCGTGAGCGGCCCGGCTGTCGAGGACCTGCTGCGTCGGCTGATGCCGCAGGTCCTCGGCGCGCTGGTGCGCCGGCACGGGCAGTTCGAGGGGTGTGAGGACGCGGTGCAGGAGGCCGGGCTCGCGGCCTCGGTGCAGTGGCCGGCCGACGGTGTGCCGGACAATCCGCGCGGCTGGCTGATGACCGTCGCGTCGCGGCGGCTGATCGATCACGTGCGCAGTGAGCACGCCCGGCGTGAGCGCGAGACGGTGGCCGAGCCGGCGCCGGACGTGCCGGACACCGACGACACCCTGGTGCTGCTGTTCCTGTGCTGTCATCCGGCGCTGACCGCGGCGTCGCAGACGGCGCTGACGTTGCGGGCGGTCGGCGGGCTGACCACCGCGGAGATCGCCCGGGCGTTCCTGGTGCCGGAGGCGACGATGGCGGCGCGGATCTCCCGGGCGAAGCAGCGGATCCGGGCGGCCGGCAGCGTGTTCCGGTTGCCGGACGGCGCGGCGTTCGAGGAGCGGCTGCGGGTGGTCCTGCACGTGCTCTACCTGATCTTCAACGAGGGGTACACGGCGTCGTCGGGTTCGTCGTTGCACCGGGTCGAGCTGGCGTGGGAGGCGATCCGGCTGGCCCGGCTGGTCCGGGCGCAGCTGCCGCAGGACGGTGAGGTGGCCGGGCTGCTGGCGTTGATGCTGCTCACCCATGCGCGGCGGGCGGCGCGGACCACGCCGGGCGGTGACCTGGTGCCGCTGGACGAGCAGGACCGGTCGGTGTGGGACCGGGAGCTGATCGAGGAGGGGCTGGCGCTGGCCCGGGTGTCGCTGGGCGCGCCGGTGCTGGGGCCGTACCAGTTGCAGGCGGCGATCGCGGCCACCCACGCGGACGCGGCGACGGCGGGGGAGACCGACTGGCGGCAGGTGTACGCGCTGTACCTGATCCTGGAGCGGATCGCGCCGAACCCGATGGTGACGTTGAACCGGGCGATCGCGCTGGCCGAGGTGGCCGGGCCGGGGGAGGGGCTGGCGTTGCTGGCCGGGTTGGACGCCGACGAGCGGGTGCGCGGGCATCACCGGCTGGCGTCGGTGCGGGCGCATCTGCTGGAGAAGGCGGGGGAGCCGGCTGCGGCGTACGAAAATTTCCGTCGTGCCGCGAAAGCCACCGCGAGCCTGGCCGAGCGCCGCTACCTGGAGTCCCGCGCGGCCCGCCTGCGACCGTGAGGTCATTTCCTATCTTCCTAGGATGACCTACGCGCAGTGCGGCAAGCCGCACCAACCACCAAAAGGACGGCTTCGCCGACCAGCCCACTTTTCGGGTTGCGGTCCCGGGCTGGCTCTCAGGGGTGTGTCAGCGCTGTCGAGGCACCCCTGAGAGCCAGCCCGGGACCCTGGGTTACGCCTCGGTCGGGGCGGTGGGCTCGTAGAGGGCCAGGATCTGATCGGCCACGCACGCCGGGCGTTTCTCGCCCTCGATCTCGGCGGTGGTGCGCAGGATCAGCCGGGCGCCGCCGGTCAGCCGCCGGGACTCGAGCAGCCGGACCTTGCCGCGCAGCCGTGACCCGCAGCGCACCGGGGTGTGGAAGCGGACCCGGTCGAAGCCGCCGTTGACCACGAACGTCACGGTGTCGACGTGCACGACCTCGGTCAGGAACGTCATGCACAGCGACAGGGTCAGCGCGCCGTGCGCGATCGTGGTGCCGAACGGGCCGTCGGTGCGGGCGCGTTCCGGGTCGACGTGGATCCACTGGTGGTCGCCGGTCACCTCGGCGAACGCGGTGATCCGCTGCTGGTCGACGAGGTGCCAGTCGCTGGTGCCGAGCTCGACGTGGCCGAGCAGGTCGTCGAGTCCGCTGAACTGCGCCATCGGGTCAGCCTAGGACAAGAAAAAACGCCGCGCGAGGTGCTCGCGCGGCGTTCTGGTGGTGCGGGTCAGGCGTCGGCGGTCGCCACGGCGGCCGGGGCCGCCGCCGGGTTGGCGCTGCGGGTCGCGAGCCGGTTGAGCAGCCCGGCGAACGCGAGACCGAGGACGCTCCAGAGCACGACCTGGGTGCCGAGCGAGGCGAGCCGGAACTTCCACAGCAGCACGGCAGGGAAGGTGGCGGGCACCTCGTCGATGGTGGGCAGCAGCAGGTAGGCGACGGTGACCACGACCAGGAAGCCGGCCAGGCCGGCGGTGGCGCGGCGCCACTCGTGGGTCTGGGTGCGGGCGGCGACGACGCCGGCCCAGACCGCGACCAGGCCGAGCGCGAGCACGGCGAGGTAGCTGAGGGTCCGCTGGTCGATGGTGGCGGGGTCGCCGACCGCGGGTGGGTTCGGCGGGTATTTCAGGAACGGCACGATGACGATGCCGAGCAGGCCGGCGCCGGCGAGGCCGAGGGCGGCGCGGGTGTCGCTGCCGGTGCGCAGGCGGTGGCGCAGCAGGGTGTAGGCGACGGCGAGGAAGCCGCCGACGGCCATCCCGTACAGGCCGGTGGCCAGGGGCAGGCCGACGTGCTTCTGGGTGTCGCGGCTGACGAGTTCTTCGCCGCCGGACTCGCCGTGGGCGAGCGCGTTCTGTTCCTCGATCGCGATGGCCGCGTCGACGCGGGGTTCACCGGCGAAGAACGCGAACGTGCCGGCGAGCAGCCCGGCGATGAGCCCGGCCAGGATGCCGGCGATCAGGATCCGGCCGAACGTCGGTTTCCGGTCGGCGGTCAGTGACACGGGACGCCCAGCAGGTGTCGGCCGTCGTGCATGAGCTCGTGCATGTACATGCCGCTGCGCGAGAGGGCGCCCTGGTCGAAGGCGACCAGGTAGGCGAGGGCGAGCAGCAGGATGACGACACCGGCGGCGGTGAGCAGCAGGCGCGTGGAGATCGCGGGGATGACGAGCGGCTTGACGGAATCAGCCTTGGGCATGGCGGAATCAACCTCCTACGGGATGACGCGTCCCGATCAACAGGCTGCGGTCGCGTGAGCGTCCTGACTCACTGTCCCCTGCGGGGGCAGTTCACAGTGGCGCGACCGCACCGGACTTTCACCGGTTTCCCTCACGACGCCGCAGATGGCCCCCACAACCTAACCGCCGCTGTGCTGGGGGCACAACCGGGATGGCGCGGCGCCGATGACATTCGCGGGTGTCGCTGGTGGCCGGGGGTGTGGACGATGTGGCGGGTGTGGGTGCTGGGGTGCGCGGTGGTGGTGCCGGTGATCCCGTACCCGGTGGAGCGGTGGACGGCCCCGGCGACCGGCGTGTCGGTGCGGGTGTCCGGCGGTGATCCGGATGACGCGGCAGGGGTGGGCTGGACGGCCGGTCCCGGCTACGCCCAGGTGATCAACATCTCGCTGGTGGTCGGTGCCGACGACACCCTCGACCGGGGCGTGGTGATGGCCGGTGCGGTTCGTCTGGCCCGCACCGGCCGCCGGTCGCTTCGCTCAACAGGAGCTGGGGGTGCCCCACTGCTTGGTGGTGTTCATCGCGGCGCTGGACAGGTACGCCGTGCGACAGGTGCCGGTGCTCAGATTGCTCACCGTGACCTGCAGGTAGGCCGGAGCTCCTGACTGGGTACCCGGGCAGTTGGTGTTCGTGCCTCCGAGGCAGTCCTCCCAGGTGCCGGTGCCGACATTGGGGTGGTAGTAACTCACGGATCGAATGCCGTTCTTCACCAACGCGAAGTCGACCCGGTGATTCTGCGACCCGAAGGACGTCGCGTACGTCTTGGTCCACGCGAATTCGTCGTAGTCGTAGACGTAGACGCCAGCCTTGATGTTCACACCCTGGCCACTACCGGTCGTTATCTTGATGGTCGGAAAGTACGATGTGCCGGCCGCGGCCGGCGACGGAATGGTCAGGGTGGCCACGACGGCGACGAGCGTGGCGACGAGCGCCAGCCACCGGGGAGTCCTGCGGGAGTGGGATTCGGGGACAGGCCACGCGTGAACTGACGACACGAAGTCTCCTTCGGTACTGCCGGCCAGGATCAGCCATTGTGGACGCTTTGGTTTCACATGCTGGCACATCACGACCCGGAGCCGCAGGCCTGTCGATCCCGGACAGGTTCCCGGCCCGATCGAGCGCCCGGCGCGTTCGCGCATCAGCGCATCGACTTCCGGGCCGGGGACGTGGAGACGGGGCGCTTCCCGGCGTACAAGAAAGGGGTGACGGTGAGTGGAAGCGGTCTGGGGGGTCAGCGGTTGTTGAGCGCGGAGTGTTTGCGGCTGTAGGTGAAGTAGATGATCAGGCCGAGCAGGAACCAGATGGCGAAGCGCAGCCAGGTGATCGGGTCCAGGAAGGTGATCAGCCAGAGGGAGAAGACGACGCCGACGGCGGGGATGACCGGCATCAGTGGCAGGCGGAAGGTGCGGGGCAGGTCGGGGCGGCGGTAGCGCAGCACGATCACGGCGATGCAGACGACGACGAAGGCGAGCAGGATGCCGATGTTGGTGAGTTCGGCGGCTTCGCGGATCGGCAGGAAGCCGGCGATCAGGGCGGAGGCGACGCCGACGATCCAGGTGACGCGGCTGGGGACGCGGCGGGTGGGGTGCAGGTGGGCGAACCAGGCGGGGAGCAGGCCGTCGCGGCTCATGGCGTACCAGACGCGGGTGACGCCGAGCATGAAGGTGAACATGACGGTGAGGATGCCGATGATGGCGCCGACCGCGATGACGTCGGCGAGGCCGTTGAGCCCGACCGAGGCGAACGCGGTGGAGAAGCCGCTCTCCGGGTCGATGTCGCGGTAGTTCTGCATGCCGGTCAGGACCAGGGTGGCCAGCACGTAGAGGACCATGGAGATGGCCAGGCTGTAGAGGATGGCTTTGGGCATGTGGCGGCGGGAGTCGGCGGATTCCTCGGCGGCGGTGGACATCGCGTCGTAGCCGAAGACGGCGAAGAAGACGGTGGCGGCGCCGGTGATCGCGCCGCTGACGCCGAACGGGAAGTACGGCGTGTAGTTGGCGGTGTTGAGGTGGAACATGCCGACGACCACGACCAGCAGCACCACGAGGATCTTGATGCCGACGACGGCGGTCTCGAACCGGGCGGCGGAGCGGATGCCGCGGTTGAGCAGGTACGCGATCAGCAGGCAGAGCACCACGGCGAACAGGTCGACGACGTGGCCGTCGCCGGTGCCGGGCGCGCCGAGCATCCAGGCGGGCAGGTCGGCGCCGAGTTCACCGACCAGGAAGCTGAAGTAGCCGGAGATGCCGATGGCCACGACGGCGACGATCGCGGTGTATTCCAGGAGCAGGTCCCAGCCGATGAACCAGCCGGCGAGTTCGCCGAGCACGGCGTAGCCGTACGTGTAGGCGGACCCGGCTTTGGGGATCATGCCGGCGAACTCGGCGTAGGAGAGCGCGGCGGCGGCGGAGGCGATCCCGGCGATCAGGAACGAGATGAGTACGGCGGGTCCGGCGGTCTCGTGGGCGACCGCGCCGGCGAGGGCGAAGATGCCGGCGCCGATGATGCCGCCGACCCCGATCGCGGTCAGTTGCCACAGCCCGAGGGTGCGGGTGAGGCCGGTGTCGTGGTCGTCGGTGATGTCCTCGACGGGTTTGCGGCGGAAGATCTCGGAGCGCATGGGCACCTCCCTGTCGCTCTGGAGTATCACGCCGCGCCGCCCAGCGCATCCACAGAGGTCGATTTGTTAGGGTCCGTGTCGTGATCTCGTGTTCGATGCTGTGGTGGCGCGCCTGCTAGGCGGCCACCTGTCGAACCATCCCCACCGGCCGCCTCGTCGAGGCGGCCGTTTTTTGTGTGCACCCTCGGCGGGCGACCCCGCACCCTGCGAGGACCTCCACGATGCCGCTGTCGAAGACCATCCTGCCGAGCCTGCTGCGCCGGACCGACCTGACCCGGGAACAGGCCGCCTGGGCGATGAGCAAGATCGTCGGCGGTGAGCTGGATCCGGTGCAGGTGGCCGGGTTCGCGGCCGCGCTGCGCACCAAGGGCGAGACCGCCGCGGAGCTGACCGGCCTGGTCGAGGCGTCCCTGGCGAGTGCGCTGCCGGTGGTGATCCCCGGGCCGGTCGTGGACATCGCCGGGACCGGTGGGGACGGCACCGGCGCGGTGAACATCTCCACGATGGCGGCGGTGGTCGCCGCCGCGACCGGGGTGACCGTGGTCAAGCACGGTGGCCGGGCCGCGTCGTCGGCGACCGCCGGGGCCGCCGACCTGGTCGAGCAGCTCGGGGTGCGCCTGGACCTGTCGCCGGCGCAGGCCGCCCGGGTCGCGGCCGAGGCCGGGATCACGTTCCTGTTCGCGCCGCGGTACCACCCGGGGTTGCGGCACGTGGCGGCGGTGCGGCGCTCGCTCGGGGTGCCGACCGTCTTCAACGTCCTCGGACCGCTGATCAACCCGGCCGCTCCGGGGCACCAGGTGGTCGGTGTGGCCGATGCGCGGCTGGCACCGCTGGTCGCCGACATGTTCGCCGGGCGCGGCGTTCAGGCTTTGGTGGTACGCGGTGACGACGGCCTGGACAAGCTCACCACCACGACCACGTCGCGGGTGTGGACGGTGCGCGACGGCACGGTGCGCGCCACGGTCCTCGACCCGGCGCGGCTGGGCCTGGCCCGGGCGGTCCCGGCGCAGCTGCGCGGCGGTGACGCCGTGCACAACGCCCGGATCGCGCGCGCCGTGTTCGGCGGTGAGCCCGGCCCGATCCGCGACGTGGTGCTGCTGAACGCGGCCGCGATGCTGGTCGCCGTCGACGGGCGCTCGTTCCCGGCGGCCCTGGCCCGGTGCGCCGAGGTGGTCGGCAGCGGCGCGGCGACGGCCACCGTGGAGCGCTGGGTCGCCGCGAGCCGCAGTTGTGTCGGATAGCTCTGCCACTATGTCCGGTCATGGACTATCACGATCGATTCCTGCGGGCCGCGACCGAGCAGGGTGTGCCGCGCGGCGAGGCCGTCCGGTACGCCGACCTGGTGCTGCGGTTCCGGATCCGGGCCGGTGCCGGGCCGGACGGGGTGCGCGCCGGACGGTTCGGCGGGCTGCCGCACCTGCCCGCCGACATCGCCTGGCCGTGCATCCGGCCCGGGGTGCCGTTGCCGTACCTGGCGGCGGTCGACTGTGCGGCGCTGCCCCGGATCGCCGGGTTCGCCCTGCCGGCCGGTGGGTCGCTGCTGTTCTTCCTGTCGCCCGAGGCGGCCATGTCGTCGTGTTCGATACCGGAGGAGCAGCAGTTCGCCCGGGTGGTGCACGTGCCGGCCGGCGCGGTGACCGCACCGACCGGGCCACCGGACGACGACTGCGACGACGAGCCGCTGACCGGCCCGGAACACGACCTGTACGCGCGGGTCGAGCCGGACCTGCCGGAGCAGCCGTCCGGCCTGCAGGACCAGGTGCTCGGCGACCTGCCGCACGCCGCGGAACTGGCGGCCCTCGTCGACCGGCTCTGGCCCGGCCGGGTGCCGTGGATCGAGGACGACCTGCTGCTCGGCGGGTACTCCGTCTCGGCGCAGAACAGCCCCGAGTGGATCCTGGCCGAGGACAGCTCCGAGGAGGCGGTGCAGCGCGAGTGGGTGGCGCTGGCCCAGTTCGCGGTGCCGCACCAGGAGTACGTGAACGGGCGGTTCCTGATCCGGCACGAGGACCTGGCCGCCGGGCGGTTCGATCAGGCGCTGTCGTTCTGCGAGTTCACCGAGTGAGGCGTCAGGTCGTACCGGGAAGGGTGTCAAGCCAGGCGCGGACCGCGCGCGCGGAGCGGAGCAGGACCACCGGTGGCATCGCGGGGTCGGCCTGCCAGGCGCGCAGGCGGGCGCGTTTGCGGGGCAGGGACCGGAACTGGACCAGCACGATCGAGTCGCGGGACAGGGCTTCGCGCAGCGACTCGGTGTTGCCGTTGCAGATCGGGGTGCGGACGATCCCGCGGATCAGGGTGCGGGTGACCAGCCGGTACAGCAGCAGCGGGCGCGACAGGTCGAGGCCGACGATCAGGTCGGCGCGGGCCAGCGGGATGTCGGCCCAGGACAGGTAGGCGCTGTCGAGCACCCAGGCGTCGCCGGCGCAGATCGCGGCGATCCGGTCGCGTTGCACGGCGAGCGGGACCTCGACCCAGCCGGGTTCCCAGGTGAGGTCGTCGACGCTGTGCCAGGGCAGGCCGGTGCGTTCGCCGATCCGGCGGGCCAGGGTGGTCTTGCCGGACCCGGTGACGCCGTAGACGACGATCCGTCGCGCGGTGGTGAGCCGCGCCGGGCCGGGCTGATCGGGATCGGTCACGGGCGGTTCAGGAAGCGGTGGATCTCGGTGAGGAACGCGGTCGGCTGTTCGACGTGCACGTTGTGCCCGGCGGTCACGGTGACCAGCATCGCGTCCGGGATCCGGTCGGCGCTGTCGGCGAGCAGCTCGTGCGGGATCGGGCTCTCCGCCCCACTGATGATCAGGGTGGGGACGGCGATCTCGGACAGCGACGCGAACCAGGCCGGGTCGGGGTCGTTGAGCTGGGCGCGGATCGCGGTGACCGCGGCGAAGTCGAACGGTGTCGGCTCGGCCGGCGGGTCCAGCGGCGGCCGGGGCAGCGACCCGGGCCGCGGCAGGCTGCTGTCCTCCAGGACCAGGTGGGTGACCCGGTCCGGTGCGGCCAGGGTGAGCAGCGCGGCGACCATGCCACCCATCGAGTGCCCGACCAGCACGCACCGGGCGATGCCGGCCGCGTCGAGGTAGGCGAGCACGTCGTCGCGCATCAGCTCGAACGAGTACGCGCCCGGGTGTGCGCTGCTGCCGTGCCCGCGCAGGTCGAGCGCGTGCACGTGGTGGGTCTGTGCGAGATCGGTCAGCACGGTGTGCCAGTCGGCGGAGCTGTCGCCGAGCCCGTGCAGCAGCACCATCGGCGGGCGGCCCGGCTCCCCGGCGGTGCGGTAGGCGAGGGTGATCCCTGCGGCGTCGATCGTGGTCACGTCATCGTCCCCCTGTTCACGTCGGCGCCTCCACCATGCCAGCCCGCCCCGGCCCGCGGCTGTCCCCCGCAGGCCGATTTTGCGGTCAGCAGAACCGGTGAGCCAGGGTCACCCCCAGATTGGTGAGCATCACGGTGAAGAAGACCGCCGGGCCGGCCAGGGCGCGGGAGCCGACCCGCAGGTGGGCGGTGAACGCGCCGACGAAGTAGAGGACCAGGCCGGCGGCGGCCAGGACACCCAGGATCGGTACGGCGAGGCCGATCAGCAGGCCCGCGGCGCCGGCGGCCAGGATGACACCGAGCATCGGCATCCACCACAGCGGCAGGCGTTTCATCCGCAGCTGCGCCTTCGGGTAGTCGTGCCCGATCAGGTAGGTGACCGCGGCACTGGCGGCGAGGAACGCGGCGAGGCCGGTGGTGGTGAGATAGGCGGCGGACACGGGGGGCTCCTTCACGGTCGGCTACCGCACCGACGACACAGCCCGGCCGGATGTGAGGCCGGGCGCGGTGCCGGGTTGCCGGTGACCGGGCCGTCGTGACCCCGCCCGGCGGTCAGACCGCGGCGATACCGATCGAGGTACGGACGGCGGTGAGCAACTCGTCGCTGGTGAACGGTTTCGCCAGCACGGTGACACCGGGTTTGAGGACGCCGTAGTGGCTCATCAGGTCGCCGGCGTAGCCCGACACGAGCAGGACCTTGATGGCGGGCCGTCGTTGCTGCAGCGCCGCGGCGAGCTCGTCGCCGAGCATGCCGGGCATGACGATGTCCGAGACGAGCAGGTCGATGCCGGTGGTGTGCTGGTCGGCCAGGGCGAGCGCGTCCGGGCCGGAGGCCGCGGTGAGGGTCGTGTAACCGGCGCCGGACAGGGTCCGGGTGAGCGCCTCACGGATACCGTCGTCGTCCTCGGCGATCAGGATGGTCTCGGTGCCGCCGACGGCCGCCGCCACCGTGTCGGGCGGTGGTTCGACGGTCTGTTCCGTCGTCGGCAGGTAGATGGTGAACATGGCGCCGTGGCCGGGTTCCGATTCGATGCGGAGCACACCGCCGAGCTGGTTGACGATCCCGTAGACGATGGCCAGCCCGAACCCGCTGCCCAGGCCCCGGCCCTTGGTGGTGAAGAACGGCTCGATCGCGTGTTGCAGCGTCTCCGGGGTCATTCCCTCACCGGTGTCGCGGACGGTGAGCCGGACGTAGTGCCCGGCGGTCTGCGGGGCGGGACCCGATTCACCGGGTTCCTCGGTGATCACGACGTTGGACGTGATGATGGTCAGCGTGCCGCCGCCGGGCATCGCATGGCCGGCGTTGACGGTGAGGTTGAGCAGGATCTGCGCGATGTTGGTGGGCTCGGCGAGCACCAGACGCAGGTCGTCCGCGAGGTGGGTGACGATGTGCACGCGGGTGCCCAGGGTCGGGGCGAGCAGCGCGTTGGATTCGCGCACGGCCCGGTTCAGGTCGAGCGCCGACAGGTTGATCACCTTGCGGGAGCCGAAGGTCAGCAGCTGCTGGGTCAGGCCGGTGGCCCGTTCACCGCCTTTGCGGATCTGTCCCAGGTCGTTGAGGATGGCCGTGCTGCTCTCGGGGTCCAGGCGGCCGGCGACGGTCAGTTCGGCGACGGACTCGGACACGAAGCTCTCGAAGGCCAGGATCGAGCCCAGGATGTTGTTGAAGTCGTGGGCGACGCCGCCGGCCAGGGTGCTGAGGCTGCCGAGCCGTTCCCGGGCCCGGTCCCGGTCGTCGAGGTCGTGCTGGCGTTGCGTGGCGTGGCGCCGCTGGTCGCTCTCGACGTGGGCGGTCACGTCGTCGATCGTGCTGATGAAGCCGACGTGGCTGCCCTCGTCGTCCTGGACCGCCTCGACGTGCACGTTGAGCCATCGCGCGGTGCGGCCGCTCAACCCGATGTGGCTGCGATACCGGTGCCGGACGTCGCGGGGCCCGTCGCCGCGGGCGACGGTGAGAACCTCGTCGCGGTGCTCCTGGCCGGCGCAGGTGAGCCAGCCCAGGCCGAGCAGGTCGTCGGCGGGCAGCCCGGTGATCTCGCAGAGCCGGGCGTTGACGTAGCTGGCGGACCCGTGCGGGTCGCCGAACGCGATACCCACCGGCGAGGCGTCGGCCATCAGCCGGAAACGTTTCTCGGTGGTGCTCAACGCCGTGGCCTTCTCGAAGAGCTTCCCGGTGACCGCGCGCAGGTACTCGCGGTCGACCTGCGCGGTGTCGATCGGCCCGACCAGGCCCGGTCCCGCGGCCAGGACCTCGTCGACGGTCCGCATGAGTTCCTGTGGCTCCGACGACCGGAGCAGCACCCGGGCCACCCCGATCGCCTGGGCGAAGGGCTGGATCTCCGATTCCTGATAGTTGCTCGTGTAGAACACGATGGGTGTCGCGGCGGTGTCCGGCGCGGAGCGCAGCTCCCGGGCCAGTTCGTAACCGTCCATCCCGGGCATCAGCATGTCGGTGACGACCAGGTCGGGATGCTGGGAGTGAGCCAGGTCGAGTGCCTCGGCGCCCTCGTGGGCCTCGATGAC
Source organism: Actinoplanes palleronii (assembly GCF_016862315.1). GTDB lineage: Bacteria > Actinomycetota > Actinomycetes > Mycobacteriales > Micromonosporaceae > Actinoplanes > Actinoplanes palleronii. Next base: position 27,858 of record NZ_BOMS01000046.1, on the reverse strand, counting down.
CCGATGCCCTTGGTATCCGAGCAGGGTGCGCACGAGTTCCCGGTTGGTGGCGCGGTCGTCGACGACAAGGACGGTAGCCATGACAGCCTCAGGACTTTCTCTTGCTACGGAGCCGCGCCGGGCAGGCGCACCGTTCAGTTCGGTACGGAGCTGCGCAACAGCTGCGGCAGGTAGGCGTCGATCTCGTCGGTGAACGTCGCCGGGTCGATGGGTTTTGCCACGTAGTGGTCGAAGCCGGCGTTGAGGATCCGGTCGCGGTCGCCCACGAGCGCGAAGGACGTCACGGCGACGACCGGCACCTCGCGCAGTCCCGGCTCGGCGCGCATGGCCGCCAACGTCTGGTAGCCGTCGATGCCGGGCAGCTGCAGATCCATCACGACCAGGTCGGGGCGTGACGCCCGGGCCAGCGCGAGGGCTTCCTCTCCGCTGGCCGCCGGGGTGACGGTGTGCGAGTGCGCTTGCAGCAGGTACGTCATCAGATACATGTTGTTCGGAGTGTCTTCGATGACCAGGATGCGCGCGTTCATGACCTGCTCCGTTTCAGCAGGTGGCCAGGGAGATGGCGAAGGTGCTGCCCTCACCGACGACGCTGGCCACGGTGACGGTGGAGTTCATCAGCTCGGCGAGCTTCTGCGAGATGTGCAGGCCGAGACCGGTGCCTTCGTCGGTGGCCTTCGCGGTGGCGGCGCTCCGCTCGAACGCGCAGAAGATCCGGTCCAGGTCCGTTTCCGGGATGCCCGGGCCGGTGTCGTGCACCGAGATCTGGATCCGGTCGCCAGACTCCTGCAGCGTCAGCCGGATGCGCACCTGGCTGCCCTCGGCGAACTTGATCGCGTTGTTGACCAGGTTCACCACGATCTGGCTCAGCGCGCGTTTGTCGGCGGTCGCGGACACCGGCACCTCGGGTCCCTCCACGTGCAGGGTGACGTGGTGGGTCTCGGCCAGCGGCTCCAGGGACTGCACGACCGCGTCGACCACGGCGCGGCAGTCGACCGGTACCAGCACGATCTGGACCTTGCCGGACTCGATCTGGGCGAGGTCGAGCAGGTCGTTGATGATCGAGAGAAGGTGCACGCCGCTCGCCTTCACCAGGTGCAGCTGGTGTTCCTGTTCGGCGTTGAGCGGGCCGGGCAGCTTCATCAGCAGGGTGCCGGTGAAACCCAGGATGGCGTTGAGCGGGGTGCGCAGCTCGTGACTCATGCTGGCCAGCAGGTTGTTCTTGACCCGGCTGGCCCGTTCCAGCTCGGAGACGTTGTGCTGCAGCAGGTGCTCGATGTGTTTGCGGTCGGAGATGTCCCGGACCGCGGCCATGGTGAGCCGGCCGCTGGTGGTGGTCTCCAAGGCGCTGAGGCTGACTTCGACCGGGATGGCGGTGCCGTCCTCGTGCACGGCCGACATCACCACACAGGCACCGACCTGACCCGCGTCGACCGGACGCAGCCCGCCGGGGAGCACGGCCTCGACCGGCAGGCCCATCAGATCGTCGTGGCTGCGGCCGAACAGGTTTTCGCACTGCGGTTCACCAACTCGATGGAGCCCGAGGCGTCGACGCCGAGGATGGCGTCCGGGGCGACCTCGATCATCCAGCGGAACTTCGCCTCGGCGTCCTTGCGGACGCTGACGTCGTGGATGGCCGCCGCCACGACCGGTCCGTCATCGGTGTCGACGACCGACAGGGAGATCTCGGCCGGGAACTCGTCGCCGCCCTTGCGCCGCCCGGTCAGGGTCACCGCGGTGTCCGCCCGGCGCGGGCGGTCCGGGTTGTCGAGTTGGGAGGTGGGACGGGCCGGGTACACCCCGCCGCTGGCCGCTTCCGGGACGATGACCTCGACCGGCTGGTTGATCAACTCGTCGTGGTCGTAGTCGAACAGTCGTTCGGCCTGGGTGTTCACCAGCAGGATCCGGCCGCTCGAATCGATGCCCACGATCGCATCCGGTGCAGCCTGGAACACCGCTTCAGCTCGTGAGGCGTACTCGAGCACGACAATCACCACCATCAAGATATTATTTATTCGTATAAAACGATCGATTTCAGGCTAGCCCTCGGGTTTCCCACCTACCCCCTGTTTCGGGATCCGTGACGCGGGGGCGGGTCAGTGAGGTCCGTGGGGTCGCTGCGGGCGGGTGCGCCCGGCGCCGGGCGGGCGGCGAGATGACGCGGTCGTCACGCCGGTCGGGGGCGCAGGCCGTCGAACAGCACAGCCAGGGCGCGGTCCAGGACCGGGACGGGGTAGTCGCCGGACTCCGCGGCCAGGCTGGCGCCGCGCAGCAGGGCGAGGACGGTCGGCATGTCGACGTCGGGGCGCACCGCGCCGGCCCGTTGCGCGTCCTGCAGCAGTGCGGTCAGGGCCTCGTGCATCCGGGTCCGCTGGTCGCTCCGGCCGGCTTTGACGTCGATGCCGGCGTCGCGCAGCGCCTCGGTCAGGGCTTTCTTGGTGGTGGCGTCCACGACGATCCGGGTGACGAACGTGAAGAACGCGGTGGCCGGTTCCCCGGTCGTGCGCAACCGGTCGGCCTGTTGCAGCAGCAGGTCGACCCGGGCCGTGACGATCGCCGCGTAGAGCGCCTCCTTGGTGGCGAAGTGCCGGTAGACGGTGCCGACCCCGACCCCGGCGCGGCGGGCGATCTCGTCCATCCGGGCGGTCAGGCCCTGCTCGCCGAGGACCAGCTCGGCGGCGGCAAGGACCTTCGCCCGGTTGCGGGTCGCGTCGGAGCGGATCACGCCGGGACCACCGTCGTTGGAATCCCCGTCGTCGGGAGCGCCGCCGTTGACAACCGGAATCCAGGTTCCATATCTTCACACGGAATCACGATTCCGATTTTACGGGGGATGGCATGCCGCACACCACACTGGGCCGCTCCGGCCTGCACGTCACCCGGGCCTGCCTGGGCACGATGAACTTCGGCACCGACCCGCACGCGCCGACCGCCGAACCCGAGGCCCGCCGGATCGTCGACGCGTTCCTCGACGCCGGGCACACCCTGATCGACACGGCCGACACCTACCGCGGCGGCACCAGCGAGGAGATCCTCGGGCGGGCCGTCGCGCACCGCCGCGGCGACGTCGTGCTGGCCACCAAGGGCGGCGCGCCGCAGGGCACCGGGCCGAACCACCGGGGTCTGTCGCGCGGGCACCTGACCCGTGCGCTGGAGGCGAGCCTGCGCCGGCTCGGCACCGACTACGTCGACCTCTACCAGTGCCACGTGCCCGACGCCACCACGCCGATCGAGGAGACCATGGGGGTGCTCGACGATTTCGTACGGGCCGGCAAGGTCCGCTACGCCGGCTGCTCCAACGTCACCGCGGCGGGGGTGGTCAGCGCGCAGTGGGCCGCCCAGCGCCGGGGCGGGACGCCGTTGGTGAGCCTGCAGGCCAACTACTCGCTGATCACCCGGGCGATCGAGGCGGAGATCATCCCGGTCTGCCGGGAGCTGGGCCTGGGCGTGCTCGCGTACAGCCCGCTCGGCGGCGGCGTGCTCGCCGGACGGTACCGCCGCGGCATGGCGCCGGAGCCCGGGTCGCGGCTGGGGCAGTGGGCGGCGATGCCCAGCCCGATGGCCCGCGGGTTCGTGGCCGGCCTGCTCGCCGACCGGCACTTCGACGTCGCGGACGAGGTCGCCGCGGTGGCCGACGAGCTGGGCACGACGGCGCCGACGGTGGCGCTGGGCTGGCTCGGCGGCCGGGCCGAGATCACGTCGGTGGTGCTCGGCCCCCGCTCCGCCGAGCACCTGGCCGCGAACCTGGACGGGCTGGCGTTCCCGCTCCCCGCCGAGGCCGTGCAGCGCCTCGACGAGGCCAGCCGGTTCACCGTCGTCCCGGCGGTCACCGGTCAGCACACCGCACCCTGACCGGCGGCCCCGGAATCCGGACATCGCCGACCTCGACCCGGTGATGACAGCGGTGGCCACGTGGGGGAAGACGCCCCCGGACCGGCGACGTGCACCCGCTGACCCGCCCGGTCGACCGGGCGGACCTGGACACTGTCCTGGTCGCCGCGCCGGCTACGTCGTCAGCCGTTCGCTGCCGGCACCACCGCCGGCGGCACCGGCCGTCCGGGGCCGGGCTCCAGGTTGGCGATCATCGTCTCCAGGGTGTCGAGGGTCCGGGTGTAGTCGTCGGCGGTGATGCCCGCGGTGCCGACGTCACGGATGGCCCGCACCGCGGCGCCCAGGTCGGCCAGCAGGTCACGCCCGGCCGCGGTCACGGTGTAGACGCCGGCGCGGTCCTCGACGTACCCGCCGCCGAGCAGCGGCGACAGGTGCGTCTCGACGGGCTCGCCGGTGGCCAGGAAAGGCGCGAGGCTCGCGGTCAGCGTCGCCGGCGATCCAGGACCGACCTCAAGGGTGCGCAGCACCTGCCACTGCCGGCGGGTCACGCCCCGGGCGCCGAGGGTGGCGTCGAACCGCTCGTCGATCAGCTGATCGAGGCGGCGCAGCAGCAGCCCGATCGGCCGGAACTCAGTTGTATTCATACAACTATTCTGGCGCGCCGACGCTGCCGGTTGTCAAGTAACAACTGTTGTAGGGTGGGCGGCATGACGGCGGAACCGGACGAGCTCATCGCGCGCGCCCTGGTCCGCATCCGCCGCGATCAGCAGGCCGGGCACCTGCAGAGGCGTGCCGCGGCACCGGACGCCGCCAGCTTCCGCTACCTGGACGCACTGGACGAGGCCGGTGGCCCCTTGCCGATCTCGGCGATCGCCGACCGGATCGGCGTCGACCGCCCCCGCGCCAGCCGGCTCACCACCGCCCTGCTCGCCGACGGCCTCATCACCCGTGAACCACAGCCGGGCAACGCCCGCTACATCCTGATCCAGCTGACCGCCGCCGGCCGCGCCGTCGTGGCCGCAGCCCAGGAGAACCGCCGCCGCGGCGTGGCCGAAGCCCTGACCGGCTTCTCCGCCGAGGAGTCCCGCACCTTGGCCGCCCTGCTGGCCCGCTTCGTCGACGCCTGGCCCCGCGGGTAGCGCGACTCTGCACCGCCGCCGCCGTCGTCGCCGACCGCGACGCCGGGTTCGGCGACGGTGCGCAAATCCCAGGAGGATCGTTCTGACAGAACCGTCCTGACCTTCCACCGCACGCCCAGGCTTCGACCTCCCGGCCTCCGATTACCCGCATTACCGGATTGCTATTACCAGTAATCCGTTAATCCGCCGAGACGCTGGAAACGGACAAATGACGGCTACACCATAGTGACAGTTCTGTTGTAGTCGAAAAAGTTCCCCGGTCATGCCGCGACCGCTTCAGATCACGACCTTCCTTCGGTACGACCTCGGGCCGGCACAGGGGCAACAGCGGAGTCCCGGGCCTCCCCGCGAGGCAGTCCCGGCCCGGACCGCCCGGCGACGCACGGGTGTGTCCCGGGGCACGCGATGTCCGGCCACTCCGGAGCCGCCCGGCGCCACCCGGGGGCGGGCGGTCGCCGCGCGACGGGCCGCCTGACTCCGGGCAGAGGCGCGACTTTCTGTTGTGGGCTGGTTCTCGGGGGTGTCACCCGGGGTGCGAAGCACCCCGGGAAGCCAGCCGGGGTCCCGGCGCGCGCCTGACGGTCCGGTGGTGGGACGACGTCGCGGACCCCGGGACACACCCGTGCGGCGCTCAGCGATCTTGAGCGGGACTGCCTCGCGGGGAGGCCCGGGACGGGGCAGCTGCTTCTGTGATGGCGCCCAGGTCGTACCGAATAGGGGTTGGGGCACAGTGTGCGGATTTTGGGTGGGGGGTCATCCGGGCGGCGGGCGGCGGCGAATCGCTGGCACCGAGTCGTGCGCGTGGGGCGGCGGCCGGGGGAGCGGAGGTCGAGATGGCCGATACACCGCGGCGGGCGCTGGCTGGGATGGGTGGCGTCGTTGTGCTGCTGCATCTGTTCGGGATCGGGGTTCTCTACGCCGCGCCGCCGGGTGGGCGGGTGGTGCTGGTCGTGGCCTACCTGCTGGGGCTGCGGTGGGCGGTGGCGCCCGGCAACGTCGTGGTGACCGACGTGGCCGGGCAGCGGCTCGAGCAGCTCGGGCGGCGGGGGATCTCGTGCGGGTTCTGGTTCGCGGTGGGGTTCGCCGGCACCGTCGCGGCTGCCACGCTCGTGGCGGCGAGACGTCGTGCGGTTGCTGGCCGGTGGGCGCAGCAACCGGGAGATCGCCGCGGCGCTGTTCCTGGCCGAGGGGACCGTGAAGAACCACGTGACCGGTGCCCTGGCCAAACTCGGTGCCCGGGACCGGACCCAGGCGGCGTTGCGTGCTCGTGAACTGGGGCTGCTCTGACCTGCGGTGACCGGGTGCGGCCGCGGGCCCCCACCGGGCCCGCGGCCGCGCTGCCGGCCGGGTCAGCTGGCCAGGAACGTCCGGATCTGGGTCAGGGTGCCGGTGTCGGTCAGGTAGCCGATGTGGGTCTGGCAGGCCACGTAGTTGTTGGTGGCGCCGCTGAGCACGGTGCTGGTGTACGGGATGATGATCCCGTCGCAGGGCGAGTACCAGGTCGCGTACCTGGTGGCGCCCGGTGTCTCGTCACCGGCGCTGATCGTGGTGATGAACGACGAGCCGGGGTACATCTGCTGGCAGGTGACGTAGATCAGGCAGGCGCTCGCGTAGGTGGTGCCGTGGTTGGCGCCGGCGATCGACGCGAGGTGCCGCACGTACGGGGCGCCGCCGAGCTGCTTGAGGTACCACTGGCTGACCAGGCCGCCCATCGAGTGGTTGACGATGTCGACCTGGGCGGCGCCGGTGCGCGACCGGACCTGGCTGACGTAGCTGGCCAGCCCCTGCGCGTTGGTGATGTTGTTGCCGTACGAGTTGTACTCGTAGGCGAACAGCTCGCTGCTGGCGTAGCCGCCGGCCCGGAACACCGCCATGGCGGTGGTCCAGTTCGAGGCGCTGCCGGTGTAGCCGTGCACGAAGATCACCGGGGTGCCGGGGGCGGCGGCCGCGGGCAGGGCCGGGCTCAGCGCGAGCGCGGCCAGCACGGCGGTGAACAGGACGATGAGACGACGCATGAGACCTCCAGGGGTGAAACGGGGATCTCTGCATCCTCAGTGCATAAAGATGGTCACGCATCGGCGAAATCGCCGGTGGTCTTCGTCTCGTCCGGAGGTGCGGCACGGCCCGGCAGGGAAGGCTGACCGGATGGTTGCCTTCGAACTCGCGATCCAGGACACCGGCGGCATCGCGGTGGCGGCACGCCTCGGCGTCGACCGGGTCGAGCTGTGCTCCGCGCTCGCCCTCGGCGGTGTCACTCCCTCGCAGGCGCTGATCGAGGCGGCGGTCGGGTTTCCCGGGATGCCGCCGGTGCACGTGCTGATCCGGCCGCGGGCCGGTGGCTTCGACTACCCGGCCGACGAGGCCGCGCTGATGGTCCGCGAGGTGCGCCACGCCGTCGCGGCGGGCGCGGCCGGGGTGGTGGTCGGCGGGCTGCGCGACGGGCGGGTCGACACCGGGCTGATCGCCCGGACGGTCGAGGCGGCCGGCGGCGCGGCGGTGACCTTCCACCGGGCCTTCGACGGCCTGGCCGATCCGGCGGCGGGCCTCGACGTGCTGGCCGGGCTGGGGGTGTGCCGGATCCTGACCGCGGGCGGGCCGGGCACCGTGGCCGGTGGGCTGGCCGGGCTGGCCGCCCTGGTGCGGGCCGCGGCCGGCCGCATCGAGATCATGGCCGGTGGCGGGGTACGCCCGGAGCTGGTCGCCGGCCTGGTGGGCACCGGGGTGGCCGCGGTGCACGCGTCGGCGAAACGGATCGTGCCGGACCCGGTGGCGGTGGAGCTGGGCGCGGCGGCCCGGGCCGGCGCGACCGGCCGGGAGGGCACCGACGAGCAGCTGGCCGGGCTGATCCTGGACGCGGTGCGGGGACTTGGGTCTTTTGCGCCCGCCGACCGGGTCGTCTGATTGCGCGCTCGGCGCGGCACACCCGGCACGGGGTCGGACTGCTAGCAGATCAGCTCGTCGGCGTCAATGCGACACGCGACAGGCACAGTCCGTAGTGATCTGTGTACGCAAAGCGCAATTCTGGGGCCGAGGACACTGCAGTGACTCTCCGACTCACAGTGCTGGTTCATGGAGGTCAAAGATGACCGAGACGACGATGAAGCATGCGGAGGAGCTCAAGATACCCGAGGAATTGCTGGACCTCGGTGATGAGATCCGTCAGACGGTGGAGGACCTCGGGGAAAAGCTGGTGCAGAGCACCACGGTCTACCGCAGTCAGCTCAAGCAGATCGAAACGCAGAACCGCAAGTCCTCGGCCACGCAGAACGGCCGGAGCAAGAGCGGCACGGCCGAGATCGCCGAACCGACGGCCGTGTTCGGCGGGGTGCCCTACCAGTTCTTCGACATGATCGCGGTGGGGCCGTTCCAGCCGATCGGTGGCGGGCCGTTCCGGCCGAACCGGATCATCCGGGCCGGTGAGCGGGCCTTCCTGATCGCCGCGATCTGGCGCAACCCGACGCCGCTGGGCTTCTCGCCCGGCAACCCGTCGGCGGCCGACGTGATGGCCGGGCAGTCCTACGTGGTCCGGGGGCAGACGGTCAACGTCAACGACGTGGCGAACGGGCCGGACCTCGGCCCGGTGACCGGCACGTTCGGCGGGGGCTTCCTCGACTTCCACGTGCTGCGGATCCCGTCGGTACCGGCGCCGCAGGACGGCGCGCCGCGGCTGCTGGACATCAGCCTGACCATCGACGTGCGCAGCGTGGCGTCGGGTCTGCCGCCGTTCGCCGGGTACGCCTCGCAGTGGTTGCAGCTCGACGCGTACGCGCCGTTCTGCTTCCCGTACATCCCGTACGTGGATGGTCCGGTGGTGGTTCCGGGTCTGGTCCCGAGCTTCGTGCAGGACACCCCGGTCCGCGTCCTGATCTATTCCTGATCGGCCATCGGGCGCCGGCGTCGACGACGCCGGCGCCCGATGCGGTGCACCGGACAACCCTGCGAGGCGGGAAGGAGATCCGACAATGGCAAAGGTGGACCCGCGGCTGCGCCTGGTGATGGACGAGCTCACCGACCGGCCCGGAGCGGCGTTCGCACCGGCCGCCGACGTGCCGCTCGGCGCGCGCATCGGCTGGGACGGCCGCGCCGACGGCGCGACCATCGAGGTCCTGGTCGAGGCGGTCCCGGACGGCGACCTCGACGACATCGCTACGACGGTGACCGGCGCTCAGGTCGGCCCGGCCGGCACGGTCCGGCCGGTCCGCCTGCCGGTGACGGCGCTGCCCGCGCTGGCCGGGCACGCCGCCGTCGCCCGGATCGAGGCGTCCCGGCCGCTGTTCCCCGAGCTCAACTGGTCGCGGGTGGAGTGCCGGGCCCAGGACCTGCACGCCGGATCACCGTCGATCGCCGGCGCCGGCGTGGTCGTCGCGGTGATCGACTCCGGGATCGACTACACCCACCCGGCGTTCCGGCACGCCGACGGCAGCAGCCGCATCCTGGCGCTATGGGACCAGGCCGCGGACGCGGTGGCCGGCGGCACCGTAGCGTTCGGCCGCGAGTACACCCGCGCCGAGCTCGACGAGGCGCTGCGCTCGGCGGATCCGCGCGCGGTCGTGCCGCACGACGACGCGGATCCGCACGGGCACGGCACCCACGTCGCCGGGATCCTGGCCGGCGACGAACGCGGCCGGGACCTGTTCACCGGGATCGCCCCGGACGCCGAGCTGATCGTGGTGGCGCTGCGGCCGGACGGGGCGTCGCTGGGCACCTCGACCCACGTGGTGGCCGCGCTCGACTTCGTCCGCCAGCGCGCCGGCGGGCGCCCGGCCGTGGTGAACCTGAGCCAGGGCACCAACATCGGCGGGCACGGCGGGGAGTCGCTGCTCGAGCGGCGCATCGACGAGCTCAGCCGCCGGCCCGGCTTCGTGGTGGTCAAGTCGGCCGGCAACGAACGGCAGTGGGGGGTGCACGCCGGCGGGATGCTCTCGCCCGCCGAGGACCACTACGTCGCGTTCGACGTGGTCAGCGGCGACCTCGACGACGACGTCATCGAGGTGTGGTTCGGTTCCGGCGACGACGTCGCGGTGAGCCTGACGACGCCGGGCGGCTCCACCTCCGGGCAGGTGCGGGCGGGGGAGTCGCTGTCCTACGAGACCGGGGCCGGCAACCGGGTCCGCATCGACGTCGACGAGGACGCCGACGGCACCGGCGACCGGCGGGCGTCGCTGATCCTGCGCCGCGGCACCGCCGATCAGATCCAGGCCGGGCGGTGGAGCATCGTGCTGCGCGCCGGGGTGGTCGCCGACGGCCGGTTCGACGCGTGGATCGAACGGGCGCCGCGCGGCGGGCTGGGCGCGCCGGAACAGAGCCGGTTCGCGTCGCGGGCCCGCGACGCCACCCGCACGGTCACCATCCCCGGTACGGCCCGGCGGGTCATCACGGTCGGGTCGTACGTGACGAAGTCGCCGCGACCGGAGACGATCGGCACGCTGTCCGGGTTCAGCTCGCTGGGCCCGACCCGCGACGGCCGGGAGAAACCCGAGCTGGCCGCGCCCGGCGACTACATCGTGTCGGCACAGGCCGGTGGCGGGCACGTGGCGCTGCCGGGCACGTCGATGGCGGCGCCGCACGTGGCCGGGGCGGCCGCGCTGGTGCTGCAGGCCGTGCCGCTGCTCACCGCGGAACAGGTGCGCCAGGTGCTGCGCCGGTCGGTGCGCACCGACGCGGCAGTCGGTGCCGGCCCGGACGCCGGCTGGGGTGCCGGCAAGCTCGACGTGGCCGCCGCGGTGGCGCTGGCCCGCGCGGCGGTGTTCCCGCGGATCGTCGCGGTGCAGGCCGACGGGGCCCGGGTCGTGGTGAAGACCGACGTACCCACCACGGCGCGGCTGCTGGTGCGCGGCGCGGCAGCGCTCGACGGGGCGGGCCCGGCGAGCGTGCACAGCTTCGACCTGTCCGGGTTGCCGGCCGGGCGGCACCGGTGCGCGGTCGAGGTCGCCGCGGACGGCTGGGTCAGCGCCGACGACGACAACGGCGCCGGGTACGTCGTGCCGGTCGGTGAACCGGCCCGCCCGCCGGTGACCGAGCCGGACACCGACCAGGCCGGGTACGGCTTCGCGGTCACGGCGGTGACCAACCCGGGCGGTGAGCCGGCGATCGAGTACACCGTGACCGACCGGCGCACCCGTGAGCAGGCCAGCAAGCTCGACGGCGCGGCACTGCTGGTCTTCCTGCAGGACCAGGTCGAAGGCCGATCCCGTACCCCATAGGGGTTGATCTGACCGGGAGGGAGGTGGTCGTGCGCGGGCGGCGGACCTGGACGACAATGGTCCGCACACATGTTTGCCCGCCGATGTGAGAGGAAGTTTCTTGAGCGCTGGACTCGCAGCACTGCTGGACGACGTGGCGGTCCTGGCCCGTGCGGCCGCCGCGTCCGTCGATGACGTCGGGGTCGCCGCCGCGAAAGCCGGTGCCAAGGCGGCCGGTGTGGTCATCGACGACACCGCCGTCACCCCGCAGTACGTCCGTGGTCTGGCCGCCGAGCGTGAGCTGCCGATCGTCAAGCGCATCGCCGTGGGGTCGTTGCGCAACAAGTTCCTGATCATCCTGCCGGTGATCCTGGTGCTCAGCCAGTTCGTGCCGTGGCTGCTCACCCCGCTGCTGATGATCGGTGGCGCGTACCTGTGTTACGAGGGCACCGAGAAGGTGTGGGCCAAGCTCGCCCATCACGACGCGCACGGCGCCGGCGAGCAGGCGCAGCCGGACGAGAAGACGCTGGTCGCCGGCGCGATCCGCACCGACCTGATCCTGTCCGCCGAGATCATGGTGATCTCGCTGAACGAGGTCGCCGACGAGCCGTTCCTGTCCCGGCTGGTGATCCTGGCGGTCGTCGCGCTGTTCATGACGGTGCTGGTCTACGGCGTGGTCGGCCTGATCGTGAAGATGGACGACCTGGGCCTGAGCCTGGCCGAGCGCACCGGCACCGGCATCGCGACGTTCGGCCGTGGCCTGGTCAAGGCGATGCCGAAGGTGCTGACCGGGCTGACCGTGATCGGCACCGCGGCGATGCTGTGGGTCGGCGGGCACATCCTGCTGGTCGGCGCGGACGAGCTGGGCCTGCACGCGCTCTACGCGGCGGTGCACCACCTGGAGGAGGCGGCGCACGACGCCACCGGCGCACTCGGCGGGGTGATCGGCTGGCTGGTCAACACGGTGGCCAGCGCGATCGCCGGGCTGATCGTCGGCGCGGTGGTCGTGTTCGTGCTGAGCGTGACGCTGCACCGCCGGAAGAAGCCGGCGGTGCAGCGGACGCCGAGAAGTAGCGGGTGACCCGGCGGCCGCGGCCGCCGGGCTCACGTCCCGGCGCGTGCTTCCATGCCGTTTGGTCGATTTGACTATGCTCTCCGGTGATCGGGGAGGGCCCATGACGGTGAATGGATCGGTGAGCGGGGAGTTCGCTCGCATGCTGGATGCGGCGCGCTGCGCGCTGCGCGCGGCGAGCCCGGCGCCGCAGGACGAGGAGACCGCGCGCCAGCAGCGCCTCGGCGAGTCCGCCGACGGGCAGGTCCGCGCCGAGTTCGGCGCGGACGGGCGGCTGGCGGCGGTGACGCTGGACCCGCGGCTGCTGCGCCTGGGCACGCAGGAGATCGGCGAGCACGTGGTCGCGGCGGTGAACGCGGCGATCGACGCGATGCGCGCCGGCGCCGCGCCGGTCCCGGCCGCCGGGGACCTGTCGCAGCTGACCGAGCAGCTGCAGGAGGTGCGCGACACCGCGGTGCCGCGGCTCGGCGCGTTCCTGCAGACGCTGACCGAGGCCCAGCAGCGGATGGCCCGCGGCGGTGGCCGATGAGTGGATTCGCGGTCGACCCGGCGGCGCTGCGGGCCGGCGGCGACGGTGTGATCACCGTGGCGCAGGGCTTCATCGGGCAGGTGGAGACGTTCGAGGCCCAGATGCAGGGGTACGGCGAGCCGTGGGGCGGCGACGACATCGGGTCGCTGATCGGGATCGCGTACACCGCCGTGTCGGCGTGGGTGCTGGACTGCATCGCGGTGGCCGCCGAGGAGATCGGGTCGGCCGGCAGCGATCTGACGCTGATGGCCGACAACTACGAGTCGGCAGAGGAGGACCTCGTCACCGGGCTGCGGGGCCTCCAGCACGAGCTGGGCTGACCGCGATGGGACTACAGCTGCCGGGTGAGCTGGTCACCGCGCTGGGCTGGATCGGGCTGAGCTGGCCGGAGGCCGACGAGGAGAAGCTCGTCGAGATGGGCCAGGCGTGGATCGACTTCGCCGGGACGGTCGGGCAGGCCGCCGGGCAGGCCGGGACGGCCGCGTCCGCGGTCGTGGCCGGGCACAGCGGCGAGGCGTTGCAGGCGTTCCAGCAGTGGTGGGCCGACCCGGACAGCGGGCCGGGCTCGCTGCCGGACTACGCGCAGGCCGCCATGCTGGTCGGCACCGGGATGATCATCTGCGGGGCGATCGTGCTCGCCCTGAAGATCCAGGTGATCGTGCAACTGGCGATCCTGGCGTTCGAGGTGGCCCAGGCCGTCGCCACCGCGGTCGCCACGTTCGGCGCGTCGCTGGCCGAGATCCCGATCTTCCAGACGATCACCCGGGAGCTGGTGAGCCTGCTGATCGACCAGGTGATCACGGAGCTGCTCGATGCCTAGCCACGGCCCGAAGGGTACGAAGGCCCGCGGCGGCGCCGGGAAACCGAAGGTCGGCAAACTCGTCGGCGCCGCGGTCGAGGCGGCCGCGAAGAAGCCGAAGAAACGCCTACCGGCGCCGGCGGTGACCCGCAACAACGACCTGCCCGAGTTCACCCTGCGGATCAAGCAGAAGGCCTCGTACAAGAAGGGGCCGTTCCAGCGGAAGTTCAACGCGCTCAAGAAGCTCAGCGACGACGGCAAGCTGTTCAAGCAGGCGAACCCGCTGGACAAGGACCCGGAGATCACCAAGGCGTACCGCAAACGGGTGCGCGACGCGATCCTGGCCAAGTACTGGCCGGACGGGGGCCGGGCCACCCCGGAGGGCAAGGCGATGGCGAACAAGCTCCTGGAACGGCTGCGCAACACCGACGCCGATCACGTGTGGGATCCGCAGCTGGGCGGCGCGGACCACGCCAGTAACCTGAGGCTGCTGGATTCCCACACGAACCAGGACATGGGCAACGAGATCTGGCAGCAGATCAAGGACCTGCCCGATGGAACCCCGATCCGAATAGAGCTGGTGCCGTGAACCCTGACCTCCGCGAGCTCATCGAGGAGCTGCGCACCGACCTGGAGGCGGACCAGCCGGCCTCCCTGTCGTGGGCGCAGATCGACGCCGGCGCGCCGGACGCCCGGATCCCGGCCGACGTGCCGGAACCGGTCCGGGACCTGCTGGCGGTCGCCGACGGCGTCCTGGCCGGTGCGTTCGACCTGGCCGGGACGGCGCACATCGCCTACCGGCAGGCCATGCTCGCCGACATGCCGGCGTTCACCGGGGTGGGCGCCACGCCGGCCGCGTGGTACTTCCTCGGCACCCTGATGGAGGAACCGGTGCTGCTGCGGCGCGACACCGGCGCGGTGTGGTGGTTCCCGCAGACCAGCGGCGACCCGTACTACGCGCGCGAGGAGTTCGAGGAGCTGATGCCGAACCTCGAGTACTTCCTGGCCTACTACGTCTTCGGCCCCGGGTACGCCGACGTCGGTTTCGAGGACGACGAGTGGTGGGGCTTCCTCGACGAGCACGACCTGACCACCGTGCCCGGCGAGGGCGACGAGGACGAGGAGGGCGGCGCATGAGCGTCACACACGAGGAACTCACCGCGCTCTGGGGCGCCGACGGGATGATCTACTTCCCGGTCGAGCAGTTCGACGACGTGCTCGGCCCGCTGCGCCCCGAGGTGTTCTCACCCTCCGGCGCGCTCCCGCTGGACGTGCCGATCCTGTTCACCGTGGACGTCACCGTCGAGGGCCTGGAGCTGTTCAGCAAACTGAAGATCGAGATCGGGGACGCCGGTCCGCGGATCTACATCGTGCTCGGCAGCTCGCCCGAGGACGCGTACATGCTGTTCTGCATGGACGCGCTGACCGGCGCGGTGGTGCTGCTGGACCTGGAGACACCGAACTTCGAGCCGGTCAACGCCACCTACGCAGCGTTCGTGGAGTTCCTCTACCGGCTCGGGCAGCTGATCGAGAACGACGCGGGCGGCCGGGACCGTGCCGTCCGGGCCGCGGCGATCCGCGCCGACCTGCACGGTGTCGACCCGTCCGCGTTCACCGACCCGGAATCCTGGTGGACCATGGCCTTCGACCAACTGGAGTCCACCGGCCGGTAGCGCAGGCCCGCCGATGCCGACCTGATAGGGTCGCCGCAACCGCGGACCGAGGAGGTGAGACCGATCAACGCACTGACAGGTCGGGGCTCCCTCCCACGCACGGTCTAGGGAGCGCCCGCGAGGCATGCTCCGAAAGGCCGTTCCACCATGCGTACCACTCTTTTCTCCGTCGGCGACGTCCCCGCCGTGCTGTGGACCTCCGACGATGACGCCGCCGGACCCCGGCCGCTGATCCTGTTCGGACACGGCGGTGGCCGGCACAAGCAGGACCCCGAGCTCGTCGCCCTCGCCGCGCGCCTGGTCGGCGAGGGCGGGTACGCGGTCGCCTGCGCCGACGCGCCGAACCACGGCGACCGGCCGGCCGACGCGGAGCTGGACCGGGTGGTGGCCGGCTTCCCGGCGCGGATCGCGGCCGGCGCGGACCGGGCCGCGCTGATCGCGGAGGCGCAGGCGCTGATGGCCGGCCGGACCGTACCGGAATGGCGCGCGGTCCTGGACCACCTGCGACAGCAAGCGGACGTCGGACCCGGACCGGTCGGTTATTGGGGGATCTCGCTCGGTTGCGGGCTGGGCGTGCCGTTCGTCGCCGCCGAACCGCGGGTGCGGGCCGCGGTGCTCGGCCACGGCGGCGCGCCGAACCTGGCGGCGGCCGCCGCGGCGATCACCGTGCCGGTGGCGTTCCTGGTGCAGTGGGACGACGAGCGGGTGCCGCGCGAGCAGAGCCTGGCGCTGTTCGACGCGTTCGGCGCCGCGCAGAAGACGCTGCACGCCAACCCGGGCCGGCACGGCGAGGTGCCCGGCCACGAACACGACGCCGCACTGCGGTTCTTCCAGCGGCACCTGTGAGCGCGGCGGGCCCGGTCACGACTGGTCAGCCGGCGCACGCCACCAGCAGGGTCACGGCCACCGCGGCTTGCGGCCCGGCGTCGCCGCCGGGTTCGCTCGGATCATGAAACTTCCCGGGTACGACAGCACCGGCGCGCCCGATCCGGCCCCGGCCCGCCGGGCGGTGGTCACCGGTGCCGGGCGCGGGTTCGGGGCGGCGCTGACCGCGCGGCTGGCCACCGGCGGCTGGCAGGTGGTGGCGTGCGTGCGCGACGGCGCCGGTCCCGGGCACGAGAACGTGACGGTGGTGCGGCAGGACGTGCGCGACCCGGTCGGCGCGCCGCTGCTCGCCGCGGTCGGTGACCGGCCGCTGGACCTGCTGGTCAACAACGCCGGGATCGGCGCCCCGGGCCGGCCGCTGGCCGAGACCGATCCGGGCAGTGTGCTGGCCGCGGTCGACGTGAACGTGGCCGGGCCGCTGCGGCTGGCCCAGGCACTGCTGCCCCGGCTGCTGGCCGCACCGGACCCGCTGATCGTCAACGTGTCGTCGCGGCTGGGGTCGGTGTCCGCGCAGGCCGCCGGGGAGTTCGCGGACCGACGGACCAGTTACGCGTACCGGATCGCCAAGGCCGGGCAGAACATGCTGACGGTCGCGCTGGCCCAGGAGTTCGCCGGCCGGGTGCGGTGCTGGGCGGTGCACCCGGGCAGTCTGGCCACGGCGATGGGGGTGCCCGGCGCGGCGACCCGGCCGGAGGAGGCCGCGGCGCGGCTGGCCCGGCTGCTCGACGAGGCCGATCCGCGCTCGCCGCGGTACCTGTCCCTGGACGGGCCCGAGCTGGGGTGGTGAGGCAGGCTGGCCCGACGACTACCTGACCGCGTTCTTCGACACCGGCGACGAGCGGCAGGGCCACGTCGGGTAGGGCTCAGGTGCGCAGGGTCCGGCTGGGGGGCTGGCCGAACAGCCGGTGGTAGTCGGCGGCGAACCGGCCCGGGGTGGCGAACCCCCACCGGCGGGCGATCGCGGCGACCGTGTCACCGCGGGCCCGGTCGCCGTGCTGCAGGTCGTGGTGGGCGCGTTCCATCCGGACCCGGCGCAGGTAGCCGGTGGGGCTGCTGTCGCGGTGCCGGGCGAACGCCGCCTGCAGGCCCCGCACGCCGATCCCGGCGGCCGTGGCGACGTCGGCCAGGGTGATCGGCTCGCCGGCGTGGGCGTCGATGTAGGCGACCGCCCGGCGTACCACGGCCGGGGCGACCACGCCCGGGCCGGGGGTGTAGCCGGCCGTCATCGTGGTGTTGGGGAACACCGCGACGGCCGCGGCCGCGGCGGACTCGATCGCGGCGGTCAGCACCAGCGGATACGCCAGCGGCGGTTCGGGGCCGGCCAGGCCGCGGGTCAGGTACGCGGCGGTGGCCAGCCAGTGCTGGTTCATCGCCGCGGACACCGGGGCGGTGCCGTGGAACTGGAACGCGGCCGGTTCGACGCCGAGCCGGCCGACGGTCGTGATGATCGTGGCGGCCGGGAACTTCACCACGTGGTGCTTGACCCGGTCGAGCCGGATGGTGACCGGCTCACCGGACGGGAACAGGATCGCCTCGCCGCAGCCGACCCGGCGCAGGTCACCGCGGCGCCCGGCGGCGTACCGGCCGTCGAACAGGCACATCACGGTCGGGTCGGCGATCGGGTCGGTGTCGAACTCGAGGGCGGCGCGCAGGGTCACCGAGTCGACGACCAGCGGCCCGACCGTCGCCGTCGCCGACTGGAACAGCAGGTCACGGGCGGTGTCGAGGGGGCGTGGCCGGACGTCGACATAGCGGCTGCCGATCAGGTCCTGGACCTCGGTCAGGTCCCGCAGCTCGAGCTTGGTCCGCTCGACTGGTACGCGTTCAGGTGCGGCCGTCATGCCAAGCCTCTTCTCCTATGCATTTCCCGCACGGTATATCCAGATAACGAACATCGAAAGAGATCAACTGGTGCGCTCCCCCGAAGTGATGGCCTCATGGAGGCATGGCTGAGACACAGCGCCGGGACGGCGATGCCCTGGACCAGGTGTTCGATCTGGTCAGCGCGTACGGTCCGGACCTGGCCACGCTGTGCCAGGCGGGTCCCGCGCTGATCGCCGAGACCGCCGGGATCGGTGTGTCGGCCGGGTCCGGCGGGCAGGCGCCCCGGACCCGGTTCACCAGCGACCCGGTCAGCGCCCGGCTGGAGGCCGCCCAGCTCGACTTCGACGAGGGGCCGTGCCGCGACGCCGCCACCGGGGGCACGGTGCGCGCCACCGACCTGGACGACCCGCAGTGGCTGCTGCGCTGGCCCCGGTTCGCCCCGGCCGCGCTGGACGCCGGGGTGCGCGCGGTCTGCGCCGTGCCGTTGCACGCCGGCGGGGTGCACCACGACGGCGCCGTCGACCTGTACCGCCGCACGCCCGGCGAGTGGACATACAGCCAACCGGCCGCGACCGCGTTCGCCGCGGCGGCCGCCGAGTTGCTCACCCTGGAACACCTCGACCTCGACCTGGCCGACAGCTTCGCCGAGCAGCGCCTCGGCGACGTGGTGCTCGACCTGGCCGGCAGCGCGCTGGTCGACGCCCGGCCGGGCCCGACCGAGGACCTGCCCACGCTGCCGGTGGCCCGCTGGTTCACCCGCCACACCGTGGCCTCGCTGCGCTGGCAGGTCAACGCGATCTGCGTCGAGCGGGGACTGCCCGGCCCGGACACGTTCCGGTTCGTCCTGGCCGTCCACGAGGCGATGACCAATGTGGTGCAGCACGGCGGCGGGCACGGCCAGCTGCTGCTGTGGCGGCGCGCCGACCGGCTGTGGTGCGAGATCAGCGACCACGGGCCGGGCATCGGCACGGTCTGGCCGGCCGGCGGGTCGGGCGAGCCCAGCGGGTTGTGGCTGATCCGCCAGGTCTGCGCCAGTGTGGACGTCATTACCGACGAGACCGGCACCCGGCTGCGGCTGAGCTATCCGCTGCCATCGACGATCGGGGCATGACTGCGGGTGCCGTGAGCACCACCGTCTGGTAAACGTGACAGCACAAACCTGACGGTGGGGAGCGGCGGCGTGGACCATGCCAAGCAGCGCATCACGATCATCATCAGCCGGCTGGATCCGGACACCGTCGTACTCACCGTGGCCGGCGACCTGGACCACGCCACGGTGCCGGCGTTCGATCAGCAGGTCAGCGCCGCGCTGCACGAGCAGTCCGCGAGCGTCGTGCGGCTGGACCTGGCCGCGGTGCAGTTCTGCGACCTGGTCGGCCTGCGGGCCCTGCACGCGCTCGGCGCCCCGGTCCGGATCACCGCGGCCCACCCGCAGCTCGACACCCTGCTGCGGCTCTGCCGGATCTCCGTCCTGCTCGGCTACCGCCCACCGCCGGAGTAGGACCGGTCCGTGATCCGCGTCCTGATCAGGGAAGCGGCCGCGGTGACCGCTAGGGTTCCGGCGATCACCGCGAGGGACACCGCGATACCGATGTGCGGAGCCCAGCCGACCGGGCGCCCGCCGTTGAGGAACGGCAGGTTGTTCTCCGCGAGGGCCTGCAGGACCAGTTTCACCCCGATGAAGCCGAGCACCACGCTCAGCCCCGCCGACAGGTAGACCAGCCGGTCCAGCAGCCCGCCGAGCAGGAAGTACAGCTGGCGCAGACCCATCAGGGCGAAAACGGTCGCCGTGACGATCAGGTAGGGCTGGTCGGTGAGCCCGAAGATGGCCGGCAACGAGTCCAGCGCGAAGATCAGGTCGGTCGTGCCGATCGCGATGAACACCACGATCAGCGGGGTCAGCCGGCGCCGCCCGGACGCGTCCCGGGTCAGCATCCGGGCGCCGTGGAACTCGCCGGTCATCGGCAGCACCCGGCGCGCCCAGCGGACCAGCGCGTTCTCGGCGTACTCCGGCTGCTCGTCGTAGCCGAAGACCTTGACCGCCGTGTAGATCAGGAAGCCGCCGAAGAGGTAGAACACCCAGGTGAACCGGCTGATCGCGGCCGCGCCCAGCGCGATGAACGCGCCGCGCAGCAGCAGCGACAGCACGATACCGGCGAGCAGCACCGTCTGCTGGTAGCGCCGCTCGACCCGGAACCGCGCCATGATGATCACGAAGACGAACAGGTTGTCGACCGACAGGCTGTACTCGGTCAGCCACCCGGCCAGGTACTGCCCGGCGGCCGCACCGCCGAAGCGCAGCCCGACGAACGCGGCGAACAGCAGCGCCATCGCGATGTAGCCGATCACCCACCCTGTGCATTCCCGGACGGACGGCTCATGCGGGCGGCGCCCCACCAGGTACAGGTCGATGAGCATCAACCCGACCAGACCGACGAGGGTCACCACCCACACCCAGACCGCTACCTCCACCACCGCAGCGTGCCATCGATGCCCGCCCATGAAAACCCATCTGGGGTACGACTACGGAGCGCCCGTCCGCAGGCTACGAGCCGAGTCCCGCCCGTGAGGCCGCCGCGAGGCCGCGGCCACTCCCGGCCCGCAGCGCGCCGCCCGGTTGCCGGCTGGCTCTCAGGGGTGCCTCCGCGGTGCGGAGACACCCCTGAGAACCCCACGCTCCGCGACCATCTCGGTGATCCAGGCGACCGCGACCGGGCCCTGGTCGGCGGGACCGCCGTGCAGCCCGCCGATGATCAGCCAGACCCGGTCGGGGTCGATCGGCGGCAGCGCGGCGGCCAGCCGGTCGATCTGGGCGCGGGTGTCGCGCAGGTAGGCGCGGGCGATCCGGGCCGGCTCGTCGTCCTCGCCGGGGAACTCGGTCAGGTAGTTGCGGAACGCGCACCCGCGGTACGCCGGCGCACCGACCAGCTCGGCGACGTCGGTGACCAGCGCGATCAGCTGTCCCGCCGGGTCGCCGGCGCTCGCCAGGGCAGCCTCGATCGCGCGCATCCGCTCGCCGCGCACCAGGGTCAGATACGCGGCGGCCAGGTCACTCTTGGCCGGGAAGTGCCGGTAGAGCAGGTTCTTGCCGCACCCGGCCATGTCGATCACCTGGGCCATCCCGACCGCGCGCACCCCGTGCCGGTAGAACAGCCCGCTGGCGGCGCGCAGGATGGTGTCGCGGGTGCCGGGTGCGGGAGGGCGGGCCATGGTGACCAGCTTAACGGACCGATCGGTCCGACTCTCGGTTAGAGTGGGACCGATCGGTCCGTTATCACTCGAGCGGAGGAACACCATGCGAGACGCCGTCATCGTCGACGCGGTACGCACACCGGTCGCCAAGGGCAAACCCACCGGCGCGTACGCCGGCGTGCACCCGGTCACCCTGCACGCCCACGTGCTGCGCGCCCTGACCGCCCGGGTGCCCGGCCTCGACCCGGCCACGATCGACGACGTCATCGGTGGCGCCGTCGGCCAGGTCGGGGAGCAGTCCGGCAACACCACCCGGCTCGCCGCCCTCGCCGCCGGTTTCCCCGACTCAGTCCCCGCCGTGACCGTCGACCGGCAGTGCGGCAGCAGCCAGCAGGCGCTCAGCTTCGCCGCCCAGGGCGTGCTCTCCGGAGCGTACGACCTGGTCATCGCGTCCGGCGCGGAATCCATGTCGCACGTGCCGATCGGCAGCCAGACCCTGGGCCGCGACATCGGCGGACCGCTGATCGAGGCGCGCTACCCGGGCGGCCTGATCCCGCAGGGTGTCGCCGCCGAGCTGATCGCCCGCAAGTGGGGGCTGCCGCGCACCCAGCTCGACGAGTTCGCCCTGCTCAGCCACCAGAACGCCGCGCGGGCCTGGCGGGACGGGCACTTCGCGGCCCAGATCGCCCCGCTGCCCGTCTCCGGTGCGTCACTGTCGCAGCGGCCCGGCGTCGATCCGCAGGCCGACTTCCTTCTCCTGGCCGACGAGACCGTGCGCCCGGACACCGGCCCGGCCGCGCTGGCGGGGCTGCGCCCGGCGTTCGCCGACGACCGGTGGGAGCAGCGGTTCGGCGCGATCGACTGGAAGGTCACCGCCGGCAACTCCAGCCCGGTCAACGACGGCGCCGCCGCCCTGCTGATCACCACGAGTGAGAACGCCGTCCGGCACGGCTGGCGCCCGCGCGCCCGCATCCACACCGCGGTCGCGGTCGGCGACGACCCGATCCACATGCTGACCGGCATCATCCCGGCCACCGCCAAGGTGCTGCAGCGCGCCGGCCTGACCATGGCCGACATCGACGCGTTCGAGGTCAACGAGGCGTTCTCCTCGGTCGTGCTGGCCTGGCAGGCCGAGACCGGCGCCGACCCCACCAAGGTCAACATCGACGGCGGTGCGATCGCGATCGGTCATCCGCTCGGCGCGAGCGGCGCCCGGCTGGCCACCACCCTGCTCGGCGTGCTGGAACGCACCGGCGGCCGCTACGGTCTGCAGACCATGTGCGAGGCCGGCGGCACCGCCAACGCCACCGTCATCGAGCGGCTCTAGGCTGACCCGATGCAGAGCTTCGCCCAGGCCACCGCCGTGCAGCAGACCCCCGGCGGCTTCCGCGCCGACCTGGACCCGCAGTGGGGCGTCGGCGACAAGCTGCACGGCGGCTACCTGATGGCCGTGATCGCCCGAGCGGTCGCCACCCGGGCCACCGCGCCCACCGCGGACCGCCCGGGCGCGGCCGGCGGGTTCCACCCGCACCCGATCGCGATGACCACGACGTTCCTGCGAGCGCCGCGGCCGGGCGAGGTGGCCGTCGAGGTCGAGCTGCTGCGGGCCGGCCGCGGCTCCTCGCAGTTCCGCGCCCGGCTCACCCAGGCCGGCGAGACCTGCGCGGAGTCCCTGGTCACCCAGGGCCTGCTCGACGACGCCGCCCCGTGGTGGTCGGCCCTGCCCGCCCCGGAGATCCCCGCCGAGGACGACTGTTTCCTGCTCCCGGCGAACCCGCCCGGCGCCGGCTTCGCCGTCCACCTGCTCGACGTCGTCGAACACCGCCTCGACCCGGCATGCCTGGGCTTCGCCGCGGGCCACCCGTCCAAGAACGGTCAGACCAGCGGCTGGCTGCGCCTGGCCGACGGCACCGACTGGGACCCGCTGGCCCTGCTGGTCGCCCTCGACCCGAGCCCGCCGATCTCGCTGACCCTGGGCATCCAGGGCTGGGCCCCGACCATCAGCCTGACCGCCTACCTGCGCCACCTTCCGGCCCCCGGCCCGCTGCGCATGACCATGCAGTCCGCCGAGGTCACCAGCGGCCGGATGGACGAGACCGCCCAGCTCTGGGATGCGAAAGGCGCCCTGGTCGCTCAGGCCACCCAGCTGGCCGCCGTCCGCCCCTGACCGGCAGCACCCGCCCGGCGCAGCACCCGGCCCGGCGCAGTGCCCGCTGGCCCGTCACGGTTTCCGGCTGGTCGTCAGGGGTGTCTCGCGGCGTTCGAGACACCCCTGACGACCAGCCGGATTTGCGGGAGGGCGGCGCGGCCCGGTGTTGAACGCACGTCGCGGGCGCGCGGCGCGGAGTGGGACTGCCGACAGTGGTCGATCGGCTGGCGCGATGACGCAAGCGCGGCGCGGAGGTGGGGCCGCTGACCGTGATCGATAGAGTGGCGCGGTGACGACGGATGGCGGGGAGCCCCGGCTGTGGCCCAACCGGTTTGCTGACGCGGTGGGGCCCGGTGCGCCGGGTGTGCCCGATCGGGACCACTGCGACTGCCTGCGGCACAAGAGCGTCGCCTTTCATCGGGAGCGGCAGGACACGTCGGCGCCGGGCTGGCTGCGCCTGCTCGCGCTGATCGACGAGGCCGTGGCCGACGGGCGGCCGGTGTTCCAGCCGTTCACCGAGCTCAGCCCGACGGAACGCCGCGAGGTGGTCACGCTGCCGGCGTCGATCGGGCGGCTCACCGAGGTGCGGCATCTGGTGCTTTACGGTACGAACCTGGTGCGCCTGCCGGCCGAGATCGGGGCGATGGCGAACCTGCGCCGGTTCGAGCCGTACACGTCGCGCCGGCTGCACTGGTACCCGTATGAGCTGACCCGCTGCCGGGAGTTGCGGGCCAGCGCGGTCAGCACCCGGGCGCTGTACGGCAACTACAAGCACCACCCGCCGTTCCCGGCCCTGCGCCCGCCGTTCGTGGTGACCGAGCCGGACCCCGCCGTCCACGGCGCCGACGCGATCAGCAGCTGCAGCGTCTGCGACCAGCCCCTGACCGGGGAGCTGCACCAGGTGTGGCTCTCCCGCCCGGTCGGCACCGACGTGCTCCCGCTGCTGGTCAACGCGTGCTCGCCGGCCTGCGTGGCCGCCCTGCCCGCCGCGGCCGAGGGTTACCTCCCGACTCCGCACCACGGTGGCCCGGGGTCGGGAGGGCGGGCGGGCGCTCCGTAGTCGTACCAAAAGGAAAAGACGCGCTCCCGGAAGCCGGGAGCGCGCCGTGACCACTATCGGTCAGTGTTCGTGGAGCAGGGTGTGGGTCTGGCTGATCTGGGCCCAGGACTTCGGTGCCACCGGGGCGGCCAGTGACGCCGCGAGGACCGGCTTCGACGGGGTGTAGAGCCAGGCCTGGAACAGCGCGTCCAGGTCCTGGCCCGAGATCTTCTCGGCCAGCGCGGTGAACTCCTCGGTGGTGGCGTTGCCGTATTTGTGCTCGGCGGTCCAGGTGCGCAGGATCGTGAAGAAGTCGTCGTCACCGACCGCGAGGCGCAGCTGGTGCAGGGTCATCGCGCCGCGGTCGTAGACGGCGTCGCCGAACAGTTCGGCGGTGCCCGGGTCGGCCGGGGCGGTCGTCCAGATCGCCGCGTCGTCCGGGTACGTGGCGTACAGGTAGTCGAAGATCTCCTGCGCGGTGCCCTCGTCGTTCTTCTCCGACCACAGCCACTCGGCGTAGCTGGCGAAGCCCTCGTTGAGCCAGATGTTCTGCCAGTTCCGGACAGAGACCGAGTCGCCGAACCACTGGTGGGCGTTCTCGTGCACGACCACCGAGGTGTTCGAGCCGCGCCGGAAGAACGCCGACGAGTAGTTCGGGCGGGTCTGGTTCTCCAGGGCGAAACCGAGCGTGCCGGGCGGGGTGACGACGCCGCCGCGGGCCTCGAACGGGAACGGCCCGAAGACCGTGGACTCCCAGTCGGTGATCTCCGCGGTGCGTTCGACGCTGGCCTTCGCGGCGTCCCGGAAGTCCGGGGTGAGCAACTGCGAGTACGCGTTGTAGACCGTCGAGCCGTCCGCGGTCGTGTCGGTGGTGACGTCGTACTGCCCGACGGTCAGGAACGTCAGGTAGGTGGCCTGCGGCTTGAGCGAGCGCCAGCTCCACCGGGTGTAGCCGAGCGTCTCGCGCACCGGCGGGCGCGGCTGCACACCGTTGCTGATCGCCTCGACACCGTCCGGCACCGACACCGACACGTCGAAGGTGGCCTTGTCCGACGGGTGGTCGTTGCTCGGGTACCACCACCAGGCGATCTGCGGTTCCCCGATGGCCAGGGCGCCGTCCGGGGTGCGGGTCCACGCGGTGAACCCGGCGGCGACCTTGCTGGACGGCACGCCGGAGTACTGCACCACGATGGTGAATCGCGGCACCGGCGGCGATGGTCCGGGCCGGGGTGACGACCAGCTCGTGGTCACCCTGGCGGGCGAACGTGGCCGGCCGGTTGTTGACCTGGATCGACGACACGTCCAGGACGAAGTCCAGGTTGAACCGGCTCAGGTCCTGGGTGGCGCCGGCCAGGATGGTGGTGGTCCCGGTCAGTTTGTCGGTGGCCGGGGTGTAGCGCAGGCGGATGTCGTAGTGGGACACGTCGTACCCGCCGTTGCCGTAGTCCGGGTAGTACGAGTCGCCGATGCCCGGCGCGCCCGGTGCCGGCGCGGCCAGGGCGGGCACGCCGGTCCCGGCGAGCGTCAACGCGGTGGCGAGGGTGGCCACGAGCAGTCGTCGCACAGTCGAACTCCTTCCGATCGGTAAGAGCAATCAGCTGCAACCTATCGAAAGATTTCGATCATTTGGGTTTACGTCAGTGAATGGATCAACCCGAGTTCGGGGTGCAGCACCCCGCCCTGGCCGAGACTGACGAAGTCCGCGCGCACGTCGGTCAGGTCCGGCGCGCCAAGCTGGATCGGGTGACGTATCCGATGAGATCAGCGGGGTGCAGAGCCATCGGCGGATGGTATCCGGCCGAACCAGGTGACCGTCTGGCCGTGTCCGCGTACCCAGGCGAGGGGTTCGCCGTCCAGGGTGAGCACGTTGTGCAGCGCCTGCGACGGCGGTGCGGGCAACGGGTGTGCCGGGTCGACGACCTCCGGGCCCTCGACCGCGATCCAGCGGGCGCCGACGCCGCGCGCGGTGGCGACGAACGCCTGCGGATCGGGCAGCTGATACAGCATCGAGGTGTGGTAGACGACCAGGGTCGCGCCGGGCGGTGCCTGCGCGGCCAGGGCCGGCAGGCCGGTGACCGCGTCGCCGCGGACCAGGTGCGGCGGGTCGGCGCGGGCCACCTCGACGGCCTGGCGCAGCCGTTCCCGGCGGTGGGCGTGCTCCGGCCAGATCAGCGCGTCGAGCCAGGCGACGTCGTCAGGATCGGTCACGTCCAGGGGGTTGAGGTCGAGGCCGGCCCGCCAGACGATCCGCGGCAGCCGGCTCGGCGGGGTGAACCCGGTGGCGGTGCAGTCGAGCAGCGGCAGTCCGGCGCCGACGGTCCGGGCGCCGTAGCGGTAGGCGTACCGGTCGGCGAACAGGCACAGCCCGGCGGACGCGCCGACGTCGATCAGCGCCAGCGGCTGCGGCAGGGCGGCGAGCACTGGGAGCAGGGCCGCGCACCGGCCGACCTCGTTGGTCTGGGTGGCCCGGACCCGCAGCTGCGCGGCGATCTCGTCCCAGTGCTCGACCGCGAAGGCGCGGAAGTCGGCGGCGTCGGTGACCGGACCGCCGAGCAGCCGTACCACGGCGAACAGCAGGTTCGGCTGGCGTTTCGGCGCGGGCAGCTCGGCTAATCGGTCGAGCAGGTCGGCATCGGACGCGACGTGGTAGGCGAGGCGTTCGTAGGCGTCCGACACACCGCGCGCTTCGCGCTCGGCGAATTCCAGGTAGACATCGGCGACGGTCACCGGCTCATTTTGGTACGGGCGGAAATGCGCTGGCCGCGCGGGTGCTTCAGCCGCGACGATCATCGGCATGGCGACATTCGACGATCTCGTGGCCGAGGGTGAGTCCACTCCGGTCGACGGCTGGGACTTCTCCTGGTTCGCCGGCCGGGCCACCGAGCAGCGCCCGGGCTGGGGTTACGCCCGGCTGCTGAGCGCACGGCTGGCCACCGCCCGGCACGCCCTGGACCTGCAGACCGGCGGCGGTGAGGTGCTCGCCGCCGCCGTCGACGGGCACCGGCCGGCCACGCTGACCGCCACCGAGGGCTGGCCGCCGAACGTCGCGCTGGCCCGGCAGCGGCTCGCCCCGCTCGGCGGCACCGTGGTCGAGGTCGCCGAGGACGCGCCGCTGCCGTTCCCGGCCGGGTCGTTCGACCTGGTCAGCAGCCGGCACCCGGTCAGCACGGACTGGGCGCAGATCGCCCGGGTGCTCGTGCCGGGCGGCACCTACCTGTCGCAGCAGGTCGGCGCGGGTTCGGTGCACGAGCTGATCGACTTCATGATGGGTCCGCAGGTGATCGGCGCGGGTCGTGCCCCGGACCGGCACCGGGCGGCCGCCGTCGCGGCCGGGCTGCGGGTGACCGAGCTGCGCGACGCGTGGCTGCGGATGGAGTTCGCCGACGTCGCCGCCGTGATCGTCTTCCTGCGCAAGGTGATCTGGACGGTGCCGGGGTTCACCGTGGACGGGTACCGGGAGCGGCTGCGGGCGCTGCACGAGCAGATCCGCACGGCCGGGCCGTTCGTCGCGCACTCGCGCCGCTTCCTGATCACCGCCACCAAGCCG
>NZ_BOMS01000045.1 GCF_016862315.1 Actinoplanes palleronii | reverse complement strand
CTGCGGTCAGCGCCAAGCGTGTGAAGTTTGGGTGCGCTCCGCACCGAAAGTCCCCACGCAACGGTTGGCAGCGGCGAGCGTGTGAAGTTGCGGTGCGCTCCGCACCGAAAAGCCCCACGCAAGCCCCACACGCGCGGGGCGGTCAGGCGGTGAGGAACGCGGTGGCCTGGGCGTGCAGGCGGACCGCGCCGATCGCCCCGGCGCTGCGGGCGACCTCACCGGCCAGCATCCGCGCCCCGGCCTCGTCACCGGCGTCGCGGGCCAGCACCGCGAGCAGGATCTGCTGGCTGAGCAGCCCCGGAACCAGCCCGGCCCGGCTGCTCAGCTCGGTCGCCCGGGCCCACTTCGTCTGCGCCGCCGCCCGATCCCCGCCGTCCCGGTCGTGATCACCGAGGTGCCGCAGCGCCTCCCGTTCCAGCAGCGGGTCAGCGCCGTCCACCCCGGCCCGCAGGGCCGCCGCGTAGTGCCCCGGTGCCAGGTCCCGGCGGCCGAGCAGGTTGTCCGCGATCAGCCCCTGATACATCCGCACCCAGCCGCGCCGCACGTCGTCGGGCGCCCGATCGTGCAGCTGCCCGGCCCGCGCCGACACCGCCGGATCCGCGCCGTCCCTGCGGATCGCGAGCGCGTAACTCTGCTTGAGCCGCAGGAAGTCCAGGTCCCAGTGTTCACCGAGCCCGGCCGCGACGGCGATGCGCCCGGCGGACAGCTCGGTGCCACCGAACCAGTCGGACTCGGCCGCGACCTCGGCCGCCGCCAGCGCCACCCGGAACGTCTCGCCCGCCCCGGCCGCGTCCAGCAGGGACAACGCCCGCGACCAGCGTCCGGCCCGGGACAATTCACGGGCCGCTTCGAGAATCTCATCGAGATCGGTCATGCTCGGCGACGGTAGTTATCCAAAAAACTATCCACAAGAAAACCATTTTGGTACGCCGGGGGAGCGAGGCAGCGGATGCGTGACTCGATCGACGACCATCTCGACCGGTGGGCGGGCACACTCGACACGCTCGACCCGACCCGGGAGGCAGTCCTGGGCCGGCTGTCGGTGCTGGGCCGGCACCTGACCCAGCGGCGGCGGGAGATCCTCGACGCGGGCGGGCTGCAGCGCTGGCAGTTCAAGGTGTTGCTGATGCTGCGGCGCGCCGGCCCGCCGTACGAAGCAAGTCCCTCGGAATTGGCCGACCACCTCGCGCTGACCCGCGGCGCCCTCTCCGCGCGCCTGCGGCCGCTGGAAGCGGACGGTCTGATCACCCGCAGCGCCGGCGACGGTGACCGGCGCCGGGTCCGGGTGCGGCTGACCCCGGCCGGTCTGGCCGCGTGGCAACGCCAGTCCGGCGCCGAGGACGTCTCCGACGCTGCCCTGCTGGCCCCGCTCACCCCGGCCGAGCAGCGACTGCTCGCCGACCTGCTGCGCCGCCTGGTGGTGCAGGCCGAGACCGGCCGGGCCTGAGCGACAGCCGGCTGGTGATGCAGGCCGAGGGCGGCAAGGCGTGCCGGACCGGCGTGCAGGATCAGCGCGGGTGGAACCGGGCGTGTGCCGGTGGGGTGCCGCTGATCCCGGTCACGATGTTCGCCGCGATCGCGCGCAGTTTGACGTTGCGGTCCTGCGACGCGCGGCGCAGGATCCGCAGCGCCTCGGCCGGGGTGCAGCGCTGCCGGGCCATCAGCACCCCGATGGCCTGGTCGATCACCGCCCGGGTCTCCAGGGCCTGCAACAGGTCCGCGCTGAGCTGCTGCTGCTGGGCCAGCTGGATCGCCAGCGTGATCGCGCCGGTGATGGTGCTGGTGAACGCGATCGCCTGGGCGCGCTGGGCGGCGGCGAACGCGCGGGGGCTGCGGGCGTACAAATTGATCGCCCCGACCGGATCGGCGCCGCCGACCGGCAGCGACAGTGAGCTGCGCACACCGCGGTCGAGGGCGGCGGCGGTGAACCGGGGCCAGCGGGTCTCGCGGGCCAGGTCCGGGATCGGGTGGATGACACCGGTGGTGATCGCGTCGAGGCAGGGGCCCTCGCCGTGGTGGTACTGGATCTGGTCGATGCCGCTGGCATACGCGTCGCTGCTGGCGATCGTGTACTGCTCGACGGTGGTGCGCACGGTGATGCCGCAGGACACGCCGGCCATCGCCGCGACCGTGCGGGTCGCCGCCTCCTGCAGGAATTGTTGCAGGGTGCCGGTGGTGAGCAGCAGTTCCTGGAACTCGGCCAGCCATCGGGGCTGGCCGGCGGTGTCGCTGGTCATGGGGTGCCAGCCGATCTGCGCGACGAGGGGAGCGCCGAATCCCTCATTGTCGGAGCGTCCCGGCCGGGGCGGCAAGCCTTGGCACCATCTGTTTGCGCGCCTGCCGCCGGTGCGCCGGACCCCGTCGCGCCGGTAGCGTGGGACACGTGCACGGTGGTGCTCAGGAAGCCGGGCCCCCGGGTGGGTGCCACGCTGCCATCGCGGCCTGGCCCGAGCCAGGAGCATCGCATGGAGCCCGTCACCGGCGCGGACAACACGTTCCTCGTCGCGAACACCACGCAGCTGGTGGTCAGCAACGACGTAGCGACGGGGGTGACCGAGGTGCGGGTGCGAGGCCGGTGGGGCGGTGAGTTGCGCGCCGCGACCGCGCGGGCGTTACGGGCCTGCTTCGCCGAGAACCCGCAGGCGGTGATCGTGGACCTGGCGCAGCTGTCCGATCCGGACGGCGACTCCGCGGCGACCTGGTGCACCGGGCACCGGTTCGCGGCGTCGCGCAGCCCCGGTTCGGTGCTCGTCCTGTGCGATACGCCCGCCGCGGTGCTGCACCGGTTGCAGGGCGCCCCGTCCGGGCGGGCGATCGGGCTGGCGATGAGCATCCCGCAGGCCCGGGCCCGGCTGCGCCGGCCGGCGTGGGCGTACCACGAGCACCTCGATCTGCCGGCCCACCCGGATTCGGCGCGGCGGGCCCGGCTGCTCATCGACGACGCCTGCCAGCTGTTGCGGCTGCCCCGGCACCGCGGCCCGGCCCAGCTGATCATGTCGGAGTTCGTGGCCAACGCGGTCCGGCACGCCGGCTCCGACCTGCGCGCCGCGGTGTCGAGCCGCGGCGGTTACCTGCACCTGGCCGTGCAGGACCAGCACGCGGCGATGCCGCAGCTGATCGACCCGTACCGCTATCCGCCGGCGGCGTTCATCGAGCGGGGCGCCGGGCTGCGGTTCGTGCAGGCGATCGCGCACGCCTGGGGTTCGCTGCCGAGCCGGGCCGGCAAGGTGGTCTGGGCCACCCTGGCGGTCGACGCGAGGTGAGCGCCGCGGACGACGGCCCGGCGCCGCCGGCAGGTTCGGTGACGGTGAGCGCCCAGGTCATCGGCCGCACGTTGCACATCGCGGTCGCCGGGGACCTGGCCTTCGAGGCCCGCGACGTGCTCGACGGCATCCCCGGCCGGTGGCTGACCGCCCAGGTGCGGCACGTCGTGCTCGACGTCGCGGAGGTCGGTTTCTGTGACGCCACCGGGCTGCGCCTGCTCGCGCACACCCTCACGGTCAGTCGCGAGCACGGCGCGTCGTTCACGCTGCGCAACCCGTCGGACCACCTGTGCTGGCTGCTGGGGCTGGCCGGTGCCACCCGGTTGCTGCGCTCGGTGACCGACAACCTCTCCGAGCGCGAGCAGAGCCTGCGGGACCGGGAGTTGCTCGCCGACGAACGTGACCGGCTGCTCGACGAGCGCCGCGACCGGGTCGAGGCGCACCAGGTGTGGGAGGACCTGCGCGAGGACCTGGCCAACGAACGCGAACGCAAACTGGACCGCCGTGACCAGGAGAGCTAGGTCAGTGCCGCGATCAGGGCGCTGATCGCCGGGTGGGCGGCGGCGCCGCGGCGGTACGCGATCCGGGTCCGCCGCCGCAGGGCGAGGGGGATCAGGCGCACCGTCGCGGGGGCGGCGGGCACCGCGAGCTGCGGCACCAGCGACACGCCCTGGCCGGCGCCGACCAGGGCGAGCACGGTCGCGAAGTCGTCGGCGCGATGGCGTACCCGTGGGGTGAAACCCTGCGCCGCGCAGACCCGCAGCGTCACCTCGTGGCACAGCGTGCCGGCGCTGGCCAGGATCCAGTCCAGGTCGCCGGCGGCGCGCAGGTCGGCGCAGGGCGTGCCGGCCGGCACGGCCAGGAACACCGGCTCGTCCAGCAGCGGCACCGAGTCCAGGTCGGCGTGCACCTCGCCGGGCGCCGCGTCGTAGTCGTTGAGCAGCCCGACGTCCAGGCGCCGTTCGCGCAGCGCGGCCGGCACGTCGGCGGGGTCCAGCTCGGTCACCATCAGCTCCAGCGCCGGGTACGCCCGGCCCAGGCCGACCAGCGCGGCCGGCAGCAGGGTGCGCACCGCGGTCGGGAACGCGCCGATCCGCAGCGGCCCGGCGGGCCCGGTGCGTGCCGCGGCCAGGGCCGCCTCGGTCTGCTCCAGCGCGGCGAGAACCCCGGCGGCGTGGGTGGCCAGCACCCGCCCGGCCGCGGTGAAGGCGACCCGGCGGCCGCTGCGTTCCAGCAGCGCCACCCCGGCCTCGCGTTCCAGCGCGGCGAGCTGCTGCGACACCGCGCTGGGCGTGTACGACCGGGCCAGCGCCACCGCCGCGATCGTGCCGAGCCGGTCCAGATCGCAGAGCAGCCGCAGCCGGCGCACATCAAGCATCAGCTCAGCTTACGAGTACCGCCAGAAACGTGAACTGGACCTGATGCTCGTGGCCGGGAACCCTGATGGTCATGGAACTGACCGGCATCTTCGTCCCGATGATCACCCCGTTCGACGCGGCCGGCGAGGTCGCCTATCCGGCCCTGGAACGCCTGGCCGAGGAGGTCCTCGCCGCCGGCGCGACCGGGCTGGTCGCGCTCGGCACCACCGGCGAGCCGTCCGCGCTCCGCCCCGAGGAGCAGCAGGGTGTGCTGACCACGCTGTCCCGGCTCGGTGCCCCGCTGATCTCGGCGATCTCCTTCCCGGGTGCCGACGCCTTGGTGAGCCTGGTCCCGCCGTTCGTCCGGCCCGGCCCCGACGGTGTGGTCGCGCACTTCACCGCGCTGGCCGCGGCCAGTGACGTGCCGCTGGTCGTCTACCACGTGCCGGCCCGCACCGGTCAGGCCCTGGACGCCGCGACCCTGCGCCGGCTGGCCGCGATCGACGGCGTGATCGGGATCAAGTACGCGACCGGCGCGCTGGACGCCGACATGATCAGCCTGCTCGCCGATCCGCCGCCCGGGTTCGCGATCCTCGGCGGCGACGACCTGTACCTGTCCCCGCTGCTCGCCCTCGGCGCCGCCGGTGGCATCACAGCGTCCGCGCACGTCGCCACCGACCGGTTCGCCGCGCTGGCCACCGCGTGGCGCACCGGCGACGTGCCGGCCGCCCGCGCGCTCGGGCACGCGCTCGCCCCGCTGTCCGCGGCGCTGTTCGCCGAACCCAACCCCACCGTGATCAAGGCGGTGCTGCACGCGCAGGGCCGCATCCCGACCCCATCCGTACGGTTGCCGCTGCTCCCGGCCGCCCCCGCCTCCCTGACGACCGCTTTGAGATTCGCCGGATAGAGTGCGCCGCGTGACGGGACGTCTGTTGATCACCGGTGGTAGCGGATCCCTGGGCCGGCGGGTGTTCGCCCGGGCCGCGGCGGCCGGCTGGGAGCCGATCGGCACCTACCTGCACGCCCCGGCGGCGACCGCGCACGTGTGCCTGGACATCCGCGACCCCGCGGACATCCGCCGGGTCCTCGACGAGGTCCGCCCGGACGCGATCGTGCACACCGCGGCCGGGCGGGACCGCAACGACTGGCCGTCGACCGCGGACGGCGCCGCGCACCTGGCCGTCGCGGCCCGCGGCATCCGCCTGGTGCACGTGTCCAGCGATGCGATCTTCTCCGGCCGCGAGGTGCACTACGACGAGGCGGCACTGCCCGACCCGATCTACCGCTACGGCGCCGCGAAGGCCGCCGCGGAGACCGCGGTGCGCGCCGTCGACGCGACCGCCGCGGTCGTGCGCACGTCGCTGATCCTGGGGGACGGCACCGGCGCCCACGAGATCCTCACCCGGGACCTGATCGCCGGGCGGGCCACCGGTGCGCTGTTCACCGACGAGGTCCGCACCCCGGTGCACGTCGACGACCTGGCCGACGCGCTGCTCGAGCTGGCCGCCGGCGGCTACGCCGGGGTGCTGAACGTGGCCGGCGCCGACCCGGTCAGCCGCTACGACCTGGGTGTGCTGGTCGCCCGCCGGGAGGGCCTGGACGCCGGCGCGATCCCGGCCGGTTCGCTGGCCGCGCTGGGCCTGCACCGCCCGACCGACGTGCGGCTGGTCATCGGCCGCGCCGCGCAGGTGCTGCAGACCCGGCTGCGGGGCGCCCACGAGTTCCTGGCCGTCTGATGCTGCCGGTGTGGGACATGGACGGCACCCTGATCGACTCGTCGCGGGTGGTCCCGGCGGCGTTCGTCCGCGCCGTCGCCGAGCTGGGCGCGCCGCCGGTGACCGCGGAGCAGGTGGTGGCCGCGTACTGGCGCGGCACCCCGGAGGTGATCCTCGACCACTTGACCGGCCGGGCGCTGACCGCCGCGGAGCACGACGTGTACTACCGGCACCTCGACGGGGTGCCGGTGACGGCGTACCCGGACATCGCCGCCACCCTCGCCGCCCTGCGCGCCGCGGCGCTGCCGGTCACCGTGTTCACCGGCGCCAGCACCCGGGCGGCGCGGATCCTGCTCGCCGCCGCCGGCCTGGACACAGACCTGATCATCGGCGGTGACCAGGTGGAACACCCGAAACCCGCCCCGGACGGGATGCTGCTGGCCGCCGCCGAGCTGGGCACCACGGCCGGCCGGCTGATCCTGGTCGGCGACTCCTTCCTGGACCTGCGCGCGGCCGCGGCGGCCGGCAGCCGCAGCGCCGCGGCCGGCTGGGGACACCTGCACGACCCGGCCGAACCCGCCGACTTCCGGCTGGCCACACCCCTGGAACTGCTGGCGATAATCGGATGCCCCGGACCGGCCGGCGCGCCGATACTGGCCGGATGAGCGAGACCCGCACGATCCGCGTGACCGTCCGTGGCGCCTTCGACGCCCTGACCGACGCCCAGAAGGCCACCCTGGCCGCCGACGGCGGTGACGACCTGCTGACCGTCCAGTACACCGAGCAGGGCCACCTCACCTACGACATCGCGGCCCGGCCGTTCTTCACGTACCGCTTCGCCGAGCAGGTCTCCTCGGAGAAGGACATCCCGCAGGTCACCGCGCGTGCCGAGGCCAAGACCGTGGCCTGGCTCGACGCGCACGGCTACGCCTACAAGAAGCTGAGCTCACAGACCGTGGACATGTCCGAGGTCCCGCTCGGCAAACGCGGCAAGAAGGAAGCTGCCAAAACGTCCGGTTAACCCATTTCTTGTACGGGTACGGAGCGCCCGCCCGCAGGCTACGAGCCGAGTCCCGCCCGTGAGGCCCCGCGATACCGCCCGCACCCTAGGGCCGCGGCCGCGCCTCCCGCGCCGCGCCCCTCACCACGCCAGGACGGGTGCTGCACTGGTCGTACCGAAAAGGGGTGGTTGTCAGGCTCTTTCCCGGACGTGCCGGTGACCGGGGACGGGATAGCCGCCGCCAGGGGGCAGCTGCTCGGCGAACCGGTAGCCGCCGCGGGCCGCGACCGCGCACGAGCCCGGGTTGTCGACCTGGTGCAGCAGCGACAGCGACGGCACCGCGAACTCGGCGAACGCCCACGTGGTGATCTCCCGCAGCGCCCACGACGCGACGCCCTGGTGGCGGGCGTGCGCGGCCGTCCAATACCCGACCGTCCAGTACGCCAGGTCGGCGTTCGGTAATTTCAGCGCCACGTTGCCGACCAGCTCACCGGCGCGCAGCACCGCGAAGCTGTGCCGGCTGCCGTCGTGCTGGGCGGCGATCCACGCCGCAGCGGGCAGGGCGCGGGTCCAGCGCCGGATCTCCGGGTCGTCCAGCAGCGGCCGCAGCGCCTCCGCGTCGTCCGGCTGCCACGTCCGCAAGGTCAGGTCCATGGCCTTCACCCTAGAGCGTCAACTCAAGGTTGACGAACCCGGATCGTCAACCTACGGTTGACGGCATGACGCAGATGACCCCACCGGTACGCCTCGACGACCTGATCTCCGCGATCACCAAGAACCGCCCCGACCAGCCCCTCGATCGGCTCTCCGACGCCGTGCTGCTCAGTGACCACCTGGGGGAGCTGGCCGACCATCTGATCGGGCACTTCGTCGACCAGGCCCGCCGCTCCGGCGCCTCGTGGACCGAGATCGGTCAGAGCATGGGCGTGAGCAAACAGGCCGTGCAGAAGCGGTTCGTGGCCAAGGACAAGCTCGACGCGTCGCAGGGCTTCAACCGGTTCACCAAGCAGGCCCGCGGCGCGATCGTCGCGTCGATGAACCTGGCCAAGGCGCACGGCAACGCCGAGATCACCCCGGCGCACCTGCTGCTCGGGCTGCTGGAGAACCCGGACAACCAGGCCACCCGGGCGATCGTCGCGCAGGACCGGACCGTCGACGCGGTCCGGGTGGCGCTGATCGCGACCCTGCCCGCCCCGGGTGGCGACGTGCCGGCGCTGATCCCGTACGACGCCCGCTCCCGCAAGGCCCTGGAGCTCACGTTCCGCGAGGCGCTGCGGCTCTCGCACGACAGCATCAGCACCGGTGACGTGCTGCTCGCCCTGCTGGAGGAGGGCAGCCTGGCCGCGCTGGGCCTGGACAAGGCCGCCGCCGAGCAGGCCGTCCTGGCGGCTAGCCCAGAGGGAAGTCAGTGAGGGTCTGCCACGAGTCACCGGCCTCGGGCCGCCCGGTGATCAGCCGCAGCGCGGTGACCCGGGCCCGGATCGGCAGCGCCGGCGCCACCGCGTCGGCCGCCTCGGCCAGCCCGGGCCGGTCGTGCCCGACGGTCAGGTGCGGGACGACGTCGCGGAACTGCCCGCCGTACGGCAACGCGGCCGGGAACCGCACCGCGAGCCGGTTGGTCAGCTCCCGGAACGGCTCGGCCGGGTTCGGCGACAGCCACAGCACCCGCTCGTCGAACCAGCCCACCCGGTCCAGGCTCAGGAAGAACCGCGGCACCCCGGCGGCGATCAGCCGGACCGCGGCGAGCACCTGCGGGCTGAGCTGATCCGGCGGCAGGAACGGGAAGATCACCGTGATGTGCGCGGGCACGCCCCAGGACGCCGAGCGGTCCAGGCGTGCCCGCAGCGCGGCGACGGCCGGCTCGGCCTCCGGAATCGGGATGATCAGGGCACTCTGGGTCGGCTCCATCCGCGAAGTGTGGTGGATGCACGCGAGGGGGCAAAGCACATACTGACGGATGTCATGGATCAGCCGTGACGCCTAGCCCGGGACACCGGTGTCGGCGGACCCGACACTGGTGGCATGACGCTCACCGCTTCAACCGATGTCACGGCCGCCGGTACGGGGCAGCCGGCCGTGCACCTGGACGGCGTGGTCAAACGATTCGGTACGGTCACCGCCGTGGACGGGATCGACCTGCGCATCCGCCCCGGAGAGGTGGTCGCGTTGCTGGGGCCCAACGGCGCCGGCAAGACGACCACCGTCGACATGCTGCTCGGGCTCTCGCAGCCCACCGAGGGCACGGTCCAGGTGTACGGGCGCTCCCCGCAGGACGCGGTCGCGCTCGGCCTGGTGTCGGCGGTGATGCAGTCCGGCGGGCTGCTCAAGGACTACACCGTCGAGGAGACCGTCCGGCTGACCGCGGTGCTGTTCGGCAAGCCGCGCAGCGCCGTGACCACCGCACTCAAACGGGCCGGGATCGCCGACATCGCCGACCGGCTGGTCGGCAAGTGCTCCGGCGGGCAGCAGCAGCGGCTGCGGTTCGCGATGGCCCTGCTGCCCGACCCGGAACTGCTGATCCTGGACGAGCCGACCACCGGCATGGACGTCGGCGGGCGCCGCGAGTTCTGGGACGCGATCCGTGAGGACGCCCAGGGCGGGCGCACGGTCATCTTCGCCACCCACTACCTGGAGGAGGCCGACGCGTACGCCGACCGGGTGGTGCTGGTGCGCCGCGGCCGGATCGTCGCCGACGGCACCGCCAGCGAGGTCAAGAGCCTGGCGGCCGGGCGCACCGTGCGCGCCACCCTGCCCGGCGCCGAGCTGGCCGACCTGACCGGGGTGCCCGGCGTCGAGTCCGCCGAGGTCCGCGGGGACAGCGTCTACCTGCACGGGCGCGACACCGACGCGATCGCCCGCTACCTGCTCAACCAGACGGCCGCCCGGGACCTGGAGATCACCTCCCGGAACCTGGAGGACGCGTTCCTCACCCTGACCGCCGACGAGGAGACCCCGGCATGACCGCCACCACGATCCCGGTCACCGAGCGCCGGCTGCCGGCGTTCGGCGGCTTCTCCCTGGGCATGATCGCCCTGGAGCTGCGCCGGCTGCTGCGCAACAAACGCACCGTCGTCTTCAGCGTGATCATGCCGCCGGCGTTCTTCCTGCTGTTCGGCAGCTCCGGCGACTACCAGACCGAGCGGGTCGGCGACGGCAACGTCACCGCGTACGTGCTGATCAGCATGGCCGTCTACGGCGCGATGCTGGCCACCACGTCCGGCGGCGCGATGGTGTCGATCGAACGGGCCGCCGGGTGGAGCCGGCAGCTGCGGCTGACCCCGCTGAAACCGGCCGCGTACGTCGCGATCAAACTCACCCTCGCCATGATCATCGGTGCGGTGTCGGTGCTCGCCGTCAACGTCGTCGGGATCTTCTTCGGCGCCGACATGCCGGTCGGCACGTGGATCGCCTGCGCCGTGCTGGCCTGGGTCTGCGCGCTGGTCTTCGCCGCGTTCGGCCTGTTCATGGGCTACCTGCTGCCCAGCGAGAACGTGATGCAGATCCTCGGCCCGGGCCTGGCGATCCTGTCGTTCGCCGGTGGACTGTTCGTGCCGCTGGACACGCTCGGGCACACCTTCGCCACGGTCGCCAAGTTCACCCCGGTGTACGGCGTCGGCGAGCTGGCCCGCTACCCGCTGACCCACGACGGTGACGTGTGGGTGGCGATCCTCAACGTGGTGGTCTGGACCGCGTTGTTCGCCCTCGGCGCGATGTGGCGGTTCCGCCGCGACACCGCCCGGGTCTGACCCGTACCTTTCCCCTCATGACCGCGACACCGCCCGACGAGCTCAGCCGCCGCCCCCGCGGCGGCTGGGTGTTCGGCGCGATCTGGCTGTTCTACCTGGGCGAGAACCTCACCGCCCTGCTCGACCACCCGGACGGTGCCTGGCGCGATACCGGCCTGGCCGCCCTCGCCCTGTTCGCGATCACCTACGTGGTGCTGCTCGGCACGATGCGCCGCACCCGCCGCGACATCGCGTACCCGGAACGGGCCCTGCCGATCTGGCTGGGCCTGCTCGCCATGCTGGTCCTGGCCCTGCTGCAGGTGCCCGCCGCCGGACAGCACACCCTGACCTGCGCGGTCTACATCAGCGCCACCGCGGTGATGGGCCTGCCGCTGCGCCAGGGCCTGCCGGTCGCCCTGACCGTCGCCGTCAGCGTCGAGACCGCCATCCGGTTCGTGCCCGGCTGGCACGGCAGCAGCCAGGGCTACGCGCTCGCCGTCGTGCTCGCCGCCGCGGCGACCTGGGGCATGCGGCTGGCCCTGGAACGGCAGAGCCGGCTGATCCAGGCGCAGAGCGAGATCGCCGAGCTGGCCGTCGCCGGGGAACGCTCCCGGATCGCCGGCGACCTGCACGACATCCTCGGGCACTCGCTGACCGTGGTCGCGGTCAAGGCCGAACTCGCCCAGCGGCTGCTCGACGTCGACGTCGAGCGGGCCCGCGCCGAACTGCGCGACCTGGAGGCCCTGGCCCGCGACGCCCTCGCCGACGTGCGGGCCACCGCGCTGAACATGCGCGGCATCTCGCTGCCCGGCGAGATCGCCGCCGCGAGGGCCGCGCTGGCCGCCGCGAACGTCAAGGCCGACCTGCCCGGCGCCGCCGACGACGTGCCGACCCGCAACCGGGAGCTGTTCGCCTGGACCATCCGGGAAGCGGTCACCAACATCGTGCGGCACAGCCGGGCCCGCAACGCCGAGGTCCGGCTGAGCCCGGACAGCGTCGAGATCGTCGACGACGGCCCGGGCGCCGCCACCGCCCCCGGCGCCGGGCAGGGCCTGGCCGGCCTGCGCCGGCGCGCCGACGAACTCGGCGCGCACCTGACCGCCGGGCAACGTGGTGACGAGCCCGGATTCCGCGTACGCATGGAGGTCCCGTGATCAAGCTGCTGCTCGCCGACGACCAGGCCCTGGTCCGTGGCGCGATGGCCGCCCTGCTGGACCTGGAACCCGACCTGAAGGTGGTCGTCGAGGTCGGCCGCGGCGACGAGGTCGTCGAGCAGGCCCGCGCCCACGAGGTCGACGTGGCGCTGCTCGACGTGCAGATGCCCGGCCTGGACGGGATCTCCGCGGCCCGGCTGCTCGCCGACGCGCTGCCGCAGTGCCGGGTGCTGATGGTGACCACGTTCGGCCGGGCCGGCTACCTGCGCCAGGCGATGGCCGCCGGGGCCAGCGGATTCGTCGTCAAGGACACCCCGGCCCGGCAACTGGCCGACGCGGTCCGCCGGGTGCACCAGGGCCTGCGGGTGGTCGACCCGGCCCTCGCCGCGCAGAGCCTCGCGCACGGCGACTCGCCGCTGACCGAACGCGAGACCGACGTGCTGCGCGCCGCCCGCGACGGCGGCACGGTCGCCGACATCGCCCGCGAGCTGCGCCTGTCCGACGGCACGGTGCGCAACCACCTGTCCGCGGCGATCGGCAAGACCGGCGCACGCACCCGCGCCGAAGCCGTCCGCCTCGCCGTCGACAACGGGTGGCTGCTCGGCTGAGGTTTCTGCATCGAGTCGCCGCGCCGGTCCCGCGGATCTGCTACGTGCCCATCTCGCGTACTTGAGAAAAAATTCGCAGTGCAACCAAGCGGCAACCGAGAGTGCCCAATTCCTGCACCCGTCACCGCGAAAAGTTCCCCCTGCAACCGACATTCCGGGGGGAACCGAGATGACCGTGACCACGCTGAACACCGACAAGGC
Source organism: Actinoplanes palleronii (assembly GCF_016862315.1). GTDB lineage: Bacteria > Actinomycetota > Actinomycetes > Mycobacteriales > Micromonosporaceae > Actinoplanes > Actinoplanes palleronii. The sequence continues at coordinate 124,820 of NZ_BOMS01000045.1, read as the reverse complement.
CGTCACCCGCGCGCAGGAGCAGATGATCCGCGACAACATGGCGCTGGTCGGTCACATGGTCCGCGAGATGCTGTTCAAGGTTCCGCCGCACGTGCACCGTGACGACCTGGCCTCGGCCGGCTACGCCGCGCTGGTCACCGCCGCCCGCGCGTTCGACGCCGAGCGCGGCATCCCGTTCGGCCGGTTCGCCGCCGTCCGGGTCCGCGGCGCCCTGCTCGACGAGCTGCGCAGCATGGACTGGGCGAGCCGGTCGGTGCGGGCCCGGGCCCGGCGCGCCGACGTGGCCCGCGAGGAGCTGACCCGCCAGCTGGGCCGCACCCCGACCGCCGAGGAGCTCGCCGAGCTGCTCGGTGTCGCGGTCGGTGAGCTGTCCAGCGTCGACGACGACGTGCAGCGCGCCTCGGTGCTGTCGCTGCAGGGCTTCGCGACCGGCGCCGCCGACGACATGGTCACCGAGAACGCGATGAACCCGGAGGAGATGCTGCTGCACCGCGAGCGGCTCGGCTACCTGCACGACGCGGTCACCGTGCTGCCCGAGCGCCTGCGGTTCGTCGTCGAGGCGTCGTTCCTGCAGGAGCGCCCGCTTGCCGAGGTCGCCGCCGAGCTGGCCGTCACCGAGTCGCGGGTCTCGCAGCTGCGCACCGAGGCCCTGGCGCTGCTGCGCGACGGCCTGACCACCCACATGGACCAGGTCGCCGCACCGACCGCCAAGGACGGCTGTGTCACCCGCCGCCGCGCCGCCTACGCCGCGCAGATCGCCGCCCGCAGCACCATGTCGACCCGGCTGAGCGTCACCGACGCCCAGGGCATGCGCCTGGCCGCGGCCGCATGATCCACCGTACGGCGGGGCCGACCCGGCCCCGCTCTCAGTCCTCGACCGGCACCTGGCCCTTCACGTCGTCGTACCCGCGCTCGGCGGGCGGCTCACCCGGCGCGTAGATCACCCGGATCACCCCGGTCGGGAACACCTCGGTCGCGGTGACCCTCAGGTGGTACGGGCTGTCCCCGTCGTCGAACAGCCGCCGCCCCTTGCGGGCCGCCACCGGATGCACCAGCAGCCGCAGCTCGTCGACCAGCCCGGCGGCCAGCAGTTGCCGCACCACCGAGATCGAGCCCGGGATCAGGATCCCGGTGACGCCGGGGTCCGCCTTGAGCGCCGTCACGGCCTCGGCGAGCTCCCCGTCGAGCCGTTCCGAGTTGCGCCAGGTGAACGCCTGTTCCTGCCGGGTCACTACGACCTTGCGGAGGTCGCCGAGCTGCTTGGCGAACCCCGCGTCGTCACCGCCGGCCGCCTCCCGCTCCGGCCACGCCCCGGCGAAACTGTCGTAGGTCGAACGCCCGATCAGCAGCACGTCGGCGGTGTCGTAGTCCTCGCCGACCGCGCGCCCCATGTTCTCGTCGAAATACCGGAAGTGCCAGTCCGGGTCGATCTCGGCGACCCCGTCCGCCGCGATGAACAGCGTCGATATCACTTTCGCCACCACACGTCTCCTTCGGCTCGGATGTGTTCGCCGCTCCATTCTCACCCGGCCTCAAGCCGGGAACTGCGCCATCAGGTGGTCCCGCCACGCACCGACCGCCAGTGGCCGGCGGCCTGCTCGGCGGCCCGGCGCCTGGCCAGCCGCCGTCAGCGGCTCGCGAGCGCCGCGCCGAGCCGCCGCAACCCCGCCACGATCTGATCCGGTGCCGTCGAGGTGAACGACAGCCGCAACGTCGCCCGATCCGGCGCACCGGCAAAAAACGGCGCCCCCGGCACGAACGCCACGTCATGCTCCAGCGCCACCGGCAGCAACTCCGCGGTGTCCACCCCGCCGGGCAGCCGCACCCACACGAACATCCCGCCGTCCGGATCACTCCACGTCGCCCCGTCCGGCACCACCTGCGGCAGCATCGCCACCATCGTGTCGCGCCGCTCCCGGTACGCCCCGCACAACATCCGCACGTGCCCGTCCAGGTCGGCCGACGCCAGATATTCCGCCGCTGCCGCCTGATCGACCGTCGAGGTGTGCAGGTCAGCGGCCTGTTTCGCCACCACCAGCGCCGCCCGCAGCTCCCGCGGCGCCCGCACCCAGCCCAGCCGCAACCCCGGCGCCCCGACCTTCGACAGACTCCCGAGATACACCACCGCTTCGTCGTACGACGCGAGCGCGCTCAGCCCCTCCCCGCGATACCGCAGCTCCCCATACGGATCGTCCTCGACCACCACCACCCCGTACCGCCGGGCCAGCTCGACGATCGTGGCCCGTCGCTGCGCCCCCAACGTCCGCCCTGTCGGGTTGGCGAACGTCGGCACCAGGTACAGCAGCACCGGCCGCTCCCGCGCGAACACCGCCGCCAGCTCTTCGGGATCCACCCCGGCCCCCACCGGCACCACCCGAGCTCCCGCCATCCCGAAACACTGCAGCGCCGCCAGATACGTCGGCTCCTCCACCACGACCACGGCCCCCGGATCCAGCAGCGCCGCCGCCACCAACGTCAGCCCTTGCTGCGACCCGGTCGTCACCAGCAGATCCTCCGCACCGGTGGCCAGCCCCCGCCGGCTCAACCGCTCCGCCACGAGCCCGCGCAACCCCGGATTCCCCTCGGTGGGCGCGTACTGCAGATGCCGCCGCGCCGCAGACCCCGACAGCACGGTGTCGAAAGCCGCCCGCCAACCGTCGACATCAAAAAGTTCCGGCGCCGGCAGACCCCCGGCAAACGAGATCACCTCCGGCCGCTCGATCAGCGCGAGCAGATCACGCACGGGGGAGCTGACAACCTCAGCAAGACGACGACTGACCATCACAGAGTCCATTCGCGGGGGAGAGGAAACACCACAGCCCACGGACCCGAACGGTCATGCCATCAGCACGTGCGGCACAGAAAGCACCTGGTCAAGGCGCCCCCAAACCCTAACCCCGCCCACCGGAAGATTGGCCCCACAATTGGTCCGCCCCACAACCCACCTCACCCGTCGCTGCCCAGGCCGGATCCCACGGAGGCCGAACCGCCCCCACCGCGCAAACCAACTTGCCCCCAGCCACCCGCAGCAGGCACAGTGACCCAAATGCCCGCCCATCTCAAAGCCACCTCCCTGGGACAAGCCCACGACGGTGACCTGCTCTTCGACGGCTTCGACCTGGTCCTGCAGGACGGCGACCGGATCGGCGTGGTAGGCCCCAACGGCGCCGGCAAAACCACCCTGCTGCGCGTCCTCGCCGGTGAACTACCACCCACCCGCGGCGCGGTCACCCGCAGCCCCGGCGCCCAGATCTCCTACGTCACCCAGCAGGTCCCCGACCCGCACGGCACCGTCGGCGACTTCCTCACCGAAGGACTCGGCGACCTCGCCGACGTCACCGCCGCCATGCGCGCCCTGGAAACCCGGCTCGCCGCCGGCGACGACGTCCTCGACGAGTTCGCCGACGTCCAGGAACGCTGGACCGCCCTGGAAGGCTGGACCGCCGAGACCCGGCTGACCGAAATCCGCCAGCGCCTCGACATCGACCACCTCGACGACGACCTCCCGCTGGCCACCGTCTCCGGCGGCGAACAAGCCCGGCTGATGCTCGCCCGCGCCCTGCTCGCCGGCCCCGACCTGCTGCTGCTCGACGAACCCACCAACCACCTCGACGCCGACGGCGCCGCCTGGCTGCGCGACTGGCTCCAGGACTTCCCCGGCGGCGTGCTCACCGTCAGTCACGACCGCGCGTTCCTCGACGCCGTCGTCACCCGGATCATCGAACTCGACGGCATCGACGAACAACCCCAGGACTATCCCGGCGCCGGCTACACCGCCTACCGCGACGAGAAACAACGCCGCTGGCAGCGCCTGCTGCTCGACTTCGAAGCCCAGGAGAAGGACCGGATCCGCTGGGAAGCCGACATCGAACGCACCATGGGATTCGCCCACGGCGTCGAGAACGCCGACCGCTCCAGCGCCACCGCCCCGCACCTGCGCCGCGTCGCCCGCCTGGTCGCCCGCAAAGCCAAGGTCCGCGAACGCCGCCTGCGCCGGCAGATGGCCTCGGTACGGTGGATCGCCGAACCCCGCCGCCGCCCGCCACTGACCCTGGCGTTCCCCGCCGACACCGGTGACCCCGGCGAGATCGTCCTGAAGGTCCGCGACCTCAGCGTCGCCTTCGCCGGCCGCACCCTGCTGGACCGCATCGACCTCGACGTCACCCGCGCCGACCGGATCCTGATCACCGGCCGCAACGGCTCCGGCAAGACCACCCTGCTGCGCGCCATCGCCGAGGCCCACCCCGACGTCGCCGTCCTCCCGCAGACCACCGACCACCTGCGCACCGACACCACCGTCATGGACTACTTCCGCGCCGAAGTACCGGTCTACGTCGACGACGCCGAACGCCTGCTCACCGGCCACCAGTTCGAACCCGAACAGTGGACCTCCCGGCTGCGCGACCTGTCCGCCGGAGAACTACGCCGGCTGCTGCTCGCCGTCCTGGTCAACAGCCCCGCCCGGATCCTGCTGCTCGACGAACCCACCAACTTCCTCGACTTCGCCGCCCTCGACGTCATCGAAGAAGCCCTGCGCCGCTACAAAGGCACCCTGCTGACCGTCAGCCACGACCGGTACTTCGCCGACGCCGTCGGACACACCCGCACCTGGCATGTCGCCGACCGCGCGGTGATCGAAAGCTGAGAGCATGGGGCGCATGTCGCTGCTGCCCCACATCTCCGCCTCCGCACACCAGTTCACCGAGGCCTGGCTGGAGAACCGGCGGCTGTCCGACCACACCCGCGACGCGTACCGCCGCGACGTCACCACCTGGCTCGACTGGTGCGCCGGCCGTGGCCTCGACCCGCGCGCCGCCACCTTCCTCGACGTCAACGCGTACGCCCGCGGCCTGGAAGCCCGCCCGATGGCCGCCGCCACCGTCGCCCGCAAACTCTCCGGCCTGTCCAGCTGGTACTCCTTCCTGCTCAAACTCGGCGCCGTCGCCACCAACCCGGTCGGCGGCGCCGACCGGCCCTACGTCGACCGCGACCACTCCGCCACCGTCGGGCTCACCGGCGAAGAAGTCGACGCGCTGCTCGCCGCCGCCGACCGCCAGACCGGCCCGGCCGCGATCCGGCACCGCGCCGTGCTCACCCTGCTCGCCGACCTCGGCCTGCGCGTCAGCGAACTCGTCAGCCTCGACCTGAGCGACCTCGGCTGGGAACGCGGCCACCGCACCGTCCGGTTCATCGGCAAAGGCGGCCGCCCCCGCCGCCGCGTGCTCACCCCCGGCGCCGCCCTCGCCCTCGACGAATACCTGCGCGTACGCGGACCGGGGGAGGGACCCGTGTTCGCCACCACCACCGGCGCCCGCCTCGACCGGCACGCCGTCTTCCGCCTGGTCCGCCGGCTCGCCGCCGACGCCGGCATCCCCGGCGCCGAAAAGATGTCCCCGCACTCACTACGCCACGCGTTCGCCACCACCGCCCGCGCCGAAGGCGTACCCCTCGAAGACGTCCAGGACGCCATGGGCCACGCCGACCCGCGCACCACCCGCCGCTACGACCGTGACCGCCACAACCTCGACCGTGACCCCGCGTACACCATCGCCGCCGCCCGGGACCGCCGTCGCTCGGCGTGATCGGCACCCCTATGCTCGGGACCGGCCAGGCACAGTTCAACAGGGCGGGATCAGGTTTTGAATATCTTCGAAGCGGTGTTGCTGGGCGCGGTGGAGGGCGTCACCGAGTTCCTCCCGGTGTCCAGTACCGGTCACCTGACCATCCTGGAGAAACTGCTCGGTTACCAGATCGACGACCCGGACATCACCGCGTTCACCGTCATCATCCAGTCCGGCGCGGTCATCGCCACCATCATCTTCCTGCTGAAGGACATCCTGCGGATCGTCCCGGCGTTCCTCGGCGGCCTGGTCAGCAAACCCAAGCGCGACAGCCCCGACTACCGCTTCGGCTGGGCCGTCATCCTCGGCTCCATCCCCATCGTGATCATCGCGCTGCTGTTCAAGGACACCATCGAGACCACCCTGCGCAGCCTCTGGTTCGTCGCCGGCGCCCTGCTCGTCTGGTCCGGCGTGATGGCCTTCGCCGACCACGCCGCCACCCAGGTCCGCCACGAGGACGACGTCACCTGGAAAGACACCCTGATCATCGGGTTCGTCCAGTGCATGGCCCTGATCCCCGGCATCTCCCGCTCCGGCGCCACCATGTCCGCCGGCCTGCTGCGCGACTTCGACCGGGTCACCGTCACCAAACTGTCGTTCTTCCTGTCCATCCCGGCCCTGCTCGGCGCCTCCCTGCTGCAGGGCTACCAGGAATACGACCGGATCGCCGGCGGCGTCGGCTGGGTCAACACCCTGGTCGCCACCGCGGTCAGCTTCGTCGTCGCCTACTTCTCGGTGAACTGGCTGCTCAAGTTCGTCGCCAAGCACTCCTACAGCGTGTTCATCTTTTACCGCCTCGCCCTCGGCTCCCTGCTGATGCTGCTGCTCGCCACCGGCACCATCACCGCCCAGTAGCGTCCCGACGCAAAAAAGCGCTCGCACCGAACGGTGCGAGCGCTTTGTCGTCCACCGGGCCCTACACGCCCGGCGAACCCGCCTCGCCCAGCTCCGCCAGCCGCGCCTCGATCTCGGCCAGCTCGGCACGCAACCGCTGCGCCTGCGACTCCGCCTCGGTCCGCTCCGCGGACAGGATCTGCTCCACCGCCTCCTGCACCCCCGGCACGTCGATCAGCTGCACCATCTTCAGCGCCTCCGCCGGACGAATCACATACGGCTTCGCCAGCGCCTTCACGCCCTGCGTCGCCCCCACCGTCCACTCACCCTCGCCATAGGCCAGCGTGACCGTCAGCGACGGTGCCGGTTTCGCCTTCACCGGACGAGCCACCTTCCGGGGGGCCGGAGCCGGAGCCACGTCCTGCACTTCGTTGTCCACCGCGTCCTCACTCTTACGCTGCGCCGGCGCCGCCTTCGGCCGCTCGATCGGCTTGTCGATCAGAAACTCCGGCCCGGACAGCACCGGCACCGGTGCGGGCTCGGGCGCCGGCGCCTTCTTCGGCAACGGCCCCTTCGGCGCGATCCGCAGGTCACTGGGGGAGAAGGGCAGCTCATCACGCCCGAACTTCACCACCACCCACTCATCGGACACCGCCGGGTCCTCCAACCCGATCACCTGCCCGATCTGCCCCGCGATCTGCCCCGCCGACTCGGTGAACTGCACCTTGGGCTTGCGCCCCGCCGCCAGAGCATCCCGGAACCCGTCCAACTCCTCCGTGGATAACCCACGGGCCTCCACGTTCGCCGCCACCATCGAACCCACTTTCGTACGCCTGTATGAGAGGACTCTTTCTACCAGCCCCCACCGACAACAACCCCCACGCCTCGCCGACCAGCCACATCGACACCAACGAAGATCATCACCGTAGGGGATCGGCGACGATCCACACCCCGGCGGCCTCCCCGCGCCCCATCACCCAGCTGCCGGGAATGCGTCACGAAGCGTGACCACCCCCTGCGGGCGGTGTTAATTTCGCGGCACCGAGAAGCAACCAGGGGAGGGACACGTGTACACCAAACTGGCCCAGGGCATCCTCAAAACCCTGCCGCAGACCGAAGCGGAGCTGCGCCAGGAAGCACCACCACCCGCCGACAAAGAGCTACGCGACCGCCTCACAAAGGTCAAGACACTCGACGACCTGCTCGACGCGCTACGGTCACTGGAACTCGTGATCGCGGCCCGCACCACACTCACACTGTCGCAATACGCCTGGACAGTGCCGCTGATGAAACAAGACGACCACAGCGCCGAGGTCCGCCGGCAGGCGACAGTGCTTTACACCGCCTACCGGACCGTGGCCGCGAAGATCGCATCCGTGCTGGCCGCCGGACTGCCCGCAGCGCCCGCCGACCCGGCAGAACTGCTCACCGCCAAGGCCAACTTCGGTACGGTCACCGGCCGGATCACCGTCGACCCCGGCCAGGACCTGCCCGGCACGGCCGACTACCTGCGCGTGGTCCACCAGATGCTGCTGCTCTGCCTCGCCGTCACCACCCGCGGCCCGCACGGCCGCCGACTGCTCGCCGAACTGGCCGCCAGCCCGCAAGCGGCGATCACCATCGACCAGCGGTACAAACGCAGCCCGTCGAGCCTGCTGGCCTACGGCCCGGACAACCCCGCCGGTCCCCAGTGCGCGACACCGGCCGCCCCGCTCACCGGGGCCGTACCCCTGGAGGTCCGGGGCGTCGGCTCGCACAGCTACCTCGGCGCCCCGGTCTGGCTCGACGGCAAAACCGGCAGCAAGGAGGCCGGGGCGCTGCTGTTCACCAAGTACCTGCCGATCGAGCAGGCACACCAGCGGATTTTGCTCGGCAGCCTGTCCTTCAGCGAGAACAAATACGCGTTCTACTCACCACTGCGGATCGAGCTCCTGCACGAGTTGCTGCACGTGCTGCACAACGCGCAGGGTGCCAACCGGGTCGCCGTCGTGCTGACCGGCGGGCTGACCCCCGAGGTGTGGTCCAACGCCGAGGAGTACGCCACGATCGCCGGCGGCGACCTCACCGAGAACATGCTCGGCGCGGAGATCGGCCTGCCGGACCGCTACGGGCACGGCGGCCTGTCCCTGGACTTCCTCAGCTCGAAGTCCGAAGCCGCCATCGACAGCCTGGCCGACCTCAGCCGGATCCCCTGAGCGGGGGAGAAGGACGTCAACTCCCGGTTGACGACGTCGAGGAAACTGTCGCTCCGGCGGTGTCCGGCAAGATCGCGATATGGCCCGGGAAAGCGGGACCGCGCCAGCAGAAGCGGACCCGGTTGCCCGGCAGCGATCACAGACGCGGACGCGATCACGGACGACGACCGCGGGCGCCGTCGGCAGGCCCGTCGGCACCGCGGCCCGCGGAAACTGTCGACAACGCACGAACTGCCTTGATGACGCGCACGCCGCCGGAGGCGTTATCAAGGTTCTCCCCACCCTGAAATCCCTGGTCGATAATCTAAATTATGTCAACTAGAAGCCGGATAGGGGTCCAGCAGAAGCGCGGTAAACCCCCTGCGTGCACGACAGCACCCCGCAAGACCCATTCCCGGTGCCAGGCGGCAGCCTTCCCTCCAGATCCTCCTTCGGTACGCCCACAGCCCGCACATGCGCACAGTCCCGCGTCGCGAAACGCACCGACGTGCGAGCAGTGCGCCAGCCGCCGAAATCCGCAGCCCGCCGACGCGTTTCAGCCCCCAAAAGCGCCGCACGGCTGGCCCCCACGACCCCTGGAAGGCCCCGCCCTCCCCGCTCGCGAGCGTCGGCGGGGTTGGTGGTGGGATTTGGGTGGAGACTGTTCAGTGCATAGATTGGGATGCTAGGGTCCAGACAGGCACGAATGCGGATATATCATGCATAATATCTCTTATGCAGCACGAACCACCCGTTGAGCCGTCCACCGAGCTGACCGAGCTCGTCACCGAGTTCCTCGCCGCCCGCGCCACACGCAAGCCGTCCGCGCACACGCTCTCGGCGTACAAAAGAGATCTCTCCCTGGTGGTGCAGCTGGCCGTGCCCGCGCCCGCTTCCCCGGCCGACCTCTCCCCTCGCGTGCTGCGTGCCGCGTTCGCCCGGTTCGCCGCCGACCGCGCCCCCGCGTCGGTGGCGCGGGCCTGGTCGTCGTGGAACGCGTTCTTCACGTTCCTGGTGACCGAGGGTGTGGTGGCCGGCAATCCGATGTCGGCGGTGGACAAGCCGCGGATGGTGGCGCACTCCCCCAAGCCGTTGCGGGGTGAGGACACGCCTGAGGAGTTGTTGCGGGTGGTGAGCCGGGCCGACGAGCGGCAGCGGGATCCGTGGCCGGAGCGCGATGTGATGGTGCTGGCGTTCGCGTTGTGTGCCGGGTTGCGGTTGTCGGAGTTGCTGGGCCTGCGGGTCGGTTCGGTGTCGGGGCGCGACGGCGAGCGGCGGGTGGAGGTGGCCGGCAAGGGTGGGCGGCCGCGCACGGTGCCGATCGACGGCGGCCTGGATGCGGCGGTGGAGCGGTATGTGGCGAGTCGCCGGGTGCGGTTCGGCCGGGTGGAGAAGACCGCTCCCCTGCTGGTGGACCGGTTGGGGGCGCCGTTGCAGCGGGGTGGCTTGCAATATCTGGTGCGCGCGTGTTTCCAGCGGGCCGGGATCGGTGATCGGGTGCCGCGGGGTGCGCAGTTGCATGCTTTGCGGCATACGTTCGCGACGCGGCTGGCGGAGGACGGCGCGAACGCGTCGGAGATCATGCGGTTGCTGGGGCATGCGTCGCTGGCCACGTCGCAGAACTACATCGAGGTGACGGCGGAGCAGCAGCGCGCGGCGATCCAGTCCAACCGGACGAATCGGGTGTTGCGCGAGTTGGGCTAAGTTGCAGGTCAAACCCTATTTTGTACGAGCTGTGACTCCCCCGCCGCAGCCTACGAGCCGCGTCCCGTGGTGGTCTCGCGCGAGGCCGCGGTGCGCGCGGCCCCGCCGCGCCTCGCGACGTCGGCTGGTTCTCAGGGGCCCGCTCGTAGTTTCCAGACCAAAAACAACGGTAAGAACTGAGGGTTGATCAAGGTCTGTCCCGAGCCCTAGCGTCCCGTCCCGTTTGGTGACGGTCGATGCTCAGGCGGTGGGTTCGTGGCAACTCAGGATGTGTTCTCAGCGGAGGAACTGGCGCGGCTTCGGGGCTTCCCGGAGATCAACCGGGCCGAGCTGATCCGGTACTTCACGTTGACCGGCGCGGACGAGGCGTTCGTGCGCCAGTTCCGCACCGGCCGCAACGTGCTGGGCGTGGCGGTCCAGCTGTGCACGCTGCCGTGGCTCGGGTTCGTACCCGATGAGGTGGCGTTGGCGCCGGACGCCGTGGTGGGCCGGTTGTCGCAGCGGCTCGGGATCGCGATGGGCGAGCTGCGCGGGTACGGCGAGCGCGAGCAGACCCGTACGGATCATCTGCGGGAGGTGGCCGGCTACGCCGGCTGGCGGTCTATGGACACCGCCGAGTGGAAGGACCTCGACGAGTTCCTGTTCGCCCGGGCGATGGAGCACGACTCGCCGAAGCTGCTGTTCCGGCTGGCCTGCGAGTACCTGCTGTCGTCCCGGGTGCTTCGGCCCGGGGTGATCCTGCTGCTGCGGCGGGTGGCCGCGGCCAGGGCTTACGCAAGGTCGGAGACCTGGGCGCGGGTGAAGCACCTGCTCTCCGACCGGCGGTGCGCCGAGCTGGACCTGCTGCTGGTCCCGGACGCCTATCTCGGCCGGACCCCGCTGGCCTGGCTGGGTGTGGGGCCGACCTCGTCGAGCCCGGCCGCGGTGAAGACGGAGTTGGAGAAACTGGCCTACCTGCGGCGCCTCGACGCGCACACCATGGACCTGTCGATGCTGCCGGCGGAGCGGCGTCGATTCCTGGCCGGCGTGGGCCGCCGGCTGACCGGGCAGGCGTTGCAGCGGCGCGAGCCAGAACGCCGGTACCCGATCCTGCTCACGCTGCTGTCGCAGTCGGCCGTCGACGTGCTCGACGAGACGCTGCTGCTGTTCGACCAGGCGATCACCGGCCGGGAGGCGGCGGCGAAGCAGAAGGTCGCCGAGGCCTTGGCCGAGCGGGCCAAGGGCGGCGAGAACCGGCAGGCGTTGCTGGACGAGATCTTGACCATCGTGCTCGACACCGGGATCGGTGACGAGCAGATCGGCGGCATGCTGCGCACCAGCATCGGCCTGGACCGGATGCGCGCGGCGTGGGCCGAGCGCCGCGAGCGGCTGCCCCGCGACCACGGTCAGCTCAGCATGCTGGACGCGTCGATGTCGTACCTGCGCCAGTTCGCCCCGGCCGTGCTGGCCGCAGTCGGGTTCGACGGCGGGCCCGGCACCGAGCAGTTGATGCAGGCCGTCGGGATCCTGACGGGTCTGTACGCCACCGGTGCCCGGAAGGTGCCGGCCGACGCGCCGGTCGGGTTCGTGCCGACGAAGTGGGCCGGCTACCTGGTCGCCGCGGAGCAGGCCGGCGACGTCACCGCGTACCGCCGGTACTGGGAGCTGGCCGTGCTGGTCGGACTGCGCGACGGGCTGCGCTCCGGTGACATCTTCGTGCCCGGCTCGCGCCGGTACGCCGATCCGGCGTCGTTCCTGCTTACCCCCGAGGCGTGGGCGCCGCAGAAGGTGGAGTTCTGCCACCTGGTCGGCAAACCGGTCGAGGCCGCCGACGCGCTCGCCCAGGCCGGCGACGAGTTGCACACCGCTCTGGCCGACCTGGAGACCCAGCTGGCGAAGGGCAACCCGGGCGAGGTCCGGCTGACCGATGACGGCGAGTTGATCATCCCGCCGCTGACCGCCGAGGATGTACCCGCCGAAGCCGATGCGCTGCGTGCTGAGCTGGCCGGGATGCTGCCGCGGGTGCCGATCGCGTCCGTGCTGGTGGAGGTCGACGCCCGGACCGGGTTCACCGACCACCTGGTGCACGCCGGCGGGAAAGTCGCCCGGCCGGCCGAGCTCAAACGCAACCTGATGTACGTGATCATCGCGGAGGCAACGAACATGGGCTTGTCCGCGATGGCCGAGTCCTGCGGCGTGCCCTACGACGTGCTCGCCTGGACCGCCGAGTGGTACTTCCGGCCGGAGACCCTGGAAGCGGCCAACGCCGCGGTGGTCAACTACCACCACCGGCTTCCACTGACCCGCGCGTTCGGCTCGGGCACCCTCTCGTCCTCGGACGGGCAGCGGTTCCCGGTCAAAGGCAAGAGCATCACCGCCCGGCACCTGTCCCGGTACTTCGCCCGCGGACAGGGCGTCTCCACCTACACCCACGTCTCCGACCAGCACTCCACCTTCGACACCAAGGTCATCGTCGCGACCGCACCCGAGTCGCACTATGTCCTCGACGGCCTGCTGGGCAACGAGACCGACCTGCCCGTGTTCGAGCACGCCACCGACACCCACGGTGCGACCCTGGCCAACTTCGCCCTGTTCGACCTGGTCGGCAAGCAGCTCTCGCCGCGCATCCGGGACCTCGGGAAGATCACCCTGTACCGCGCCGGGCCCCGCGCCGACTTCCTCGACCGGTACCCGCGCGCCGGGGCGCTGCTGACCCGGCGGCTGAACCTGGACCTGATCACGGACATGTGGGACGACCTGCTGCGCGTCGCCGCCAGTGTGCAGGGCGGGCACGCCACCGCGGCGCTGGTGGTCGGGAAGTTGTGCTCCTCGAAGCGGCAGCAGAACGCGCTGACCAGCGCGATCAAGGAGTACGGGGCGTTGCGCCGTACGGTCTACGCGGCCCGGTACCTGGCGGACGAGACGTACCGACGGCGGATCTCCCGGCAGCTGAACAAGGGCGAGAACCTGCACGCCCTGCGCCGCAGCCTCGCGTACGCCAGCGAAGGAGCGCTCCGGCGCCGGCACCACGAGCAGCAGACCGAGCAGATGTGGTGCCTCACCCTGGCCACCAACGCGATCGTCTGCTGGTCAACGGAATACCACGGCCTCGGCGTGGCCGCCCTGCGCCGAGACGGCCGCGACGTCGACGACGAGGTCCTGGCGCACATCTGGCCGACCCACCACGAGAACGTGCACTTCTACGGCACCCACTCCGTCGACATCGACGGCGAACTCGCCCAACTCGACACCGACGGCTACCGGCCGCTGCGCCTGGCCCAGGTTGCCGCGGCAATCGGGTGACCAGGCTCCGGTGACGGCGGTGCCCGCCGACAGGTAGGTCGGCGGGCACCGGTGTATGCGGCTCAGGCGCAGCAGCTGCCGGTGGCCGACTGGCTGGGCTGATCAGGCCGGTAACGGTAAGCAGGGTGCTGGGCTGTTCAGTCAGCGCGGCAATCTGCAGGCCGCGTCACCGCAGCCACGGACGCACCTTGATCCCGTAGGGCCTGCACTCCACCTCTTCCTCGATCAGCCTCGTCGTCCTGCCGAGAGGCGTACGCGGCTCAACGGCGTGTACTCAGACTGCGGGTTGCTCGCTGGGGAAGAAGACCTTCTCGACCTGGTCGTGGTGGGTGTGCAGGTCCCAGTACAGCGGCGCGATCTCTTCGGGGGCGGTGGCGCCCGGCTGGCGGCCGATCCACGCGCCGATCGCGATGTGGCCGACCTGCACTCCTCGGGGAGCGGCGGCGGCGTGCAGACCGTGGGCCCAGTTGCGCAGCCACGCCGCGGCCGGCGCGACGTTGCCGAACATGTCATGGCCCATCTCCGGGTGCACGGACGAGGCGCCGGTGGTGAACAGGATCGTGCCCGAGCCTCGGGCGAGCATCTCCGGGAGCACCTGGTTGACCGCCGCCACGGCGCCGTGCACGTAGAAGTCGAGCTGGATCTGCACGTTGTCGTGGGTCAGCTCGGTGGAGGAAGCCATCGGCAGCGCCGGGTTGGACGGTGAGTACTCGAAGACGTCGATCGGCCCGAATCGCTGTTTGACCGCTGTGAGGCCGGCGACGATCGAGGGCCGGTCGGTCACGTCGGCTGCGAAGGCCGCCGCGTCGATGCCCTTGCTGGTCAGTTCGGCGACGACCGGCTCGAGCTTGGCCGGGGTCCGCGACAGCAGTGCGACCTGGTGGCCTTGGCTGCCGAAGGTCTGGGCGATGGCGAGCCCCATTCCGGGACCGGCGCCCATGATGGCGATGGTGGGCATGTCTTCTCCTTCGATGACACGAGTGTGGTGAACAAGGTGGTGACCAGCGGGTTCGGTTGGGGCCGAGTGCCACTGGAAGTTGGTGAGCTATATGCGGGGTGCCGCATGCAGCTGCGTGGCGGCGTGCAGGGCCGGATCAGTTACTGATCCGCAGCTCCTGCCGCGCGTATCGCAGGTCATCGGCCTGCGCGAGCATGAACTGCGCGAGGTCGGCCCGGGAGATGCGCGAGCCGACCCGGTCCCCGGTTCCGGTCCCGGTGCGCACCTTGACTCTTCCCGTGCCGGGCCCGTCATGGGGCGCGGTGACGACCACGAGGGTCCAGTCCCGGTCCGAGCCGCGAATGGCCTCGCCCACCTCGACGGTCTCGTTGACCATGGAACGGGTGGCGGGCAGCCGCCCCAGCAGGACAAAAATCGCGCTGCGCACTGCGCGCAGCAGAGGGTTGCGGGGGATCAGGATGCTCGGCCCCCAGCTGTAGACGAGCCTGCCGACGCCGTGGGTGCGCATCGCAGCCAGGATGGTGCCCGTTCCCGAAGTGAGGGGCAGGTCACGAGGGCCGCCGAAGATCTCGGGGCTCAGCGCGGCGAGGACGGCGTCAGCGCCCCTGACGGCGTCCGCGACGGCCGCCTCGTCGGTGAGTTCGCCTTGTACGGCCTGTAGCCGTTCGTGGCGCAGGGTCAGCTTCGCCGGATTACGCATCAACGCCACCACGTCGTGCCCAGCGGCGAGTGCTTGCTCGGCCAGGTGCGTGCCCGTGCGGCCGCTGGCCCCGACGATGGTCAGTTTCATTGAGTCTCCCGAGCCAGGTCAGAGCCGAATCGCTGAACAAAATGAGGCTTACCTCATGTTGTTCAGCGAGCGTAGCACTTAAGTTGAGGTCATCCTCAAGTTGGTAGGATGTGAGGCATGTCCCCTGAACGCGCACCAGCCGCGACCGCGGCCTCCGCTCCCGTCCGGCCGCTGCGCCGCGACGCCCAGCGCAACCGCGACGCTCTGCTGGCCGCCGCCCGGGCCGTGTTCGCCGAGCAGGGGATGCAGGCTTCGCTGGAGCAGGTCGCCAAGCGTGCCGGGGTGGCCATCGGCACGCTCTACAACCACTTCCCCGCCCGACTCGACCTCGTGCAGGAGGTATTCGCCGGCAAGCTCGCGACCTGGGTCGCCGCCGCCGAGCAGGCCCTGAGCATGGACGACGCGTGGGAAGGGCTGTGCCTATTCCTGGAAACCATGTGCGAACTCCAGGCCCGCGACCGGGGCTTCAACGACTTCGCCTCGATCCGGCTACCAGAGAACGCCTGCCTGGCCGGCCAGCAGACCCGCATCCACGACCTCGGCGTACGCATCGTCGAACGAGCGCGAGAACAAGGCCGCCTGCGACCCGACCTGGTACCCGAGGACCTCGCCTTCGTCATCTGGTCCCACAGCCGGATCATCGAGGCCACCGACGGAATCGCCCCGCACGCCTGGCGCCGCCACCTGTACCTGATGCTCGACGGCTTCCGCGCCGAACGCGCCCACCCGCTCCCCGAACCGCCCCTGACCCCCACACAGCTCTACCGCGCCATGCTCCGGCTCGGCGGCGCCGACAACGGCACCGACTGACCGCCCAGTCCGCCGATTCGGCCACCGCCATCGGCAGGGCTCCCGGTCTCACAAACGGTCCATTCTGAGAAAGCACTCGCAGCCCGGCCCCGACTCGCGATTTCGGGCCGGTTCTGTTCTCACAACACGTTCTCACGCAAGCGTGTCGCGGTGGGGTTCTGAGAAATGTTTGTGCGAGCATTTCGGCATGGTCGAGCCCGAGAACCGCGAATCTGACTCGCGTGACGCCGCCGAGGTCGAGCGGCGCCCCTGCCCACGCTGTCTGGCGCAGCCCGGCTCGCCGTGTCGGTCGCGCTCCGGCGTGGTCGCAACCTCGTACCACACCGGTCGGTTCACCAAGGTCGGCCGGCTCAGCAAGGCCTTGCGGGTGCTGACCCCGGCCGACCGCGGCCCGGGCCAGCCGTGGCGGCCCGGCACCCCACCGCTGACGCTGGTGCCCGCCGACCTCCCAAGCGCCGACATCCGGATCGGATACGCCCGGTGCAGCACCCTGACCCAGGAGCTGCAGTCGCAGCTGGACGCGCTCGCCGCGCACGGCATCGGCCGCGACAAGATCTTCTCCGAGAAGATCTCCACCCGGCTGCGGGTCCGGCCGCAGTTCGAGGCGGCGCTCGCGCTGGCCCGCGAGATCAAGGCCCACGCACCGCACTGCCGGGTCATCCTCACCGTCAACGAGATGAAACGCCTCGGCCGCGACGCCGCCGAACTCACCGCCCTCGCCGACCACCTCGTCGCGCACGGCCTGGTCCTGGAGATGCTCGCCGGCCCGCTACCCGGCATCTACGACCCGACCGGGCCGGGCCGGATCCTGTTCGCGTTCTTCGCCGCCCTCGCCGAGACCGAACGCGACAACATCCGCGAAGGCACCCTCGAAGGCCTCGACGCCGCCGCCCGCCAAGGCAAGCACGGCGGCCGGCCCCCGGTCATCACCGACGACATGCTGCACACCGTGCTGCGCCGGCGCGCGGCCGGCGAGACCGTCGAGCAGATCCAACCCGACCTGGTCATCCCCACCGGTAAACGCAAAGGCCGCAACCCCAGTGTGGCCAGCATCTACCGCGCGCTCGCAGCGTACGAGAAAGCCCGGGCGTACCCGGACGCCGTCGAGCAGGCTCGCGCCGAGCACGCGCAACGCGCGGACGGCCTTCCGGCGATCGTCCGCCCACGGCCCGCACGCGTGCTCGACCCGACCGACCCCGAGCTGGCCGCCCGGATCCAGGGCCGCCCCCTCAACCGGCTCGAGTAGCCGCGTGAGTCTCCGGTCCCGCATCCCACATGCCGGAACGACGAGAAACCGGGGAGTGGCCATCCAGCGGCCCACCTCTTAGGCGATCAATCCAGGTCCTGACCTAGATCAACTGCTTAGCGTTGTTTTTGGTCTGGAAACTACGGGCGGGCCTCAGGGGTGCCTTCACGCCGTGGAGGCACCCCTGAGAACCAGCTGGGGACCGGGAGCTGCGCCACGGTCCGGTGCGGCACCCCCTAGGGTTGATCAGCATGAAGCTGCGTGAGGACGAGGTCCGGGTGCCGTCGCCGGCGGGCGATATTCGTACGGTGGTGATCGCCCCGGCCGGTGCTGGGGTGGTGCCGGGGGTGGTGCTGTACACCGACATCTTCCAATTGACCGAGTCGACGTTGCGGACGGCGCGGCGGCTGGCGTCGGACGGGTTCGTGGTGGCGGTGCCGGAGATCTATCCGCATGGTGAGCTGGCCGGGGTGGCGCTGGAGTTCGACGATGCGGGTAAGGCGCGGGGCCTGGAGGGTGCCGGGTCGACGTCGACGGCGCAGTTCGACGCGGATCGGGTGGCGGTGCTGGACTATCTGGAGCAGCGTGCGGACGTGTCGCAGCTGCTGGTGACCGGGTTCTGCATCGGCGGGCATCTGGCGTTCCGGGCGGCGTTCGATGCTCGGGTGGCGGCGACGGTGTGTTTCTATCCGACCGGGTTGCAGACCGGTGGGCTGGGGGGCGACGTCGCGGATTCGTTGTCGCGGGCCGGTGACATTCAGGGCCGGTTGATGGTGGTGTTCGGGTCGCGGGATCCGCATGTGCCGGCGGATGCGCGGTTGCTGGTGGTGGGTGCGCTGTATGCGGCGGGTCTGGATGACGTGGAGGTGCACGTCTATCAGGGCGGTGAGCACGCGTTCATGCGGGATGTGGGTGTCCGGCATGATCCGGTGCTGACCGATCTGGCCCTCGCTGAGGCGGTGTCGTTCTTCCGCGGTCGCTGAGCTCCGCGCGAGGCAGGTGTCCACTTCCGGTCAACCGGTTGCCCGCAGGCCACAAGCCGCGCCCGGCCCCGTGAGGCCGCCCGGCTGGCTGGCTGGTCGTCAGGGGTGCCTCACCGCCCCGGACACACCCCTGACGACCAGCTGGCTTTCGGCGGCTGGCTCTCCGGGGTGTGTCACGGGCTCCGAGGCACCGCTGGGAGCCAGCCCCGGGGGTGGGCGCTGGTTCTCGGCGGTGCCTCGAAGCGTGAAGCCCGCGCCGCGTGTTTGAAGGTTCGTACGAAAAATCCCGGGTTTTGACCTGAAAAGCCTCAACGGGACGTTAACTGCCGGGTTTTGCCGATCGAGAGGTGCGGAGCAGGAAGCCGGGCATGGTGAGGCGCTCGCCGCCGACGGTGGCGAGCACCTCGACGTCTTTGATGCTGTTGTTGGTCCAGGTGGGTGCGGCGAACCATGCGGTGAGCAGCTCCCGGGTGACGCCCCAGTCGCCGCCGGCCGCGGCGGAGATGGCCAGCACGTAGAGGAAGCCGCCGGGTTCGACCAGGGTGGGCAGCTGGGTGAGGTAGGCGTCGAGGCCACCGTGGCGTTGCAGGTTGTGCAGCAGGCCGCAGTCGAAGACGGTGTCGTAGTGGGCCTTGGGCAGCGTCAGCGCGGTGGCGTCCTGGACCTCGAACGTGGCGGTCAGGCCGTCGGCTTTGGCGCGGGCCTTCTCGATCGCGACGGGTGAGATGTCGACGCCGGTGACGTGGTAGCCGCGGCGGGCGAGGATGACGGCGAGGTCGCCGGTGCCACAGCCGAGGTCGAGCACCCGGGGTCCGCGCACGCCGTGTTCGAGCAGCGCGGCGATGGCGGGCTGCAGCCGGCCGATCTCCCAGGGCGCGGTGCCGGTGCGGTACAGCTCGTCATAGTCGATCATCGGTCTCCCCCGGTCTGGTCTTCCGGGCATTGTTCCCGACGGTGCGCGGATGTCCAATCGGGTACCTTCGCCGTCATGGCGCGGATCGTGATCGTCGGGGATGTCGGGGGCTGTGCGGAGCAGCTCGAGCGGGTGGTGCTGCCCCTGGCCGACGATCCGGACACGGTCGTGGTGCAGGTCGGTGACCTGGTCGATCGGGGTCCGGACTCCTCGGCGGTGCTGCGGCTGGTCGAGGAGCGGTTGCCGACCGGCCGGTGGATCCAGCTGCTCGGCAACCACGAGGCGCAGTATCTGGGTGGCGCCCGGTTCTGGCGGCAGGAGCTGGCCGTCGACGACGCGGCGCGGTTGACCACCTGGTGGTTGCGGGAGTGGTTGCGGGTCGCCGCGGCGGTGCGCACCGCCGACGGTGAGGAGTTGCTGCTGTGTCACGCCGGGCTGACCGTGGACACCTGGCGGGAGCTGGGCGCGCCGGTGACCGCGTCGACCGCGGCGGGGCTGCTGAACACCCGGCCGGAGCCGCTGCTGTGGGGTTATGACGGGCCGTTGTGGGCCGAGGCCGGGTCGCGGCTGTACCCGTCCTGGCTCGACGACATCGAGGCGTTGCCGTTCTCCCAGGTGCACGGTCATTCCACGGTGGTGGACTTCACCACCGAGGGGTACGTCTGCGAGGAGCGGATCCGGGCCCGGACGACTGTCGACTGGGCGGCCCGGCACACGATGACCCGGGTCAGCGGTGGCCGGTTCGTCGGTGTCGACCCGAAGCACGGCACCAGCGGCGCGCCGCGGTGGGCGCCGCTGGTGCTGCACGACGCGCACCTGATCGCCTGAGGCCCGGCCGGGCGCTCCCCCTCGATGGCCACGTCGTGCGCGCGGGCCGGAAACCGGTTTCCCCGCGTCGTAGGGTGATCTCATGCGAATCGCGGTGATCTCCGATGTGCACGGCAATCTGCCCGCTCTGGAGGCGGTGCTGGACGCGATCGCCGGTGACGGCGCCGACCTGACCGTCAATCTCGGCGACCTGTTGTCCGGTTATGTTCAGCCGGTGGAGACCGCTGACCGGCTGATCGAGCTCGGTCTGCCGACGGTGGCCGGCAACCACGAGCGGCAGGTGCTGACGCTGCCCGAGGACGAGCTGGGCCTGGCCGACCGGATCACCCGTTCGCTGATCGGCGCGGAGCACCGCGCGTGGATGGCGAGCCTGCCGAAGACCCTGACGCCGGCCCCGGGTGTTCTCGCGTTTCACGGCACGCCCACCGACGACCTGCAGTATCTGCTGCACACCGTCGACGCGGCCGGCACCCGTGACGCGACCCTGGACGAGGTCCTGGACCGGCTCGGTGACGCGCAGGCGCGGCTGTTGCTGTGCGGGCACACCCACCTGGCCGGGCAGCTGCGGCTGGCCGACGGCCGGTTGATCGTGAACCCGGGCAGTGTCGGCTGGCCCGCGTACACCAGCGACGAGCCGTTGCCGCACGCGATCGCGGCGGGCACCCCGCACGCCCGGTATGCGCTGGTCGACGACGTGTCCGGGCGGTGGGAGGCGGAATTCCGGCAGGTCGTCTACCCGTGGGACGAGGCCGCCGCGCTGGCCGAGGGCTTCGGGCGGCTCGGGGTGGCGCACGCGCTGCGGACGGGGACCAACTGATGTCGCGGGTGGCGCACGCGCCGCGAGCCGGGGCGAGCTGATGCTGCGGGTCCGGTCGCATGCCGCCGGTGAGCTGCGGGTCGAGGACGCGCCGGAGCCGGCGCCGGGCGAGGGTGAGCTGCTGATCCGCGCGCACGCGATCGGGGTGACGCTGCCCGCGGTGCGCCGCGTCGACGCCGGTGTCGGGCCGTTGCCGGCGCTGCCGGGAGGGGAGATCGCCGGTAAGGTGATCGGTGTCGGTCCGGGCGTGTCCGGCTGGGCCGTCGGTGAGCGGGTCACGGCGCTGCCGTTCGGTGGTTCCTACGCGCAGGTGGTGACCGCTCCGGCCATGATGGCCGACCGGATCCCGGCGGGCGGGGACTTCACCCAGGGTGTCGCGCTGGTGCGGTCCGGGCACGTCGCGCTCGGTGTCCTGGAGGCCGCGAACGTACAGAAAAATGAATCGGTCCTGATCACCGCGGCCGCGAGCGGCGTCGGACATCTGCTGGTCCAGGCCGCGCGCCACCGCGGCGCCGGCCGCGTGGTCGCGGTCGCCAGCCCCGGCAAAGCCCCTTTCCTGTACGACCTGGGCGCCGACGAGGTGTACTCCTACGCGGACGCCTCCTGGGGCGCGCCGGTCGACGTGGTGCTCGACGGCGCCGGCGGTGACGTGCTGCCCGCCGCGCTGGCCGCGGCCCGCCCCGGCGGCCGGCTGATCTATTTCAGCAGTGGCGGCGGCACGGTCCCCGCCCACGACCTCCTGGCCGGCGCGAAGACGATCACCGGTTTCGCGATGGCGCACTTCGCCCGGTCCCGCCCGCAGCGCTACGCCGAGCACGGCCACGAGTTGTGGCAGCTCGCCCTCGCCGGCGCGCTCACCCCGCGCGTGCACGTGGCGGTGCCGCTGGCGCAGGCGGCCCGCGCCCATAGGATCGTGGCGGCGCGCGAGAACTGCGGAAAGGTGGTGCTGCTGCCGTGACGGTGCACTGGGTGACCGGTTTCCTGGACACGCCGGCCGCGGACGCGCCGGTGTCCGAGCGGTTCTGGCCGGCGGTGACCGGCACGAGCCTGTCGGCGCGGCGCGGTGACGGCGCGTTCGCGACCCTGGTCCCGCCGTCCGGGGACGCCTGCCTGCGGGTGCAGGTGGTCGGTGACGCCCCGGCCCGCGGGCATCTCGACCTGCACGTCGGCGACCTGGCCGCGGAGACCGACCGGCTGGTGGCGCTGGGTGCGACGGTGACCGGCCGCGCGGACGACGTGGTGGTGCTGCGCTCCCCTGCCGGGATCGTGTTCTGCCTGGTCGCCTGGCACGGCGAGCGCACCGGCCCGGCCGCGCCGGTGTGGCCCGGCCGGCACCGCAGCCTGGCGGATCAGCTGTGCCTGGACATTCCCGGTGCCGGCTATGCCGCGGAGGTCGGGTTCTGGCGCGCGGTGACCGGCTGGGACCACGACCCGATGCCGGACTGCCCGGAGTTCGAACGGTTGTTCCCGCCGGCGCCGATCCCGGTGCGGTTGCTGCTGCAGCGTCTCGACGGTGCTGGTCCGGCTGGGGTGCATGTGGATCTCGCTTGCTCGGATGTGGCGGCGGAGGTGGCCCGGCACGTGGCGCTGGGCGCGACGGTGGTGCGGGAGGTCCCCGGGGACTGGACGACGCTGCGGGATCCGGCGGGCCGGGAGTACTGCGTGACCGCCCGGGCGCCGGGCCTCGCCCCGTAGCGCCTCATCAGGAGAGCTGCTTCGCGCGCCGGCTGCTCATCTCGTTGACGGCCGGTCACTGACTGACCTTTCCTCGCGCGGTGGTCACCGGGCGCGTAGGACCAGGTGGTGCCCGCTGCTCCGCGAGGCGGGTGGTGGTGGCCTGGTGACAGCCGAGCGTGGTGGCGACGATCGGGGCGGGCAGGGCAGGTCGAGGGCGTGCCGGAGACCAGCCGCCGCAGCTGTCGCTCAAGGGCGGTCACGGGCAGAGTGCCTTGTTCAGCAGCGCGTCGACGGCGGCGAAGACCACGGCGTAGTCGGCGCGAAGGTCGGGCGTGACCGCCACCGTGACCTGACGGCGCCGGTCCCCGGTGGCATAGGACCAGGACTGGTACGTCAAGGTGCCGCCGTCGTTGCCGTACACCCGGGTCCCGCACGTGGTGTCGCGCCACGCCAGCCCGAGCCCGTAGTCACCGCCCGGGACTCCCGGTGTCGTCATCGCGGTGAGCAGGCGATCCGGCAGGAGACGCCCGCCCAGCAGCGCGGCGAAGAACCGGTTGAGATCCGTGGGCGTGGAGATCATCTCGCCGGCTGCGCCGAACACCGACGGATTCATCCGGGTGTAGTCGAGCAGCTCCGTCCCGCCGTCGGTGCGGGTCGGCACGTAGCCGTGCGGATGTGGGCCGCCGAGCTGTGGCGACGTCCCGGGCACGGTGGTGCCGCGCAGCTGCAACGGCCGGATGACGCGGCGTTCGATCTCCGTCCCGTAGGGCCGGCCGGTCACCTTCTCGATGATCTGGCCGAGCAGCAGATAGTTGGTGTTCGAGTATGCGAAGGCCACACCGGGCCGGTCGGACGTCGGCGGGTGGGCCACCGCCCGCTGGATGAGTTCGGCCGGTGTCCAGGTCCGCCACCGGTTGGCGAGGAACCCCGGCGCGGGCGGCATCGGCAGGGTCTGGACGTAATCGAACAACCCGCTGGTGTGATTGAGCAACTGGCGCACGGTGATGCGGTCCCCACCGGGAACCACCCCGGGCAGTCGCGAGTCGACCGTGTCCTCCAGCCCGAGCCGCCCCTCGCCGACGAGCTGCAGGACCACGGTGGCGACGAACGTCTTCGTGATGCTGCCCGCCCGGACGCGGCCGTCGACCGGGACCTCCCGCGTCGTACCCAGTTCGGCGACACCGCCGACGCCCTGCCAGGTGCCCTGCGGATCACGCACCTCCGCCAGCGCCCCCACCGTTCCCGCGGTCACGACATCGTCCAGCCGGCTCTGCAGTGCGTCGCGATCCGGGTGGGGTGGCGCGGCGGTGACAGCGGTCGGGACCGCGATCACCGCCAGCGCTGCCGTCGCGATCGTCATGGACCGGAGCACGGGCTTCATGGGACCTCCTCGAGCGAATCCGTCATTCGGTGTTCGCCGGAATCACGCTAGGCACGCAGCCGGCCGAAGGGCACCCGGCTGACCTCCGTCTTTTCCTGGGGGATATCCCCCACCCGAAGACGGAGGTCAGCCGGGTCGATTCCGGGCTGCCGGATGCCTAGCGTGGATCCGGTGCACACGTGCGACGACGGAAGGAGTCCGGGTGACTGAGGTCCGGCATCTCACCAGCGGTGGTGACGACCGGAGCCGGCCACGACCCGGTCGGGTCCCTCGGCGTGCGGTGACCACGCCGACCGCGGACGCACCGCCGGCCGGCCGGAGCCGGACCACAGGCGGCGCGTGGGCCGTGGCCCGCGCGGTGGTCAGGGCGCCGTTCACCGCGCGCCAGTGTCGCGAGCTGCTGTTCGGTGTGGCCGGGCTGCCGCTCCTCGTGGTCAACCCGGTGGTGCTGTTCGTCCTGGCGGTGGACCTGAGCTGGTGGCTGACCGGGGACGGACGGGGAAACCCGTCCTCAGCCGACATGGCGGTCGCCGCGGTCTGCAGCGGGCTGCTGCTCGGGCTGGGAGTCGCGACGGGCGCGGCCCGCACGCTCGGCTCATGGCAGCGGATGCTCGCGGCCCGGCTGCTCGGCGTGCACGTCGGGACGCCGTCGCCGGTGTGGCGCGGCACCGGCGGCCGGGCCTGGCCCGGGGCAGGCCTGCGCGACGGCGCCGGTTGGCGGGTCGTCACCTACCTGCTGGCCACGCTGCCGGTCGGCCTGCTCGAGCTGTACGCCGTGTTCTTCTGGGCCGGCGGGCTGGTCAACCTCAGCTATCCGCTCTTGTGGGGAGCGTTCCGCAACCACCCGCCGGGGACCCGGCTGGATCCGGTGCCGGTGTTCACGCCGTTCGGGTTGTTCGGTGAGGGCACGTTCCGCGTGGCGGACCTGCCCGGCACGTTCGCGGCCGCCGCCGCGGGAGCGGCGATGCTGCTGGCCGCTCCGTGGATCACCCGGGCCGTCACCGGCGTCGACATCCGGCTCATCCGGGGCCTGCTCGGGCCCGGCCGGCTGGCGCAGCGGGTCCACGACCTGGAGCAGAGCCGGGCGCTGGCCGTGGACGACTCCGCCGCCCTGCTGCGGCGCCTCGAACGAAACCTGCACGACGGCGCGCAGATCCGGCTGGCCACGCTGGCCATGAACCTGGGCATGGCCCGGGAGAAGCTCGGTCACGACGGTGGGATTCCCGACGCCGCGGGCGCCCGCGAACTGGTCGACGCCGCGCTGCGCGGTGCCAAGGACGCGCTCGGTGACCTGCGCAGCCTGGTCCGCGACATCCACCCGCCGGTGCTCGACACCGGGCTGGCCGACGCCCTCGCCTCGCTGGCCGCCGACAGTGCCATCCCGGTCGATCTGCGGGTCGACCTCCCGGTCCGGCCCACCCCGGCGATCGAGACCATCGCGTATTTCTGCGCCGCCGAACTGCTGACCAACGCGGCCAAGCACAGCTTCGCCACCACGGTCGCCGTCCAGGCCGCCGGACAGCGGGACGTGCTGCGGCTACGGGTCACCGACGACGGCACGGGCGGCGCCGACCCGGCCCGCGGCAGCGGCCTGTCCGGGCTCGCGTCGCGGGTCGCGGTGGTGGACGGCCGGCTCACCATCGCGAGCCCGCCCGGCGGCCCCACCACGATCACCGTCGAGTTACCGTGGCGCGCTTGACCGCGCGGGTCGTGATCGCCGAGGACGCGGCGCTGTTCCGGGCGGGGCTCACCCGGCTGATCGAGGATCGCGGTCACCAGGTGTGCGCCGCCGTCGGCGATGGTGACGCGTTGCTGGCCGCGGTGGCCGAGCATCAGCCCGACGTCGTGGTCGCGGACATCCGCATGCCACCGGCGCACACCGACGAAGGGCTGCGGGCCGCGCTCGAGATCCGCCGCCGGCACCCTCGCACCGGTGTGCTGGTGCTGTCGCAGTACATCGAGACCCGGTACACCGCCCGGCTCCTGGCGGGCAGCGCGGCCGGCACCGGGTACCTGCTCAAGGAGCGGGTGGCCGACGTCGCCGAGTTCGCCGACGCGCTGGAACGGGTCGCCGCCGGCGGTACGGCCCTCGACCCTGAGGTCGTCGGTCAGCTGCTGCGGGTCAGCCGCCGCGCCGACGGCATGGCGGCACTGACCGCGCGCGAGCGCCACGTGCTCGCGCTCATGGCCGAGGGGCGGTCGAACGCCGGCATCGCCGGCGCGCTCACGGTGACCGGCGGCACCGTGGAGAAACACGTCGCCGGCATTCTCGACAAGCTGGGGCTGCCCCCGGACGAGGCCGACAACCGCCGTGTCCTCGCCGTTCTGCGCTACCTCAGCGCCAACGCCACCCCATCCACCCGCGGGCTGACCTGATCGCGGTTCAGCCGTGCCCTGCGCTCCGCTTGTTCCCGCGCGGCGCCGAGACCGGGCCGGTCAGGCCTGATCGCGGTTCAGCCGTGTCCGGCGCTCCGCTTGTTCCGGGCGGTGGTGGGACCGGGCGGCGGTGGGACCGGGCCGGTCAGGTCAGCCAGGGCGGCGGTGCGTCCGGTGAGGGCCATGCCGAGCGCCTCGGCGGTGCCGGTGACCAGCGGGCCGATGCCGGCGGACCAGTCGATGTCGGTGGCCTGCCAGCGGATCCCGGCCACCCGGCCGGGGGCGACCAGGCCCGGCGCCGGGTGCGGGCCGGTCAGGTAGTCGAGCAGGATCCGCCAGTGCGCGGCCGGCACGTCGGCGGTCAGGCCGAGCGGGCGGGCGATGTCACGCAGGTGCACACACGTCTCGGCGAACGGGCCGATCGGCCCGACCCGGGCCGGGTTCACCCGGTCGCCGGCGTGCGCCCGCAGCAGCCCGATCAGTTCGGCCCGGTCGCGGCGGGCGATCCGGCGGGTGCAGTGGTCGACGGTCCGGTCGGTGTCCCCGCGGTAGCGGATCGCGGTCAGCAAGAACCGTCCGAAGCCGATCAGCATCGGCTGGACCAGGTGGGCGGCCATGTGGTGCACGGTCCACCCGGCGCAGAGCGTCGCGGCCTGCCACTGCGTGTCGTCGAGCCCGTCCAGCAGGTCGGCGATCATCAGCCGGTTCTCGGTGGTCAGGTCGTAGATCTCGGTGTCGGTGCGCATCGGTCAGGTCCCTGCTGCCGTTGGGTTGTCCTGCCGGGAAGCTGGTCCGCGCTGGTCTTCCTTCACGCGCTGCTGGACGTCGCGGTGCAGAGCCTGCAGCACCGTGAGCGCCGCGGTGATCTCCTCGGTGCTGCAGTCGGGTGCCATGGTCGCCAGCCGGGCCAGCTCGGCCTGCCGGACCCGCGTGAACAGCGCCTGCCCGCCGCCGGTGAGGTGGATCAGCACCGACCGGCGGTGCGCCGGGTTCGCCCGTGTCCCGACGTACCCGAGCCGCGCCAGGTCGTCGACGTGCCGCTGGATCCCCTGCCGGACCAGATCGAGGCGGTCGGCGACGGCGGGTACGGTCAGCGGCCCGCACTCGGCGAGGATCTCCAGCACCGCGCGCATCCCGACGCTGACCCCGTCGGGTTTGAGCGCCGCCTCGACCACCCGGGCCGAGTTCAGCACCAGCGGCCGGGTCAGCCGCAGCACCTCGTAGATCCGCGCCCCGCGCGCCGCGCCCTGCTCCCCTGACATGACAACAATGATGTCATGTCAGCGGCTTGGTGTAGTAGACCAGCGTCCACGTCCAGCCGGGCTGTCGTTCCCGGCCGGTCTCGCGGTAGCCCAGGTCCTGGTAGAACGCCATGGCCGCGGGCTGGTTGGTCGCCGTGTCCAGGCGCGCCGTCCGGAGCCCGCTGCCTGCCGCGCGCTGCTCGAGCCCGGTCATCAGCGCCCGTCCGATCCCGCGCCGCCGGGTCGCCGGGTGCACCCGGACCCGCAGGATCTCGGCGCCGCCGCCGGTGTCCGGCCGGTACCCGCCCATCGCGACGAGGTGCCCGTCGGGCTCCACGACGAGGAACTCCCCGCCCACGGCCAGGAACGAGCGTGTCACGTCGGCGAGGTCGGGAAACCCGGCCGGGGGTTCCGCGGCCGGCGGCAGCGGGATCGGGACGCCCGGGTCCGCCGTGTCGCCGATGTTCGGCAACGCGTTCAGCGCCCACAGCACCCCGGCGTGTCCGTACCCCGGAATCTGCGCACGGTGGCCACCTCGCCCAGCCGGCGAGGTGGCCACCACCGCATGACTAGCCGGCGTGCCGCTGGTCCAGCCACTTCAGGATCAGCTGGGTGGTCTCCGCCGGCTTCTCCTGCTGGATCCAGTGCCCGCAGTCCAGGGTGGCCACCTCCACCCCGGGCACGAACGCCGCCAGGTTCGCCGACTGCTGGATGGTGTCCCGATCGCCGTAGATCATGAGCGTGGGCTGCCGGATGATCGGGTCCACGTCCGCCAGCAGGTGCCAGTTGCGGTCCAGGTTCCGGTACCAGTTGATGCCGCCGGTGAACCCCGACGTGGTGAACGCGTCGACGAAAACGGCCAGCTCGTCGTCGCTCATCAGCGGCTCGCCCCGCGGGGTCTCCGCGGTCGCCAGATTGATCATCACCATGCCCGGCTCGGGCGCGGCCAGGGGCACGTTCTTGCGGTACATGTTGCGCAGGAACCGGGAGGTGTTCGCGTCCAGCACGGCGTCGGCGACACCGGGCTGCCGGTTGAAGTGCACGAAGTAGAAGTCGCCGCCGAGGAACTCTTCCATCACCGCGATCCAGGGCCGCTCCCCGCGCTCCTGGTACGGCAGGCTCAGGTTGATCACCGCGTTCACCCGCTGCGGATGCAGCAGGGTCAGTCCCCAGACGACCATGGCGCCCCAGTCGTGCCCGACGAAGGTGGCGTCGTCGTACCCGTAGTGATCGAGAAGCGCGACCAGGTCACCGGTCAGGTGGGCGATGTCGTACGCGGTCACGTCGGCCGGCCGCGACGAGTTGCCGTACCCCCGCTGGTTCGGGGCGATGACGTGATGGCCCGCGGCGGCGAGCGCGGACATCTGGTGGCGCCAGGAGAACGCGTGCTCCGGCCAGCCGTGGCAGAGCACGACGGGTGTGCCGCCGTGGTGCCGGCCGGCTTCGAAGACCTCCAGTTCCACGCCGTTGACGGCGATGAGGGTGGGCTCGGGAAAATCGGCGGGATCAGACAGTACCGGTGAGGTCATGACGCCATCCTGCCGAGCTGAACCGGTCACCTCCTGACCGGTTTAGCTGACAATGTTGCCGGCATGCGAACCGACCGGCTGGTGGCCATCCTGCTCATGCTGCAACGGCGCGAGCAGGTGACCGCCGCCGCGGTGGCCCGGGAGCTGGAGGTCTCCGAGCGCACCGCCCGCCGCGACCTGGACGCCCTGGCCATGGCCGGGCTGCCGGTCTACGCCACGCAGGGCCGCGGCGGCGGCTGGCGGCTGCTCGGCGGTGCCCGCACCGACCTGTCCGGGCTGACCGCCGGTGAGGCCCGCGCGCTGTTCCTGGTCGCCGGCCCGGCGTCGGCGGCGACACCGGCGGTGAAGGCCGCCCTGCGCAAGCTCGTCCGGGCGCTGCCGGAACCGTTCCGGGCGCAGGCCGAGGCGGCAGCGTCGTCGCTGGTCAGCGACCCGCAACGGTGGGGGTCGGCGCCGGTCGAGCCGCAGGCGCCGCGCTGGCTCGACGACCTGCAGGACGCGGTGATCCGCGGCGTGCAGGTGCGGCTCGGGTACGTCGACGGCACCGGCGCCGCCACCGAGCGGACGGTCCACCCGCTGGGCATCGTCGCCAAAGGGCCGTCCTGGTACCTGGTCGCCCACACCGGGGCCGGCCGGCGCACCTTCCGGATCGACCGGGTGGCGTCCGCCGTCGCGACCGGTGATCCGGTGTACCGGCCCGCGGACTTCGACCTCGCCGCGAGCTGGCGCGAGATCGCCGACGAGGTCGACCGGCGGCGCACCCCGCTGGAGACCCAGGCGCTGTGCCGGCCTGACGGGATGTACCTGCTGCGGATGATGCTCGGTGGCCGGCTGGAGGTGGGCGGGTCCACCGCCGACGGCCGCATCGAGGTGGTGATCCGCGGCTACAACGCGTACGCGCTCGCCGGTGAGCTCGCCGGGCTGGTCGAATGGCTGGAGGTGACCGGCCCGCCGCCGGTGCGCGAGCACCTGGCCGTGATCGGCGCCGCGCTCGCCGCGCGGTACGGCTGACCGGTTCTGCTGGCGCCATCCTCTCAGGATTCCGGGAACCCCGCCGGCGCCCCGCGCGCCGATCCCGATCAGTCCTCGGCCGGCTCGTCGGCCATGCTGAACCGGCCGGCGAGCAGGTACGCGCCGTGGTTGTCGAGCTGGTTGCGCCGCCGGTCGTAGCGGCGGGTGGTCCGCGGGTCGGCGTGCCCGGCGAAGTCCTGGGCGCGGCGCAGGTCGCCGTCGGTGGCGTCGAGGACCTCGGTGATCGCGGTGTGCCGCAGCGAGTGCGGGCTGATCGTGTCCGCGGCGGCGATCCCGGCGCGGCGGGCCAGCCGGCGGATCAGCCGGTAGACGTACAGCTCGTAGATGCCGATCCCGGACGGGGTCAGGAACAGCGGTCCGGCCGGCGGGCTGCCGCGCTCGGCCAGCATCCGGTCGAGCGCGTAGGCCAGCGGCGGCGGCAGCGGCAGCCGGCGGCGCCGGCCGCCCTTGACGGTGACGTCGAGGACCCGGTGACCGCGGTCGGTGCCGAGGTCCTCGACGCGCGCGTCGATCGCCGAACCCACCCGCGCCCCGGTGAGCAGCAGCAACGCGATCAGCGCCTGGCTGGTCACCGACTCGTGCTGGGCGGTCTGCAGCAGCCGGTCGGCCTCGGCGCGGTCGAGGCCGACGGTGCTGCTGTCGTCCGGGTCGATGCGCGGGCGGGCCGCGGTCCGCGCCGGGTTGTAGACCGCCAGGGGCTCCGGGTCGGCGGCGGTGTTGTCGATCAGGTAGTCGTACCAGGACGCGACCGCGGACAGCCGGCGGGCGATGGTGGACTCCGCGGCGGGCCGGCCGCGGGCGCCGGTGGCGCGCTGCTCGATGATCCACGCGTCGAGGTCGGCGGCCCGGGCGGTCAGCGGGTGCAGCCGCACGGCCGCGCACCAGTCGGCCCACTGCCACAGGTCGCGCCGGTAGGCGGTGCGGGTGTGCGCGGAGCGTTGCCGGGCCAGCCACCTCGCGGTCAGCGCGTCGAGCCGGTTCAGCGCCGGGGCCGGCAGCTCGGGCAGCCCGGCGCGCAGGCCCGGCTCCACGACGGCGATGTCGGACGGCGGCTCGGCTCCAGTCATGTTTGTAGGATAACGGTCATTATCTTACGCCCTGCCACCGGGCCACTTCTGAGTTATCGAAACGCCGAAACGATTACCGGTAAAGTCGAAACGAAACGATAGGGTTTCGATCATGACCGACGTGCCACCCGAGCCCACCGACCTGACCGGCAGTGCGCGCCGGCCTGCCCGCCTCGCCGACGGCCGCGACCCGGCACCGGCCGTCCGGCGGTGCGGATATGCGCCGTGCGGCAACGAACTGGCCTACGACGGCAAGGGCCGCCCGCCGGAGTACTGTGCGCCCGCGACCCGATCATGGCCCGGCGGCAAGACCTGCAAGCAGATGGCCGCCGCCGACCGCGACGGGGTCCGCGCCGCCGGCCTCGACGCCCCGCTCGAGGAGTACGCGGTGGCCACCGACCGGCTCCTGGCGGTCGCGGGCCCGCTCGCCGCGCAGCTCAGCGCGGTGCTGACCGCGGTCGGCGAGGTCCGCACCGGCGCGCTGACCCGCGTCGGCGAGGCCGAACGCCAGATGGCCGAGGCCCTCGACCGGGCCGCCGACGCCGACCGCGCCGCGCAGGCCGCCCGCCACGCCGAGGCCCGCGCCACCGCGGCGGCCGGCGCCGCGCAGGCCGAGACCCGCGCGACCCAGCTGCGGATGGCCGAGACCCGCACCGACGCCGAGGCCCGGGTCGCCGCCGCCACCGACCGGCTGGCCGCGGTGGAACGCGAGCACGGCGAGGCCGCGGCCCGGCAACAGGCCGCGGAGGACCACCAGCGGGCCGCCGAGCTTCGTGCCCGGGACGCCGTCGCCGATGCCACCCGGGTGCGCGAGCAGGCCGCGGCGGCCGCGACCGAAATCGCCCAGTTGCAGCACCGGGTGCAGGCCGCGGAGACCGACCACCGCCTGCTGACCCAGCGGATCGAGGACCAACAGCAGCGGCTCGCCGACCTGACCGAACTACGCCAGGCGGCCACCGGGCGGGAGAAGGACCAGGCCGCGGTCGCCGCCGCGCTGCGGGCGGAGAACACCGCGCTCACCGGCCACCTGCACGACGCCCGGGTCGCCACCGCGACCGCGGAGGCCCGGGCCACGGCCGCCGAGGCCCGCTACACCGAGCTGCTCACCGTCTTGTCCGATACCGCCCAGCGCGGGGCCACCGCCGAAGAGACCAGCCCGGCAGCGTGAACCTCCCCGGCCCCGCTGCGTGCCGGAACAGCCAACCGGCCCCAGGTCGGGCCCGACCTGCGCGCCACCGTCGGCCACACGCCGCTCCCGCTGCCCGGGGTGACCGGGGGTTGCCAGGCGGAGCAGGCGGATGGTCGGGGTGGCGGGTGGTCCCGATCCGCTGCGCCGCCCGCGACCGCGGCGAGGCGCGGCCGTCCCGCGAGGTGGGCGGTGGCCTGTGGCAGGTGGTCCGGTCCGGGTTCGGGGGGCGCTCCGCGCACACGGTACGCCGGGGTCTCCGCGATGTTCCGCGGTCCGTGACCGCTGGCGGCGCGCGTCACGGCCCGGCCGGTCCGCACGGTCGTCTCCACCGCCGCGTCAACGGCCCTGAGCACCAGCCGGGCTGGCCGTGCGGGCCGTTATAGGCCCTCGATACGGGCCGCCAGAGCCAGCCCGATGACCCCGGCTGGGCCTGCGGGCCGTTATAGGCCCTCGATACGGGCCGCCAGAGCCAGCCGGACGACCCCGGCTGGTCGTGCGGGCCCTTATCCGGCCGTCATGACGGCCGGCCGCGTCAGCCGAGCTCACCGCGAGGAGCGGGCCGGTCCGAGCGCATCACAGGTCGAGCGCCTCGATCACCGGCTTGCGGACGTGTTCGTAGATCACCGAGCTGCGGAACCCGATGATCTCGCGGCGGCCGGTGAACTTGTCCATCAGGAAACCGTGCAGCCCGTCGACGTCCGGGACCGCGACGTGCACCAGGAAGTCGTCGCCGCCGGCCACCACGAACACCGACAGCACCTCGGGCAGGGTCATCGCGTACGCCTTGAAGCTCTCGATCACCGTCCGGCTCAGCGGCCGGACCTGCACGTGCAGCAACGCCTGCACCCCGCGGTTGAGCGCGCCCAGCGCGACCTCGGCGTGAAAACCGGTGATCACCCCGCGCTCGCGCAGCGACCGGACCCGTTCCAGGCACGTCGACGGCGCGATCCCGACCGAACGGGCCAGTTCCCGGTTGGTCTGCCGTGCATCCGCCTGCAGCTGGGCCACGATCGCCGAATCAAGTTCGTCCACGACCGGCATTATCGCGCACCCGCCGAACGTCGTACGGAATCGGGCGATCACGGCCGGTCGGATGGCTACCGTCGGCGCATCACAGCGTGCGAACGACAGGGGCCTTCCGATGAACCACGAACACGTCGTCACCCAGCGCGGCCGCCGCAGCCGGCTGCCGATCACCGTCGCGATCCACTCGACCGCGCGGGGCCGGGCCGCGGGTGGCTGCCGGATCGCCGCCTACCCGCACTGGCGCGACGGGGTCACCGACGCGCTGCGGCTCTCGCAGGCGATGTCCGGCAAGTGCGCCATCGCGGGTTTGCCGCTCGGCGGCGGGAAGACCGTGGTGTCACTTCCTCTTTCGTACGATATGAGCACCACCGCCCGCCGCGACCTGTTGCGCGACATCGGTGACCTGATCGCCTCCCTGCACGGCGCGTACGCGACCGGCCCGGACGTCGGCACCGGCCCGGACGACATGGCGGTGATCGGCGAACGCACCGACTACGTGTTCTGCCGCCCGGAGTCGGCCGGCGGCAGCGGCGACTCGTCGCTGCACACCGCGACCGGGGTGCTCGCCGCCCTGCGCGCGGTCTGCGCCCACCGGTTCGGCAGCGACGACCTGTCCGCGCGCAGTGTCGCCGTCCTGGGCCTGGGCCGCGTCGGCGCGCACGTGCTGCGGATGCTCGCCGGCGCCCGCGTGATCGCCGCCGACGTCGACCCCGGCCGCCGCGACCTGGCCACCCGGTACGGCGCGACCTGGGTCAGCCCGCAGGACTGCCTCACCGCGGACGTCGACGTGCTGATCCCGGCGGCGCTCGGCGGGCTGCTGACCGCGGCCACGGTGCCCACGCTGCGCTGCGCCGCGATCGCCGGCCCGGCCAACAACCAGCTCGACGTGCCCGCCACCGCCGGGCTGCTGCACGAGCGCGGCATCCTGTGGGCGCCGGACATCGCGGTCAGCGCCGGTGGCCTGATCCACGCCACCGCCCGCGAACTGCTGCACGAGACCCCGGAGCAGGCCGCCCAGCGGGTCGCCGCGATCGGCGCCACCCTGACCGGCCTGCTGGACACCGCCGCCGGCACCGGCATCACCCCGGCCGCGGCCGCCGACCAGCTCGCCGCCGGCCGCCTGCCGGTGTCCTGACCCGCGGCGGCGCGCCCGGCCGCCGGCGTGGCCGGGCGGTGGAGGCCGCAGCCCTCCACCGCCCGGCGGTTGTTGCTGGTCAGCGTGATGGGATCGTGAGCGTCACCGGCGCGCTCAGGTCGGAGAGGTAGTTGCCGGTGCCGATGGCCTGAACGGTGAAGGTGTAGGTGTGTCCCGCCGTGGCCCCCTCGGAGGCGACGAGTTCGCGCACGGTCACGCTGGTCTTCGACGTGGCCCACGCCCAGGTGCCGTTGGCGAACAGCTGGTAGGAGACGTGGCCGTCGAAGACCGAGGCGTCCCAGGCGATGCCGGTGAGGATGCCGCCGGTGAGCACGCCACGCAGGTTGGCCGGCGCCGTGGGCGGCGGCCCGGGGCGCGCCGGCGTCATGAACTGGGTCGACGCGGACGCCGAGGCGTTGCCGGAGAAGTCGAGCGCGCGTACCGACACGGTGTACGTACGGCCGGCCGTCAGGCCACCGAACTCCACCGCCGGGTCCGACACGATCTGCGTGTACGGCCCGGTCGTCTGGTTGATCGTGACCTCGTAGTAGAGCGAGCCCGAGTTGTCGGTCGAGGCGTTCCAGGTCACTGTCGCGGAGGTGAACGACACCTGGGACGCGGTGAGTCCGGCCGGCACGGTCGGTGGCGTCGTGTCGGCCGCCGCCCGCGCCGGACCGGCGCCGAGCAGGGTCACCGACGCCGTGACCGCCACCACGGCCGTGGCCAGCACGCGCCCGACGCGCGGCAGGTGTGTCGAGAAACGATTCATTTCGGTTGGATCTCCCCTCTGGCTCCGTTTCCGAATGACCACACGCACCGTCGCACCCGCCCCTGGAACACGGCTGACGCGGCGCTGAAAGCGATCGGCCCGGACCATGCCCGACGCTCGCGGCCAGCAGCGTCAGGCCGTCCATCACCGGGAACCGCCGCCCGCACCCCGCGGTGGCAGCGGAAAATCGGTAGTGGTGCGCCGGGATGCCTGCCAGGCTGCCGTCATGTTGCTGAACCTGGCCGGGCCGCGCGGTGCGGCCGAGAGCACCGTGCTGCGGACCGGTGCGCCGCCCAACGGCCCGGTCGTGCACGACTCCGACGAGATCGGTGTCCCGGCCGGCGCGGACACCCAGCGCACCGCGGCCGGGGAGCGGTCGTGACCGCCACCGTCCGGGTGACCGGTGGCGCGGTGTCCGGTGCCGGGGAGCCGGGTCTGACGGTGTTCCGCGGGATCTCGTATGCGGCGCCGCCGGTCGGCGCGCACCGGTTCGCCGCGCCGCAGCCGGTGGACCCCTGGGACGGGGTGCGCCCGGCGACCACGTTCGGCCCGCCCGCCCCGCAGAGCGACGCGCTCGGCGGCGGCGCCGCGGTGCCCGGCGACGACTGGCTGACCGCCAACGTCTGGACCCCGGCGCTCGACCCGGCCGCGAGGCTGCCGGTGCTGGTCTGGATCCACGGCGGCGCCTACGTCGTCGGGATGTCGAGCTGGCCCGAGTTCGACGGCGCCCACCTGGCCCGCACCGGCGGGATCGTCGTGGTCACCGTCAACTACCGCCTCGGCGTCGAGGGTTTCGCCCTCGTGACCGGCGAAACCACCCTGACCGGCGGAGCCACCCACCCCGCGCCGGTCAACCGGGGGCTGCTGGACCTGGTCGCCGCGTTGCGCTGGGTGCGGGACAACGTCGCCGCGTTCGGCGGTGACCCGGGCCGGGTGACGATCGCCGGGGAGTCCGCCGGCGCCGGCTGTGTCGCCGCGCTGCTGGCCATGCCGGCCGCGACCGGGTTGTTCCGCGCCGCGATCGCGCAGAGCGTCCCGGGCCCGTTCTTCACCCCGGCGCTGGCCGCCGACATCGCCACCGCCGTCGCGGCGCAGGTGGATTGCACGCCCACCGCCGCGGCGCTGTCCGCTGTCGATCCGGCCCGGCTGGCCGCCGCCGGCGACGCCGTCACCGCCGCGCCGGCCGGCCGCTGGGGTCCGGCCGCCACCGGGCAGGTCCTGTTCGCCCCGGTCGTCGACGGCGACACCCTGCCCGCCACCCCGTGGCAGGCCCTGGCCGGCGGTGCCGCCCGCGACGTCGCGCTGCTCGCCGGGCACACCCGCGACGAGCAGCGGCTGCTCACCATGCTGGCCGGGCTCCTCGGCCGGATCACCGCGGAGCAGGCCGCGGCCGCCCTCGACATGTTCGCGCCCGGGCCGGACGGCGCCGGCCGCTACCGCGCCGCGTTTCCCGAGGCGGGCCCGGAGCGCCTCTACGAGCTGGTCCTGTCCGACTGGTTGTTCCGGATGCCGTCGCTACGCCTGGCCGACGCGCACGTCACCGGCGGCGGCCGCACCCATCTGTACGAGCTGACCTGGCCGGCCCCGGGCCTGGGCGGTGTCCTGGGCGCCTGCCACGGCCTGGACCTGCCGCTGATGTTCGGCAACCTGACCCGGTCCGGGCCGGCCCAGCTGCTCGGTGACGCACCCGGCCCGGACGCGGTCGCCCTGTCGGCGCGGATGACGGCCGCGTGGATCGCGTTCGTCCGCGACGGCGACCCGGGCTGGCCCGCCTACACCCCGGCCGAGCAGCTCACCCAGGTGTTCGACACCCCCGGCGCGGTCACCGCCTACCCGGAGCAGGCCGCCCGGCAGATCTGGCAGTCGCACCCGTTCGCCCCGCTGACGCTGACCTGACCACCGGGGGTCGTCAGCGGATCTCGGCGCCCAGCGCGACGTCGAAACCCGCGCCGTTGCCGGCCACCCCGACCAGCAGGACGCCGGCCCATTCCAGGGCGTGGGTCATCGCGAGCCCACCGGCGTCGAGGGGCCGCAGGTCCAGGCTCGACAGGAACGCCGCCACCGGGGTTTTCGCCTCGGCGCTATCGCCGGCGAAGAACGCGTCCACCGGCCGATCCTCGGCCAGCACACCCCGGAAGATCGAGTTGAAGGCCTTCACGACGTGCGCGCCCTCCGGGGCCACGGCGGCGATCTGCTGCGACACCGAGCTGCCCGGGGCGCTCACGAGCCCGCTGGCGTCGGCGGTGAACGGGTTGGTGATGTCGACGAGGATCTTGCCGGCCAGCGCCGCGCCGTACTGCGTGACCACCTCGACGGCGGCGGCGTGCAGCACGGCCAGGATGACGATCTCACCGGCCGGGCGCGCGCCGTACGTGCCGGCGGTGGCGCCGATCCGGTCGGCGAGCGCCCGGGCCGTGGCGGGGTCGCGGCTCATGACCTCGACGGTGTGGCCGTGCTTGACCGCCCGGGCGCCGATGGTGGCGGCCATGTTGCCCGAGCCGATGATGCTGATGGTGCTCATGACGTCTTTTCCTTACTGCAGATGGATGCGGGGTGGGTTCAGATCACCGTGGTGCCGCCGTCGGCGACCAGTTCCATGCCGTTGACGTAGCTCGAGTCGTCCGAGGCCAGGAACAGCGCGACCGCGGCGATCTCCTCGGGGCGGCCCATCTCCCGGCGCGGGATCACCGCTTCGAACTGTGCCTTGGTCTGCTCGTCCATCACTTCGGCCAGGATCGGCGTGGCGACCTGGCCGGGGGTGAGAACGTTCACCCGGATCTTCCGGTCGCGCAGCTCGGCCACCCAGACCCGGGCGTAGGCGGGCAGTACGGCCTTGCTCGCCGCGTACACGCTCCACTGGGGGTAGCCGCGCAGCGACGCGTTCGACCCGGTCATCAGGATCGAGCCGCCGTCGTTGATCAGCGGCAGGGCCTTCTGCACGGTGAACAGGGTGCCGCGGGCGTTGAGCGTGAACGCTGCGTCGAACTGCTTCTCGGTGATCTCGCCGAGGCTGCCCTGCTCGCCGGTGCCGGCGCTGGCCCACAGCACGTCGATCGTGCCCTTCTCCTGCTTGACCGTGGCGTACAGCCGGTCCAGGTCGTCGAGGTCGGCCGAGTCGGCCCGCACCCCGGTGACGTTGCGGCCGATCAGCGCGACCGCGTCGTCGAGGGCGTCCTGGCGCCGGCCGGTGATGAAGACGTATGCCCCCTCGTCGACGAACCGGCGGGCGCCGGCCAGCGCCATCCCGCTCGTCCCGCCGGTGATCACTGCGACCTTGCCATCGAGCTTTCCCACGACTGCCCCGCTCTCGCTCCGCCGATGTTAAGTACACCGATCTGCGTGCTTAAGGTAGCGGCCGGTCCCGCCCGGCGCAAGCTATGCACACCGGTCGGTACCCGGGTGGGTTAGGCTGGGCCGGTGACAGAGGTGGAGAAGGGGCCGCGGGGGTTGCGCCGGGGCCGGGGCGCGCGCGAGCGCATCGTCAGCGCGTCCCAGCAGCTGTTCCGGGAGCAGGGCATCAACAACACCGGCATGGATCAGCTGTGCACGGTGGCCGAGGTGTCCAAGCGCACCCTCTACCAGCACTTCGGCGGCAAGGACGAGTTGATCGCCGAGTGTCTGCGCCGGTTCGACCCGGACATCCTGCCCGAGGTGTTCGACCGCGCCGACCTGACGCCCCGCGAGCGGCTCCTGGCGGTGTTCGACGTGCACTCGCCGTTGTGCCCGTTCATCGCGGCGGCCGTCGAGCTGCCCGATCCGGGTCATCCCGCCCGGGTGCACGCCCGTGACTACAAGCTGGGGTTCGCCGCCCGGCTGGCCGCGGCCGCCCGCGATGCCGGTGCCGCCGAACCGGAGCGGCTCGGCGAGCAGCTGGCGTTACTGCTGGACGGCGCGGCGGCCCGGGGCCGGGTCCTGGACGCGGAGGCGTTCAGTACCGCCGCGGCCATCGCGGCCGTACTGGTCGACAACGCCCTGCCGGCGGCCGCACCCATCTGTCCGAGCTGATCTGGCAGTCCCACCCGTTCGCCCCGCTGCCGCTGGGCCCGGCCGGCACGACGCCAGGAACGGCTAGGACTCCGGCCGCCGGACCGTGATCAGGTCACTGGGCTGGCAGTCGAGAGCGTCGCAGAGCGCGGTCAGCGTGCTGAACCGGATGGCGCGGGCGCGCCCGTTCTTGAGGACGGACAGGTTGGCCAGGGTCAGGCCGACCTGTCCGGCGAGCTCGGTGAG
Organism: Actinoplanes palleronii; assembly: GCF_016862315.1. GTDB lineage: Bacteria > Actinomycetota > Actinomycetes > Mycobacteriales > Micromonosporaceae > Actinoplanes > Actinoplanes palleronii. The sequence continues at coordinate 85,208 of NZ_BOMS01000045.1, read as the reverse complement.
GGTCATGCCGCGGGCCTCCAGGAGCCGGTCGATGTGGATGTCGACGCGGTGCTGCTCCTCGGGGGGCATCAGATGACCTCGTCGAGCTCGGCCCGTAGTGCGCTGCCGTGCCGGACCACCGCGGCGAACGCCAGCACGGCCAGGCCCAGCGGCAGCCACCAGAGACTGAAGGTCGCGGCGCCGGCGCCGGTGAACGACGAGTCCTTGAACACGCTGCGGTACAGCGTGTACTCGGCGGCCGCGCTGATGAGTTCGGCGAGACCGCCGGCGGTGAGGATGACGATGCCCAGCCGGCGGATCCGTCCGGCGGTGGCGGCGGCGAACGGATCCACGCCCGGGCCCAGGGCCGCGGTGACGATCCGGCGGGCCAGGACGGCGATCACGAGCCAGGCGATCGCGCCCGGGGTGCCCCCGGCGATGACGTCAAGCACCGCCTGCGCGGGGGTCTGGTCGGCGACCGTGACCACCACCGCCACGTTGTCGGCCTGCACGGTGAACGCCGGCAGCAGCGGGTCGATCACCGGGGTGGTCAGCGCGTCGGCGGGTGCCCAGAACTCGGACCGGTTCCAGGTACCCATGATCCAGTCGATGGCCGCGATGACCAGGAATCCGACGTTCGCGACGACGGTGACGGTGAGCAGGGCCCGCAACGGGCGCAGGGCGCCGGAACGACGAGAGGATGGCGCCACGAAAGGAGCTCCTTATCGAAAGTCGATGCATCGAGTATCGATAAGGGCTCGTCCTCCGCGGCGCTGCGCGGGAACTCCGGGAGCGGCCCGGACCGTGTCAGCGGGTCGGCCGGTCGGCTGCGGCGTCGTCGTGTCCGGGTTCGCGCGACGCCGGCACCGCGGTGCTGTCCGGGACGTGCGTGCGGGCGTGGGTGATCGCGGTGGGGGTGTCGGCGAAGACGTGCCCGTCGCGGCGTAGCTGTTCGGCGATGCCGAGGGTGGTCAGGACCTCCTCGTGGCTGGCGACGATGCCGGAGAGCAGCACGACGATGCCGCGGCGGTGCAGCCGGCTGATGGCGTCGCCGAGCACGTGCGCGCCGGTCGCGTCGATGGTCGAGACCCGCGACATGCGCAGGATCACCACCCGCACGTCGGCGATCTCGGACAGTTGCAACAGGAAACGGTGGGCGGCGGCGAAGAACAGCGGCCCGTCGAGGCGGTACGCGACGATGTGCTCGGCGAGCAGCGCGTGTTCTTCGGCGCTGTGGTCGCCGCTCTCCAGTGGGATCTGCTCGACGCGGGCCGTCCGCGCGACCGCGCGCAGGGCCAGCACGATCGCGACCCCGATACCGACGGCGACCGCGGTGACCAGGTCGAACGCGACGGTCACGGTGAAGGTGAGAAAGAGTACCAGCGCGTCACTACGGGTGGATCGGGCCAGGGCGAGCAGGGCGCCGGTTTCGACCATGCGCACCGTGGTGGCCAGCAGCACACCGGCCAGCGCGGCGAGCGGGATCCGGGCGACCAGCGGCCCGGCGGCGAGCACGATGACGGCCAGCACGACCGCGTGGGTCAGCGAGGCGAGTTTCGAGCGGGCGCCGGCGCGCACGTTGACGGCGGTGCGGGCGATCGCCGCGGTGGCCGGGATGCCGCCGAACACCGGCGCGGCGAGGTTGGCCAGGCCCTGACCGAACAGCTCCCGGTCGGGGTCGTGGTGCTCGTTCACGCTCATCGCGTCGGCGACGGTGGCCGACAGCAGGCTCTCCAGCGCGGCGAGCGCGGCCACCGCGGCTGCGGCGGGCAGCAGCATGCGCACGGCGTGGACGTCCAGAAAGCTCAGCGACGGAGCCGGCAGACCGGCGGGCAGCGCCCCGATCCGGGCCAGCGAGATCGGGGTGGTCTCGGCCAGGACCGTCGCGGCGGCGACGCCGAGCAGGGAGAACGGCAGGCCGGGGTGCCAGCGGGCGCCGAGCAGCATCGTCGCCGCGACGCCGGCGGCCACGGCGATGGGTGCCGGGTGCGGGTCACCGGCGAAGCGGGTCACAGCGTCGAACGCCACCGCCCACACCTTGTCGCCGTGCGCGCCGGTGACCCCGAGCGCCGTCGGGAGCTGCTGCAGCGCGATGACCACGGCGATGCCGGCGGTGAACCCCTCGAGCACCGGGGTGGGAAGGTAGCGGACGTAGCGGCCGAAGCGGGCCACCGCCAGCCCGATGAGGATCAGCCCGGCCAGCACGCCGACCATCAGCACTCCGCGAGCGCCGAACTCGGCGATGACCGGCACCAGGACCACGGTCATCGCTCCGGTCGGCCCGGACACCTGCAGGTTGGAGCCGCCGAACACCGCGGCGACCGCCCCGGCGACGACCGCGGTGACCAGTCCGGCCTGCGCCCCCATGCCGGAGGTGACCCCGAACGCCAACGCCAGGGGCAACGCCACCACGGCCACGGTCAGTCCGGCGAGCAGGTCGGCGCGGGGGGCGCGACGGGCGGCCGCCAGGTCACCGCGCTGCGGCAGCAGGCCGGTGAGCCGGGCCGTCGCCGCGGCGCGGTTCACTGCTCGTCCTGGGTGCGCAGCTGCGCCAGCAGGTCACCGCGGTCGGTCAGCATCGATCCGAGAATGCGCCGGCCGGCGGCCAGCAGATCCGCCACGTCCGGGGTGCTCAATGCGTACATCACCCGTGAGCCGCTCCGCGACGAGGTCACCAGCCCGGCCCGGCGCAGCACCGCGAGCTGTTGCGACAGGCTCGAGGGCTCCACCTCGATCGCGGTGAGCAGGTCCCGCACCGGTCTGGGCCCGGCCTGCAGCAGCTCCAGCACCCGTATCCGCACCGGATGACCCAGGGTGCGGAAGAGTTCGGCCTTGACCTGGTACAGCGGCAGCGACACGGCCACCTCTTCTGTGCACGTTCACGCCACCGCGGCGCCGGACCCTGACTTGCAGACATTAGCAATTGGAGAAGTCGTCACCGAGCAGCCGGGTCGTGGCGGCCTGTCGCCGCGCCCGCCGGGTCAGTGCTGCCCGGCGCTGACGAAGAAGTCGACCAGGCCCTGCGGGGCCCGGTCGCCGAGGATCGTGTCGAGCAGTTCGTGGGCGTCCTCGTACTCGGCGGCGCTGCGCGGGAACATCACCGCTTCGTAGGCGCTCAGCGCCGCTTCCGGGTCGCCGGGGTGCGCGGCCAGGGCCTGGCCGAGTTCCGCGCCGTCGAGCATGGCCAGGTTCGCGCCCTCGCCGGCCGGCGGCATCAGGTGCGCGGCGTCGCCGATCAGGGTCACCCCGGGGGTACGGTCCCAGCGGTGCCCGTCCGGCAATGAGTGGATCATGCGGGGCACCAGCGGGGTGTCGCTGCCGGTGATCAGCGCGAGCAGGTCCGGGGCCCAGCCGGCGAACTCGGCGGCGACCCGGCCGGCCGCGGCCGCGGTGTCGGTGAAGTCGATCGCGGCGACCCAGTCGGCGGGCCGGTTCAGCTGGGTGTAGGTGTGGATGATCCCGCCGGCCTCGCGGTGCGCGGTGATGCCCTGCCCGGGGGCGAGCGCGGCCATCGTCCCGGCGCCGACGAGCGCGGCCACCGCGGGGTGCCGGGTGTCGACGTCGTGCAGGTACGTCTCGACGAACACCGTGCCGACGTACCACGGGGTGGCCGCGGACAGCAACGGGCGGACCTTGGACCAGGCGCCGTCCGCGCCGACCAGCAGCTCGCTGGTGACCGTGGCGCCGTCGGCGAAGGTCAGCTCGTGCCGGCCGGCGCCGAGCGCGGTCACGGCCGTGAGTTTGCGGCCCCACTGCACGGTGCCGGCCGGCAGCGCCTCGATCAGGATCCGGCGCAGGTCGCCGCGCAGCGCCTCGGGGCGCGCGCCGGTGCCGTCGTCGGGTTCGTCGAGCAGCACCGTGGCGTGCTTGTCGAGCACCCGCGACGCGGCGGCGCCCTCGTGGATGATCGCCCGGAACGCTGCGGTGAGCCCGGCGGCCTCCAGGGCGACCTGGCCGTTGTGGGCGTGCATGTCGAGCTGCCCGCCCTGGGCGCGCGCGTCCGCGGACGGTTCGGCCTCGTAGACCGTCGCCGTGATGCCGTGCACGTGCAGGACCCGGGCCAGGGTGAGGCCGCCGAGTCCCGCGCCGATGATCGTGACCGGTGTCGTCATCTTCGTGTCCTTCGGGAAGTCGTCTGGAATGCCGTTCCATAACCATCCTGGAACTGCGTTCCACGAGGTGTCAACGTGGTGCGCGCCACGGCAGGGGGCCTCGACGATGGTCGCATCACCGGCACGCGCGCTCACGGCGTACCGGAAAAGCAGTGACCGCAGGCGGCAGCGGCCCGGACGCCGACGGCGGGGGTTATTCCGGCTGGCGCTGGCGCAGGTAGGCCAGGACGGCCTCGCGGGTGGTGCGGACCCCGAACAGGGTGCGGGCCTCGGCGATGCGCCGGTTCGCGGTGCGCAGCGACAGGAACTCGGCGGCGGCCGCGGCGGCGATGGTGTCCCCGGCGGCGAGCCGGTCGAGCAGGGCGCGCTGCTCCGGGATGAGGCTGGCGACCGGGTCCCCGCCGGTCTCCGGGGCGTCCGCGCCGCGCCGCACCGGGCCGATCCGCCCCAGGTCGTCGACGAGCGCCCGCCCGGCCGGCGACTCGGCGTCACAGACCGCGACGATGCCGGTGCCGCGGGCCGCCGCCAGCACCGCCAGGCGCACGGTCTCGGTGTCGTCGTCGCCGATCCGGCCGTGCAGCACGATGTGCGCCGCGGCCACGTCCCAGGCCTGGTCGGGCAGGGCGAAACCGACCCGGGCGGTCCAGCCCTCCCGGGCCAGGCGGCGCAGCACCGCGTCGGCGTCGGCCGCGGTGGCAACTACGTGGCGTGGTGCGTCGGGCTGTGTGTTCACCGGCCATCCTCGCTGTTGTCGCTGGGATCGAGTCGGCTCGGGGGCGCGGCGAAGGCCAGCGCGGCGGCTTCGGTCCGGGTCCGGGCGCCGAGCTTGCGCATGCTGGCCCGGATGTGGGTGTCGACGGTCTCGGTGGAGATGCCCAGCTGCCCGGCGATCCGCCGGGTCGGTTCACCGGCCGCGACCAGCGCCAGGACGTCCTGTTCGCGCTGGGTGAGCCCGCCGTGCGAGCGGCGGCTGCGGGTGTCGCGGTGCACCCGGTGCTGGCGCAGGCCGCGGCGGGCCCGCCCGGCGAGCACGGTCAGCCCGGCCCGGTCGGCGAGGTCCTCGGCGCGCAGCAGCGCGGCGACCGCCCGGTCCCGATCGGTATCGGTCAGCCCGGCGGCGAGCAGGCAGCGGATCTGCTCGCGCAGCACGATCGGCTGCCAGCTGTCCGCGGCGGCCGGGAAACCCTGGCCGACGGCCCAGGCGGTCAAGGTCCGCCGCGCCGGTCCGGGCAGTCCGGTGGGGATCGGCGCATTCTCGCGTACGCCGAGGTCGTGCGCCGCCCACCGCGCCGTGATCGCCTGCAGCCCGGACAGCAGCCCGGCGCTCTCCTGGTCGGCGCCGGTGGCGTCGGCCCGGTCGGGTTGCCCGTCGAGCCACGCGGCCTCGCGCACCACCCAGGCCACCGCCGGGTGCGCCGGCGCCCCGGCCAGCCGGGCCCGGGCGGCGGCCAGCAGCCCGGTGTCCGCCTCGATCAGCGCGGTCGCCGCGGTGGCGTAGCCGCGGGCGTCGTCGGGCAGCGCCAGGTCGGTGAGGTTCGCGGCGCGCCGCAGCACCCCCTCGACGCCGTCCCAGCCGGCCGGCGGGACCGCCGCGGCGTCCGGGCCGGTCTCGGGCAGGGCCGGGCCGTGCAGGGCCAGGGCCCAGTCGGCGGCGGCGATGAACCGGGTGTGCCAGCCGTAGGCGAACACCGTCGCGGCGGCGTCGGCGGCCCGCAGCGCCGCGGCGGCCGAGTCGACCAGGCGGCCGTCGGCGGCCAGGTGCTCGACCAGCAGCCACGCGCTCCACCGGGTGATCAGCGGGTCGCCGCCGGGGTCGGCGGCCTCTTCCAGGGCGGTGTCCCAGCCGGGGGTGCGGTGCGCGGCGCGGACCGCGGCCAGCGCGGCGGCGACCCCGGGCAGCGGCGCCGGGTGCCGGGCCGCGACCTTCTCGGCCAGGTCCAGGGCCGACATCGGCGCGGTGTCCAGGGCGGCGAGCAGCAGCACCCGGTCACGGGCGGCGACCACGGCGACCGCGGCGGTGTCCGGCACGCCGCGGACCGCGGCGCGGGCCTGTTCCGGCTGGCCGGCCTGCAGCAGCGCCTCGCCGTGCAGCACGGCGACCTCCAGCGCGAGGGGGGCGGCCGCGCCGGTCGGGCGGGCCCCGGCGGCGGCGAGCACCGCGGCGGCGTCACCGGCGCGCCCGGCGATCAGGGCGGCGTCCGCGGCGGCGAGCCGGACCCGCAGGTCGACCGGGGTGTCCAGGCCGCAGGCGAACAGCAGCAGCGCGGCGCGTTCGCCGCCGCCGGCCTGGTCGGCGGCGAGCAGCGCCTGCCGGTACGCCCCGGCGTTGTCGCCGGCGGCGGCCAGGTGCCGGGCGGCTTCGGCCGGCGGGGTCAGCTGCGCCAGGCGCTGGTGCATCTCGGCGCGGGCGCCCGCATCCAGCAGACCGGCCGCGGTCTCGGCGACGTACGCCGACACCGGGAACAGCGCGCCGCCGGGTTCGGTGTCGACCAGCCCGGCCGCCTGCAGGTCGCTGGCGCCGGGACCGAGCAGCCCGGCCGGCGCGGGCCGGCCGAGCAGCCCGAGCGCGGCCAGCGCGGTGCGTGCCGGGCGGGGCAGGTCGGCCAGGGCGGTGGCGATCGCGTACGCGATCTGGTCGATGTCGTGGGCGGCCGGGCCGCGACCGGCGGCCGCCTGCCGGGCCAGCGCGATGATCGCCAGGGGGTTGCCGCCGGCCCGGGCGGTGACCGCGTCCAGGGTGGCCTCGTCCAGGCGGGCCGCGGTGCGCCGGGCCAGCGCGGCGGCCTCCTCGGCGCTCAGCGGCGCGACCGGCACCCACGCGGTGGCGGCGGCGCGCAGCGCGTCGTGCAGGTCGTCGGGCAGCCGGTGCGGGGTGCGCAGCGCGACCAGGACCCGGCAGGTGCGGGCCAGGTGCGGCAGCGCGGCGACGGTGGCCGGGTCGCAGTGCTGCAGGTCGTCGAGGACCAGCAGGCCGCCGCGGACCCGGGAGCGGACCGCCTCGGCGAGCAGGTGCACGTCGTCACCGGGCAGCCGGGCCCGGACCGCCCGGCTCAGCGCGAGCGCCGGCACGGTGGCGAGCATGGCCAGGCCACCACCGGCGTGCACCGGCCCGCCGGCCGCCGCGGCGATGCGGTGCAGCAGGGTGCTGCGCCCGCATCCGGGCGGTCCGGTCAGCACGACGAGGGCCGGGCCGTGACGCAGAGTGGAGGATGCGGCCAGGTAAGGCTCGTCCGCCACTAGTGTCCTCCTCGTTGCCTGGCACGAACTCGGGATCCCGCACGTGGCATCCGCGTCCGTAGGCTGTGCTGCGGGCAGGTGATCGCATCCTGCTCCCCAGCGAGAAAGGCCCCGTACGTGACGTCGACTGCCGCGTTCTGCACATTGTCGCTGACGGTGTGCTCAGCTGACGAGTCGTGGTGACCGGACCCCTCAGCGCCAGACTGGCTACGCTGTGTCATGAGATCGTCACGGATTTCGGCTCCCAGGCTGGTGGCCAGCTACGACAGATCGAAAACCGTCTCCACGAGCCGTTACGCGTCGCGATCGCCGGGCGTCTGAAAGCCGGAAAGTCGACACTAGTAAACGCTCTGATCGGCAGGCGCGTCGCCCCGACCGCCGCCGGCGAGTGCACTAGGGTGGTGACCCGGTTCCGGTACGGGCCCGCCGACCGCATCGACGTGGTCACCCGCGACGGCGCCCGGCACAGCCTGCCCCTCGACGACGACGGCATGATCCCGGCCCGGCTCGGCACCCCGGCCACCCGGATCGCCTACCTCGACGTCACCCTCACCGACGACCGGCTGCGCACCCTCACCGTCGTCGACACCCCCGGGCTGTCCTCCACCGACGTCGCGTCCAGCGAACGCGCCCAGCAGGTCGTCGGCGACGCCCCGTTCGACGACCGCATCGACGCCGGCTCGGCCGCCGAGGTCGCCGCCGCCGAAGCCGTCATCTACGTGTTCACCCAGGCCGTGCGCGCCGACGACCTGCACGCCCTGAACGCCTTCCACGACGCGTCGGCCCGCCTCGCGGCCAGCCCGATCAACGCGATCGGCGTCCTCGGCAAGATCGACACCCTGGCCGGCGGCGCCGACGACCCGTGGCCGATCGCCGGGCCCCTCGCCGCGTCCCAGGCGCACCTGCTGCGCCGCACCGTCGGCGACGTCGTCCCGATCGCCGGGCTGCTCGCCGAGACCGCCGGCGCCGGCCGGCTCACCGACACCGACCGCGACGCCCTGGCCCGGCTCGCCGCGCTGCCCGGCACCGAACTGAGCCTGCTGCTGATCTCCGTCGACCTGTTCCGCAGCCAGCCCGCCCCGGTCGGCGCCGAACACCGCGAACGCCTGCTGACCCGCCTCGACCTGTACGGCATCGGCTTCGCCTGCGCCCAGCTGGCCGCCGAACCGCGCCTCGGCACCGGCGAACTCGTCCGGCGCCTGCTCGCCGCGTCCGGCATGCCCCGGCTGCGGCACCGCCTGGACCAGTCGTTCGGCTGGCGCTCCGACGCCATCAAAGCCGGCTGGGCGCTGACCCGCCTCGAACGCATCGCCGGGCACACCGGCGAACCGCAGCTGCGCGCCCGGGTCCGCGACGGCATGGAACAGGTCCTGCAGGACCCGGCCTACCACCGGCTGCGACTGCTCGACGCCGCCCAGCGCGCCGCCACCGGCGCCGTCCGGCTGCCCGCCGACCGCGAGACCGAACTGGTCCGGCTGGCCACCTCCACCGACCCGCGCTGGATCCTCGACCTGCCCCAGGCCGCCGACACCGACCTGGCCACCGCCGCGATCACCGCCGCCGGGCGCTGGCGCGCGTACGCCGTCGACGGCGCCGGACCCGCCCAGGCCCGCCTCGCCCACGTCGCACACCGCGGCTTCCAACTCTTGGCCCAGGAGATCCGATCAGCATCCGACCAGCACGAGCAGGGGGCGCGGCCGTGCGCGACCTGACCGCCACCATGGACGCCGCCGTCCGCGACACCCTCGCCTACCTGCGCACCGCCGACATGGACGCCGCCGCCGACCTCGCCGAACTGCGCCGCATCCAGCTGACCCGCCCCGGCATCGTCGTCGTCGGCGAAACCAAACGCGGCAAGAGCTCGCTGGTCAACGCACTGCTCGGGGTGCCCGGGCTGTCACCGGTCGACGCCGCCGTCACCACCGCCGCGTTCCTCGACTTCGTGCCCGGCCCGGCCTTCGCCGCCCGCGCCTGGCTGCCCGAGGGCGGCGAACCGGTCCCGGTCGACGACCTCGCCGACTGGGCCGCCGGCCGGCGCCGCGCCCGCCGCATCGAGGTCACCCACCCCGCGCCGCTGCTGCAGTACCTCAGCCTGCTCGACACCCCCGGCGCCGGCGGCCTCGACCCGGTGCACGCCACCGTCGCCCTCGACGCGGTGCGCCGCGGCACCGCCCTGCTGTTCGTCGCCGACGCGTCCGCCCCGCTGTCCCAGCCCGAACTGGACTTCCTGGCCCAGGCCGCCGCCCGCGTCGACGCCGTCGTCTTCGCCCTCACCAAGATCGACGCGTATCCGCAGTGGCGGCGCATCGCCGACGACAACCGCGCCCTGCTGCAGGCCCACGCCCCCCGCTTCGCCGCCGCACCCTGGTTCCCGGTCTCCGCCCGGCTCGCCGAACTCGCCCTGGCCGCCACCGGCGCCCAGCAGAGCACACTGGCCGACGCCTCGCAGATCCCCGGCCTGCAACACGCCCTGATCGAACTCGCCGGCCGCGGCCACCAGCTGCAACTGGCCAACGTGCTGCGCGCCGCCCGCGGCGAACTCGCCCGCCTGGACACCCTCGCCGACGCCAAGGTGCAGGCCGCCACCGCCGACCCGGCCCGCCAGGCCCAGCTGCGCACCGACCGCGCCGACCTCGGCGCCCGCAAACGCACCGAGGCCCGCCAGTGGACCCTGCTGCTCAACGCCGAGGTCCAGCGCGCCCGGGTGGCCACCGTCGGCGCCCTGCGCAGCCGGGCCGCCGAGATCCAGCAGGACCTCAGCGTCCGGATCGAGAAACTGCGCGGCGACCAACTGGCCAAACTGCCCGACGACCTCGACCTGCACCTGCAGGCCCTGGCCGCCGAACTCTCCGAACGCCTCGAGATCACCTTCGGTCAGGTCGCCGAGACCGTGCTGACCAGCGCGGTCGACGCCGACGACCGCGACGCCGTCCTCGGCAAGATCAACGCGACGTTGCGGCACGTGCTCGCCGCCACCCCGCCGCGCGACGGCTCCGGCGACAACATGCTCATCGCCCTGTCCGCCGGCGGCATCGCGTTCATGGCCGGCCGCGGCGCCGCCCTCGGCATGTCCGTGCTCGGCGTCGCCGGCGGCCTGCTCGTCCCGGTCGCCGGCCTCGGCCTCGGCCTGGCCGCCGGCGGCTACGTGCTCTACCGCCGCCGCGTGCACAGCGACCGCCAGCACGCCCGCACCTGGCTGCGCGACGTGCTCGCCGAAGCCCGCGCCGCCCTCGCCGACGAGATCACCGTCCGGTTCACCGACCTGCAGTACGCGCTCTCCGTCGCCCTCGACGACGCCGCCCAGCGCCGGCTGCGCGACCTGGACGCCCAGATCGCCGAGATCGACGCGGCCGCCGCCGAGGACGCGTCCGGCCGCGCCAAACGGCGCGCCGCAGCCCAGCACGAACTCGACACCGTCCGCGTACGACTCCGGCAGGCCGACGAGGCCCTGCTGCGGGCACGCGCCCTGACACCGGCACCGATCGACGACGAAAGGCAGTCATCATGACCGACCACTGGGGCGGGTTCGACCACCACGACGATGACGGGCTGCCCGACTTCGGCGAGACCCACGACCTGCCCGACACCCACGAACTCCCCGACGTGCCGGTACCCGACCACGACCCGGACCTGCACGAGCTGCCCGAGCTCGACCACCACGACCTCACCCACCACGACCCGCTCGACGACGACGGCCACGACCTGCCCGACGACGCACACGACACCGTCCCGGCCACCGACGACTTCCCGCCCGCCCTCGACGTCGGCGACCTGCCCGAACCGGTCGACGGCTTCCCCTGGGTCGACGCCACCACCCTGGGCAGCGCCGACACCTACACCCCGCCGCTGGAAACCGTCGACCCGCTGACCCTGGCCGCGCACGCCGGCGTCGAGATCCCCGACGGCGCCGACCCGTGGGCCACCCTGGCCGCCTCCGACGACCCCGCGATCAGCGCCCTGGCTCGCTGGTGGACACCCGGTGAACAGTGATCCGGGTCTGCTTCCGGATGGCCGCCGCATCGACCTGGTAGTGAACCTCGACCCGGCCCGCTGCCACGATCAGTCGCAAAGTTCCCGCCGGTGCCACGGTGGTGTTCAACGGGATGCGAATCCGCTGGCCACGGTGAAGACCCGGAACGGAGAGCCACAGTCGACCGGAGGGATCGGTCCTCGTGGTGCAGTCATCAGCCCGCACGACGATCTGGTCATACGTCCGGTTGTGACCGCGCCGCCAATGCTTGCGCATCTGCCGGGCCAGGAATCGATCCGTGGCCCAGCGGCCGGGGCCCGGGCAGCGGCGATGTCATCCATGACGCTGCGGACGGTTTCCTTCCACGGTGTGGTCAGAACACCGAACTGACGGTAGGTGCCGTCGGCCAGCCACTGGTCGCGGATCTGACGATCGGTCCGCCCCAGTCCCGCCAACGACCCGTACCGCTGCCACACCTCGGAACGGACCCGTCCAAGGCGCCGGGCTTGCTCGGACAGTGCCAGGTACTTGCCGGTGTTCAGGTGATGGGAATAGGCGATCCGGGTGACCTTCATGTTCCACCCCACCCTTCCGTGACTAGTCGCAGCGCCACTGCCTTAACGACACCTTGTCATTGAGCAATGCTGCACGCAAGGGCCTTCGATGCGACGGGCACGTTCCACCGGGCGGTGAACGCCGCCTGAATTCCAGGCACCTGAGCATCCGTTAGGGAATTCCGCACCACGTCATGGGTCCCCTCACGGGCGCGCGGATGGCATCATGTGCGCGCACCGACCCACACCCAGGAGCGCACACGATGGCCGTCACCGGCACGCCGACACCCGTACCCGCCGGTAAACGCGAGCGGCACGGCTGGTACCTCTACGACTGGGCGAACTCGGCGTTCCAGACCACCGTCATCACCGTGTTCCTCGGCCCGTTCCTGACCACGGTCACCGAACAGGCCGCCGGCTGCGCGATCGACGCCGACGACTGCAACGCCGTGGTGCACCCGCTCGGGCTCACCGTGGCCGCGGGCAGCTTCTACCCGTACGTCGTGTCGCTGTCCGTACTGCTGACGGTGTTCGTGCTGCCGGTGATGGGCGCGATCTGCGACCGGGCGCCGCGCAAGAAACCGCTGCTGGCCGGCGCCGCGTTCGTCGGCGCCGCCGCCACCATCGCCATGGGGTTCGTCACCGGCCAGCGCTACCTGCTCGGCGGGATCCTGTTCCTGATCGCGAACATCGCGTTCGGCGCCGCCGTCGTGGTCTACAACTCGTTCCTGCCGCACCTGGCCGAACCCGACCAGCGCGACCGGGTCTCCAGCAAGGGCTGGGCCATCGGCTACCTCGGCGGCGGCCTGCTGCTGCTGCTCAACCTCGTCGCCGTCACCGCGCTCAGCGAGGAGGGCAACCCGCAACGCACCCTCGACCTGGCCCGCTGGTCGATCGTCTCGGCCGGCGTGTGGTGGGCCGCGTTCACCGTCCTGCCGCTGCTCTGGCTGCGCGAACGCCCCGGCGCCGACGCCGCCACCAGCCCCGGCGCCAACGTACTCACCGACGGGTTCAAACAGCTCGGGCACACCATCCGGCACATGCGCACCTACCCGCTGACCCTGGCCTTCCTCGGCGCATACCTGATCTACAACGACGGCATCCAGACCGTGATCACCCTGGCCAGCCAGTTCGGCACCGAAGAACTCAAACTCGAACAGTCCACCCTGATCATCACGATCCTGATCGTGCAGTTCCTGGCGTTCGGCGGCGCCCTGCTGCTCGGCGCGCTCGCCACCCGCATCGGCGCCCGCAACACCATCCTGATCAGCCTCGCCCTGTGGCTCGGCGTGGTCATCGCCGCGTTCTGGCTCCCGGCCGGCGCCCCGATCCCCTTCATGATCCTCGGCGCCGGGATCGGCCTGGTCCTCGGCGGCAGCCAGGCCCTGAGCCGCAGCCTGTTCTCCCAGCTCATCCCGGACGGCCGCGAAGGCGAGTACTACGGCTTCTACGAGATCAGCGACAAGGGCACCAGCTGGCTCGGCCCGCTGCTGTTCGGCCTGGTCTTCCAGCTCACCGACAGCTACCGCCTCGGCATCGTCTCGCTCGTGGTGTTCTTCCTCGTCGGCGGCGTCCTGCTGGCCCTGGTCCCGATCCGGCGCGCCATCGTCGCGGCCGGCAACACCCCGCCGACACTGGTCTGATGAACCTCACCATCGACCCGGACGCAGCCGACCCGCCCTACGAGCAGGTCCGCACCCAGATCGCGGCACTCGCCGCCGACGGCACCCTGGCCGCCGGCACCAAACTGCCGCCGGTACGCCACCTCGCCACCACACTCGGGCTGGCCGCCAACACCGTCGCCCGCGCCTACAAGGAACTCGAACAGGCCGGCCTCGTCGAAACCCGAGGCCGGCTCGGCACGGTGGTCACCGCCCGCGCCACCGGGACGTCGCGGCGGGCCCAGGCCGCCGCCATCGCGTACGCGGAAAGCACCCGCGCCCTGGGCATCCCGCCGGACACCGCGCTCGCCCTGGTCAAAGCGGCCCTGGGGATCTGAACCGCCACCGCCAAACGGACGCGGGTGACATACAGCGGAAAACAGCCGATAGGGTCCCCTCATGACGATCTATCGCCCCGCCGGACCGGACGACGCGGCAGCGATCGCGGCCCTGCACGCCGACAGCTGGCAACGCCACTTCCGCGGCTGCTTCACCGACACGTTCCTCGACGGCGACCCGCTCGCCGACCGCCTGCCGGTCTGGGCCCGCCGGCTCAGCGTCCCCGGCCCGCGCCGCACCATCGTCGCCGACGACCACGGCCACCTCGCCGGGTTCGTCCACTTCGTCGCCGGCTCCGACCCGCAGTGGGGCGCCGAGATCGACGAGATCCACATCGCGCACGACCGGCAACGCCACGGCCTCGGCCGGGAACTGCTGACCCGCGCCGCCACCGCGATCGGCGCGGGCAGCCCGCTGTACCTGTGGGTGTTCGCCGTCAACCAGCCCGCGCAAAGCTTCTACCGGGCGATGGGCGCCACGGTCGTGGAGACCACCCGCTTCGACGGCGCCCCGGCCGGCGTGCTGCAGGGCACCCCGCAGGTGCTGCGCATGGCCTGGCCGGACACCGCCGCCCTGATCCCCGGCCGACCGGAAATGTCGTAGGGCACCGCTAGGGTTCCCGGCATGACCGAACGCCCCAGCCAGACCTGGCAGAACGCGAAAACCGCGGCCGAGGCCGCCGGTGTGCGCCCCGGCGAGTCCTACGCCGTCGACATCGACCCGGCCTTCATCGCCGCCGTCGACCAGGCCCTGGCCGGCTACGAGGCCGAGGTCCGCGCCCTCACCCCGGCCGCCACCGACGAGCAGATCTGGGCCACCGTCGAGCACGTCGTCACCGCCCTCAACCAGGCCGACGAGGGCATCGACACCATCGAGCGCGAGGAGCTCGCCGAATACCTCGACCACGTCCTCGACAGAGCCGGCATCGACGTCACCGCCCTGGCCACCCGCCGCGGGATCGACCGCGCCGAGCTCACCGACAGCTGGCGCGACTGGTGACCGGTCCTGCTGCTGCGAGGACGCACCGTCCACCGGGTCGAACGCAACGCGCGGCCCGGCAGCGACCTCACACCCGGCGCAGATCCGCGGAGATCGGCTTGCGCATCCGGACCAGCGGCACCGCGGCGCCACCGGCATCGTCGACCAGGCGCTCGACCGGCACGAACCCGGCCGCCCGATACAACGGCTCACCCGACAACGTCGCCATCAGTTCGAGGACGGTGAACCCCTCCGCCGCGGCCGCCGCCTCGCTCAGCCCGAGCACCAGCCGCCCCACACCCCGGCGCGCGAAGTCCGGGTGGGTGTACATCGCCCGCACCTTCGCCGGATCCCGGCCCGGCTCGAGCAGCGCCGCGTCCCGCCCGGCCGAGTGATCACCGCCGTAGAGCGTCGCCCGCCGGCTCCACCCGCCGCAGCCGGCGATCCGGCCCGCGGACTCGACCACGAAATACGTCCGGTCGTCGATCAGCGCCGTGTCCAACCCCATGATCGCCCGGCTGGCGGTGATCTCCGCGACGTCCAGGAACTCCTTCTGCAGTTCCGCTATCGACGCTTCGATCACCACGAGCAGGTCCGGCAGGTCGGCACGGGTGGCGAGGCGATGGGTGAACGACATGGGGGCTCCTGACCTCCGTACGAAAACAAAATCTTTATGGATGTCGGCGAAGCCGTCCTTTGGGTGGGGTTTGCTCGGTGCGGCTCGCCGCACTACCTCTAGAGCGTCCTAGGATTCTAGGACGAGATCGGACAGCGGTCAGTGGGCGTACTTCAATCCCACCACGCCGGCGACCACCAGCAGCAGCAAGCAGACGACACGCAGCAGCGACACACTCTCACCGAGCGCGACCATCCCGATCAGCGCGGTGCCGACCACCCCGATACCGACCCAGACCGCATAGCCGGTACCGACCGGGATCGTCCGCAACGCATACCCCAGGCCCAGCATGCTCAGCACGATCGCGACGCCGAACACCGCGGTCGGCGCCGGGCGGGAGAACCCGGCGCTGCGGTCCAGAGCGATCGCCCACACGGTCTCCAGCACACCGGAGACGACGAGCACCATCCATGCCATGACTGACTCACCTCGATGAAAAGGCGGTCGTCTTGTCAGGCCGGGTACGACACGCAACTCGTCCGGAGCAGCCGCGTCGCGGCGCCGTGACAAAAGGTAGCACCACCGGCAGGATGACGAGGTGATCGAGTTCATCAATGAAAACCTTCAGAACGCCCGGTTCCGCAACGTCGATCTCAGCGGCGCGCTGATCCGCGGCGCGGTGCTCGAAAACACCGACATCGACGGCTACATCACCGGCCTGACCGTCAACGGTGTCGAGGTCGCGCCGCTGGTCGAGGCGGAACTCAACCGCCGCTACCCGGACCGCGCCAAAATGTCCCCCACCGACCCGGCCGGCTACCGCGAGGCCTGGACCATCCTGGAACGACTCTGGGCCGGCACCGTCGAGCGCGCCCGCACCCTGCGCCCGGAACTGCTCGACGAACGCGTCGACGGCGAATGGTCGTTCATCGAGACACTGCGCCACCTGGTGTTCGCCACCGACGCCTGGGTGCTGCGCGCCGTCCTCGGCCAGCCGGCCCCGTGGTCCCCGCTCGGCCTGCCGCACGACGAGATGCCGGCCGGCACCGTCCCGGTCGACCCCGGCGCCCGGCCCACCCTCGACGAGATCCTCGCACTGCGCGCCGACCGGATGGCCACCGTCCGGCGGGTTCTCGACGACCCCGCACTGGACCTCAGCGCCACCACCACCCCGGTGGACGCCCCCGGCTACCCCGACCCGGCCGGCTACCCGATCACCCGCTGCCTGGGCGCCATCCTCAGCGAGGAATGGGAGCACCGCCTGTTCGCCGAACGCGACCTGGACGCGCTGACCGGCCGATAGCTGACCGTGGCACCGGCGTGCCATCATGGCCCGCCTATGGAGACGTCAACAACCTGGCGACCGCCGCTGCTGTGGCGCTTCCTGCTCGCCCTGTCCCGCGTGGTGATCCTCCCACTGTGCCGCCTGCGGGTCACCGGGACCGTGCCGGCCGAGTTACGCGCCGGCCCGGTCCTGCTGGCCGCCAACCACGTCAGCCCGTTCGACCCGCTGATCATGGTGGCCGCCTGCCACAAGATCGGCATCGCCCCGCGCATCATGATCACCGGCGGGGTGTTCGACACCCCGATCGTCGGCGCCGCCATGCGCGCCTGCCAGCACATCCGGGTCGACCGCGGCGACAGCCGGGCCGCCGACGCCCTCCCGGCCGCCGCGCAGGCCCTCAAGGACGGCGCGACGGTGCTGGTCTACCCCGAGGGCCGGATCGGCCTCGACCCGTGGATGTGGCCGGAACGCGGCAAGACCGGCGCCGCCCGGATGGCCGCGATGACCGACGCGCCGGTCCTGCCGGTCGCCCAATGGGGCGCCCACGCGGTGCTCCCCTACGCGGCACCGACCGGCATGGGCCGCGCCCTGCTGCGCGCCCTGCTGCGCCGGCCGATGGTCCAGGTCCACTTCGGCACCCCGGTGGACCTCACCGCGACCACCGGCACGCCCGGCGCCCAGGCCATGCACGCCACGCGGCTGATCATGGAGGGGATCGACGCGGCTCTCGCGCCGCTGCGCACCGGCGAAATGCAGATCCCGAGGTACGTCGACACGACCCGTCCCCCGGACACCTCCCGGGTCCGGCCACGCCCCTGAAACCGTCGTACCCCGGTGGCAGGATCCACGGCATGGTCAAGGGACGCATCATCGCCGAAAAGCCTTCGTCCCGGCGCCGCGCTGGCGGTGCCGGGCCTCGAACTGACCAGGGTCTCCCGGGTCAGCGTCACCGAGCCCGGCCCCGCCCAGCCACCGGTCTGGACCCTGCTCGACGTCACCGCACCCGACGAGCGCGCCGAGGAACTGGCCGCGGCGCTCAGCGCCGGCCTCGCCGCCGACGGCGGGTGGTATGCGGATTTCCGCTCCGGCACCGGGCACGTCGTGGTCTTCGCCGGCCGCGTCTTCCAGTACGCGGTGGGCGACACCGCCGCCCGCCGAAAAACCATCTCGTACGGCCGGTCCGTCGGCGTCCCGGAAGCCCAGCTCGACTGGGGCCCGTGACACCCGCGCCCCGCCACCGCACACCGCCCAGGTCCGGCCGCGCCCGCCTGCGGATCGCCCCGCCGCGCACGGTGACGCATTCCTGCTAGGACACGGACGGTGGCTGCGGTATAGCTGACAACCGTGGCCGACATGTCAGATCCGATCAACTATCGCCGCATCCTCGCCGACGCCGCCGTCGGCACTGCGGACGCCGGTGACGGCGGGCAGTCCCTGGAGCTGGTCCGCATCGAGGTCGAGGCGAGCCCCGACCGGCGCGGCGAGATCGGCGCCGTCGACGTCCTCGAACGCTTCAGCACTCGGGCCGACGAGATCGGCGCCGCCGTCGCCGGCATGGCCGAGCGGTTGCGCGCCGCCCTGGAACGCGACACCCCGCCGGCGCCGGAACCGGGCCGCTGGGAGATGTCGCAGGTCAGCATGGAATTCGGCCTGAACCTGGAGGCCGAGACCGGCATCGTGGTCTGCAAGGGCAAGACCGCCGCCGCGTTCAAAGTGGCCATCCAATGGACCGCGAGGGCGTGACGTCGTGGCCGGGCCCGCCATCGGTGAACTGCGGATCAGCGGCCGCGCGCGCGGCACCGCGTTCGTGGTCACCGACGACCTGCTGCTGACCTGCCGGCACTGTGTCCGAGACCGGCCCGCCGGGGCCCCGATCACCGTCAGGTTCGCGCCGGACCTCACCGCCCCCGTCGTCCTGCTGCAGGACGACGAGGTCACCGACGTGGCGCTGCTCGGTTTCCGGCCGCCGTTCCGGCTGCCCGCCGGCTGGTCACCGGTGGCGCTGGGACGCGACGACGACGCCCCGCGTGAGGCCGCGGTGGACGTCACCGGCTGGCCGCTGGACCGGATCACCGCGGTGGCCGCGCGGACCCTGCCATGCCGGGTCGAACAGCAGAGCGTCATCGGCGCCGGCACCACGGTGCTGCAGCTCTACGCCGACCAGCTGATCGGCGGGGTCCGGCCCCGCGGGTTCAGCGGTGCACCGGCGCTGGCCCGCACCCCCGCCGGCCCGGTCGCCGTCGGCGTCGCCCGCTGGATGCAGGAGTCCGACGACGACCCGGAGACCGCGGTCGGCGGTGTCGTCTACGCCACCCGCGTCAGCGACATCACCGCCCGCTGGCCGGCGCTGCGACCGGTCTCGGCACCGGCGCTCGACCTCGCCGGTGACCTGCAGGCCCCGTCCCGGCTCGCGGTGGAGGACTTCGTCACGGCCCAGCTGCGCGGCCCCGGCGGTGATCTGCCGTTCGCCGGGCGCGACGACGACCTCGCCGCCCTGGACGGATGGCTCGCCGAGCCGGACGCGCCGCCGCACCACCTGGTGAGCGGACCCGCCGGGATCGGCAAGAGCACCCTGCTGGTGCGCTGGGCCGCTCGGATCGCCGCCCGCCGCGACCTGCACGTCGTGCTGGTCCCGATCAGCGTCCGGTACGAGACGAACGAGGCCCGCGAGACGCTGCTCGCGCTGGTGCACCGGCTCAGCCGGGTGCACCAGGAGAGCTACGACCGGACCATGAGCGCCGCCGACGCCCGCCAGAGCGTCCGTGCCCTGCTCAGCCGGCCCGCGCCGCCCGGCACCCGGATCGTGGTGATCGTCGACGCGCTCGACGAGGCGGCCGGCTGGACACCGGGGCCCCGGCTCTTCCCGCAGCACCCCGGCGCCGGGGTCCGGCTGCTGCTGTCCGCCCGGCACACCGGTGAACACCCGAACGCTGCCGCCTGGACCGGTGAGCTCGGCCTGCCCGCCGCGCGCACCACCACCCTGTCCCGCCTCGGCGCGCCCGCCATGGCCGGGCTGCTGCGCCAGGCACTGCCGGACGCGCCGGCCGCCGACCTCGACGCGGCCGCGGCCCGGCTGTGGTCGCTCACCGACGGCGAGCCGGTCACCGTCGCCCTGCACCTGCAGGCGCTCCCCGCCGAGCCGGGCGGCCAGCTCGCCGCCTGGACCGCGAACGCCGCCCGGACCCCGCCGGGGCTCGCCGGCTTCTTCGCCGCCTGGTGGAAGGAACAGCGCACACTCTGGTCCGGGCACGGTGAGAGCCGCGTCGACGACGCCGAGCGGCTGCTGCGCATCCTCGTCATCGCCGAAGGGCCGCTCACCCGCGCGGACCTGCTCACCCTCGCGGGCCGCCTGCGGCAACCCCTGGACGCGGTACGCGTCGACGCGGCCCTCACCGTGCTGAGCAGGTTCGTGCTCCCCGGCCGGACCGGTGGCACCGTGGTCGTCGCCCACCAGGTGATCACCGACATGCTCCGGGACCGTCTCGAGAAGGACGGCTCCACCACGGAGTACCGGCAGGCGTTCGTGTCGTGGGGCGTCGACACCCTCGACCGGTTGCACACCGGCGAGGTGTCCCCCGGCGAGGTGCCCACCTACCTGGCCCGGCACCTGGCCGGCCACCTGACGTCGCAGGACACCTTCCATCCGTACGCGCCGCAGCTGGCCGGTCCGCTGTGGCGGCGGGTCAAGGACGCCGCCGGCGACGACATCGGGGCGTTCCGCGCCGACGTGGAGACGGTCGCGAGTCACGCCCGCCGCCTCGACCAGCAGCGCCGCACCCGCGGCGAGCAACCCCGGCTACTTCCGGAACGGGTGATCTGCGCCGCCGAGATCGCCGCCGAACAGCGCGCCCTCGGCACCGGCATGTCCGCGGGGCTCGCCGCCGCACTGGTCCGCCACGGGCTGTGGCGGCCCGGCCGAGCCCTCGGCTACCTCGCGACCACCACCCACCCGGGGCTCTCCGATCGGGCGTACGGGGTGGCCGCCCTCGCGCCGGTCATCCCCGTCGAGGACCTGCCCGCGCTGGAACAGCTGCTCGACGAGGCACAACGCAACACGTACTCCGAGGAGCTCGCCGCCGCGATCTCCGCCTGGGCGGTACGCCTGCACGAGCTCGGCCACGTCGCGGAAGCCCTGCAAGCGGCGTTCCGACTGCCCGACGGTCACGACTCCCGCCGGTACGTCGCGATCTGGACGCTGACCGAACTGATCGCGAGGATGCCCGACGACCTGGCCGCCGGCGCGCTCGCCACGGTGGTCCGGGAGATCACCGAGTCGGATCAGGAGCACGACGACACGTACGCGATCGGTCATCTCACCGCGACGCTGCACCCGCAGCGCGCCGAACGGCTCGGCCTCACCGAGCCGGCGGCCTTCCTGATCGACGCGCTGGACCGGTACCGCCAGCAAGGGTACGGCGACACCCCCTTCGTCTACCTGAACCACCTGCAGCACCACGCATTCGTCGCAGCCGCGCCCTGGATGCCGCAGGACCAGGTCAGCGCGATCATCCGATGGGTGCTCTTCGATCGGCTCGGCCCCGATCCGGCGGCGAGAATGAGCCGGTACGAACAGGAGCAGGCACTCCTGCCGGGCATCAACTACGACGGGCTGCTCAGCGTGCTGCCCGCCGCCGACGCCGACGAGGTCGCCACCTGGGTCCGCGCGGAGCTGACCGGCGCGAATCGGCTGTGCTGCCTCGCGCAGCTGCTCCCGCTGCTCGACCCACCGGCCCGGCAGGACACCGCCGCCGAGATCGCCGGAGCCGCGCCGCAGGATCTCAAGGCCTTCACCGACAGTCTCAACCAGCTGATACCGGCCGTGCCGGCGATGGTCCGCGCGGGCTGCGTCGACCTGATCGTCGACCTGATCGAACGCACCGGCGCGGAGACCTGGCTCGTCGCCGCCGCCGCGGAGCACCTCACCCTCGAGCAGGCCCGCGACCTCATGCCGATCGCCGCGGCCGCCACATTCCATCGGGCCCGCAAGGAACTGCTGGCCCGCCGGGCGGCCACCAGCCCACGGGAGGCGGAGGTGGTGCTCGAAGAGGTCCACGGCGGCCGCACCTCCGAGGTGTCCGGCGAGCTGGGCTGGCTGCTGAACACCTACCTTCCGGCGGAACACCTCGACGAGCCGCCGGATCAGCCGCCGCTGACCGCGTGGTGGACCGCCGCGTACTGGGGAGCCTCGCCGCCCGGCGGGGAACGCCGGTACCCGCCAGGCGGCCCCCGGCTGGAGCCCGGATCGGGATCCGGGCCGTGGTTCGCCCTCTGCCAGCTCGCCACCGTCACCCGCCGGCCGCCCGGCGATCACCGCGACGCCGCGCTGGCCGAGATTCAGACCCGGATCGGCCGGCTGCGCGAGATCGCGTCGCAGCGCGGTTCGGTGTACCCGTTCCCGCCGGACAGCCCTTGGCTGGCCGGCAGCGCCGACGGGTGGACCCCGTTCCTCGTCCGCCTCCTCGCCCCCGACGTCCGGCCGCTCATCCGCGACCTGCTCTACCTCCTCGACCCGTCGGAGATCGTCGAGTGGGCGGCGCAGGTGCACCGCAACCTCGGCACCGCGACCCTGCGCGGACACGCCTGGGGGCATCTGTCGTGCCGCCTCGACGAGCTGAGCGACGATCAGACGTGGACCCTGATCGACCGGTGGCTGACCGAACACGCCCGCGGCAGCCGCTTCGACGTGCTGGCCGACGTGCTGCTCTACCGCAAGGCGATCGCCCGCATCGCGGGCCGGTCCGAGTGCGCCCGGCTGCTCACGCTGATCAACACCTAGTGGGCCGGCGACAGGTCAGCGGCCCGCAAAACCAATTGTCCGGCCTGTCGGCGAAGCCGTCGTTCTGCTGTTGGTGCGGCTCGCCGCACTGCCCCTAGGCCATCCTAGGATTCTAGGATGTAACCGCACCGTCCTTTTAGCGCCTCACCTTTCGAAATAACCGCTGAGATACCGCAACGCCGCTGCCGAGTCCCGCCCGGCACCGTGCGGCCCGCGAAGGTCAGCGGTGAAAGCGGCGACATCGGCGAGCACCCACCACCGCCGATACAGAGCGATCCCCACCGGCGACACCACCTGACCGGTCACCGCCGTGTACTCCTCGAGCCCCTCGCCCAGCATCCACAGATCCCGCTCCGCCGGCGCGATCTGCACCGTCGTCCAGTCGATCAGCCGCAACCCGTCCGCCGTCCGCAGCACGTTCCCCGGATGCGGCTCGCCATGGGTCACCACCCACCCCGCCGACGTCCCCCGCACCCCGGCCACCAGCTGATCGAACTCGGCCAGCCAGTCCCGGACCAGCCCGGCATGACGACGCAACACCGCCCGCCCCCGCTCCGCATACGGCCCGCCGGTCCACGGCACCTCGACCACCCGCAGCGCCTCCTCCAGTCCACCCCGCCCCGGCAGCCGCAGATCCGCACGCGGCGCGAGATCCACCACCGCCGGCGTCGCCCCGTGCACCTGCGCCAGCACCCGGGCCACCTCGCCCAGATCCTCCGCCCGGTGCGGCCCGAACTCCCCCGCCACCCCGGCCACCAGCGGAAACACCGCCACCGCAAAACGATCACCGAGCCGCCGTACCACCGACCCGTCCACCGCCACGACCGGCGCGACCACACACGCGAGCCCCAGCCGCAGCGCCACGGTCAACGACCGGCGCAAATCCTCGAACACCCGCGACGGCGAGTCCACGCCCAGATCGTCGACCTTCACGAACCACGGACCGGCCGCCCAGTGATAGCTCCCCGCGCCCACCGGCAGGTACGCGAGGTCACCGGCCGTGATGCCCCACCCGTCGAGCAGCGCCGCCGTCAGATCGCGCTCGTCCAACCCCACCGGCCTGTCCCGCACGAGACGAGATGGTATGGACGCCCATAAGCTGACGCGATGCCGAACCGCATGTCCTGGCTCAACGAACCGCCGTCCTGGTCCGACGAGGCCGGCGTGATCCGCGTCGTCACCGGGTTGAAGACGGACTTCTGGCGCCGCACCTTCTACGGCTACGTCACCGACAACGGGCACTTCTACCACCGCCCGGTCACCGGTGACTTCACCGCCGAGGTGGTGGTCTCCGCCGGGCACTCCGCGCTGTTCGACCAGGCCGGGCTGATGCTGCGCGCCGACGAGCGCACCTGGCTGAAGACCGGTCTCGAGGTCACCTCCGGCGCCGTGCAGCTGAGCACCGTGCTGACCCGCGACGACTCCGACCTGTCGGTCGTGCCGGTGCCCGAGCACCGCGACGAGCTCGCCCTGCGCCTGACCCGCTTCGGCTCCGCGGTCTGCGTGCACCGAGCCGCACCCGACGGCATCTGGCAGCTGATCCGTCTCGGACACCTGGACCTGCCGGAAACCCTCGACGTCGGCGTCATGTGCTGCTCACCCGAGCGCGCCGGGCTCGAGGTCATGTTCCGCGACTTCCGGATCGGCCCGCCGATCCCCCGCGCCAACCTGGAGTGATCAGCACCTTCTCGAAGGCGAGCTGGTTGTACGGCGAGTCGCTGTAGTCGTCGATCGGCAGGTAACCGGCCCCGCGGTACAGCGCGATCGCCTCGGTCAGCGCCGCGTGGGTACCCAGCCGCACCGCGGTGATCCCGTGCGCCGCGGCATCCGCCTCGAGGGCTGCCAGCAGCCGACGACCGAGCCCGAGCCCGCGCGCCTCGGCGGCGACCCACAGGTGGCGCAGCTCGGCGGTCCCCGGGGCCAGCCGGGTCCACAGACCACAGCCGATCGTGTGATCGTTCTCGGTCGCCAGCAGCATCGTGCCGTCGACGTCGCCGGGCGCGGTCAGCGTCGCCGGGTCATAGCCCTCCGGGAACCGTTCGGCGAGCTCCACCGCGTACCGGAGCAGGCTTGTGCGGGCCTGAGTGGCGGCCGGATCGACCGGAGCGATCACCGTGCCGGCCAGCCGCAGCAGCCGGTGGACCGTCGCCTGGGCGGCGACCAGCTCGGCCCGCTGCTCCGCGGTGAGGTTCCCGAGCGCGTCGGTGACCGCCCGGCGGGATCGTTCGTCCAGGTCAGCGCGTTCCCGGCGGCCGGTCTCGGTCAGTGCGGCGACCCGGGCGCGGCCGTCCGCCGGGTGCGGGCCGACCCGCACCAGGTTGTGGTCCTCGAGGGTACGCAGCAGCCGGCTCAGGTACCCGGCGTCCAGACCGAGCCGGGCGCGCAGGTCCCGCAGGTCGGCCCGGTCCCCGATCTCGTAGAGCAGCCGGGCCGGCCCGAGCGGGCGGTCCTGGTCCAGGTAGCGGTCGGTGAGCAGGCCGAGGTGCTGGGTGTAGAAGCGGTTGAAGGCGCGGATCCGCTCGATCTCGTCCACCCGCCCCACGATAGTTGACTCAGGTCAGAGAAATCCGCGTGTTACCGTGTCGGCGAGCCCCGGATGGGCCGACACGATGGAGGCGGCAACTTCACGCCACCGCTGAGCGCTGCGCTCTCGGTCGGTCCTATCCGGATTTCTGTGCCTCCCATTCCCCACCGCGCTGGTATCCGGGCTGTTGCCGCCTCCGTCGTCCGCACTGACGACGAGAGGAATGCATGACCATCAACACCACCAGCACCGCCCGGCGGGACCACGCCGACGGTGCGCTCGACATCACCACCTACCCCGCCGACCGGCGCTTCACCGGGCCACGCCCGGCCGTGCTGGTGTTCCCGGGCGGCGGGTACCGGTTCCACGCCGAGCACGAGGGCGAGGGCTACGCCCGCTGGCTGAGCGGGATCGGACTGCACGCGTTCGTGCTGCGGTACCCGCTGATGACCGACCACCGCTTCCCCGCGCCGCTGGAGGCCGGCCGCGCCGCCCTGGACTGGATCCGGGCCGGCGAGCACGGCCTCGACGTCGGCGAGCACGTCGGTGTGATCGGCTCCAGCGCCGGCGGGCACATCGCCGGGCTGCTGGCGACCGGCACGGTGATGTCCGCGGAACGGCTCGACGCCGCGCCGCCGCGGCCGGACTTCGCGATCCTCGCCTACGCGGTGGCGGATCTGCACCTGCTGCCGGACGCGCCGGTCTCGTTCGTGCTGGACGGGCGGATGGCGTTGCGCGACGAGCTCTCCCCGGCCCGGAACATCGACGCCGCGACCTGCCCGACGTTCCTCTGGGCGACCGCCGAGGACCCGCCCGGGTTCCCCAACGCCCTGGCCTACGCGTCCGCCCTGTTCGCCGCCGACATCCCGGTGGAGCTGCACATCTACCCGCACGGGCAGCACGGACTGGGCCTGGCGAACGGTGTCGCGTACGGCGACCACGGCGAGATCCACATTCCGCACACCGCGCGCTGGGCGGAGAACTGCGCGGCCTGGCTCAGCGCGGAGGGTTTCCTGGCGTCGTGACGAACCGGGCTTGAACCCGACGTCGCGTCAGGTCATACCGTCGACGGCGTACCCCGGAAAGGAGGGTTCGGTGGACGAGTCCCCACGCCAATGGCGGGTCGGTGAGCTGGCCCGGGCCACCCGTGTGACGGTCCGGGCGCTGCACCACTACGACCGGCTCGGTCTGCTCGTGCCGTCGGCCCGCACCGCGGGCGGGCATCGCTGCTACACCGGCGCGGACGTGCGCCGGTTGCACGTGATCCTGGCGCTGCGCGGGTTCGGGCTGAGCCTGGCCGAGATCCGCGACACGCTCGGCGCGGCGTCCGGTGACCCGGTCGGGTTGCTGCGCCGGCAGCTCGCCGAGACCGAGGAACGGATCCGGCGCGGGATGAGCCTGCGGGCCCGCCTGCACGGGGTGCTCGGCGCGCTCGACCGGATGGCCGAGCCGTCGACGTCCGAGTTCGTCCAGTTGATCGAGGAGATGGTCACCATGGATCAGCCACTCACCCCGGAACAGCTCGCCGAGATGCAGCGCCGGCGGCAGGAGTACGCCGCCACGCTGACCCCGCAGGAGCTGACCGCCATGCGGGAACGGCGCTCGGCGGCGCTGGCCGCGATGACGCCGGAGCAGGTCGAGGCGATGCAGGCACAGCGCGCCCGCCACCTGCCGCCGACCGGCTGAGAGCCGCGGGCCGGCCGAGTGCCGCACCGGCCGTGGCTGGTCCGTCCGGGTGTTCCGGAGCACCCAGACGGACCAGCTGTCTGGCAGGGCGGCATTGACCGACGACAAGATGACGGGCATGCAGTTGCGGCATGCCCCACGACGTCCGGCGCCCCCGCCGGTGACGGACGACGACGACTACGTCAGCGCGGGCGGTCTCGCCGAGCGGGGCTGGACCGTGGCGGCGATCCGCCGGTTCCTCGGCGCACCCGACCTCACCGAGCCGGGCCCGGTGTTCCGCCCGGCCCCGATGCTGTTGTTCGATCTGGCCCGGGTGGTCGCGGCCGAGGAGACCGAGCAGTGGCGGCGATGGCGCGAGCAGTCGGTGCTGCGCGCCGCCCGCGGCCGGGCGATCACCGAGGGCCGCCGGGCCGCGCTGCTGGCCGAGGTCGCCGCGCTCGACATCCGGGTGCCGATCCTGGACACCGCGAAACTGGCCCGGCTGGCGGTCGCCCACCGCAACCGGCTCGACCGGCAACGGTCGGCGGACCTCGGCCAGGCCCCCGATCCGGCGACCGCGGACACCGTCGAGCCGGCCACCCTGCACCGCTGGATGGTCGACTACCTGCGCCAGGAGACCACGGTCTACGACGCGGTGCTCGACGGGCTCTACGCCCGGGTGGGCCGGGCCGAGGCCACCGCCGCGATCCGCGACACCGTTTACGCGGTGATCGCTGCCACCTACCCGCACCTGGCCGGCGAGGCGCGCCGGCAGGTCGCCGACCGCGGCTCCCCCGCCGTACCGAACAATCGCGGACCTGGATGGCCGCCCGCCACGACGTGATCAACTACCTTGAGTGATCGAATCGTGGCGTGGCGTTATCCGATATAGCTAAGATAAGCGCCATGGCAGCGTCGACGAGGGTCACGAGCCCGCTGCTGGACGTCCTGGAAGTGTTCCTGAGCGCCTGGCAGGACGACGACCGCGGCGTCCACGGCTGGGCGATCATGAAAGAGACGAAGCGGTCCGGTCCCACCGTCTACGGTGTCCTCGACCGGATCGAGACCGCCGAGTGGATCACCGGCGAGTGGGATCCGGATTCCGCTCCGGGCCGGCCCCGGCGGCGGCTGTACCGGCTGACGCCCAACGGCCGGATCGAGGCGGCCCGGCTGATCGCCGAGCGGCGCCCGGCAGCCTCCGGCATCCACGCCGTGCTCACCCGGCTGGGGTTGTCCCGCTGGTCACCGGCGTTCGGCGGCGGGTCGCGATGAGCGGGAACGGGATCACGGTGGCCGTGCTCGGCCTGATCTCCGGCCTCGCGATCAACGAGATGTCCGATGTCTCGCCGTGGCTGGCCCGGGTGGTGATCCGCAAGTCGGCGCACCTGCGGTACGGCGACACCCCGCGCGCCGAGGTCCGCGCCGAGGAGCTGCAGGCGCTGGTCACCGACGACCGGCCGGGCAAGCTGCTCAAGCTGATCACCGCGCTTGGCTTTCTGGTCAGGGCCATCCCCGCCTGGCTGCGGCGTGAGCTGACCGTGCAGCCGTATGCGGAGGACGCCGACGAGGTCGACCCGAGCGATCTGGTGGCGATGCGGCTCTTCCCCACCGAGCGCTACCGCGGCGAGTGGACACATCACTGGATCCGCCCGGTGAAGAGCATCGCGGCCGCTGCCGCCATCGCCACGCTGGCTGTCGTGGCGGCATTCCGGCAGTGGGACGGAACGCTCGAGACGGTCGCGGTCACCGTGATCCCGGTGCTCTTCGTCCTGCGGGCCGGCCACCGGGTGCTGGACTGGCGTTTCGCCCGGTTCGTCATCACGAACAAGCGGCTGATGGTGACGTCGGGCGTGCTCAGCCGACGAGTGTCGATGCTCCCGCTGCTGCGGGTCACCGACATGAAATACACCCAGTCGATGACCGGACGCCTGCTCGACTACGGCACGTTCACCCTGGAGTCCGCCGGGCGGGGCCGCGGGATGCGGTCGGTCAAGGACATTCCGAACCCGTCGGAAATCTACCTGCGTGTGGTAGAGGAGATGTATGAGCCGGCCGCCGTCGAGGCTCGGCTGGGAATCGACGAAGCGCCCGCCGAGCTGCGGCAACGGCTGATCGACCACCTCGAGCACCTCCCGGAGCGACAGCTGAAGGCCCTCGCGGCGCTGCTCGACCTCGACGAGGACGACGACCCCGAAGAACTCGACGAATGAGAACAGCCCGGAACCCCCAGGGGCTCCGGGCCACAGACACGTCTCAGGCGACGGTGAGCTTGACCTCGACGTTGCCGCGGGTCGCGTTCGAGTACGGGCACAGCTGGTGCGCGGCCTCGAGCACCGCGGTCGCCTGCTCCTCGCTCAGCCCGGGCAGCTCGGCCTCGATCTCGACCGACAGGCCGAAACCGCCGCTGGGCAGCTGGCCGATGCCGACGTCGACGGTGATCGCGGTGTCGGTCAGGGTGACCTTCTGCGCGCTGGCGACCCGCTTGAGGGCGCTGTGGAAACAGGCGGCGTAACCGGCCGCGAACAGCTGCTCCGGGTTGGTCAGCGCACCGCCGGGGCCACCCATCTCCTTCGGGATGGCCAGGTCGAACTCGAGCACGCCGTCGCTGGAGCGGACGTGACCGTTGCGGCCGTCACCGGTAGCGGTGGCAGAGGCGGTGTAGATCGCGGTCATGCGGGGGTCACCTTTCTAGGGGATTCGTCGAGCGCCGAGGTTCCGCGGGCGCGGAGCAACAGCTGGTTCAGCTGGGTCAGCTCGTCGACCGTGAGGTTGATCGAGCAGAGCAGAGCCTGGGTGAGGTCACCGATCTCGTCGCGCAGCGCCTGGCCGGCGCCGGTGAGGGTGATCAGGACGGTGCGCTCGTCGTCGGCGCCCCGGGTGCGGACCAGGTGGCCCTGCGCCTCGAGGCGTTTCAGCAGCGGCGAGAGGGTGCCGCTGTCGAGCTGGAGCGTGCGGCCGAGGTCACGGACCGTGGTCGAACCGTCGTGCCAGAGCACCCGCAACACCAGGTACTGCGGATACGTCAGGCCGTGCGGGTCCAGCAGCGGCCGATACAGCCCGGTCATGGATCGGCTGGCCGCATAGAGCTGGAAGCAGATCATCTCGTCCAGTGCCGTGCTCTCCGCCATGCCCAGAACAGTAGCGCGCAATTCAGTTGTGCACAACTGAATGGTGGCGTGGGCCACCACCCCATGTGATCATCGCGAGATGCCGGTCATCCGCTTCCTGAAGCTCTCGCCCGCTGTCCTGACCGCTCTCATCGACGGCGACCTGGACGCCGCGAGCAAAGCCGCCGAGACGCCGCTGAGTCAGTTCCTGGTCGACGAGAACTGGCTGTGGCGCATCCGCCTGGACGACATCCACGCCGACCCGGAAGCCGCCGACTGGATCGCCCGCGCCGTGCTCGCCGACCCGGAGGGTGTCGTCGTCGGCCACGGCGGTTTCCACGGTCCCCCGGACGCCGACGGCATCGTCGAGGTCGCCTACTCGGTCGATCCGGAACACCGCCGCCGGGGTTACGCCCGCGCGATCCTGCGGGCCCTGCTCGACCGCGCCGACGCCGATCCCCGCGTCACCGGCGTCCGCGCCAGCATCCGCCCGGACAACGCCGGCTCCCGCGCCACCATCCGCGGCCTCGGCTTCCGCAAGATCGGCGAGCAGTGGGACCCGGAGGACGGCCTCGAAGACGTTTATCTCCGCCCCTGACCGCCAACCCCTATGTGGTACGCATACGGAGCGCCCGTCCGTAGGCTACGAGCCACGTCCCGCCCGTGAGGCCGCGCGACACCGCTGCCACTCCGGACCGCGGCGCGCCTCCCGCGCGCCGGCTGGCTCCCAGGGGTGCCTCACCCGTACCGAAGGACCCCTCAGAACCAGCCGGGAACCTGGCGGCGGTCAGCGGTCGAGGCTGACGACCAGCGGGCGGTGGTCGGAGACCGCCGGGTGCGGGGTGCGGACCTGGACCACCCGGCCCAGCGCCTTGTTGCCGCGCGGGTCGGCCAGCACGTGGTCGAGCTGGGTGCGCGGGAACGGGCTCGGGAACGTCGCCGCGCGGGCCAGCGGCCGCCAGCCGGTGAACGCGCGCACCGGGCCGGACGGCATGTTCAGGTCGCCGAGCAGGATCCGCGGCGCCGGCAGGGCACGCAGGGCGCGGACCGCGTGGCGCAGCTGGCGCACGTTCCAGCCGGGCACGAACGACAGGTGCGTGGTGCCGACGCTGAGCAGCCCGTGCGGAGTCTCCAGGACCGCGGCGAGCAGCACCCGCGGTTCGTCCTTGAGCAGCAGCAGACCCTGCGGGGTGAGCACCGGCGACCGCACCGGCGCGGCCGGCAGCTGGGTGATCTGCCAGCGCTGCACCGGATAGCGGGTGACCAGGGCGATCCCGTACTGCGGGTGGGCGGTGTCGGCCTCGGCGTGCCAGGGCTGCCAGATCTCGCCGGGGGTGCCGACCACCGCGGCGGCGAACCGGTGCACGGACGCACCGAGGGCCTCGGCGGCCAGCGCGGTCAGGTCGAGGTTGCCGGAGCGCGGCTGGGCCCGGTCGACCTCCTGCAGACCGAGCACGTCGGCGTCGAGGTCGGCGACCGCGGCCCGGATCCGGTCGGCGTGCACCACGCCGTCGGACAGCGACCTGCCGTGCAACAGATTGAAGGTGGCCAGACGCACACGCCGACCCTAGTCAACACGGGCACGGCCGGGCCGCCCGGCCTACCGGACCATGGCCTGGCGCAGCGCCGCCTCGGCGACCTCCGGGTGCGGGCGGCCGCGCAGGTGCCGCATCTCCCGCTGGCACGCGTCGTTCCAGCGGGACGGCGTGGACGTCTCACCCAGCGTGGTGACCAGGGTCAGCGCGAACAGACCACCGGCCAGGTCGCCACGGTCGGCGAGCTGCCGGGCGGTGGCCAGGTGCTCGTCCGCGTGGGCGCGCTCCGGGCGGGTGCCGGCGAGCTGCGCGGCCAGCCGGACCGCGAGGGTGGGGCGGGCGGCGGCCAGGTCGGCGACCTCGGCGAGCCGGGCCGGGTCCAGGTCGGCCAGGGTGAGCAGCAGCTCGGCGCCCTCACCCAGGAACCCGGGGTGCGACGCGAGCCGGCGCGCGACAGCACGCAGCGACGCGAAGCCGGCCGGGCCGCGCTCGCCCGCGGCGTGCGCCGGGCCGTGGCCCCGCGCCGCGGCCTGGTCCCGCGCCGGGCGGTGGGCCTGCGCCCAGGTCGACACGTCGGCGACGATGCGGATCACGCAGCGGCGGGCCGGGCGGTCGTGATCCCAGGTGCCCGGCTCCGGGTCCTGCCGGTCGCGGGCGGCCAGCCGGTCGACGACGGTCTCCAGCGCGCTGTACTCCGGGTCCTGCGGGACGTCCAGCAGCGCCTCGACCAGCGACTTCGGGCCGTCGCCGTACCAGGACGCCTGCGGACCGGTCCGATCCGGATCGCCGAGCACGTCGACGATCCGGGCGGTCGCCCCGGGCGCCCAGCGGAGCCACTGCCCGAGCTTGTCGAACCCCGCCCGGGAGATCTGCCGGTCCGGGCTCGCGCAGACCGCGACGACGAGCGCCGCGAACCGGGGCCGATCGGTTTCGGTCAGCTCCGCCGGGGTGACCGCGAGCAGCGCCCGCACCTCGACGGGGACCGTGGCGTGCGCCGCCTCCGTGAAGATCTCCCAGGGGATCGGCGTCGCGGTCCGCAGGGCGGTGAGGACCACGGCCCGCACGTCCGGGTGGGCGCCGGGTGCGTGCCACACCTCGGCGAGCAGGCCGGTGGCCTCCGGCGGGCCATACCGGGCGAGGATCCGGATCGCGGCCTTCCGGCTGGTCACCCCGACCGGCCCGGCCTGCGGCACGACCGAAGTATCGGGTTGTGGCGCGAGCAGGACGCCGCGCAGCAGCGCGAGCAGCGTCGGGGCGCTCACGAACCGGGCCGCGCGCTCGGCGGCCGGCAGTGCCACCCGGGCCCGGGGGCCGCCCGCATAACCGAGCAGCACCGGCAGCGCCTCGTCAGGCCGATCCGTCCACGGCAGCGCACCCAGCGCCGCCTCCGCGATCGGCACATCGGGCGCGTCCAGGAAACCGGCCAGCAGCTCACGGCCGGCCACCGGCACCCGGGCCAGGTGCTTCAGCGCCGCGACGCGCGGGCCCACCTGCAGATCCGTGTCGGCGGCGACGGCCGCCGACGCCGTGGCATAAACCCGCTGCTGCCGGGGCGTCCACCGGCGGACGTGCGTGGGCGGGCCGGTCACCAAAGGGTCGAGCAGCGTGGTGCTGTAGCCGGTCACCTCCCGCCACACCGGGGCGAACCGGATCGCCGCGGGGTCCTCGCGCAGCAGCTCGGCGACCCGGGCGGCGCGGGTGTGCGGATCGTCCAGCCACCACTTCACGGCCTCCGCGCGGATCTCCGGCGGGGACGTGGGCGCCGCCGCACGGCGCAGCAGGTCCTGCAGCTCGGGCACGTGCCGGGCCCGGGTCTGCAGCAGGTCGACCAGGCGGAACAGCTCGGCCGGGTCGGCGGTGATCCGTTTACGCAGCGTCGCGGTGAGCAGGTGCTCGGCGCCGGGTCGCAGCGGCCGGTCGACCCAGGACTCGATCGGCAGCCGGGCGATCATGCCGAGCACCCATCCGGTCACCTCGGCGCCGGGAAGCGGGTCGGTCAGCGCCCCGTAGGCCAGCTCGGCCAGCACGGTCCGGGTGCGCGAGGACAGGTCCCGGGCCTCGAGCACCGCGTCGGTGAGCTCGGTCAGCGCCGGCACCACGGCCGGCACCAGGTGCGGGATCAGCAAGGACAGCTCCTCCAGCATGGGGCGCCAGACCGCCTCGCGCTCGTTGCGCATCCGGAGCAGCCGCCGCATCACCTCGGGCTGCGCGGCCGGCTCCCGGCAGGCGACCCCGACCATCCAGTCGTACGCCTGACCCCGATCGTGGGCGTCGGCGGAGCTCAACTGCCCGTCGAGCAGCGGCAGCGCCTCGGCGGCCGGCAGGTAGCGGCTCCACCGCAGCGTGGCGTGCGGGTCCGCGGCGATCTGCGGCAGCGCCAGCACCCGGCGCACCTCCCGCACCCGGGTGCGCTCCGGCAGCACCTCGATCCGGCCCTCCCACGGCAGCTCCGCCTGCGGCGCCGCGGCGAAGACCTCGTCGCGCCGGGCCGGCGGCAACATCCGCAGGAACTGGTAGTCGAGCGCATCGACGACGACCAGGCCGTCGAGGCCCAGCCCGGCGCTCAGGTGCCGGCGCACCCGGGGCGTCACGTACCGGTAGGCGTGACCGCCCAGGTCCCGGGTGGTCAGCAGGGTCAGCACCCGAGCCGGGAACCGGGCGGCGAGCGGGGCCAGGTCCACCTCCGGCAGGGTGCCCAGGGCGTGGCGTTCCAGCAGGTCGAGCACCCGGGCCGGCTCAGCGTGCAGACATGCCCGGACCGGGGCCAGCACCGCCGCCCAGTCCGGTGTCGCGGTCAGCCGGGCGTCCACCCAGTCCAGGACCACACCGCTGTGCCGCCGGGCGAGGACCTTCCACCCGGCGATCGACGGCGCCAGGTCCGGGAGCAGCCGCGCGGCCGTCTCCGGGGTGCACGCCGCGAGCAGGGCCGCCGCCTCGTGGTCGCCGTGACGGCTGCGGACCAGACCGATCACCGCGTCACCGCTGCCGGGTCGCTGCCGCAGCAACTTCAGGATCAACTTCCGGAGTACGGGCGGAGCCTCGGCCAGCACCTCACTCCCGGTCGCCCAGCCCAGCCGGAGCGCCTGCCGGGTCGCTTCCGCCCGTACCGAAGGATCTGGATCGTGCAGGGCAGTGACCACCATCGGTCGTAAGTCGAACGCGGCGGCCGCGACCACCGCCAGGTGCCGCTCGTAGGGTCCGCCGGTCGCGAGCTCGGCGATCCGCGCACCGGGATCGTCCTGCGCGCGCAGCAGACGCAGCAGGGTGGAGATCCGTTGTGGGTAGGGCACCTGGTCGAGCGCGTCGGACAGCACCCGGGGATTGTGCCGCACAAGGTCAACGCGGCCGGGCAGGTAGCCTCCACCGGTACGGACGCGGCTATCGACGGGACGTGTGGATGTTCACCAAGGCGCTCTGCTGCACGATGATGGTGTTCATCGCCGTCGCGATGTTCGGGATGTGGCTGCAGAAGCACCGTGGCCGGAAGTGATCGTCACGCTCCTGATCGCGGCCGCGGCCGCCGGGTGGGTGGACGCGGTCGTCGGCGGGGGCGGGCTCCTGCTGCTGCCGGCGCTGCTGGTCGCCGCGCCGCAACTGCCGCTGCCGACCGCGCTCGGCACCAACAAGCTCGCCGCGATCTGCGGCACCAGCACGGCCGCGGTCACCTACGCGCGCCGCACGAAGATCGACTGGGCGGTGGCCGGGCCGTCCGCGGGACTCGCGCTGCTCTGCGCCGGGTGCGGAGCGCTGCTGGCCGGGCAGATCCCGGCGAGCGCGTACCGGCCGGTGGTGCTCGCGGTGCTGATCGCGGTCGCGGTGTTCGTGACGGTGCGCCCGGCGATGGGCCTGACCGAGCACGCGGAGAAACGCACCACGCTGCGGCGGGGGCTGGCCGTGGCGGTCGCCGGTGGGCTGGTCGCCACGTACGACGGGCTGATCGGGCCGGGCACCGGCACGTTCCTGGTGCTCGCGTTCACCACGATCGTCGGCGCGGACTTCGTGCACGGCTCCGCGATGGCGAAACTCGTCAACACCGGCACGAACCTGGGCGCGCTGATCGTGTTCGCCGCGACCGGGCACGTGGCGTGGCTGCTCGGCGCCGGGATGGCGGTCTGCAACGTCGCCGGCGCGGTGGTCGGTGCGCGGATGGCGCTGCGCAAGGGCTCCGGGTTCGTACGCATAGTGCTCTTGATCGTTGTCCTCGCCCTGATCATCAAGCTCGGCGTCGATCAGTTCAGAATGATGTGATGAGCGACGAAGCGCAGCAACTGATCGCCGAGATCGAGGACCAGGAGAAGCGGCTGGTCTTCCCGCACTTCGACGAGGCCGACGCGTGGGCCCTCGGGTCCCTGCTGGTGACGCTGGCCACCGAGCGGAACCTCCCGGTCGCGGTCGACATCCGCCGCGGCGAGCAGCAACTCTTCCACGCCGGGCTGGCCGGCTCGACCGCCGACAACGACGCGTGGATCGAGCGCAAGGTCCGGGTGGTGTACCGGTTCGCGAGTTCGTCGTTCCTGATCGGGCGGCAACTGGCGGCCAAGGGCCGGGAGCTGGGGCCGGCCATGGGGGTCGACCCGACGCTGTTCGCGGCGCACGGTGGCGCGTTCCCGGTGCGGATCGCAGGGGTCGGGGTGGTCGGGGTGGTGACCGTTTCCGGCCTGCCGCAGGCGGAGGACCACGCGCTGGTGGTCGAGGCGATCTCGACGTTCCTGGGCAGCTGATTTCTCTCTGCCGTCAGCAGATCTTTGTGGGCCGGGCCGGTTCCTCGGGGCAGGCTCGGCCCATGCGGATTCTGATCCTCGGCGGCAGCGGTTTCGTCGGTCGTGCGCTCGCTCATGAGGCGCTCGCGGCCGGCCACGACGTGACAGTGTTCAACCGCGGTCAGCGCGATCCGGTGCCGGGCACCACCACGCTGCTCGGTGACCGGCTCACCGACGGCGGTCTGGCCGCGCTCGCGACCGGCACCTGGGACGCGGTCGTCGACACCTGGTCGGCGCAGGCGTCCGCGGTGGGCACGGCCGCGGCGCTGCTGGCGGGCCGTGCGGGCCATTTCGCGTACGTCTCCAGCCGCTCGGTCTACCGCTGGCTGTCCACCGACGTGCTCACCGAGGACGCCCCGCTCACCGACCTCGACGACCCCGGTTACGCCGGCGACAAGCTGCGCGGCGAGCAGGCGACCGCGGCGTTCGGCGGCCCGGTGCTGTTCGCCCGGGCCGGCCTGATTCTCGGCCCGCATGAGGACGTCGGCCGGCTCCCGTGGTGGCTGCACCGCCTGCACCGCGGCGGCCCGACCCTGGCCCCCGGCCCGCGCGACCTGCCCCTGCAATACGTCGATGCCCGCGACCTGGCCCGGTTCCTCCTGGCCAACGTCGGGGTGACCGGCGCGTTCAACGTGGTCAGCGAGTCCGGCCACGCCACGATGGGTTCCCTGCTGGACACCGCGAACGAGGTCACCGGCGACCACGCGGACCTGCGCTGGACCGACCCGGACCGGATCCTGGCCGCCGGCGTCGAACCCTGGACCGACCTGCCGATCTGGCTCCCGCCGGGCGACAGCCACGACTTCATGCACCGCGCCGATGTGAGCAAGGCCCTGGCGGCGGGCCTGCGGTGCCGCCCGGTGCGGGAGACGGTGGCGGACACGTGGGCGTGGTTGTCGTCCCTGCCGGGCGCGGCCCCGCAGCGCACCGACCGGCCGTCGGTGGGCCTCGAACCCGCAGCAGAGGAAAAGCTGCTGCTGCCCTAGCCCCACCCCCAACAGCCCCCGGTCCCGGTCCCGGTCCCGGCTGGTCGTCAGGGGTGTGTCGCGGCGCTCGAGGCACCCCTGGCAGCCAGCCCGCACGGGGCGGCTGGGCGCCAGGGGTGTGTCCGAACGCTCGACACACCTCTGCCGCCCAGCCAGCGCGGGCCGGCTGGGCAGCAGAGGTGCTTCCGGGTACCTGAGACACCCCTGGTAGCCAGCCGGGACCCGGCGGCTGGGCGCGGTGCGACTCGTCCGGCTGGTACTGACGGCTGCCTCGGGGCACTTGAGGGGGCCGTGAGCGCCAGCCCGGCTGCGGCGGGTGCCTATTTTTGTCGCCCGGGAGCGGGGAGGAGCGCGCGCTGCGGCGTACCCGGGGATGTGCGGCATCGGGGGTCGGGACGGCCGGGAGCGGCGGGGTGGCCGTGCCCACCTACCCCGGGACGTCGGTGAGGCGCACGGCGACCGTGACCCGGCCGCGGTCGTCGCGGTGGGCGGTCGCGTGCCCCGCGCGGTCGACGCCGTCCAGCTTGACCGAGAGCGGGCCGCCGTCGCCGAGGAAGTTGCGCCACCAGGTCTTGGCGTCCGGCAGCGCCACCGCGATGAGGATGCCGCCGGTGGTGCGGCGGTACCCGATCGGGATGGTGAAGGTCCGCCCGGACCTGCGCCCGGTGTAGGTCAGCATCGCGATGCCCCGGCCGACCAGCCGCCCCCATCGAGGCGACAGGGTCAACCGGGTGACACCCCGGTTGACCAGCTGGACGAACCGCAACCGTGACAATCCCTGCTTCATGATCCGCACGGTAGTGACCCACCGGCCCCGCTCCACCGAAGTGGAACAGCCCGCCGAAATTTGCCTCACTCCCGAACGAGCGAACGAGCGAACGAGCGAACGAACGAACGAGCGAACGAGCGAACGAACGAACCGGCGACAGCAGGCCCCGGCTGGCGCTGACGGCCGTCTCACGGCCGCCGAAACAGCCGTGAGCACCAGCCGGGCGGTGGCGTCAGCGGGTGGCGAGCTCGGCGGCGACCGCGTCGGCGCCCAGCCCGATCATCCAGGTCAGCGGGGCGTCGGGCAGGTAGCCGGTCATCACCTTGGTCAGCTGCTCGCGCTGGTCGTCGGTCACGGTCGATGCGCCGGCGGCCAGGTCGGTGACCGTCTCGCGGTATTTCAGCAGGTAGCGCTGTTGATCGCGCAGCATGCCGACGTCACCCGGCGCGCCGTGCCCGGGCAGCAGCTCGCGACCGTCGAGGGCGGCCGTGAGCGTGTCCAGGCCGGCGAGCCACGCGCCGGTGTGCCCGTCAGCGGTATACGGATGGACACCGTTGAAGGCCAGATCGCCGAGGAAGACCCGATTTTCCAGTACGACGTACGAGTCCGCGTGACTCTCCGCCGCGCCGACGGTGTGCACGACGAACCGCAGCCCGCCCAGCTCCACCGCCTCCCCGTCGGCGAGCCGGTGCTCCGGGACCCGGTGCCGGTCGGGCCACTCGTCGCCGTAGACCGGCTGCCACTGGGCGCGTTTCTCGTCGGCGATCCGGGCGATCGTGGCGGCCACCTCGGCGGCCGCGTACACCGGGACGTCCGGGCCGGCCACGGTCGGCAGCCCGTTGAAGTGGTCCGGGTGCGCGTGCGTGACGAACACGCCGAGCAGCGGCTTGCGCAACGCCGTGATCCGGTCGGCGAGCGCGCGGGCGTCGGACAACAACAGGCTCGCGTCGACCAGGACGACCCCGCCGGCGGTCTCGACCAGGTAGCTGTTGACGAACAGTCCCGCCTCGGCCGCGGTGTACGTGTGGATCCGGTGTTCGGTCATGATCCGACGTTATGGCGGCGTGTCCCGACCGGACAGAAGGCACTTTCAGGTGCCCTTGAGCCAGCCGGCCCACTCCGGGATGAGCCGCAGGTTCTTGGCGGCGCCGCGGAGCCGGGCCAGGCATGCGATTGCGGACCGGGCGCGGGTGGGCGCGTCGTCGTCGCGGTGCCCGAGAGCGCGCCACAGCAGCCACTCCGCGGTGCGCAGTTGCGCTTCCACGATGCCGTGGAACAGGGCCGGGTCCGCCGGGAGGGCACGACCGCCGGCTCGTCGGTAGGCCGCGATCGTCCGTACGAAATGGTGTTTTTCGAGGAAGCCCATGGCCAGAGCCGACCGCAGGACCTCGTGTTCCGCGGTCTCCGGGCCGGCGCTGTCCCAGTCGAGCAGGACCGGACCGGTGGCCGTGATCAGCACGTTGTCGGGTTTGACATCGCGGTGTGAGGCGACCGCGGTCAGCGGCGGCCCGGGTTCGGCGACGTAGGCCAGTACCGCGGCGACGGTCGGCAACTGCTCGCGGACCTGCTGGGCGAAGGCGGTCTCGTGGCCGGCCAGCCAGTCGTGCCAGGCGTCGACCGGGTGCAGGGCGGCCAGGGCGGGCAGGTCGCCGCCGGGGCGCTGGTGCAACAGGGCGAGGGTGGCGCCGGTCCAGTCGGCGACCTCGTCACCAGGGCCGGTCGGGTGGTGCCCGTCGCACCAGTCGTGCAGCTGCCAGTGCCGCGGACCAGCGCCGGAGTCGAGCGCCACGACCAGCGGGGCGTGCCGGGCGGGCAGGCGCACCCCGGCCGCGGCGGCGGCCTGTTCGATCCGGGCCGCGGCGTGGTACTCGTCCCACCACCACCGTTCCGGCACCTCGTGGAGGCGTTTGGCGGCGTAGCGGCCGGTGGTCGTACGCAGCTCGAACAGCTCGTGCGAGATGCCACCGGCGACCGGGGTCAGCGGCCCGGTCGCCGAGCCGGCGGCGAACGCGGTGGCCAGCTCCTGGGCCGGATCGGACAGCATGCACGGAACGCTAACAATCCGGGTCGCCTGGCGAGAAGCGGATAACGGTCAGCCGCTGGTCTTGAAGCCGCCGTTGCTGTGCAGCAGCTGGCCGGTGATCCAGCCGCCGGCGTCGGACATCAGGAAGCGGACCAGGTCGGTGGTGTCGTCCGCGGTGCCCAGCCGGCCGGCCGGGGTCTGCCGGATCCCGGACTCGCGGATCTCCGGGGTCATCCAGCCGGTGTCGATCGGGCCGGGATTGACCACGTTGGCCCGCACGCCGCGCGCCCCGAGCTCGACCGCCGCGGCCACCACGAGCCGGTCCAGGGCGCCCTTGCTCGCGCCGTACGGCAGGTTGTGCGCGGTGTGGTCGCTGGTCAGCGCGACGATCCGCCCGGTGACCGCGCCGGCCGGGGAGGCGGCCGGAGAGGCGGGCGGCAACTGCTCGGCGAATGCCTTGATCAGCAGCCAGGACGCGCGGGCGTTGACCGCGAAATGCCGGTCCCAGCTCTCCACGGTGGTGTCCAGCACGGAGCTGTCGGTGCTCTCGGCGTGCGACAGCACCAGCCCGCGCAGGTAACCGTGGGCCGCGGCCGCCGCGACCAGCCGGCCCGGCTCGGTGACGCTGGTCAGGTCGGCGGGCAGCAGGTCGACGCGGCGGCCCAGGGCCCGGCACCGCTCGGCGACGTCCTCCGGGTCGTGGCCGCCGCGTTCCAGGCCGATCCGCTCGTCGTAGGGCGACCAGTAGCTCAGCGCCAGGTCCCAGCCGTCTGCGGCCAGGCCGACGGCGAGGGTGGCGCCGATCGAGCGCTGCCGCCCGACCCCGGTGATCAGAACCGTTGCCACCCGCTACCTCCCGGACTGCCCGGCTCTCGGAAACCCGGCAAAAAGATCAGACCGCCGCGGCCGCGTGCCTGCCGGCCGCGCGGCCGCTGAACAGGCAGCCGCCCAGGAACGTGCCCTCCAGGGCGTTGTAGCCGTGCACCCCGCCGCCGCCGAACCCGGCGACCTCGCCGGCGGCGTAGAGCCCCGGCAGGACCTGCCCTTCCGTACCGATGACGCGGGAATCCAGATCAGTCTGGATGCCGCCGAGGGTTTTGCGGGTCAGGATGTGCAGCTTGACGCCGATCAGCGGGCCGGCCGCCGGGTCCAGGATCCGGTGCGGCGTCGACGTACGCCCGATCTTGTCGCCGATGTAGCGCCGCGAGTTGTAGATCCCCTGGATCTGCGCGTCCTTGGTGACCTTGTTGGCCAGCTGCCGGTCGCGCGCCTCGATCTGGCCGCGCACGTGTGCCGGGTCGAGCAGCGGCGAGTCGGTCAGCTTGTTCATCCCGGCGACCAGTTCCTCGAGGGTGGACGCCACCACGAAGTCCGCGCCGTGCTGCTTGAACGCCTCGACCGGGCCGGGCGCGCCCTTGCCCACCAGCCGGTCACGCAGGAACGCCTTGCGATCCTTCGCGGTCAGGTCCGGGTTCTGCTCGGAGCCGGACAGCGCGAACTCCTTCTCGATCATCTTCTGGGTGAGGATGAACCAGGAGTGGTCGTGCTCGGCCAGTTCCGGGGTGGTGCGCAGGTAGCGCAGCGTGCCGAGGGTGTCGTAGCTCGGGTAGTACGGCTGCGGCAGCCGGCGGCCGAGCGCGTCGAACCACATCGGTGACGGCGCGGACAGGATCCGGATGCCGTGCGACGGCCAAATCGGGTCCCAGTTGCGGATGCCCTCGGTGTAGTGCCACATCCGGTCCCGGTTGACCAGGCGCGCGCCGGCCTCCTCGGCGATGCCGAGCATCCGCCCGTCCACGTAGGCGGGCACCCCGGTGATCATCTCCTTCGGGGCGGTGCCGAGCCGGGCCGGCCAGTACTGCCGGACCAGCTCGTGGTTGGCGCCGATGCCGCCGGTCGTGACGATCACGGCCTGCGCGCGTACCTCGAAATCGCGAACCTCCTCGCGGTTGGAGGACACGCCGCGCGCGGCGTCGTCATCGGCCAGAACCCGGCCGCGGACGCCGACCACCACACCGCCTTCGACGATCAGCTCGTCGACCCGATGCCGGTGCCGGAACTCGAGAAGTCCATCACTGAAAGCACGCTGCGCGGACGCCGCGAACGGCTCGACCACGCCGGTGCCGGTGCCCCAGGTGATGTGGAAGCGCGGCACCGAGTTGCCGTGCCCGCCGGCGCGCAGGTCGCCGCGCTCGGCCCAGCCGGCGAACGGCAGCCAGCTCAACCCCATCCCGGCCAGCCAGGACCGCTTCTCGCCGGCGGCGAATTCGACGTACGCCCGGGCCCACTTGACCGCCCAGGAGTCCTCGTCGCCGATCCGGTCGAACCCGGCCGAGCCGCGCCAGTCGCTCCAGGCCAGCTCGACGCTGTCGCGGATCCGGGCCCGGCGTTGCTCGGGGCTGTCGACGAAGAACAGCCCGCCGAACGACCACCAGGCCTGCCCGCCGAGGTTCGCCGCGTTCTCCTGGTCGATCAGGATCACCCGCTTGCCGGCGCTGGTGACCTCATGGGCCGCGGCCAGACCGGCCAGTCCGGCGCCCACCACGATGACGTCCACAGCTACCTCCAACGGTGACCTGCACCACTCCGATACACGAATGTATCCGATACACGAATGTATGCAAAGGCTATGCTCGCCCCATGGTCACCCGCCGCCGAGCCGAGACCCGTGGCCGGCTCCTCGACGCCGCCCTGCGCGTCTTCGCCGCCAAGGG
This sequence comes from Actinoplanes palleronii, assembly GCF_016862315.1. Classification (GTDB taxonomy): domain Bacteria; phylum Actinomycetota; class Actinomycetes; order Mycobacteriales; family Micromonosporaceae; genus Actinoplanes; species Actinoplanes palleronii. Next base: position 42,618 of record NZ_BOMS01000045.1, on the reverse strand, counting down.
CTGGGGCCAGGTGCGGATCGAGGAGATCTGCGACGCGGCCGGGTACACCCGCGGCGCGTTCTACTCGAACTTCGACAGCCTCGACGAGCTGTTCTTCGCGCTCTACGACGAACGCGCCGACCTGATCGCGACCCAGGTCACCGCGGCGCTGGCCGACCCCGACCCGTCGTTCCACCACGCCGTCGAGCGGGCCGCGTCGACCCTGCTGCTCGACCGCGACTGGCTGCTGATCAAAACGGACTTCCTGCTGCACGCCGCGCGCCACCCGGACGTCGCCGGCCGGCTCGCCGAGCACCGCGCCCGGCTGCGCGAGGCCATCGAGCAGCGGCTGGCCAGCACCCCGCTCGCACTGCCGGCCGCGCTGCCGGACGTCCCGGCCGCGGCCCGCGCCGTGATCGCCGCGTACGACGGCGTGACTGTCCAGTTACTGCTTGACGCCGACGCGCATGCCGCCCGGACCTGGCTCACCCAGCTGCTGAACGCCCTGCTCGTACGGTGAATGTGGCCCTTCTCGCCCCGGCACGCCCTGAAAGGACACTGCCGCGGATCAACGCGACAATGGTGGGGTGCCGCTGCCGACTCCCACCGCCGACCCGGCGCAGACCCGGATCGATCTCGAAAACCTCCGGCCTGACCTGGTCGAACGCTACGACGCAGCGCTGCCGGGAGCCCGCGCGGCCGTGTTGCGCCGGCTGCGGCTGGCTCTGTCCAGAGAGCCACTGCCCGGCGTCGAGCTCGGCGAAGAGATCGCAGGCCCGGACCCGATCGAGTTGACCGCGAAGCTCTGGCCCGGCACCGCGTTCGTCACCGAGGTCGCCAACAGCGTCGCCAACCTCGCCCTGGCCCGTGCGAACGCCGTCGCCCCCACCGTGACCGAGACCGATCTCGGCCGGATCGAGCAGTGGGAGACCGACGGGCACCCGCTGCACCCGTGCTGCCGGACCCGCGCCGGGATGACCGTCGCCGACGTGCTCGCGTACGCCCCGGAGCACCGCCCGGTGATCCGCCTGCGCCGGCTGCGGGTGCCGCCCGAGCGCTGGCACGGCACCGCCCAGCCGGTCCTGTACGCGCACCCGTGGCAGGCCGCCCGGCTGCTGCGCGAGTACCCGTGGCTGACCGACGCCGGCCCGACCCGGCCGATGCGCCCGCTGATGTCGCTGCGCACGGTCGCCCCGGTCAGCGGCGGGCCGCACCTCAAGACCGCGGTCGACGTGCAGATGACCTCGGCGGTGCGCACCGTCTCCCCCGCCGCGGTGCACAACGGCCCGATCCTGTCGGCGTTCCTCACCCGGCTCACCGCGGACCTGCCGATCGACGTCCTCGCCGAGACCGAGGCCGGCGCGGTGATCACCGAGCACGGGCCGGACCGGCGGCTGGCCCACCTGGTCCGGCGCGCGCCCCGGCTGGCACCCGGCGAGCAGGCCGTGCCCCTCGGGGTCTTCGCGTCGACGCTGCTGGGCACGGTCGACGACCCGTACCGATGGCTCGAGGAACTCACCGCGGTCCTGTTCGCGCCGCTGACCACCGTGCTCGGCCGCGGTGTCGCGCTCGAGGCGCACGGGCAGAACACCCTCGTCGTGCTCCGCGACGGTCACCCGGTCCGGACCCTCTACCGCGACCTCGGCGGCGTCCGGGTCGACCGGCGCCTCGGCCTCGACCTGCACGGCGACCTGCCCACCGACGACCCGGACGTGCTGCGCGTCAAGGTCGCGGCGGCCGCGCTCGGCACGGTCGCCACCCAGCTCGTCGACGGGTTCGCCGAGCGGCACGGCGCGGAACCGGACCGGCTGTGGGCGATCGTCGCGGCCGGGTTGCGCGCCGAACCGCGGCTGCTCACCGCACCGCTGCCGATCAAGGCGACCACCGCGATGCGCCTCGCCGCCGACCCGCTCGACGACATCTGGACCCATCAGCCCAACCCGATGGCGGTGCACGCATGACTTCCAGTCTCACCACCGGCCGGCTCGCCGCGGCGGTCGCGCACACCCAGGCCGCCCTGGCCGTGCACGCGCCGCAGCTGGTCGAGGGTTTCCTCGACCGGCTGCCGCAGGCCGCCGACACGGTCGGGCGGCGACTGCGCGGTGCCCTGGCCCGCGAGGGGCTCTCCGACGACCGGGCCGGCGGGACCCGGCACGCCTTCCACCGGGTCGAGTTCGCCCGCTCCGGGGTCGCCGACCCGGTGGAGCTGCTGGCCGGGATCGACGCGCCGGCGTTCGCGGCCGAGCTGCGCAACGCGGTGATCAACCTGGCGATCGCGCTGGCCCGGCCCGGCCCGGTGCCCGGCGGGGACGCCGATCAGGCCGCGATCGCCGGGGAGCGGCTGGCCATTTCCGGTCACAACCTGCATCCGTGCGGGCGGACCCGGCTGGGCTGGGACACCGGCGACGTCCTGGAGCACGACCTGGAGTCCGGGGGCACGCAGATCCGGTTCGTGGCGGTACGCGACGCCGCCCACCTCGGCGATGATCTTGCGGCGTTCATCGATGTGCCGGTAACGCCCGCCGGTTACCGCGCGCAACCTCTGCATGCCTGGCAGCACGACATGGTCACCCAGCGCTACGCACACCTCTTCGCCGACGGAACCCTGCGTCACCTGGACGGGCATCTGGACGCGATCCCCACCGCCGCGCTGCGCACCCTGCTGCTGCCCGCGGCCGCCGACGGCACCCGGCACTACCTCAAGGTCGCCCTGGACATCCAGGTCACCTCGACCCGGCGCAGCATCAGCGTGGCCAGCACCCGCAACGGCCCGGCGGTCTCCACGCTGCTGCACCGCCTCGCCGCCGACGAGCCGTCGCTGCTGCTGATGGCCGAGACCGCGGGCGCCGCCGTGCCCGCCGGGTCCGGGCGCGACTTCTCCGCGATCCTGCGCGAGGGGCTGACCGGGCGGCTCGCACCCGGTGAGGAGGCGATCCCGGGCAGCGCCCTGCCGTACCGGCTGCCGGAGCTGCTGAGCCGGCACGGCGGTGACCCGGCCGCCTGGCTGCACGACTACAGCCGGTTGATCCTGCCGCCGTTACTGCGCCTGGCCGTCCAGGGTGTCGCCCTCGAAGCGCACCTGCAGAACTGCCTGCCCACCTTCGTCGACGGCCGGCCCCACCGCCTCGCGCTGCGCGACTTCGCCGGCCTGCGCCTGCACCTGCCCCGGCTGGCCGCCGCCGGACACCACGTCGACCTGTGGCCAGGATCGGTCGTCGGCACCGACGATCCGGCGGTGATGCGCGCCAAGCTCGGCTACACCGCGTTCCAGGCCCACCTCGGCGAGATCGTCCTGCACCTGCCCCTCGATGAATCCGCGGCGTGGCGGATCGTCCGGGACGTCGTCGACGAGACCTACGCGACCCTGACGTCGCCCGCCGCCGCCGAGGACCACGCCGCGTTCACCGCACCGGCCGTTCCGCACAAAGCCCTGGTCCGGATGCGGCTGGCCGGCGACGGCGACATCTACCTCCCGGTGGAGAATCCCCTGCATGGCTGAGGTCCCCGCGCCCGTCGCCGCCGCGTTGCGCGCACTGCCGACGCCGGCGTGCGCCTACGTCTACGACACGACCGCGCTGCGCACGAGAGCCGCCACGCTGCGGGCCGCCCTCCCCCCGAGAACCACGATGGTGTACGCAGTGAAAGCCAACGGCCACCCCGCCGTCGTCCAGGCTCTCGCCGACGCGTGCGACGGCCTCGAGGTCGCCTCCGGTGGCGAACTGGCCCTCGCCGTCACCGCCGGCGCCCGCCGGATCGTCTTCGGCGGCCCCGCCAAGACCGACACCGAGCTGGCCGCCGCGGTCCGGGCCGGCGCCCTGATCAACGTGGAGAGCCTGTTCGAGGCGCACCGGCTCGCCGCCCTCGGCCTGCGCGCCGGCATCTGCCTGCGGGTCAACCGCGCCAGCGTCGGCGTCACCGGCAGCCACGCGATGACCGGCACACCCACCCCGTTCGGTATCGACGAGTCCCAGCTCGGCGACGTCCTCGCCGCCCTGCCGGCCGGCCTCACCGTGCTCGGCTTCCACCTGCACGCGGTCTCCAACAATCTCGACGGCGCCGCCCACGCCGCGTTCCTCACCGACGCGATCAGTTGGTCGATCAAAACCAGTCTCCGGTACGGCGTGCCGCTGCGGATCGTCAACGCCGGCGGCGGGCTCGGCGTCGACTACCTGTCGGACGCGTCGATGGACGTGGCACCGCTCGCCGCCGTGACCGTCCCGGACGGCGTCGAACTGATCGTCGAGCCGGGCCGCTACCTGGCCGCCGACGCCGGGCACTACGCCGCCGAGGTGATCGACCTCAAGACCACGCACGGACGCACGTTCGCGGTGCTGCGCGGCGGCACCCACCACTTCCGGCTGCCCGCCGCGTGGGGCTACAGCCACCCGTTCACCGTCCTGCCGGTCGACACGTGGGACCGCCCGTACCCGCGCCCGCAGGTCACCGGCACTCCGGTCGACGCGGTCGGCGAGCTGTGCACCCCGCGCGACGTGCTCACCCGCGGCCGGCACGTGGACCGGCTGCGCGTCGGCGACCTGCTGGTGTTCGCCCGCACCGGCGCGTACGGCTGGGACATCTCGCACCACGACTTCCTCCGCCACGAGCCACCCGCGTTCGTCATCCTGTGACCGGACGTGTAGTTTGCCGCTAGACCGTGACACGGCCCGAGGAGGTGAGACCCATGACTGTTGCAGCGAAGTGGGTGCTCCCCCTGCCGTCACGGGCGGGCGACTGACGTAGGCGTCGCCGGGAGTGCCCCATACTCCCGAGAGGTTTCACCATGTTTGACGTGATCATTGCCGGCTGCGGGCCGACCGGTGCGATGCTGGCCGCCGAGTTGCGGCTGCACGACGTACGCGTACTCGTCCTGGAGAAGGACACCGAGCCCACGTCGATCGTCCGCATCGTCGGTCTGCACATCCGCACCCTCGAGCTGATGGCCATGCGCGGCCTGCTCGACCGCCTCCGCGACCGCGGGCGGCAGCGGCCGGCAGGCAGCTACTTCGCCGCCATCGACAAACCCGCACCGGCCGGCCTGGACTCCGCGCACGCCTACCTGCTGGGCATCCCGCAGCCGGTCGTCGTCCAGCAGCTCGAGCAGCACGCGATCGACCGGGGCGCGCAGGTCCGGCGCGGCGTGGCGGTGACCGGTGTCGAGCAGGACGACGACGGGGTGACCGTCGAACTGGCCGACGGGGAGCGGCTGCGGGCGCGCTATCTGGTCGGCTGCGACGGCGCCCGCAGCACGGTGCGCAAACTGCTCGGGGTCGGCTTCCCCGGCGAGCCGTCCCGCAACGCCACGCTGATGGGCGAGATGGCGGTGGGGGTGCCACCCGAGGAGGTGGCCACCGTCGTGCGCGAGATCCACCGGACCGACAAGCGGTTCAGCGTGCAACCCTTCGGCCCCGGCGCCTACCGCATCGTCGTCCCCGACGCGCCCTTCCCTGAGCCGGCTTCCCCCGAGCCTGCTTTCCCCGACCGCGCGGGAGCCGGTCATCAACCGGAAGCCGACGGCCGCGCGGAAGCCGGTCATCGCGCCGCGCCGCCCACTCTCGATGATTTTCGGCGGCAGCTGCTGGCCGTCGCCGGCACGGATTTCGGGGTGCACTCGCCGCGCTGGATGTCCCGGTTCGGCGACGCCACCCGGCTGGCCGAGAACTACCGGGTCGGGCGGGTCCTGCTGGCCGGCGACGCCGCGCACATCCACCCGCCGATCGGCGGCCAGGGCCTCAACCTCGGCATCCAGGACGCCGTCAACCTCGGCTGGAAACTGGCCGCGCAGGTCCACGGCTGGGCCCCGGACACCCTCCTGGACAGCTACCACGCCGAACGCCACCCGGTCGCCGCCGACGTGCTGGACAACACCCGCGCCCAGGCCGAGCTGCTCTCGGCCGGCCCGGGCCCGCAGGCGGTGCGCCGGCTGCTCATCGAGCTGATGGACTTCGACGAGGTGAACCGGCGCCTGCTCGAGAAGATCACCGCGATCGGGATCCGCTACGACTTCGGCCCGGGCCCGGATCTACTCGGCCGCCGCCTGCCCGACCTGGAAATCAAAACCGGTCATCTGTACGACCAGCTGCACGACGGCCGCGCCCTGCTGCTGGACCGCACCGAGCACCTGACCGTCGGCGGCTGGGCGGACCGGGTCGACCAGCTCGGCGATCCGGCCGCGGCCCTGGACGCTCCGGCCCTCCTGCTACGCCCGGACGGCCACGTGGCTTGGATCGGCGACGACCAGCACGACCTCGACACCCACCTGACCCGCTGGTTCGGCCGGCCCACCGACTGACCCCACCCGGGCGACCGCCACCCGCGTCCGTTCTCAGTACAGGGCGGACCGGGTGGTCGGGGTCAGGCGCAGCCGCTCGGTGCGGGTCACCGCGAACCGGGCGGGCACGTCGATCTCGCGGCCGTCGCGGGTCAGCCAGACGAACGCGTGCTCGCCCTCGCGGACCGGCAAGGCCGGGAAGTCGTTCTCCGCATACTCCGTGGACAGCACCGCCACCGCCCCGGAATCCTGGCCGGCGAACCACTGGGCGAACGTGTCGTCGAACGGCCGATCGGCGTACCAGATGGTCGCCGTCACCACCGCGGCCTCGCGCCGACCGTCGCCGTCGCGGGGTGACACCGGCGGCGGCACGGTCGCGCGCAGCAGCAGGACGTCGTCGGAGTCGAGCATGGTGGCGTTCGCCGCCGGGCCGTGCTGCTTCCAGACCGGGCCGCCGTAGAACTCCCGCAGCCCGCGCGAGCGCGCCGCCATGTCGGGGAAGCCGCGGAACCAGACGAACATGTCGGGCCGGTCCAGGTCGCGGAACTGGCCCAGCACGGCCATCCCGAGCGCCTCCTGCGACGCGATGAACTCCCGGTCGAACAGCTCGATCAGCTCGTCGCGGCGGCCCGGGCGCAGCGTGTACCGCCGCAGCTCGACGATCACTTGAGGATCCGGTCGAGCATGTCGGCGATGGTGCGCCGGGACAGCGCGGTGCCGAACGCGGACGACGCCTCGTCGTACACATCGGTCAGGACCGGCTGGATGCCGTTGCCGACCGGGCACTCCTTGTTCGGCTCCGAGCGGTGCAGGGCCAGCAGCGGTTCCGCCGCGACGGCCATCCACACGTCGTACATGGTGATCTCCTCGGCCGGGCGGGCCAGCGAGAAACCGGCCCGGGTGCCGCGCCGGGCGGTGACCAGGCCGGCGCGTTTCAGGTCGCCGAGACTGCGCCGCAGGATCACCGGGTTCGTATTGACACTCGCGGCCACCTCGTCGGAGGTCAGCGAGCCCTGCCCGCGCCGCCGGGCCAGCTCCAGCCAGGCCAGCGCGTGCGCCGCGATCGTCACTCTGCTGTTCGATGCCATCGTAACCATTCCTATTACAACCCGCCGCGCTTCGCAACCCGAACATGAACGTGAACCGGCGAGCATACGGAAGGCAAGCGACCACAAGGCACTAGCCTGCCCGGATGAGTTTCGGGACCTACGCGCGCCGGGTGCGCGACCCCGCGCTCCCGTACGGGCGACGGGTCTCCGCCCTCGCGGGCTGCGTGCAGCACTACCAACCGGTCGGCTTCAAGGCGACGTTCGTCCATCTGGAACAGGTGGCCGGGCCGTTCCGCCACGACGAGGCGGCGCTGCTGCGGGCCGTCGACCTGCTCTCGGCCAGCCGGGAGCGGTGGCTGGCCGAGGTCCGCGCCTATGCGACCCGGCGCAGCACGGCGAAACGCCTCGGTCACCGCACGCCGTCCGCCTCCGGGCGCTTCCCGATGAAACCCGCCCATTGGTACGGCGACAGCCGCGCCGCGGCACTGACCGCCCTCGGCTACCTGCTCCGGCTGCGGGCGAAGGGCCGGCCCATTCGGGGTGCGGACGCCGACCCCGAGGTGGTGCGGCTGGCGGCCACCTGCCTGGCTGGCGGCGGGCACCTCGACGCCGCCGGGCGGCAGGAGCAGCGGCGCCTCCAGCTCCGGTTCGCCGGCCCGGGCGCTGAAATCGGCTCCCGCTGGGTCCTGCGCCTGATCGCCGAGGCGAGCCGGCCGGGGCCCGCCGGCTGACCGGAGCCGTCACCGACCGGTGTTCAGGCGGGCCGCCTGGCGGGTCAGGTGATCACGTTCGGCCGCGTTCGGGGCCTTGCGGGCCGCCTCCGCGTAGAGCCGCGCCGCCGTGGCCGGGTCGCCGTCGCGCTCGTGGAGGTACGCCGCCACCGCCGCGTAGCGGGGCACCGTGTCGTCCAGGGTGGCCAGCACCGCCAGACCGGCCCGGGCGCCGTCCGCCTCGCCGACCGCCACCGCGCGGTTCAGTCGTACCACCGGGCTGTCGGTCAGGAGCACCAGCGCGTCGTACCATTCGACGATCTGGACCCAATCGGTCTGTTCGGCGGTCGGCGCGTCGGCGTGCAGTGCCGCGACAGCGGCCTGCGCCTGGAACTGACCCAGCCGGTCCCGGGACAGCGCGATCTGCAGGATCCCCACCCCCTCGGCGATCGCCGCGGTGTCCCAGCGGGTCCGGTCCTGCTCGGCGAGCGGCACCAGGCTGCCGTCCGGCGCGGTCCGTGACGCCCGGCGGGCGTGGTGCAGCAGCATCAGGGCCAGCAGCCCGGCCACCTCCGGATGGTCGATCGCCGCCGCCAGCTGCCGGGTCAGCCGGATCGCCTCGGCCACCAGGTCGACGTCACCGGAATAGCCCTCGTTGAACACCAGGTAGAGCACACGCAGCACGGTGCCGACGTCGCCGGGCTGGTCGAACCGGACCCCCGCGACCGTCCGCTTGGCCCGGCTGATCCGCTGCGCCATCGTCGCCTCCGGCACCAGGTACGCCTGGGCGATCTGCCGCGTGGTCAGCCCGCCGACCGCCCGCAGCGTGAGCGCCACCGCCGACGACGGGGTCAGCGACGGGTGCGCGCACAGGAAGTACAGGTGCAGCGTGTCGTCCAGCCCGGACACCGGCGGTGGCGCCGGCTCGTCGTCGACCAGGTCCTCGCGCCGGCGGCGGGCCGCGTCGGCCCGGGTCGCGTCCAGGAACCGGCGCCAGGCGACCGCGACCAGCCAGCCCTTCGGGTCCCGCGGCGGGTCGGCCGGCCAGGTGCGGACCGCCTCGACCAGCGCGTCCTGGACGGCGTCCTCGGCCGCCGCGAAGTCGGCTCCGCGGCGGACGAGAACACCGAGCACGCCCGGGGTGAGGCTCCGGAGCAGCGCGTCATCCATGGTCAGCAGGTCACTCCGTGATCGTCGGCGGGTGAGCCAGGAACGGCCGCAGCTCGATCCACTCGTGGATCGGCTCGCCACCGGCGCCGGGCGCGGCCGACAGCTCCCCGGTCAGCGCGACCGCCCGCTCGTAACTGTCCACGTCGATGATCATCCAGCCGGCGATCAGGTCCTTGGTCTCAGCGAACGGCCCGTCGGTGATCGGCGGGCGGCCCTCACCGTCGTACCGGACCCACTCACCCTCCGGCGCCAGGGCCTGCCCGTCGACGAACTCGCCGGTCTCCTCGAGCCGCGCCGCGAAGTCGTTCATGTACTGGATGTGCGCGGTGACCTCCTCCGGCGTCCACTTGTCCATCGGCACGTCGTTGCACGGAGCCGGGCCGCCACGGTAGTGCTTGAGCAGCAGATACTTCGCCATGATGATTCTCCTCGGTTCCGGTGCGACCCATTGTCGTCACCTTCGCCACGGGGACGGAGCCGCCCGCCCGTTCTCGACATCATCGCCAGAACTTTTTTCGGTACGTTTGGATCATGACGGTGCCGATCGATCTCGTGCGGGACGGGTGGGTCGCCGAGGAGCTCGAACACGGGTCGGCGAACGAGACCACCGGCGGCGTGTGGCGGGTCCGCCGCGACGACCGGACCGCGATCCTCAAGATCGCTACACCCCGGCGCGCGGGGGCCGCGGCACACATGGCCGCGAGCGCGGATCCAGGTCACTTCAACTACTGGAGGCGAGAGCCTTCAGCGTACGAGGCAGGAGTCCCGGCCACCCTGTTCGCCGAGGGCGGCCTCTCCGCGCCGGAGTGCCTGTCGACGCACGACCGCGCGGACGGCTCGGTCGCGATGTGGCTCGAGGACGTCGCGGGCACACCCGGCTCGACGTGGGGACCGGCCGAGATGGGCGACCTCGCGTACAAAATCGGTCTTGCCCAAGCCGGATGGACCACCCGCCCGCACCTGGAAGCGGCCTGGCTGCCCCGGGATTTCCTGGCCGACGCGACCCTGGCCCAGCCGGTGCCGGACCACCTCGACTGGGATCACCCGGTGGTGACCGCGGCCTGGTCACCGCGGTTGCGGACCGGATTACGGCGGCTGTGGGAGCGGCGCTTCGAGGTGCTCGCGGCGGCCCGGGCACTGCCGCAGACCATGTGCCACCACGACCTGTGGGCGATGAACCTGATCGACGCCGACCGCGGGCCGGTGCTGCTGGACTGGACGTTCGTCGGCCCGGGCGCGATCGGCGGCGACGCCGCGAACATGGCGCTGGACGCGTTCTTCGACGGCCTGCTCGACGTGAAACTGCTGGACGAGGTCCTGGAGACGGTCACCTCGGCGTATGTGCGGGGCATGCGCGGCGCGGTGGCTCCCGACGTGGTGCGCCGGGCGATCCGGGTGACGGGCGCGGCGCGGTTCTTCTGGTTCGCGCCCCGGATGGTGGCCGCGGCGGGCACGGCGGCGGGCACCAACGGGTACAGCTACGACGGCCGGGACATGGCGGAACGGTTCGCCGGGCGCGCCCCGATCTTCGAGGTGGTCGCGGAGTGGGCCGAGAGCGCGTAACGCAGCGCCTGCGGGGATCGCGACGGCGGGTCTGTCTCATCAGGTAGCCGGAGCTCCCGGCAGGCGGACCGGCCCTGGCGGTGAGGGGCAGTGCGCGGCTCATGTCCCCACGCTGTTCCACCCAGCGGGGCGGCCACCGCACGCGGCTGGCGCTGAGGGTCGTGTCAAGGCCGCTGACACAGCGGCCAGCACCAGCCCCACGAGCCCGGCTGGCGGTCAGGGGTGCCTCCGACGCCGTTTGACACCCTCCAGGACCAGCCCGCCGCGCCCAGCTGGCGGCGAGGGGTGTCCTCCGGCGCGATTGGCACCTCCCAGGACCAGCCGGCCGCGCCCGCCTGGCGGTGAGGGGTGCCTCCGGACGGTTGACCCCCCACCCCCCAGGGCCAGCCCGCCGCGCCCGGCTGGCCGTCAGGGGTGCCTCCGGCACGTTTTTGCACATCTCAGGACCAGCCGGCCGCGCCCAGCTGGCGGTCAGGGGTGCCTCCGACGCCGTTTGACACCCCCCAGGACCAGCCGGCCGCTTGTGCTTGCCGAATTCCTGTGACTGCGGGGTGAGGGTCGGCGAGCGGCTCGGGTCGGGCCGGCTGTGGGTGGTTTGGCGGTCCGGGTGAGGTGAAGTGGCGGGCCAGCGATGCCGGGCCGGGCTGGAAGGTGCCGGGCTGGGCTGGACGGCCGGGACCAAAGCGTCGCTCTGCGGCAGCGGGCGAGGGTTTCGGGGCGGGTAAGGGGTGAGAAGAGGGCGGTGCGGGTCCGCAATGGCCGATCGCGGGCGATTGCAGCCCTCAGGGGGGCGGTCCGCGCACGCGTCGCGGCACCGCGGACTGCTACCGCCCTTGCGGTGGCGACAACGCGCACCGCAAGGCCCCTCGGCCGGAGAGCACGCGGGTACGCAGGTGACCGTTGGAGCCCGGGAGCCCGGGAGCCCGGGAGCCCGGGAGCCCGGGAGCCCGGAAGCGCGGAAGCGCGGAAGCGCGGGTGACCCCTGGTGCGCGGAAGCGCGGGTGACCGCTGGTGCGCGGAAGCGCGGGTGACCGCTGGTGCGCGGGAGCGCGGGTGGCCGCTGGTGCGGAACCTGCTGGTCAGCGCATGGCGCGGGGGAAGGTTTCGATGCTGGTGCGGAAGACGGCGGTCGGGGGTGCCGGGTTGAGCAGCAGGGTGAAATCCGGGAGGGCTCCTGGCAGCGGGGCGCCCTCCCGGTCCTGGTGGCCGGGTTCGGCGGTCCAGTCGAGCAGGAAGATGCACACCTGCCAGCGGCCGGGTGGCAGTGGCACGCGCAGGGCCGGTCCGGGCTTGGCGCCGGCGTGTTCGATGCCGCTGAGCAGGGCGCCGTCCGTCGCGACGAACAGGTACGGCTCCGAGGCGACGACCAGGTAGGCCCGCTCCCGTACGGTCAGAGCCGCCGGAAGGCCCGCGGACCCGATGCGAACCAGGAACTGGAACTCGCCGTCGCTGTGAATGTTGATCGGGACGAACGCGCCGGACCGGATGTGCCGGTCGATGTCCTGGTCCTCCAGCAGCTCCGCCTCCCACGTCCCGTAGTCGACCACCCCGCGAAACGCCGGCGGCGACCACAGCCCGAACATCCCCGCGCCGCTCGCGACCGCCTCCGAGAACTCCACGAACTCCCCCTGCCACGGGCACACCGCTGACGTGCGTGATCAGCATGGGCGAGCCTACCCACGCCCGTCTGCCGGTCAGCCAGGTCCTTCCCCTCGCGGACGCGGTCCACCGAGCACGACCCGCGGACGCGGTCCACCGAGCACGACCCGCGGACGCGGTCCACCGAGCACGACCCGGCCTGCGGGCACCGAGCCCGGCGGCGCTGCACCGGGCCGGGATCGTCGATCAGCCCCGGCGAAAGTCGGCGTGGCTGCGACCGCAACCCCTCGAGCGTCCTAGGACTCTAGGAGCCCGGGGTGTCCGCTAAGGTGGCGGTCCCTGCCTGAATCGGACACGGAGGATCACCGGTGATCAAAGCGACCGAGCTTGACGCGTTCACGATGGCGACGCTGGACCCGGATGCCGGGCTGGACGACCTGGAACCGCTGCGGCAGCTCCTCGGGGACGCGCAGGTGGTCGGGATCGGCGAGTCGGCACACAACGTCCGCGAATACCAGCAGGTCAGGAACCGGATGACCCGGTTCCTCGTGGAGCGGATGGGATTCTCCGCGGTGGCCCTGGAGTCCGGCTTCAGCGAGGGCCTGACCGTCGGCCGGTGGGTGCGGGGCGAGGAGCCCGGCGACGTCGCGGAGATCGCCGAGCGGGGCCTGACCTACGGATTCGGTCACACCGCCGAGACCCGGCGCTGGCTCGGCTGGCTGCGGGACCAGCACCGGCGCGGCGGGGACGTGCGCTTCGCCGGGCTGGACCTGCCGGCCCAGCTCGGCTCGCTGCTGCCGGCGGTGGACGGGGTCGCCGGTTATCTCACCGCAGTCGATCCGGAGGCGGGTCAGATCATCGATCAGATTCGGACGTACGCCGGGAAGTGGGCGAGCCCGCACACCATGCCGGCGTTCCGGGCCTACGCGGCGGCGCCGGCCACCGACCGTGACGCGCTGACCGTCCTGCTGGCCGAGCTGGCCGCCCGGGTCGACGTCCTGCGCCCGCAGTACGCCCGGCACGGCGGCGCGGCCGGGCACACCGGGCCCGACCGGCACGGCGGTGGCGCCGACGGGTACGCCACCGCGCGCCACGAGCTGCGCCTGGCGGTGCTGCTCGACCAGATGCTGCGCGCCCAGTTGCACGCCGTGCGCGGTTCCGGCATCCACACCGCGGTGAACGTGCGGGACGCGGCGATGGCGGAGACCGCCCGGCACCTGCTCCGCGACGGCCGCAAGCTGGTGATCTCGGCGGCCAACACCCACCTGCAGCGGATACCGATCCTGCTCGGTGGCACCGCCGAGGTCCCGGTCATGGGCAGTCACCTGGCCGCGGAGCTGGCCGACGCGTACGTCTGCATTGCTCTGACCTGCACCGGCGGACGGACCCCGACCCGGCGGGCGGCGCCCGGCACCGAGACCGGCGTCGAGGTCCTCACCGTCGACCTGACCGCACCGGTCCCGGGCAGCGTCGAGGCGTTCCTCACGGCGCCGGGCGCGCCCCGGGTCACCGACCTGCGGCCATTGCGGGGCGCCGGCGGCCCGCAGCGCTACCGCAACCTGGACGGCTACCTGGACCTGCCGGTCGCGGACGCGTTCGACCTGGTCACCGTCCTGCCCGAACTCACCTGACCGCGGCGGTCAGGCCTCGCTGAGCTGGTGGATCCGGGCGACCCGGGCGATCTTGCGCTGGAGCGGGCGGAGGATCTGGATGGTCTCCTCGTCGCTCAGGCCGGTGGCGATCGACCAGTCGATGCCCGAGCCGAACACGTCGCTGGCGAAGACGATCTCGGCGGAGATCAGTGCCCGGCGCCAGTCGCGGCGGCTGAGCGGCTCGCCGGCGCGGATCAGGGGGCGCATCCTGCTTCCCTCGGCGAGCAGGTCGGCGACGCCACCGAAGCCCATCGCGACGGCGAGTGCCTCGGTGCAGTGCGCCGGGCCGGCCCATTCGTGCAGAGCCCGGGAGAGCACCTGTCGTTCCTCTTCGGTCAGTTCGATCGTCACGAGCTCATCGGCTGTCACGCGACGATTGTGGCAAAGGCGGACGGCGGGCGGCTACCGGCGGAGTCAGCCGATAGCGTGTCGGGATGCGGATCCTGCACCTGTCGGACACGCACGTCACCGCGGCCGCCGGGGTGAACCGGGACGGGATCGACGCCCGGGAGGCGCTGCGCGGGATGCTGCTCGACTGCGCCGAGGTCCCCGGCCTCGACGTGGTCCTGGTGACCGGGGACGTCGCCGACGACGGGTCGGTGACGGCGTACCGGGACGTGCTGGCGATGGTCGGCGGGTTCGCGCGGGAGCGGCGGGTGCCGGTGGTCTTCACGACCGGGAACCACGACGAGCGGGGTGCGTTCACCGAGGTGCTGGGCAGCGGCCACCTGGGCGCGGACGGCCGGGACGGCGCGGTGGAGTGGCTGCGCTCGGCCGGCGGGGAGCGCGCTGCCGTGACGGTCGTCGGCGGGTACCGGATCATCACGTTGGACTCGCTGGTGCCGGGCGAGCCGTACGGGTGGATCAGCCCCGTGCAACGGGACTGGCTACGTGGGGTGCTGGCGCGCACGCCGTACCGAAGCATTCTCGCCTTCCACCACCCACCTCTCGCCGTCCCGGGGGTGCTGGCGCAGGAGGCCATGGGCCTCCGCGACGGTGACGACCTCGCCGCGGTGATCGCCGGGACCGACGTCGGCTTGATCCTTTGCGGACACTTTCACTCGCAGGTGTCCGGGTTCCTGGCCGGCGTGCCGGTGTGGGTGACGCCGGGTGTGGTCAACCGGATCGACCTGACCGCCGCGCCGGACACCGTGCGCGCGGTCCGCGGCGCGTCGGCGAGCCTGGTCGACCTCGGCGGGCCGCACTCCCCCGTGCTGCACACCCTGCACGCCCGGGATCCACGGGCCGGGCAGCCCGCGTACGACGTCGGCGCGGATCGGATCGCTGAGTTGTCGATCCGGTACGGCCGCCGTTCGTCGTAGGTTCAGTGGCCCGGCTCCGGGCCGGAGGCGAGAGGGACGACACGATGGCGAAGTTCATGCTCCTGATCCACGGCGACGAGGCGCGCTGGGACGCGATGACCCCGGCGGAGTGGGCCGCGCACGGCGCCGCCCACCAGGCCTTCAACGACGCCGCCGGCGCGCGCGTGCTCGGCGGCGAGCAGCTCGAGGCGTCCTCGACGGCGACCACCGTCCGATCGGGATCGGACACTCAGCTGATCACCGACGGGCCGTTCCTGGAGACCAAGGAGGTGCTCGGCGGTTTCTACCTGATCGAGGCCGCTGACCTCGACGAGGTGCTCAAGCTGGTCGATCTGCTGCCCGAGGTGCACGCGTCGCACAGCGGTGTGGAGATCCGCCCGGTCGTGACCCGCGGATGACCGGGGAGGCCGGCGCGGCGGTGGCGGCCGCGCACCGCCGCGACTGGGCCCGGGTGCTGGCCGCCACCGCGCGACTGACCCGGGACCTGGGGCTGGCCGAGGAGTGCACCCAGGACGCGTACGCCCAGGCCCTCGAGGTCTGGGCGCGCTCCGGTGTCCCGGAGCGGCCCGGCGCCTGGCTCACCCGGGTGGCCCGCAACCGGGCCCTCGACGTGCTGCGCCGTGAGTCGGCGCTGCGCCGGCGGTTGCCGCTGCTGGTCGCGGACGAGGTGGCGCCCGGGCCGGACGAGGTCACCGACGACCGGCTCCGGCTGATCTTCACCTGCTGCCATCCGGCGCTGGCCCGCGAGACCCAGGTGGCGCTCACCCTGCGGCTGGTCTGCGGGCTGTCGACGGCCGAGGTGGCCCGGGCGTTCCTGGTGCCGGAGCCGACCATGGCGGCGCGGATCACCCGGGCCAAACGCAAGATCGCCACGGCGCGGATCCCGTACCGGGTGCCGGGGCCGGACCAACTCGGCGAGCGGGTCGGCGCGGTGCTCCCGGTGGTGCATCTGATCTTCACGACCGGGCACACCGCGGCGGCCGGCGATGACCTGATCCGGACCGACCTGACCGGCTGCGCGATCGGCCTGGCCCGGCTGCTGCACCTGCTGATGCCGGCCGACGCCGAGGTCGGCGCGCTGCTCGCGCTGCTCCTGCTGATCGACGCGCGATCCGCGAGCCGGGTCGGCGCGGACGGGCGGATGCTGCTGCTCGCTGACCAGGACCGGTCACGGTGGGATGCGGGCAAGATCGCCGAGGGAACCGGTCTGCTCACCGACGCGCTGCGGAGGAGGCCGCCGACACGGTACGCGGTGGAAGCGGCCATCGCCGCGGTGCACGCCGAGGCGCCCCGCTGGGAGCAGACGGACTGGGGTGAGATCGTCGCGCTCTACGGGGTGCTCGACCGGCTGTGGCCGGGCTCGCCGGTGGTACGGCTGAACCGCGCGGCGGCGATCGGCCTGCGCGACGGGCCGGCCGCGGGGCTGACCGCGCTGGACCCGCTGCTCGGTGACCCGGCGCTGGCGACGTACGCGTACCTGAGCGCGGCCCGCGCCGACTTCCTGCGCCGGCTGGAGCGGTGGACCGAGGCGGCGTCGGCGTACGAGGAAGCCCTGACCCTGACCGGCAACCACCGGGAGCGGACGTTCCTGCTGGACCGGCTGGCCGAGGTGCGCGGCCGGGCCTAGGCGACGGCCGCGAGCTGCCCGAATGCGCGGATGGGACCAACGGAGACCGGCCCGGACGGAGACCGGCTGCCGGGCGCGGCCGGCCGGACCGTTCTGGCCCGGTGACGAACGACCTGCCCGGCCCCTGGCTGCGGGTCGGCCAGGCGGGGCCGGCGCGGCGCGGCGGGGCCCGGCGCGGCCAGGCGCGGCCAGGCGCGGCCAGGCGCGGCCAGGCGCGGCCAGGCGCGGCCAGGCGCGGCCAGGCCAGTCACACGGAGCACGGCCCGCGCGGGCCCGGCCGGTCGCATGGGCACCCCCGCTGGTCAGGCGTAGGCGACGGTCCAGTTCTCGCCGTCGGCTGTGCCGCTGCACGGGTTGAAGCCGTGCTCCTCGGTGACACACACCCGGAACGTGAGCCGGCGGCCCTCGCCGAAATCGTGACCGAAACTGACACTCGCGTCGGCCGTGGCCGGGCCCTGATGCCTGCCGGTCTGCACCGTGCCGTCCACGCGGACGTAGCGGAACTCCAGATAGGCCCGGCCGCCGTCGGCGGACCGCTTCGTCACCGTGAACGTGTCACCGGCGGCGTCGAAGCGCGCTTCGGCGAGCAGCCGGCTGTCCCGGTCGTAGATCCGTGCGTCGTACACCTGGGCGGTCGGTGCGAACCCGATCGTCGTCGCCATCAGGGCGAGCGGAACCATGCTGTGCATTGTTACCTCCGCGGGACGGGCCGACACGACACGGCGATGCCGCAGTGTCGTCCCAAACCGGAGGTATGGTGATCAATTACCCCGGCGCTGAGCAGGCGAAACCATCTCGGCTATCCGGGCCGCGACCACGTAGGGCGAGTGCGCCGGCAGGTCGTGCGACGCGCCCGGCACGATCTCCACCCGGGCGGCGGGCAGGACACGCCGCAGCCGCTCGGCGACCGCCTCGGGACGGTAGAGCGCGCTGTGCTCCCCCATCATGATCAGCGTCGGCACGGTGAGCGCCGCGAGATCCGCGTCGGTCAGCGCGTCCGGCATCGGCTGACGGCGGCGGAACTTCATGATCAGGGGCAGGAACACCATCAGGGCGTCGTCACGGAGCACCGCGTTGCGTACGAGATGGGAAAGCCGCCGCCTCAGCGGGCCGGGAGTGAGACCGGCGACCGCACCGCCCACCAACCAGATCCAGAACCGCGCGCCGAGGCGGCCGAGACCGCCCGGATCGAGCAGGGTCAGGCTCGCCGCGCGCCCCGGGAAGGCCAGCTCGTGGCGCAGCAGTGCCCAGCCGCCATAGGACATGCCGACCAGGTGGGCGCGCTCGACGCCGAGCCCGGCCAGGGTCTCCTCGAGCGCGGCCGCCACGTCGCCGGCGTCGCGGATCGGCCGGGTCTGCGTCGCGCCGCCGGGCTCGCCGATCGGGTCGAGCGCGATCACCGGATGCCGGTCGGCGAGCGCCTCGACATAGCGATACCAGGTCAGCGCGTTGCCACCCGAGCCGGGCAGGAGCACGATCGGCACCCCCTCGGCCGGGCCGAGACGATAGGCGACCGCCTCGCCATAACTGGTGGCGACCGGGATGGGCACGGCCGGCTCCGGCCAGAGGTCGGCGAACCCCTGCCGATAGGCCGCGGCGAAGCGACGCTCGGCCTCGTCGGTGGTGAAGGCGCTGATGCCGTCAACGTTCTTCATGGTGCAAGTGTATCAACAAAACTGCTGCGGTACGCATCGTGCAGCAGCGCCAGGCTCTCGGCGGTGCCGATCTGCTCGCGGAGCTCGGGCACCCGGCGGTAGTTGCGGATCGTGAAGGCCATCAGGGTCGGGTCGATGTGCAGCGACGAGACCGGCAGCTTGATCCGGCCGACCTGCAGCGCCCTGGTCCGCAGCCGGGTCCACCACGTCGGCTGGTCCGCGGTCAGCTCGTCCCAGCCGACCCGGTCCCGCCGGAACAGGTCCTGCCGGACGATGCCGTCCCGGTCCAGCGCCACCCACGGCCGGCCGGTCGCCACGGAGACCGCGAGCGCGGTGAACAGCAGCGCGGCGCCGATCAGGCTGACCACGGCCAGCGGGTCGAACCCGGCGAACTGCCGGTAGCTCTCGCCCGCCACCCGTTCGGTGTCCAGGACCAGGGGCGCCCAGAGCGCGACGCCGATCAGCGTCAGCCCGGCCGGCCGCGGCGCGAGCCCGGCGACGATCCGGCGTCCGGCCGGGTCGAGCACCCAGGTCGCGGGCGCCACCCGGTCCCGGCGGGTCAGCAGGAGGTAGGCGGCCAGCGGCAGCCCGACGCTGAGCCCGAACGCCAGCAGCTCCAGCAGAATCCCGGCCGGAAACGGATCGACCAGCAGGGTGAAGTCGGTCAGGTGGGCGGCCACCCGCAGCAGCAGACCCACGATCGCGAACGGGATGGCCCAGAGCGCAGCAGCACGAGCAGACACCCCCGCAGCCTATCGACCACGATCAAACCCGGACAGCAACGCCGTCCCCACTCCAGCTGGCCCGCACGGCAGCCTCAACCCCGCCGACACCACCGCCGGCACCAGCCGCGGATCCCCGGCTGGCCGTCAGGGGTGCCTCCGCACGCCGGAGACACCGCTGGCAGCCAGCTCACGGCAGTCGGCTGGTTGTCAGGGGTGTCTCGAGAGGCCGGAGGCACCCCTGACAACCAGCCGAGGACGGTGACGCGCGTCGCGGCCGTCCGCCCGCAGGTCAGGCGCGGGGTTCAGCGCCAGCGCGGGTCAAGCGTGGGACCCGGCGGGGGCGCCGGATCACGGGTGGCGCCCGGCGGGGGCGCCGGGTCACGGGTGGCGTTCGGAGTCGGCGCGGGTCACGCAGAACTCGTTGCCGGCCGGGTCCTGCAGGACCGCCCAGCCGGCGCCGTCCGGGGTGCGGTGGTCGGCGAACAGGGTCGCGCCGGCCGCGAGCAGCCGGTCGATCTCGGCGTCCCGGGACAGGTCGGCCGGCTGCAGGCAGACGTGCACCCGGTTCTTGACCGATTTCGACTCCAGCACCGCCTGGAAGTAGAGGCGCGGCCCGCCGGGCGGCTCGATGACCACCTCGTGGTCGCCGGGCGCACAGTCCGGGTGCACCGGATGCCCGACCACCTCACTCCAGAAGACCGCGAGCACATACGGGTCGGCGGCGTCGAACGAGACGTTGCGGATGAAGGCGGTCACCCGTCGCACGATAGCGGTCGATGCGGGGCCGATCGCGGCGTCGGAGCTCAACTCGGCGGGTCGGCGGCCGATGACCACGGGCATGAGTCACGTCAGCAGCACCGGGACGGCCACCCGCTGGTTCGGCACCGGCCACAGCACCCTGACCGACCCCGCCGCCGCCGGTGCCGAGGCGGCCGGTGCGGCGCTGGCCGGGCGGGACGCGGCCGTGGTGTTCGTGTTCTGCTCCGTCGGGTACCACGTGCCGGAGCTGTTCGACGCGCTGCGGGCCCAGGCCGGCGCGGACACCGTGATCGTCGGCTGCACCACGTCGGGGCAGCTCGCCGACGGCCGGGTCAGCCGGGCCGGGGTCGCGATCACGGCGTGGGGCGGGGCGGGCTTCACCGTGCGTACGAAAATCGCTCGTGCAGTGACCGGTCGCCTCCGCGAAGCCGGCGCCGAAGCAGCGGCCTGCCTGGCCGGCCTCGACGGCGAGCACAAGGCGCTGCTGATGATCGGCGACGGGCTGACCGGAACCCAGCACGAGATCGTCCGGGGCGCGTTCTCGGTGGTCGGTGCCGCGATCCCGCTGGTCGGCGGGTACGCCGGCGACGACCTGACCTACGTGCGCACCTACCAGTTCCACGGCGGCCGCGACGGCGTGGAGATCATGTCGGACGCGGTGATCGGGATCGCGATCGGGTCGGACGGGCCGATGGGCGTCGGCATCGCGCACGGCTGGCGCAAGGAGGGTGACGCCCTCGTCGTCACCAGCAGCAACGGCGGGCGGATCCTGGAGCTCGACGGCGAGCCGGCCCTCGACGTGTTCCTGCGCCGGCTCGGTGTCGACGACTCGGCGCTCGACGACATCACCGCGTTCCGGGACCTGGCGTTCCACCATCCGCTGGGGCTGTCCCGGCGCAGCGGTGAGGACATCCGGGTGATCCACGACGGGGACCGGGGCGACAGGTCGCTGTTCTGCCTCGCCGACGTGCCGCAGGGCGCCCTGATCTGGCTGATGGAGACGGATCAGGAGTCACTGATCAACGGGGCGGCCGACGCGTCCGGGCAGGCGCTCGACGCGCTCGGCGGCGCGCCCGCGCTGGGCATGCTGGTCTTCGACTGCGCCGGCCGGTGGATCAAGCTGGGCCCGGCCGGGGTGGAGCAGGAGAACGCCGAGTTCGGCAAGCGGCTCGACGGGGTGCCGTACGGCGGCTTCTACAGCACCGGCGAGATCGCCCGGGTCCGCGGCGCGCTCGGCATGCACCACTTCACGCTCGTCACGCTGGCATTGGCCTGAGGGCGCCCCCATTGAACCGGCGCGAGGAAAAAGCGGGGGAAGCGGCATGAACCACTGGACCACCCATCAGCTCACCGAGTTCTTCGCCGCGGTCTGCGGGCCGCAGGAGGAGCTCTCCGCCGTCATGGTCGCCGTCGAACGGGCCGCCGAGGTGCTGGAGACCGAGATCGGCGCGGTGCTGCGCGACGGCCGGGTCCAGGTCGCCTGGGGCCTGGGCCGGGAGCAGCTCGACACCCTGTTGGCCGGCGACCAGCGCCCGGCCACGCTGACCGTGCCCGGACTGGACGAGCTGCACGTGACGAGCGCCCGGTTCAGCGGCGACCCGAACGGGGCGCTGCTGGTCGCCCGGGCCGGCGATCCTCTCGACCCGGAGGAGCGCCAGCTGCTGCAGGCGATGGCGCAGACCATCGGGCTGGCCCTGGCCAACATCGGTCTGCTCACCGCCGAGCGGCGGCTGCGCGAGGAACGCGAACGGGAGGCCACCGAACGCCTCGCCCTGATCGACTCGTTGCGCGAGGCCCGGCACGACTCGCTGACCGGCCTGCCGACCCGGGTGCTGTTCCTGGAGATGCTCGCCGAGAAGCTCGCCGGCGACGACCCGACCAGCGTGCTCTTCATCGACCTGGACCGGTTCAAGGCGGTCAACGACAGCCTCGGGCACCGGGCCGGCGACGAACTGCTCGGCCTGGTCGCCGGACGGGTCCGCGCCTGCCTGCGCCCGGCCGACACGGCGGCCCGGATCGGCGGCGACGAGTTCGCCATCCTGCTCGACACGTGCCCGGCCGACCAGGCGGTCCCGGTCGCGCAGCGGCTGATCGACGCGATCAAGCAGCCGTTCGTGGTCGGCGGCCAGGAGGTGTTCATCGGCGCCAGCATCGGCATCGCGGCCGGTCCCGGTCCGGCGCCGGGCGAGGTGCTGGGCAACGCGGACGTGGCGATGTACCGGGCCAAGCAGGAGGGCCCGGGCCGGGTCGTGCTGTTCGAGCCGCAGATGCACGCCGAGGCGCTGGCCCGGCTGACCCTCAACGGCGACCTGCAGCGGGCGCTCACGCTCGGCGAGTTCCGGCTGCAGTACCAGCCGCTGATCTCCCTGGACACCGGCGAGCCGGTCGGGGTCGA
This sequence comes from Actinoplanes palleronii, assembly GCF_016862315.1. GTDB lineage: Bacteria > Actinomycetota > Actinomycetes > Mycobacteriales > Micromonosporaceae > Actinoplanes > Actinoplanes palleronii. The sequence continues at coordinate 20,145 of NZ_BOMS01000045.1, read as the reverse complement.
GGCGCTGGTCCGCTGGCAGAACCCGGAACGCGGCTACGTCTCCCCCGCCGACTTCGTGCCGATGGCCGAGGAGACCGGCCTGATCAGCGACCTCGGGCGGTGGGTGCTGAACACCGCGGGACGTCAGGCCGCGCTGTGGCGGCGGATCCGGCCGGACCTCGGGATCAACGTGAACGTGTCCGGGCGGCAGTTGACCGACCCGCAGTTCGCCTCGGACGTGGAGCGGATGCTCAACGACACCCGGCTGCCACCGCAGGCGGTCACCCTGGAACTGACCGAGTCGGTGCTGATGAGCGACCCGCGCACGGCGATCGCCTGCCTGCGCGACCTGCAGGACCTCGGGGTGGACGTGTCCATCGACGACTTCGGGACCGGGTACTCGTCGCTGTCGTACCTGCAGCGGCTGCCGGTCGACGAGTTGAAGATCGACCGGGCGTTCATCAGCAAGGGGCAACCGACCACCGCGGACCTCGCGGTGATCCGGACCATCGTCGAGCTGGCCCGCACGCTGCGGCTGCGGACCGTGATCGAGGGGATCGAGACCGAGGCGCAGCGCAACGCCATGCGGTTGCTCGGCTGCGATCTGGGTCAGGGCTACCACCTGTGCCGGCCGGTGCACCCGGAGGATCTGCTGGCGTCGCTGTCGACCCCCCTGGCCGCCTGACCTGCCATTGACCGATAAGTATCGCCCGGTTCCGGAACCGGGCGATGCGTACGCCAAGATATGCCTCCACAGGTGAGTATCAGGGGGCGTGGGTGGCGGAGTTCGACAACCAGCGGCGCGTGCCGTCGCGAGCGGACAATCTGCGGCTGACCCGGATGCCGCCACGGCCACCGAGGCCTGGCGCGTCCGGGGTGCCGGTGCTGCCCGTACCGACTCCGGTGCCCCCGCCGCCAGCGCCGGAGCCTGCGCGGAAGCGCCGAGGGCGGGGCTGGCTGGTCGGGCTGCTCGTGGTGGGGCTCGCGGCGGGTGGCGCCGTGGCGTACCGATCAAAATCGGACGCGTCCGTGACTCCCACGCCGACCGCAACCACCCTCGCGCCCCCGTCCCCCACGGACACGTCGGAACCGGCTGAGGCGACCGAGACGTCCGAGGCGGCGCAGGCGCCGAGCAAGGCTCCGGCCGCCAGCAAGAGTCCGACCGGAAAAGCCAACCCCTCCGGTACGAACCTCGCGCTCGCCGGCACCTGCACCGCCTCCGGAGTCGAGGGCGACCCGTGGCTGCCGAGATACGCGTGCGACGGCGACCCGGCGACCCGCTGGTCCAGCGCCTTCACCGACAAGCAGTGGCTGCGCGCCGACCTGAAACGCCGCTGGAAGCTGACCACGATCACGCTGAGCTGGGAACGTTCCTACGCGGTGCGCTACCGGGTCGAGACGTCGCTGGACGGCAGGACCTGGACCAAGCTCTACGGCACCGCCGACGGCACCGGCGGCACCGTGACGATCCCGGCGAAGAACCGGGTCGCCCGCTACGTGCGGGTGTTCGGCCTGCAGCGGCTCAGCGCATACGGCTACTCGCTGCTGGAATTCCAGGTCCGCTGAGCTGAGACGATCAGCGGATGCGTGAACTGCTGCGGCACCCCGTCGTGCCGGGCCTGCTGGTCTCCGCGCTCGGCGACGGGATGAGCCTGGTCGCGGTCGCCTGGCTGGCGGTGCGGATCGCCCCGCCCGGGCAGGCCGGCGTGTGGACCGGGCTCGCGGTCGCGGCCTACGCCCTGCCCGCCTCGATCGGCGCGGCCCTGCTGTCCCGCTTCATGCGTGGCTTGCGGGCCGCCCGATTGGTCGCGACCGATGCCACGTTGAGAGCCATCTGCTTGGGTACGATCAGCGCCCTCGCGATCACCGGCCTCCTCGACCCGGTCGGCTACGTCGTGCTGCTGGCGGTCTCCTCGCTGCTGCACGCCTGGGGCAGCGCCGGGGCATACACCCTGGTCGCCGAGCTGCTGCCGGACGAGCAGCGGGTGGCCGGCAACGCGCTGCTGTCCACGTTCACCCAAGCCTCGATCGTGGTCGGCCCGGCCATCGCCGGTCTGGTCTCAGGGCTCGCCGGCCCCGGCTGGGTGATCGGCGCGGACGCGCTCAGCTTCGCGGTCCTCGCCGTCGCCGCCTGGTCGGTGTCGCGGCGCGCCCAGCAGGTCGCGCCGCCCGCCGAGTCGGCCACCGGGGTGTGGCAGCTGGTCCGGGCCCGTCCGCGACTGCTCGGCCTGCTCGTGGTCACCATGATCTTCTTCTTCCTGTACGGCCCGGTGGAAGTGGCGCTGCCGGTGCACGTGGCGACGGAGTTGCACGGCTCGGCGGGCCTGCTCGGGTTGTACTGGACGGTGTTCGGCGTCGGCGCGACGGTGGGGGCGCTCGGTTCCGGGCTGCTGTCCCGGTTCCCGCCGGCCTATGTCGTCGTCGTGATCATCGTGGGGTGGGGTGCGGCGCTGCTGCCTCTCGGGCTCACCGACGCGGTGCTGCCGGGGATGCTCGGGCTGGCGTTCGGCGGGCTGATCTACGGGCCGTACACGGCGATCTCCACGGCGTTGTTCCAGCGGGGGACGCCACCGGAGGCATTGAGCCGGGTGCTGGCCGCGCGGGCGGCGCTGACCGTTCCGGCGACGTCGGTGGGCACGCTGCTGGGCGGCCCGATGGTGGCGGTGCTGGGCGGCCGGACGACACTGCTGTTGTCCGGGGTGTGCACGGTGGGCCTGGGGCTGGCGGTCGGGCTGGCGGTCCGGCGCCGCTCCCCGGCAGCCAAGGCCCCGTTCGGCTGATGCGCGCGGCCGGGGCCTGATGCGCCAGTCGCGGTGGCCGGGCGCGGTCTGACACGTCGGTCGCGGCCGAGCCGGGGCGCGGTCGTCCCGCAACGTGGGCGGTGGTCCCGGCAAGTGGGCTGGTCCGGGTCTTCTGGGGGCGGTGAGCGCACACGGTACGTCGCGGTGCCGCGCTCCGGGGCGGTAGCAGCGCGCGTTGCGGCCCCGGCTGGTCCTCACGGTCCCCTCACGGCCGTTTTAACGGCCCTCAGCACCAGCCGAACAACCTCAGCTGGCCGTGACAGCCCTTATCCGCCGCCACAACGGCCACCAGGCCCAGCCGGGCAGCATCAGCTGGGCGTGACGGCCCTTATCCGGCTCCATAACGGCCGTCACGGCCAGCTGGGCTGCTGACACCGGCTGATCACGGCGGGCGAGCGCGTGTCGTGGCATCACGTCGCCCGGCCGAACCGGTGAGCGGCCACGGTCGCCTCACGACCGCTACAAACACCGGCGAGCGGTCATCGTCCATGGGCCTCGCTGGTGGGTCAGGGGTGGCTCAGTTGGGTGATGATGGTGGCTACCTGGTGGACTGCTGGGGAGGTCTCGTCGGCGCGGGTCATCAGGGCCAGGTCGATCGTGGGTGGGGTGGTGAGGGGGACGTAGGCGACGCCCTCCAGGGCCAGACTCCGCACCGGGGCCGGGACCAGCGCCACCCCCAGGCCCGCCGCCACGAAGACGACCAGCGTCGCCGTCTCCCCCACCTCCATGATCGACGTGGGGTGGAAGCCCGCGGCGGCACAGGCGGTCAGGACGTGGTCGTGCATGGACGACCGATGGCCGGACGGGTGGGTCACGAACGGTTCCGCGGACAGCTCGGCGAGGTCGATGGACGGGCGCGCCGCCAGCGGGTGACGGTCGGGCAGGACCGCCACCAAGGGTTCCGAGCGCAGGGTCCGGACGTTCACCTCGGGGCGGGTGATGCCGTCCGGGCGCAGCACCACCAGGTCGTAGGTGCCGGTGAGCAGGCCCTCGAGCAACACCGGGCTCAGGAGCTCGCCGTGCAGCTCCAGGCGGATGTCCGGGAGCTGGTGGCGGACCGAGCGGGTGGCCTGGGGCAGCAGGTCGTAGGTGGCGGTGCCGATGAAGCCGGCCGACACCCGGCCGGCCTGGCCGGCGGCGACCAGGGCCATCTCCGAGGCGGCGCGGTCGACCGAGCCGAGGACGGTGCGGGCGTGGTCGGCGAAGCGGTGACCGGCTTCGGTCAGCTCCACCCGGCGGGTGGTGCGGGTGACCAGTTCGACGCCGAGTTCCCGCTCCAGCTGCTTGATCTGCTGGGAGAGCGCGGGCTGGGCGATGTGCAGGCGTTCGGCGGCGCGGCCGAAGTGCCGTTCCGAGGCGAGGGCGGCGAACGACCGCAGGTGCCGCAGTTCCATGCACTGAGGTTATCAATGGCGCGTGATTCAGTATTGGAGTCAATCGGTACGGGCGGCCTACCGTGAACGGCATGAACTCCGCCTACCTCTACGCCGCGGCGCGCACCCCGTTCGGTCGTTTCGGCGGCGCCCTCGCCGGGGAGCGACCGGACGACCTGGCCGCGGCCGCGCTCCAGGGCGTACTGAAAAAAATCCCCGACCTGGACCCGGCAGCGATCGGCGACGTGGTCTGGGGGTGCGCGAACCAGGCCGGTGAGGACAACCGCAACGTCGGGCGGATGGCCGTGCTGCTCGCCGGGCTGCCGGTGTCGGTGCCGGCGACCACGGTCAACCGGCTGTGCGGCTCGTCGCTGGACGCCGCGATGATCGGTTCCCGGGCGATCGAGTCCGGTGACGCCGACGTGATCGTGGCCGGCGGCGTCGAGTCGATGACCCGGGCGCCGTGGGTGTTGCCGAAGCCGTCGCGGGCGTTCCCGGCCGGCAACGTCACCGCGGTCTCGACCACACTGGGCTGGCGGCTGATCAACGAGAACATGCCGAAGGAGTGGACGGTCTCGCTGGGCGAGGCGAACGAGATGCTCGGCGAGAAGTTCTCGATCTCCCGGGAGCGGCAGGACGCGTTCGCCGCGCGCTCGCACGTGCTGGCCGCGAAGGCGTGGGACGAGGGGTTCTACGCCGACCTGACCGTTGCGGTCGGTGACCTGGACCGGGACGAGGGGATCCGGCCGGGCAGCACCGCCGAGAAGCTGGCCGGGCTGAAGCCGTCGTTCCGGGCCACCGGCACGATCACCGCCGGGAACGCGTCGCCGCTCAACGACGGCGCGTCGGCGCTGGTGCTGGGCTCGGCGCAGGCCGCGGACCGGATCGGCCGGGCGCCCCTGGCGCGGATCGCCGGGCGCGGGGTGGCCGCGGTCGAGCCGCCGATGTTCGGGTACGCGCCGGTCGAGGCCGCCGACCGGGCCCTGGCCCGCGCCGGGATCACCTGGGACGACGTCACCGCGGTCGAGCTGAACGAGGCGTTCGCGGTGCAGTCGCTCGCCTGCGTCGACGCCTGGGACATCGACCCGGAGATCGTCAACGCCAAGGGCGGGGCGATCGCTATCGGACACCCGCTCGGCGCGTCCGGCGGCCGGATCCTCGGCACCCTGGCCGCGCGACTGATCGAGTCCCAGGGCCGCTACGGCGTCGCGGCGATCTGCATCGGCGTCGGCCAGGCCCTCGCCGTGGTGCTGGAGAACGTGGCTTAACGGCGCCCTACGGATAAATCCGGGGGCTTCCCAGCTCGGACTGCACCCGATCCACCGTCTCGGAAGAAGGTGATCGCATGTCTGATGTCGTCGGCACTGGCACGGATACGCTCAGCCGTGACGAGGATCGTCCTCGCGGCGTTGACGTCACGGTCTGCGGTGTAATCGCAGACCGCGCAGACGAAGACACGGATACCCAGTCCGAGGCGCTGCTTGGCTCTCGCACCGCACGCGGAACAGGTCATCGTGGTATATGCGGGCGGCACCGGCACCACCGTCCGGCCCGCCCGCACACCCATGTAGATCAGCTCTCGTTTGCACGCCCCAATTGCTGCGTCGGCGGCTTTGCGAGCCATCCGGGTCTTGGCCAGGAACTTCGGCTTGAAGTCCTCGACCGCGATCAGATGATGCCCCTCGACCACACGGGCCGCCCACTGCCGGGCATCGTGCTTGTTTTGCCGGGCGGCTTTCTTCTCGATCTGGGCCGCCTGCCGCTTCGCCCGCAGATAACCCTTCGACAGCGGCAAACCCTCCGGACGCCGACGACGGGCCATTCGGCGCTGCGCCTTCGCCCGCTGCGCCGCGCAGCGCTTCCGGTGCCCGAGGTGTGGAAGATCGAACCGGGCATCCGTGGTCGTCGCAGTGCTCTTCACACCCCAGTCAATACCAATCGCGGCGCCGTCCGCCCCGGCCGGGAGCACCGCCTCGCGCCTGACCACGAACGACGCGTACCAATATCCCAGGTTGTCCCGGTAGACCCGCACACTGCTCGGTTCGGACGGCAACTCACGCGACCACACCACCGGGATCGTGACCTTGGCCGGCAGACACAACCGGCCGTCCTTAATCCGGAAACCCCGAGTGGTGTACTCCAAACTCGGCAGCACTTTCTTGAGCTTCTTGACCTTCGGCCGACCGCGGCCTTTGACGGTGAACGAGGAGTGCAGGGCGCTCATGTAGGTACGCAGCGCCTGCTGCTGGGCGACCTGCGATCCCTCACGCAACCAAGCGTTTCGCCCCCGGGATGTAGTCAACAGCTTCGACAGCTTGCACAGGGTCGGCTTGCACCCGGTCCTCTGCTGGTGCACCGCCTCGTTCCACAGCCAACGGCAGCGGCCCCATTCCGCGAGCAGCGCCGTCTGCGCCATGCGGCTGGGCCGCAAGCGATAGGTGTAGCGCACCGTCTCGTTGGACATGCCGGACAAGCTACCTCGGGGCAGTAGCACAAGTCTAGTCGCACGACATCTCGTCTAATGACATCCTCATTCAATGGTGGATGAGTTACACCTGACCTGCTGCGCAGGAGTTCCACTTTCACCTCACGACCAAGGGCGAGGGCCTCCATGGAAGGAAGTGCATGAGCGCCACGACGATCTGTGACAGCACCGCCGAGGCGGTCGCCGGGATCCGGGACGGCTCGACCGTGCTGATCGGCGGGTTCGGGATGGCCGGGATGCCGGTGCACCTGATCGACGCGCTGATCGAGCAGGGCGCCGGCGACTTGACCGTCGTGTCCAACAACGCCGGCAACGGTGACACCGGGCTGGCCGCGCTGCTGGCCAAGGGACGCGTACGAAAAATGATCTGCTCTTTCCCGCGCCAGGCGGACTCGTGGGTGTTCGACGGTCTGTACCGGGCCGGGCGCATCGCACTGGAGGTCGTGCCGCAGGGCAACCTGGCCGAACGGATGCGCGCGGCAGGTGCCGGGATCGGCGCGTTCTACGCCCGGACCGGCGCCGGCACCCCGCTCGCCGAGGGCAAGGAGACCCGGGAGATCGACGGGCGGACGTACGTCCTGGAATTCCCGATCAAGGGCGACGTGGCGCTGATCGGCGCGCACCGCGCGGACCGGATGGGCAACCTCGTCTACCGCAAGACCGCCCGCAACTTCGGGCCGGTGATGGCGACCGCGGCCGGCCTGGTGATCGCCCAGGTGAACGAGATCGTCCCGACCGGCGAGCTGGACCCCGAAGTGATCGTGACCCCGAGCATCTACGTCGACCGGGTGGTGGCCGCATGAGCCTGAACAAGCACGAGATGGCCGCCCTGGTGGCCCGGGACATCGAACCCGGATCGTACGTGAACCTCGGCATCGGGCAGCCGACCCTGGTCGCGGACCACCTGCCCGCCGACGCCGGGATCGTGCTGCACACCGAGAACGGCATGCTCAACATGGGCCCGGCCGCGACCGGCGACGCGATCGACCCGGATCTGACCAACGCCGGCAAGGTGCCGGTGACCGAGCTGCCCGGCTCGTCGTACTTCCACCACGCGGACTCGTTCGCGATGATGCGCGGCGGTCACCTGGACGTCTGCGTGCTCGGCGCGTTCCAGGTGTCGGCCCGCGGCGACCTGGCCAACTGGCACACCGGCGAGCCGGACGCGATCCCGGCGGTGGGCGGCGCGATGGATCTCGCGGTCGGCGCGAAGAGCGTGTACGTGATGATGACGCTGTTCGCCAAGGACGGGTCGGCCAAGCTGGTGCCGGAGTGCACGTATCCGCTGACCGGGCTGGGCTGCGTCGACCGGGTCTACACCGATCTGGCGACGTTCCTGATCACGGCGGGCGGGGTGGTGGTGCGGGAGACGTACGGGATCTCCCGCGAGGAGCTCCGCGAGCGGCTCGGGGTGCCCCTACTATCATGATCGGCATGGCGTTACCGGCGGACAGTCACGTCCACACCGAATGGTCCTGGGACACCACGGCCGGGGACATGGTGGGCTCGTGCGAGCGCGCCGTCGCGGTGGGGCTGCCGGTGATCGCGTTCACCGAGCACCTCGACCACATCAGCTGGCCCGCGCCGACGTCCGGTCCGTACATGAGTGCCGAGCTGACCGCCGCGGCCGACCCGGACGGCCTGGTCCACCCGCCGCCCTTCGACGTGGCCGGCTACCTCGCCGCCGTCGACGAGTGCCGGGACCGCTTCCCCGGCCTGCGGATCCTCAGCGGCCTCGAGGTCGGCGAACCGCACTGGCACGCCGAGCAGGTCGCGGCGATCCTGGCCGCCGGAAAGTTCGACCGCGTTCTCGGCTCGCTGCACTGCCTGCCCGACGGCGACGGTTACGGCGAGCCGTGGGCGCTCTACCCGCACCGCGACCCTTTCGAGCTGGTCCGCGAATACCTCGCCGAAATCCCGCGCATGGTCGCCGGCAATGAGCCGTTCGCCATTCTGGCGCACATCGACTATCCGCTGCGGTCCTGGCCCGCCGACCGGTCCGGGCCGTTCAACCCGGCGTTGTTCGAAGAAGAGTTTCGGTACGCCCTGAGCACCACCGCCGCATCCGGCCGCGCCCTGGAAATCAACACGCGCATCCCGATGGACGCCACCATCCTGAAATGGTGGCACGAGGAGGGCGGCGACGCGGTCAGCTTCGGCAGCGACGCCCACCGCCCCGACCTGGTCGCCAACGGCTTCCCGGAGGCCGTAGCGATGGCCGAGGCGCACGGCTTCCGCCCCGGCCGCACCGCCTACGACCTGTGGGGACGCGCCTCCCGCCGCAGCGCCTGACCCGGGTGACGACGTTTGACCGGACGGGTGACAATCGCCTGTCGATCACACGTAGCCCGTATGTTGGCGCTTAGGAATTCGGCGCTTCAACAGGCGATCGGGAGCGGTACGACATGGGGATGCGACAACTGTTTTCCAGCGCTATGGCAGTCGCGGTGACCGGAATGGGAATGGCGCTGACCGTGCCATCATCGGCAAGCGCCGCCAGCCCCGGCGACTACGAATGCCAGAGTAACTCGAACACCGGCGGACTCTATCTCGGCGCGTCCCGCAGCAACTCCGGCGCCCCGAACTTCGTGCCGGACGGCTGCACCTCGATCTGGATGAAACTGACCGAGGTCGAGTACATCACGTACGCGAAGGCGTGCCTGGAGTACAGCTCGGGCCGCAATTACCGCTGCGGCCCATGGGTGTACCTGGAGGACGGCGGCGCCTGGAACCGCCTGCTCCCCCACGTCTCCTCCGGGGATCAGTGGCAGCTCTACATGAAGGCCGAGGGCCGCGAATACGTCGGCTTCGACTTCTCCGGCTGAAGCCGTCCGCGCTCGAACAACGCGTCGCCGTACGACCGGATGAGGGCGTCCACGCGGTCATCCACGGGAATCTCGGATTCGAGCAAGTCGAGCAAACCCGGCCGGGTCTCTTCCCGCCGGGCCGGGTCGCCGAACAGCCCGCACGCCTCTTTCACCTGATGAGGCTGATGGAACGGCCCGTTTCAGGATCGTTCCTTGGCGGCCTTCAGTACCGCCTCCACCTGCGCGCGGCTCAAATCGTGCTGCTGTCCCTCGCGCGCCTCCAGCAACGCCTCATATTGCTCGGGACTGAGAAGCATGAGGTTGTCGACGTTGTCCGGGACGTCGTCGCCGCACGGAGCAGGGCTATCGGACACAGGGTGACTCCTGGTTCAGTGGCTTTGATACTCCGACACGATATAGCCGATGTCGGAGCGAGCTACCCGCCTCGAGTCCCCCCGCTCGACACGGTGGATCCGATGAATTTGGCGCCATTCTCATTTGCTTACGGCGATGGGGTGGGGGCTTCACCGTTCCTGGGCTCACGAAGCAGTCGCAGGACGGCCTCCGTGGGCTGATATCCGAAAGCGGCCATCGCCGCCCCGGAGTCATAGACGCGGTCGATGGTCTTGGGCAACGGCCAGCCCCGCGCCTGGAACTCTGCCGCGACCTCCGGAGCGCGTTCGGCGATCACCGCCGCTGCGTCGTCATGCAGGGCGACACCATCAGCTCGGGTGAACGGATAACGGCCGGCGATGTTGAACACGCCGGTCACCGTGTCCTGGGCCGCCACGTTCACCACCGCGGCGGCGACGTCCGTGAGCAGCACGGCGCGGTGCAGCAGACGCGTGGCCAGCACCGGCAGCGGCTCGGGGAAACACCTGGCGATCCGCAGGGTCACCGACGGCATCGAGGCCGCGGCGACCAACGCCTCGGCCGCGAGCTTCGTCTCGTCGTAGATGTCCCGGGGCTGCGGCGGGAGCTGCTCGTCGACCCAGACCGCCCGGTCGGTCGGGACCAAGGCGTTGCCGTAGACGCTCGTACTGCTGATGTAGATGACCCGGCGCACGCCCGCCGCTTCGGCATCACGGAGCAGGGCGGCGGTGGCGTCGACGTTGACCGACCGGAACTCCGCGTCGGCGACCCGGCCGACGTGCGGGGCGTGCAGGGCCGCCGCGTGGATCATGAGGTCGGCTCCGTGCACGAGGGCGCGACGGACCCGCAGGTCTCGCAGGTCACCGACGATGGCGGTTCGCGGGCCGGGTGCGAGGTCGGCGCCACGGATCGTCCAGCCGACGGCTTCGAGGGCTCGCGCGACGGCATCGCCGACCCGGCCCGAAGTCCCTGTCACCGCGACCAACCCGACCGTCATTGTCAACGCTCCACCGAGAGAGGAGAGATCAGCGCAGTCGCAGATGGAACGACCTGGCTCCCGCGGCCCACGCGAGGTGCAGGTCGGCCGGGTCCGGGTCGCCGTTCGCGGCGAAGCCGATCTTGTTGAAGCCGGCGAAGTTGCGGTTGTCCCGCGCGATGACCGCGTAGTCCCGGACCACCGCGTCCTCATCGGTGTGCACCACCACGTCCGCCACCCGCCGGCGGCCCTGGAACCGGACCTCCACCGGCTCCCCGGTGCGCAGGTTGTGGCCCCACCCGAACGGCGTCCCGATCAGCAGCGCGCCCTCGTGCCGGGTGTAGGCGACCGGAACGGTGTACCGCTTGCCCGACCTGCGACCGACCACATACAGCGTGACCAGGCGTTTGCCGATCCCCCGCGACACCACGGGCACCCGCAGCAACACCCGCACGATCGCATTGGCGACGCCCTGCAGGGCCAGGGTCTGGGCTCTGCCGGCACCAGGTGAGCGTTCATCCGCCATGACACAGACTTTTCCGTACGACGGAAGCCGCGGCAAGCACCCGCCCTACGAGTCGAGCAGGTCCCGCCACAGCTGCTCCGCGGCCTCCCGGACCGGTGGAGCCAGGTTCCGGTGCACCACCTCCTTGGCGTCACCCAGACCCATCCCGGTGGCATCGGCGACGGCTTTGATCGCCGAGATCGGGGAGTCGGTGCGCCGCAGCAGCTCCCGCGCGATCTGGTCGGGGTCGGCGCCCGCGGCGAGCATGGTCCCCGCCATCGTGGTCAGAACCCCGACCCGCCTGGCCCGCTCCGCTGGTTCCATCACGCCCGGCAGCCTATCGACCAGTAGGCGGCCGGTCAGGGCGTGACGTCGGCGAAGCGCGGCGCGCCGGGCTCGAGGTCGACGCGGGTGGCCCGGGCGGCGAAGCTGATGGCGTGGTACCACCCGCAGAGCATGAGGAGGTCCAGCAGCTGCGGCTCGTCCAGAACCGCACGGGCGGAGTCCCAGAGCTCGTCGCTGATGTCCGATGCGTCGTGCAGGGCGTCGGCCACCTGGATGAGCGCTCGTTCCCGACCGGCGGTCCAGCATGAGTCGTCCGCGTGTCCGTGGGTGAGCGAGGCGATCTCGGACCGGGTCAGTCCGGCGCGGCCGGCGAAGACCATCACGTGGACACCCCACTCGTATTCGCAGCCGCAGCGGGCGCAGGTGCGGAGGATGACGATCTCGCGCTCGCGCAGCGTGAGGGACAGCTGCCGGCTGAGTTCGTAGCCGCCCCAGGGGCTCATGGCGGCGGTCATCGGCAGGTTCTTGGCGAATGTGCGGAACAGCCCGATCGGCGGCGCGCCGGGCGGCATCATCGCGGCGAGCCGGGTGGCGACGTCGGTGGTGAACGGCGGTTCCAACGCGGGTAGACGAGCCATGGCCACGCTCCGGTGATTCGGATTCAGAAGCACCATAGCGATTCTCTTTTCGAAGCACTAGAGCTACGAAGCACCACAGCTACGAAGCACCAGGGCTGCTACGCCTCGCCGTCCTCGGCCATGACGCCGGCCCATCGGCCGGACCACCGGGCCAGCGGGCGCAGCGCCAGACAGGCGTCGTGGCCGAGCTCGGTGAGACCGTAGGTCGTGTCCGGCTGCTGGGCGACGAGGTGCGCGTCGAGCAGTTCGGTCAGCCGCTGCCGCAGCACGCTGGAGGACATGTTGTCGCAGCGCTGCTGCAACGCGCGGAAGCCGACCGGCCCGTGCTGCAGCTCCCAGATGATGCGCAGGTTCCAGCGGCGCCCGAACAGATCGAGGGCGGCCATCAGGGGACGGCCGGTACTCGATCCTCGTACCGGCCGTCCCGGCCGGGGTGTCGTCATCGCGTCATCCCGCCCCACTTGATGATTCGGTATCCGACACAGTAACTTCCGAGTCGACCGATTCGAATTCCGAAGCACCCGGCGGGCTCGAGTGCTGGCACGGAGGTTGGCATGCACAAGCTGGTGGTTCTGTATCCCGAGCCCACCGATCCCGACCACTTCCGCGACTACTACGTGACCACCCATCTCCCGCTGGTCACGCAGCTGCCCGGCCTGCTCGCGTGGCGTTACAGCTTCGACGTGGCAGCGGCGCAGGGGCCGACGCCGTACTTCGCGGTCTTCGAGGCCGAGTTCGCCGACGCCGCGGCGATGGGCGCGGCGATGGCGTCGCCGGAGGGCCGGCGGGTGTCCGCCGATGTCGCCAACTACGCCACCGGTGGTGCGGTCGTCATCAACTATCCGGCGCAGGAAGGCACCGGCTGAGCCCGGGCCCGGTGCACTACCGCGGGCGCAGCGCCCGGCCCCGGCCCTTGGCGACGTACTGGCGGCGGGCCTCGTCCAGGCTCAACGAGCCGTTCGGGCCGCCGTGGACGTCCGCGCTGTTGTGGTCGTCCTGGCCGTCGTCCTCCCACCAGCACTCGTCGCAGATCTCGAACGCGCCACGAGCCATCAGGGTGACGTGGCCGCAGCACGGGCAGGTGCAGCGCGGCGCCGCGACCAGCGGAGGAACCGGGGGCACCTGCCAGCGCCACGGGACCGGATCGCCGACCCGGCCGGTGTAGCGGAGCAGCACCTGCGTGGAATGCTGCCGCCGGCCGGTCGCGAGCTGCTGTTCGGCGGTGGCGTCCGGGGCGAGCCGGGCCAGCACCCGCGAACTGAACTTCGCCGGGGGCCACCACGGGGCCAGCAGGCCGCGGCTGATGTCGTACAGATGCAGGATGATCTCAGCGACGCCGAGCGCGGCGAACCCGGAGGTGTCGGACGGTCCGAAATGCCAGGCTCTGACATCCGGGCCGGCGGCCCGGAGCGTGGCGACGAGCAGGGCGCCGCAGCCTTCGACGATCGTCAGCACCTCGGCCATGGTGGCCTCGTCGCGGATCGTCAGATCGGCCGGCAGATAGGCGTGCTGGGCCTGGCCGGCCACCTGCAGCGCGTAGGCGAGCAGGTCGTGACCGATGTGGGCCAGGGTCTGCCGGCAGGACCAGTCGAGGGTGCCGGCCGGGACTGACCAGTCGCGGTCAAGCAGTGGTTCGAGGGTCTCGCCCAGCGCTCGGACGGCCCGTGCCAGATCGTCCGGCCCGATGGGGCGCATCGCGTCAGGCATCGCGGCGGGTCCGGTAGGCGAGGCTCGCCGCCAGGAAGCTGACGCCGCCGAGCGCGAACCACGGATTCCAGACGGTCAGGGTCCAGAAGCGGTGGTCCGGGCCGACCGTGTCGTTCAGCGTCGAGCCGCCGAGCAGCAGGAACTCCACGGTGGCCGCCCGGACCAGCAGGATCAGACCGGCGAGGTAGCCGGCGATCCGGATCGGACGTCCGGCCCGGCCGCGCGCGAGGGCGCGGCCGACCAGCGCGCCGATCAGGCAGAGCAGGCCGACACCCCACAGGCCGCCGGCGACGAACCAGGCCGGGCGTTCGGCGGCCAGGTCGGGCCCGGCCGAGACCGCGAGGCCGAGGTCACCGCCGAGCCCCCAGAAGAAATGCAGCCCGGCGAAGGCGACCGCCCAGGCCGCCGCCACCCACCCGAACCGCGCGCCATGACTCATCGCCACAGCGGATTGCGGCTCGGCAGAAACGGGCCGAACAGCGACTCGTACTCATATGGGCCTTCGGCCAGGACGAAGTCGGGCCCGGTGGCGGTGACCGTCTCGTGCAACCGACCCAGCAGGACCGGAATGGGCGCCAGAGTCAGTGACAACGCCGTGGCGAGCCGCTCGCGCTCGGCATCCGCGCCCGGGCGGCTCTCAATTTCGTCGCGGCGTAGGTATTCGGCAGCGGACCGCATGACGGCCAGGTTACCGTCGCCGGAGAACCCCAAGCAGTCCGACCAGGACGGCAGCCCGATCATGATCGCCAGGGCATCGGCGAGGTCACGGCCGATCAGGCCGGCCTGGCACTCAGAGCTGGCGTACAGCACCGGTCGTGCCGGCCGGCGCTCGCCGCAAAGAAAGAACGTTCCACCGGTGAAATCCCCGGCTACGGCTTCCAGTGCAGCGCCGGACGACAGACTGACGGTCGCTCCGTGATCCCCGCGCGAGAGGTCGAACTCGCACGTCTGCCCCAGCAGGTCGGCGAGGTCCTGGTCATGCCGGATCAGCTCCAGGAGTTCGTCATCGGTCTTCACCCGGCGGACGGTAGCAAGGGCGGCCGAGCATAGCCGTCGATGAGCTGGAACGTCGCGTAGAGCATGACGCCGATGATGACCGCGCCGAACGGGTCCAGGCTCATCATCTGGCCCGGCACCACGGTCGCCACCTCCGCGGCCAGCTCGGGCGGCAGGTCCGCAGGCACGGTCATCACCGGCTCCGGAGTCGTGGCCCACGCCGAGATCGCGAAGCCGGTCATGGCCACCGCGACGACCGCCAGGGTGGCGAAACCGGTGCGCACCGGCCCGGGCACCGGCCGCCGCAGCTTGGTCAGCGCGACGGCGAACGCGGCGCACGCCAGCACCTCGCAACCCGCGCTGGCCAGCCCGCGCAGCGTTTGCGCACGGTACTGGCCCGGGTCGTGGTCCAGCGCGACCAGCTCGGCCAGCGTCGCCGCGTCGACCGCCGAACGGAACGCCGCGAACGTCCAGGCCTGCAACAGCACCGCGAGCGCGAGACCGAGCAGGCCGGCGCCGAGCAGCAGGCGCGGCGGGCCGGGCAGGACCGGGCGGGCCAGCAGCGGGTGCAGCGCCAGCACGGCCAGCGCCACCACCCATCCGGCGCCGAGCGGCCAGGGCAGCGAGAACAGCGCGCCGACGACGGCGACCGCCCCGGCGACGAGCAGGACGCCGAGGGCCGGCGTGGGCAACCGCATCCGCATGCTCACAGGTTAGTGAGGTGGTCACCCAGGTGGGTGCGGTGGTAGAGCAGGCGTCGGCCGGAACGTTCCGCGGTGAGCAGGCCGGCGTCGCGCAGGGTGGTCAGGTGGTGCGACGCGGTGGCCGGGGCCAGGCCGAGCCGGGTGGCGACGTCGCCGGTGCTGTGCGGGGCGGCGAGCAGGGTCAGCACGGTCGCGCGGGTCGGGCCGAGCAGGGCGGAGAGGGCGGCGGCCGGTGCGGCGGGGGCCGGCGACCACAGGGTGCCGTAGCCGGCCGGGGCGTACCAGAGGGAGCGGCCGGTCGTCATGGCGTACACCTCAGATCCGGCGAAGCCGGTCGGCAGCAACGTCAGATCCTGCCCGCCGCCGGACCAACTGCCTTGTTTGTGCGGGTAGCGGAGGTGCAGTGCGGCGCCGTCCCAGCCCAGCCGCGGGTGCAGGGTGTCGATCATGCGGCGCGGGCTGTGGTCGGCGGCGACCCGGACCCGGGTGGCGATCTCGGCGTCGGCGACGGCACGCAGACGGGGCCAGAGCGGCGCGATCGCGGTCGCGTGGTACGCCCGGATCTCACCGAGCAGCACCGCCAGGGCGGCCGCCGGCGCGTGCGCGAACCGGTTGATCTCGGCCGGCGCGGTGTGCCCGGCCCAGCCGGCGAGGACCTGGTCGACGACCCGGTCCGGCGCGGTCGCGGCGATCAGGGCGAGTTCGTCGTCGAGGCGCGGGCGGGCGACGGGCGGCACCGGGGTGAGGAAGTCCGGCGCGTAGCCGAGCGGCCCGCACAGCACCGCCCGGAACGTCGGCCACCCGGCGAGGGCCGCGCCGACCCGGGCCGACCACTGCGGACGCAGCCACGCCGACCGGGCGCGCAACACGAACACGCTGGCCACCAGCTCGGCCATCGGCGAGTGGGCGAACCGCAACCCGGCCACGTCGGCCGGCCCGAACTCCCAGGCGATCACGCCACCATTCGAGCACGGTCGAACGGCTTCGGGCCATCCGGGCGGCGTGGCAGAAAGACGTCATGGAATACACCCGTCTCGGCCGGACCGGCCTGACCGTCAGCCGCCTCTGTCTCGGCACCATGAACTTCGGCTGGCAGCTCGGCGAGGCCGACAGCCACGCGATCCTCGACCACGCCGCCGAGATCGGCATCACCTTCGTGGACACCGCGAACATGTACGGCCGCGAGGACGGCGACGGCCTCAGCGAGCGGTTCATCGGTTCCTGGCTGGCGACGTCCGGCCGCCGGGACCGGACCGTGCTGGCCACCAAGGTCTACGCGCCGATGTCCGACGACCCCAACGACCGCGGGCTGTCCGCCCGCAACATCATCGCCTCGTGCGAGGCGTCGCTGCGCCGGCTCGGGACCGACCGGATCGATCTGTTCCAGATGCATCATGTGGATCGCCGCACCGGGTGGGCGGAGATCTGGCAGGCCATGGAGGTCCTGACCGCGCAAGGCAAGATCCGGTACGTCGGATCGTCGAATTTCGCGGGCTGGCACCTGGCCCGGGCGCAAGACGTCGCGGACCAGCGGAACTTCCTCGGCGTGGTGTCCGAGCAGTGCAAGTACAACCTGCTCACCCGGCACGCCGAGTTGGAGGTGCTGCCGGCCGCGGCGGAGCTGGGCATCGGGATCCTGCCGTACTCGCCGCTGCACTTCGGGGCGCTCTCCGGTGCGCTGCGCAAACAGCGTGAGGGGGTGCCGGGCCGCAGCGTGCTGCACGCGCCGGAACGGGTGGAGCCGCACCGGGCCGCGCTGCAGCGGTTCGAGGAGTTCTGCGCGGAGCTCGGCACGGACCCGGCCGCGGTGGCGATCGGCTGGCTGCTGTCCCGCCCGGAGGTGACCGCGACGGTGCTCGGGCCGCGTACCCGAGAGCAGCTGGACCTGCCGCTGGAGCCGCTGACCGGCGAGGTGCTGGCCACCCTCGACGACATCTTCCCGCCGATCGGCACCGGCGGCCCGGCCCCGGAGGCGTGGGCCTGGTGACCCGATGACCCGGCCGGGTCAGGTCAGCGGGCCGGCCGCCAGCGCGGACAGCAGGGCCTGATCGGTCGCGGACAGCCCGGCGACAACCTCGGCGACCTGACGCGCGATCTCACGGGCGCACTCCTCGGCGACCCGGCGCCCCCGCGGGGTCGACTCGACCAGGACCACCCGGGGATCGCGCGCGGACGGCAGGCTGCGCACCAGGCCGCGTTCCTCGGCGCGGGAGACCAGCCCGGCCATCGCCGACCGGTCCAGGCCGAGATGGCCGCCGAGGTGGAGCATGCCGGCCTGGCGGTCGCGCAGGATGCCGAGCAGGCGCAACTGCGCGATCGACAGGTCGCGCTCGGCGCCGGCCTCGGCCAGGATCCGCTGGATCTGGAAGGAGAGCTGCACCAGCGCGTCCGTCGTGCTCACCGCCTCACCCTACTCGTGAGGGCCCCGGCCGTTCCCGGCCAGTGGATCCTTCCTACACTCGGCGGGTGACCGGCCGGTTCCTGCGCGACATCGCGGTCGACCGTGACGTCGACACCACGGCGTACCCCTTCCGCCTGCCGATCGTGCGCGGCCTGATCGCGACCGGTCACCTGGATCTCGCCCCGGGCGTCACGTTCCTCACCGGTGACAACGGTTCCGGCAAGTCCACGCTGGTCGAGGCGATCGCGGTGGCGGCCGGCTTCAACGCCGAGGGCGGCAGCCGCAACTTCCAGTTCGCCACCCAGTCCACCGAGTCGGCGCTCGGCCGGCACCTGACCGTGGGCCGGCAGGCCGGACGCCGGGAACGCTCCAACTTCTTCTTCCGCGCCGAGTCGTTCTACAACGTGGTCACCGAGATCGACAATCTCGGCGTCGCAGACGGCTACGGCGGCCACAGCCTGCACGAACGCTCCCACGGCGAGTCCTTCCTCGACCTGATCGCGAACCGCTTCCACCCCGGCGGGCTCTACCTGCTGGACGAGCCGGAGGCGGCGCTGTCGCCGCGCGGGCTGCTGATCGCGCTGGCCCGGCTGCACGACCTGACCGAGGCCGGCTCCCAGATGCTGATCGCCACGCACTCGCCGATCCTGCTCGCGCTGCCCGGCGCCACGATCCTGCAGGTCGAGGACGACGGGCGGCTGCGCCGCGTCACGTACGACGAGGCCGACGCGGTCCAGGTCACCAGAAATTTCCTGTCCGACCCGCAACGCACCCTGCGCCACCTGCTCGCCGATTGAGTGCCGGCGATATCGTTCCCCCATGGAGAACCGGCGTACCACCCTCGCCGACGTCGCCCGGGTGGCCGGAGTGTCCCGCGCCGCCGCGTCCCGGGCGATCAACGGCCGGTACGGCACCTCGGAAGAGGTCCGTGACCACGTCCGCGCCGTCGCGGCCCAGCTCGGCTTCGAGCCGCACGCCGTGGCCCGCGCCCTGGCCACCGGCCGCACCAGCGCGAACCGCCGCGAACGCGTCCAGGTCCTGATCGTCGACCCGGACCCGGACGCGATGGCCGCCAAACCGTTCTACGGCCGGGTGCTGACCGGCGCCCTGCGGGCCATCGGCGACCAGGACATCTCC
Source organism: Actinoplanes palleronii (assembly GCF_016862315.1). Classification (GTDB taxonomy): domain Bacteria; phylum Actinomycetota; class Actinomycetes; order Mycobacteriales; family Micromonosporaceae; genus Actinoplanes; species Actinoplanes palleronii. The sequence goes on along the minus strand of NZ_BOMS01000045.1, from coordinate 979 downwards.
CTCGAGGTCCGCCGGGTGTCCACCGCACCGGCCGTCGACGCCGACCCGCCGTTCGGCCAGATCCTGATCAACATGCCGGGCCCGGCGAGTGCCGCGTACGCCCGGCGGAGCCGCACGATCGCGCTGGGCCGGTCCGCGCCCGGCGTCGCGTTCGTCGCCCCGGACAACGAGGGCGGCGGATACCAGGCCGCCATGCACCTGGTCACCACCGGCCGCCGGCGGATCGGCGCGGTCTTCGGCCCGCCCACCCCGTGCGCGCAGGAGCGCAAGGCCGGTTTCCTGCGGGTGATGGACGGCGTGGCCCGGGCCGTGCTCTCCGTCGACGGCGACTTCACCCACGCCCGGGCGTATGCGGCGACCCAGGAGCTGCTGGCCCGGGACCCGGGGCTGGACGCGGTGTTCGCGTCGTGCGACGTGACCGCGATGGGCGTGCTGCAGGCGCTGCGCGAGGCCGGCCGGCGGGTCCCGCAGGACGTCGCGGTGGTCGGCTTCGACGGCAGCGCCCTGGCCGAGGCCGCGGACCTGTCCTCGGTCTACATGCCGGTCGAGGACGAGGCCGCGGCCGCCGTGCACCACCTGCTGGACCCGGCCCTGCCGGCCCCGGGCCGCCTGCCGACCCTTCTGACCGTGCGGGGATCAAGCTGACGCGTGGTCTCTTTCGGTCAAGATCAAAATCAAGATCGTGATGTCGTAGGTGGGCGGCGGGTACAGACCGCCGCTCCCGCCGAGGGCCCTTCCGGGCCGAGCTGGCCGCTGGCGCGTCCAAAACGCTCGCCCCTCCAGGGCAATGTCCGTGGGTGGTCCCGACCCAAACCCCCACCCCGCGCAGCCCCCGAGTCGCGGCAGCCACCCCGCTCCCCTACACACCCGGCACCCCAGCCACCCGGCCCGCGCACATCCTCACCCCCGGCCGCCAGGCCTCCCCGGCCGCCAGGCCTCCCCGGCCGCCAGGCCTCCCCGGCCGCCAGGGGGACGGTTC
>NZ_BOMS01000044.1 GCF_016862315.1 Actinoplanes palleronii | reverse complement strand
GAACCTTGCCTGGCTCAGACTCCGGCCGCGCCATGGGATTCGTGGCGGCGAGCGCACCCGGCCCCGGGTAGGCGACCGGGCCGCGTCGGGCTGAGGCCGCTTCACCCGGGCCGCCCGGTCGGCGATGTCGGTCGTCGGCGCGCATCCGGCACGCGAAGGCGGCGGCAGCACCCGGCACGGCCCCGGCTGGCGCTCAGGGCTGCCTCGAAGCCGCTGAGGCAACCCCCAGGACCAGCCGGGATAGCCGAGCTGGTCCTGGGGGTTGCTAACCCGGGCTCAAACGGCCGCCACAGCCAGCCGAGATAACCCGGCTAGCCCTGGGAGTCCTTATGTCAGGCTCAAAACGGCCGCCACAGCCAGCCGAGAGAACCCGGCTAGCCCTGGGAGCCCTTATGCCAGGCTCAAAACGGCCGCCACGGCCAGCCGAGAGAACCCGGCTGGCCGTGGGAGCCCTTATCCCGTGAAACCGCCAGGCTCAAAACGGCCGTCAGCGCCAGCTGAGAGAGGACCCATGCCGATTGGCTCCAGTTGATCTTTATAGGGGTGCATGCCGGCCGCGGGGAGGGCGGCGGGAGTCCGCACTGCCAGATCGCGTGCTTTTGCCGCCCCCGGGCGGGCGGTAAACGCACGCACAACCCGACCGCGGACCGCCACCGCCCCCGAACCCGCCCAACGCGGACACCTACCGCCCCGCCAGCGCCGAGCGCGGACCCCCGCCACCCCACCGACGCCGAGCGCGGACACCCACCGCCCCTCCAGCGCCGGGCGCGGATAGCTACCGCCCCGCCAGCGCCGAGCGCGGACCCCCGCCGCCCCTCCGACGCCGAGCGCGGACTCCTACCGCCCCGCCGACCACCGAGCGCCCACGCCGACCGCGAAAAGCATCACCGAACGACTGAACATCCCGACCCGCAATGACGCCCACGCCCGAACACATCGGACACCACCCCGAAGGCCGCCGGGCCTCACCAAGATCAAATCTGGCTGGGTGGCATTGGCGAGAGCACGGCTGGTCCTGGGGTTGGGTCAGCGGCTTTGTGGCGACCGTCAGGGCCTGCCGGCGGTCCTGGACAGGGCGGATGCTGTCACCATCGAGCGGCTCGGCGAATGACGGGGCGTGCTTTCCATCGACGACGGGACGGACGCGTTCGTTCACGGCGTTCTTCCGCTGAGTGACCACCCAGGGCTGGGACGGTGGGCAGGTTCTTCAGGTGGGCGGGTCGAGGTGCTTGTGGAAGAAGTGTTTGGTGGTGTCGTCCGGCATGCCGGGCAGGTGGCCGGTCTCCCGGTAGCCGTGCCGCAGGTAGAAGCCCGGCGCCTGGAACGACATCGTGGACAGGATGACCCGGTCGCAGCCGCGGCGGCGGATCTCGGCTTCGGCGGCGGCCAGCAGTTCGGCGCCGAGGCCCCGGCCGCGATGCTCACCGGCGAGCCAGAGGGACGAGATCGCGCCGCAGCCACCCCAGGTGTAGCCGGTGAGGCCGCCGATCAGGGGTGCCGGATTCGTCGGTGGCGCGGATCGACAGCGGCGTTTCGTCGTCCGAGGTGACGGCGGCGCGGTTGAGGCGGTCCAACGCGTCGGAGAGCAGCCGCTGCAGCTCCGGGTCGCCCTGCCCGGCAGACATCGTGATCACGTCGCCATCCTGCCGGACGGACCGGTCGTGTCCTCAACGGCGCTCCTCGTTCGTCGCTTCATCAAGGCCACACGGCGAGAGGAGCAGTCCGATGGATCTGATCACGGGTACGGAGGTCACTGTCGCACGGGTCGTGCCGGTGCCGCCGGAACGGATGTGGGAGCTGATCACCGCGGTCGACCGGATCGGCAAGTGGAGTCCGGAGACGATCGACGGCGGCTGGGGCGACGACGAGCCGAAACTCGTGCCCGGCACCCGCTTCACCGGGCGCAACCGGTTCCCGAACGGGCTCGAGGCGACCGCCGTCTGCGAGATCACCGAGGTGGTGCCCGGTGAGGTCTTCGCCTGGTCGGTGCTCGACGAGGACGGTGCCGCCGGGTCGCTGTGGCGGTACCACCTGAGCGCGGGCGAGGGCGGCACGACGGTGGTCCGGCAGACGTTCCGGCACGGGCCGGGCGACACCGGCGCCCGCGAGGAAGCCGATGCCGCGGCGGCGATGGACGACCGCCTGGTCGCGCTCTGCGCCAACATGCTGGCCACCATCGCCGCCATGAGCGCGGAACCGTCGGCCACCGCCTGATAACGGCTGGCTCTCAGGGGTGTGTCCGTGACCCGGACACACCCCTGAGAGCCAGCCACCGTCGGGAGGCGTGGGTGGGACCGATGTTCAGACGGTGGTGAGTGCTCGCGCTCGCCAGAGCGGTGTGCCCGCACGGTTCGCAGTGCGGGCCGCCCGGTCAGCGGCAGCGCGCGTTGCGGGCCGGCCGGCGCCCAGGGCTCCCTCGAAGCTCGGCGGTGCGGCGGGGCCGCCCTGTTCTACCGTGCAGTGATGGACCACCTGCGGGAACCGCACGTCCCGGAACCTGAATCGTATCCCTGGACACCCGAACCCGTCCCCGACGATGTCGTCCCCGCCCGGCGGATGCATCCCGCGCGCGAGCGGGCGTGGGCCCGCTTCGCCCACTGGGGCGGCTTGTTCGGTGTCCTCGTCGGCGCCCTGCTCGGCTGGGTGGCGCCGCTGATCGTGCTCGTCGTCGCCGGCCGGCGCTCGGCCGTGGTGCGCGGGCACGCGGTGGCCGCGCTCAACTTCTACCTGACCTGGTTGCTGCTCACCGGGCTGGCCGCCGTCGCCTCGGTCTACACGACCAAGGAACCCGAACTGGTCCCGTTCGTGATGATCTGGATCCCGCTGATCATCGGCTGCTGCGGCGTGATCCTCTCGGCCCAGGACGACGGTTACCGCTACCCCACCGCGATCAGGTTCATCCGCTGACCGGGCCGGTCAGCGGATCACCGCGCGGCCCGGCTCGGCTGTCGCCTGGAACACCGCGAGTGCGGTGCCGTCGGCGCGGGACGCCACCCAGAAGTGGCCGCCGAAGGTCGACTGCTGGTACGTCTCCCCCGCCTCGACCGTCGCGTAGGCGGCCCGCTCGCCCTCGTGGCCGAGCCAGGAGATCGTCACCGGCTCGCCGGTCTCGTTGATGAAACCGATCGTGGTCTCCGAGCCGTCCTCGGTGCTGCGCAGCGACGCTTCCAGGTCGATCGACAGGGCCCGCAGCGGCGGCCAGGTGCGCACGTCCGCGGCGTCCACGGCCGCCGGACCGGACGGCCACAGCTGCACGATCAGCACCGCCGCACCGACGGTCAGCACGGCCACGAGCGCGATGACGACCGCGACGAGCCGCCGGGTGTCACGCGGGGGCACGACGGGGTCCACTGAGGTGTGTTCGATCACCGAACCACAGTATTGATCATGAGAATGTTTCACCCCGGCGGGGTCACCCCGGGCCACCCGACGCCGGACACACCCCCTGAGGACCCGACACCGTCGGGAGGCGTGGGCGGGTGGCTTCCTGGTCCTGTCACTACCAGGATGAACGGAACCCTCCCGATCCGTCCCGGTCCGGGGCATCGTTGCGGTCATGAACAGCAAGGAACTTCCCGGCGGCCGGTACCGCGTCGGTGACCTCGACCTGACCCGCTTCGGCTACGGCGCGATGCAGCTCGCCGGTCCGCACGTGTTCGGCCCGCCGAAGGACCGGGACGCCGCGGTCGCCGTGCTGCGCACCGCGGTCGAGCTCGGCATCAACCACATCGACACCGCGGACTTCTACGGCCCGCACGTGACCAACGAGATCATCCGCGAGGCGCTGTCGCCGTACCCGGAGGATCTGCACATCGTGACCAAGGTCGGCGCGCGGCGCGACGCCGACGGTGGCTGGCCGCACGCCCGCAGCCCGCAGGAGCTGCGCGATCAGGTCCACGACAACCTGAAGCGGCTCGGACTGGACACCATCGACGTGGTCAACCTGCGGGTCGGCGGCTTCGACCGGCCCGAGCCCGGGTCGATCGCCGAGCAGTTCGGCGCGCTCGCCGAGCTGCGCGAGCAGGGCCTGATCCGGCACCTGGGCCTGAGCACGGTCAACGCCGAGCAGATCGCCGAGGCGCAGGCCATCGCGCCGGTCGTCTGCGTGCAGAACTTCTACAACATCGCGAACCGCGAGGACGACGCGCTGATCGACTCCCTCGCGGCGCAGGGCATCGCGTACGTGCCGTACTTCCCGCTCGGCGGCTTCACCCCGGTGCAGACCACCGAGCTGCAGCACTTCGCCGACGAGCTCGGCGCGACGCCGATGTCGGTCGCGCTCGCCTGGCTGCTGCGGCGTTCGCCGAACATCATGCTCATCCCGGGTACGTCCTCGGTCGCCCACCTGCGCGAGAACCTCGCCGGCGCGAATCTCGCCCTGCCGGAGACCCTCCCCGCGGCGTTCAGCTAGACGGCGCCGCCCGGCGCACCGGCGGGATCGACGGGTAGAGCGGCCGGCGCCCGAACCCCGGCAGCAGCCGCTCGGTGACCAGCCGTCCCGCCGCCAGCTGGCCCGCATACCGCCGCCGTCGTTCGGCGAGCACCGCGCACAGGAACAACCACGGCGGTGTCCCGGACGGCGGTGGCGGGGTCACCCGGGCGCCCACCTCCACGGCCAGCGACTGCAGCAGCGCGCTCGACGACGGTTCGGCCAGTTCCTGGGCCCGCGACAGGTACTGCCGGACCGCACCGGCCAGCTCGTCGTCCACCGCGGACAGGTCGGCGGCCGCCGCCCAGGGTGCGAGGTCGGCGGGCATCCCGGGTACGTACCGGAACGGCACCGGCCGCCGCTCGTGCACCACGAGCGTCCCGGCGGCCAGGTCACCGAGACGGCGGCCCCGATCCGAGCCGATCATGATGGCCAGGCTGCCGGCCCAGGTCAGGAACGGCAGCAGCAGCCCCGGCCACTCCAGCGTGAAGCCGATCAGCGCCCGGGTGAACGCCTGCCGTACCCCGATGGGCCCGCCGTCCTCACGGATCACCCGCAGCCCCATCGCGGTCTTGCCCACGCTGCGTCCGTTGGTCCTGGTCTCGACGATCGTCGGGTACGCCAGCAGCACCGCCACCACCAGCACCCGCCACACGGTCGCCGACAGCGCGTCGTCGACCAGCCTCTCCGGCAGCACCGCCATGATCACGCCGGCCACCAGCATCAGCGCGCCGGCCAGCGCGGCCTGCACCAGGATGTCGATCATCAGGGCGATGGCCCGGGAACCGAGCCGGGCCGGGCGCAGATCGAGTGCGACGGCCTCCGCGGTGACCAGCCCGGTCGCGCTGGAGGGTGCGGGTGCGGGACCGAGGGCGAGCGACACCCGGACAGTGAACACCACCGGGCCCGGCCGGCGTACACCGCGTCCACTACGCTGCCCGGCAGGCGGACCACCGGGGGCGGCACGATGATGGATCTCGACGCGTACGTGACCGAGCGCGGCGGTGAGTGGCACCGGCTCGAGGTGCTCGCGGAGCGGCGCCCGCTGAGCCCGGACGACGCCGACGAGCTGGTCATGCTGTACCAGCGGGCGGCCACCCACCTGTCGGTGCTGCGCAGCCGCAACCCCGACCCGATCGTGCTCGCCGACCTGTCCCGGCTGGTGCTGGCCGGCCGGGCCGCGGTCACCCGCGGTGGCAGCGGCTTCTCCTGGCGGCCGTTCACCGGCTACTTCGCCTACCGCCTGCCCGCCGCGCTCTACCGCACCCGCCACTGGTGGGGCACCCTCGGCGTGCTGCTGGTCGCGGCGTGCGCGGCGCTGATCTGGTACCTGTCGGCGCACCCGTCCGTGCTGGCCCTGTTCTCCGACGGCGACGACATCCAGCAGGAGTTCGTCGGCTACTACAGCGAGTACCAGGCACAGAACTTCGCCCTGCAGGTCTGGACGAACAACGCCCTGATCACCGCGCAGTGCCTGGCCGCCGGCGTGCTCATCCTGCCGGTGCTCTACCTGCTCTGGACGAACCTGCTGAACACCGGCGTGGTCGGCGCCATGATGGTCGGCGAGGACGCCGGCGACACGTTCCTGACCTACCTCGCCCCGCACGGCCTGCTCGAGTTGACCTGCCTGTTCATCGGCGCCGGCGTCGGCCTGCGGCTCGGCTGGTCATGGATCGCCCCGGGCCCGCTGCTGACCCGCCGCGAGTCCCTGGTCGCCTGGGTCCGCGAGGGCATGCTCATCGCCGTCGGCCTGGTCCCGACGCTCGCGGTCGCCGGCACCCTCGAGGCCTTCGTCACCCCGTCGTCCCTGCCCGCCGCGCTGCGCATCACCATCGGCGCGGTCGTCTGGCTGGCGTTCCTGGCTTACGCACTGCTCTGGGGCAAGATCGCCGACAAACACCTATTTGGTACGAATACCGAGCCCCGTCCGTAGGCTACAAGCCGCGTCCCGTGGCTGCCTCGCGCGACACCGAGACCACTCCGGACCGCAGCGCGCCCCCAGGTCGCCGGCTGGTCCTCAGGGGTGTCTCGCTGCGCTCGACACACCCCTGGAAGCCAGCCGGTGACCGCAAGCCGCGCCGCGGCCGGGAGTGGGCCGCGGCGTCGCGCGAGACCACCACGGGACGCGGCTCGTAGCCTACGGGCGGGCGCTGGAGTATTCGTACCGGAGAAGGACCGGAAGCCACGGCGGACCTGGCGCGCGCCGGAGGGTTTTCAGAGCCGGCCAGTCGCCTTGAGCAGCAGGTATACGTCGGCGACCCGGCTGGCGAAGGTGTCGGCGTCGGTGTCCACGACGGTCGCGCCGGAGTGGCTCAGGACGTCGCGGACACGGTCGCGCTCGGCCAGGACGCGCTCCGCGGCGGCGGCCGCGTGCACGTCGGCGGCCGTCGGTGCGGAAGGCAGCGTGGCCAGGCGGGAGATCGCCGGGTCGCGGACGCCCGCGACGATGATCTTGTGGCGGGCGGCGAGCTTGGGCAGGACCGGGAGCAGGCCCTCGATCATCGGCGCGGTGTCCAGCGCTGTGAAGATCACTACGAGGGATCGTTTCCGGTCACGGCGGAGCAGTTCGCGGCCCAGCAGGGTGAAGTCGGTCTCGGCCAGGGCGGGTTCCAGCGAGGCCATCGCGTCGATCAGGCGGGGCAGCTGGGTACGGTGCCCGCCGCCCTCGACCCGGGCGCGCACCGCGGTGTCCAGGGCCAGCAGGTCGACCCGGTCGTCGGCGCGCGAGGCCAGCACGGACAGCAGCAGCGCGGCGTCGATCGCGGCGTCGAGGCGGGGCGCGTCGCCGACCCGGACCGCGGCGGTACGGCCGGTGTCCAGCACGCAGTAGACCCGGCGGTCGCGCTCCGGGCGCCAGGTGCGCACCACCACGTCGTGGTGCCGGGCGCTGGCCCGCCAGTCGATCGAGCGGACGTCGTCGCCCACCACGTACTCCCGCAGCACGTCGAACTCGGTCCCGTGCCCGCGCCCGCGGGTGACCACGGCGCCGTCCAGCACCCGGATCCGGGCGAGCTTCTCCGGCAGGATCCGCCGCGACGGGAAGCGCGGCAGCACCCGCAGCGTCCACGCCGGCGTGACCTGCTCGTTCCAGCTACGGCGCCGCTGCCGGTACGCCAGCCCGAACGGCCCGAGCGACCGCAAGGTGACCCGCACGGCGGGCCGGTCCCCGTGCCGGGTCGGCGTGAGCGTGGTCGTGACGTCCCGCGACTCGCCGGGCGGCAGATCCAGCTCGTGGCGAAGGGCGCCGGCACCGGCGGACGGCACCCAGCTGTCGCGCAGGCTCAGCCGCACCGACCGGCCACCGGTGTTGGTGACGGTCAGCGTGGCACGTGCCGGGTTACCGAGCCACACCGTGCGGTCACCGTCGCGCCGCAGCCGCAGCCCGTCCAGCGGCCCGGCCACCACCAGGTCGATCAGGGCCAGCCCGGCGGCGAACACCAGCACCCCGCCGAGCGCGAGCCACGGCGCGGGCAGCAACGCCGGCAGTGGCACGCCGAGCGCGAGCAGCGCGGCGAAACGCCTGGTGATCATCGCGGGGCGGGCACGGCCGCCAGGACCGCGGCCAGCACCGACTCGACGGTGACCCCATCCAAGGCGGCGTCGGCGCGCAGCCGGACCCGGTGGCGCAGGGTCGGCAGGGTGTAGCCCTTCACGTCGTCCGGCACCACGTACTCACGGCCGTTGAGCCAGGCGTGCGCCTTGGACACGGCGAGCAGCGCGGTCGCGCCGCGCGGGGACGCGCCGAGTTCCAGCGCCGGGGTGACCCGGGTGGCCCGGCACAGGTCCACGATGTACGCGAGGACCGGGTCGGCGACCTCGACGCGCTGCACCGCGGCCCGCCCGGCGGCCAGCTCGGCGGCGCCGGCCACCGGGGTGATCCCGGCGGCCTTGAGGTCACGCGGGTCGAAGCCGCGGTGGTGCGCGCGCAGCACGTCGAGCTCGGCGTCGCGTTCCGGCAGCGGCACGCTCAGCTTCAGCAGGAACCGGTCCAGCTGCGCCTCCGGCAGCGGGTAGGTGCCCTCGTACTCGATCGGGTTCTGGGTCGCGGCGACCAGGAACGGCTGCGGCAGCGGCCGGGGCGTGCCGTCGACGCTGACCTGGCGTTCCTCCATCGCCTCGAGCAGCGCGGCCTGGGTCTTCGGCGGCGTCCGGTTGATCTCGTCGGCCAGCATCAGGTTGGTGAAGACCGGGCCGGGACGGAAGTTGAACGCGGCGGTCCGCGCGTCGTAGACCAGCGAGCCGGTGACGTCGCCGGGCATCAGGTCCGGGGTGAACTGCACCCGCTTGGTGTCCAGGTCCAACGCCGCGGCCAGGGCCCGCACCAGCAGGGTCTTGGCCACCCCGGGCACCCCTTCGAGCAGCACGTGACCGCCGCAGAGCAGTGCCACCAGGACACCGCCGACGATCGCGTCCTGACCGATGACCGCCTTGCCGACCTCGGCGCGCAGCCGGCCCAGCGCGAGGCGGGCCTCTTGAGATTCGGTGGTCACGGTTGCTGAACTCCTTCGTCGGGGCTGGTGATGTCGCGTTCCAGTTGCTGCACGGCGAGAGCCGCCTCGATCAGCTCGCTGTCGTTGTCCGGGTGGACGCCGGCCAGGACCTCCCGTACGTCGTCCTCCTCCAACCCGGACTGCTCCGCGATCCGGGCGAGGGTGGTGCCGACCGGCAGGCCGAGGTGCGCGGCGAGCCGGCGCCGGGCGGCGCCCCGCAGCAGGTCCAGGGACGCACCGCGGGCCCGGCTGCGCTGGTAGAGCCGGGCGTGCCCGAGCATCGTCTCGTTCGCCGGCACCCGGGACAGCAGCGGCTCGGCGACCGGCGTGCCGAGCCGGCGGGCGGCCGCGGCGGCCAGCGCGAGCAGTGCCAGCGCGACGAGCAGCAGGGTCGCCCAGAACGCCGCCGGGAACGCCTCGGTGAGCGGGTTCGGCTCGTCCGGCTGGGCGGCCGGCGGTGGCGCGGCCGGGTCGCCCGGGGTCTGCTGCGGCGCGCCGCCGGTCGGCCGGGGCCGGGCGTCCGGTGCCGACGACGAGGACTCCGGTTCCGGGCGGGTGGACGACGGCGACGGGCTGGGTTCCGGCGTGACCTCGCGCTGGTGCAGGTCGAGCCAGACCACCCGGGACGTCTGCGCGAGCAGCCCGACCGCGAGGGCGGCGTTGCCGTGCTCGGCGATCCGGTCGTTGCGGAACGGGTCGGGTGAGCCGACCACGGTGACCGCGACACCGCCGGCGACGACGGTCAGCAGCGCGTCGCCGTAGCAACTCGCCCCGGTGTCCGGGGTGTAGCGCCGCCAGTTCACCGCGGCCGGGCCGGCCGTGGACGCGACCGGGTCGGCGCAGCCCGGCGCGGCGACACCGGTGGTCCACCGGGTGCCGAGCACGTGCAGCGGCCAGGCCGACGTCACCAGGGACTCCTCGGACGGTGCGACCATGACCACCCGGGTGAGCGGCGGGACCGCGCCGGGCCGGCTCAGCTGATCCAGATCGGCCAGGTCCGGGGTGGTGACGAACAGGGTGGCCGGGTCGCCGCCGCGCCACAGCTCGGTCAGCGCGGCGGTGAGGCCGGTCTGCCGGTCGACGGTCACGCCCCGCTCGCCCAGCCGCCCGGCGAGCACGCCGGAGCCGATCCCGGCGCTGCTGACCGGGGACAGGAAGTCGCTGTCCGCCGGGTCCGGCTGCTGCGTCGCGTGCACGATCAGGGTCGTGCTGACCAGGGCGATCAGGACCATGAACGGTACGACGACCCGCAGCCGCCGGCGTTTCACCCGGGCCGTCACCGCGGCACTCCCAGCGCGTCGCGGACCTCGGCGGTGAGGGTGCGCATCCGGTCGTCGTGGCCGGGCGAGGCGTCGCGGCGGCCGTACCAGATCTCCGAGAAGATCTCGGTGGCGCCGCTCAGCGGTGCTCCGACGGCGGGCCGGTGCGCGGCGGCGGCAGCGGTCAGCTCGACCACGGTGGTGCCGGGCTGCGGTGTGATCACTCCGGCCCGGGTCAGGTCCCGGACGGTGTCGCGCAGCCGCTCGCGGATCGCCTCGGCGTACCGGCCCTCGGCCGCGAGCCGGTCGGCCAGCGACATCCCGGGGCGCGGCGCGGCGGTCACCTCGAGGTCGTCCGGTGGAGGAATCACCGCTGGTCGTTTCGTCGCTTTCTTCCTTTGCAGGCGGGGCAGTTTCACGCGCGGCAGCGTGAACCGGGGCCGGGTGAACCGGGGCAGCTTGAAACGGGGCAGTCTGAAACGGGGCAGCTTTATCCGGGGCAGCTTGACACGGGGCAGCCGGCGCGGCACCCACGCCGGGAACCAGTACCAGAGCGCGGCCACCAGCCCGGTCAGCCCGATCAGCAGCAGCAGGACGGTCTGCGGCGACAGCACGTCGAACACCCGCGCGACGAACTCCTCGTAGCCCCTCATCGCCCGGCCACCAGCGCCGCCGCGTCGTCCTCGCCGCGTGCCCGGGCCCGGCCCAGCACGATGTCCAGCCCCTCGGTCCGGATCCGCGCCTCGACCAGCAGCACCGCGTCCAGGCAGGCCAGCGCCGCGTACGCCACGGTGTTGGCCAGCGCCCACGCGATCGGCAGCGCCCAGTGCAGCCAGTCCGCCCCGGACACGTCGGTCACGTCGGTGACCAGCGACGCCACCGCGATCCAGCCGGTGCCGAGCGCGAACCGGATCCCCAGCCAGGTCAGGTAGCCCACGATCCGGATCCGGGCGACCCGCAGCCCGCCGCGGGTGGAGAGCCGCGCGGACCGGCCCAGCGCGGCCAGCGGACCCGGCACCCGGTCCAGGGTGAGCAGCGGGGTGGCCAGCCCGAACAGGCCGTACAGCACGACCAGGCCGATCAGCCCGGCCCACCCGGCCGGCCAGGCGAGGGCGGCGAGCAGCAGGGCGACCGGCACGCTCCACCACGGGCGGGTCCGCAGCCACAGCCGCCAGCCGCCGGCCACGCGGCCGAGCAGCGCCGGTCCGGTGGCGGCTCCGGCGTACGCGCCGAGCAGCCCGATGATGCCGACCTCGGCCGCCAGCCCGGTCACCACGGTCCGCCACCAGTCACCGGCGTCGGCCCCCGGCAGGTAGAACGGCGGCACCAGCCCGGCGTCGGCCCGCAGCGAGGTCAGCAGCACCTGCTCCCCTGCCGCCAGCACCGCCGCGACCAGCAACAACGGCAGCGCCCGCCGCCGCAACAGCACGATCGCCCCGTCGAGCGACTCCCCGAAGGTCGTCGCCCGCAACGGCAGGATCGCCGGCACCCGGCCCGCCCCCGCCGCCTCTGCACGCATGGCGGGCATCCTAAAAGATCGCTGTGCACGCCCTGTGCGCCGGGCTGTGCCATGATCCATTCATGAACCACGGAATCGAGTTCGCCACCGCCTGGTGAGCGCCACCCTGTTCGACCACGCCCTGCGCCTGCATCGGCTCACCCCGGACGCCCCGCTCCCCCGCGACGGCGATCCCTACCCCGACGCCGATGATGACCGGCCCGACTCCGGCGACGACCAACGGCGGCGAGGCATCGACGCCGCCGCCATCCTCGATCGGCACTTCGCCGATCCGACCGCCCAGCCGGGCGACCTGACCGGCGCGTTCCGCACCATCGACGTGCCGATCCACCTCAACGACCACATCACCGCCGCGGCGCTGCGGGCCGATCGGGATCGGGTCCGGGCGACCGGCCGCCACCTGGTCCGGCACAGCACCGACCGCAACTCGGCCACGGTCGGTCTGGCGCTGCTCGCCGCCGACTGGACCGGGGCGGACATCCCGCTGATCCAGACCATCGGCCTGCTCTCCAACCATTTCGGCCCGCTGGCCGCCCACGCGTTGCAACGACGCCGTGGCGGCGGGGAGGCCCTGCTCTGGCTGGCTCAGCGGGTCGCCGGCTGGGGCCGCGTCTACGTGGTCGAGGCCCTCCTCCCGGTCGGGATCAGCGTGGCCCGGGACTGGCTGCTGCGCCACTCCTGCGACGGCGACTTCCTCAACGGCTACTTCGCCGGCCGGGTGGCGGTCGCCGCCGATCTGCACACCGCGATCGTGGCCGCGGATCCTGACGACGAGCTGATCGACCACACCGGCCGGTTGCTGTGCCAGATGGCCGCTGCCGACGGCATGGGTCAAACTCTGCGGGGCTATCCGGCCGCACCGATCGTGCTGGCCGCCTTCGCGGACCACCTCGGCGGGCAGTCGCCGAGTTCCGAGCGGTTCGTGCAGGCTGCGGTCCTCGTCAATCAGCTGGACCACGGCGGGGCGGGCGACCTCGGCACCGATCCAGAAGACCGGATCCGCGTCGTTCTGGACCGCCCGGAGTGGTGCGCGGCCGTACAAAATGATCTTGATCTTGATGATGACTATGACGCCTGGTTCACCGAGCACGTCGGGGAACGCCTCGGGTTGAGGGCGTTCAGCCGGCGGGGAGGGTGAGGGAGAAGATGCTGCCGGTGGGTTCGGCGGGCTGGTGGGCGACCGAACCGTTGTTCGCCTCGGCCAGGCCCTTGACGATGTAGAGGCCGAGGCCGTGGCCCTGCACCGCCGGGTTGTTGTCGGTGGAGCGGGTGAACCGCTCGAACAGGTGCGGCCGCAGCAGCGCGGGGATGCCCGGCCCGTCGTCGTGCACCGCGATCCGGACCCGGTCGCCGTGCCGTTCGGCGGTGATCGCGGTGACGCCACCGGCGTACTTGCCGGCGTTGGTGCAGAAGTTGGTGACGATCTGCTGCAGGTGGCTCGGATGCACCAGGGCCAGCAGGTCGTCCGGGCAGTGCACCGGCACGTCGATCTCCAGGCTGGTGACCGTGTCGTGCAGGGCCGGGGCCAGCCGGACCGGTTCCGGGCTGGCCTGCAGGTGACCGCCGTCGATCGTGCACATGGTGAGGATCTCGGCGCGCAGCTGGTTGAGGCGCTCGGTGGAGCGGACGATCACGCCGAGGCCCTTGCGGTGCGCCGGGGAGAGCTGCTCGGCGTCGGCGAGCATCATGTCGGCGTACCCGCCGATGGTGTTCAGCGGTGTGCCGATCTCGTGGGACATCATGCCCATCAGGTCGAGCTTGAGGGTGTTGGCGTCGGCGAGCCGGCCGTTGATGTGCTGCAGCTCGGTGTTGCGGTCGGCGAGCTGCAGGGCGGCGGCGTCGCGTTCCCGTTCGGCGGCCAGCCGGGCGGTGACGTCCTGGACCACGGCGATGAAGCTGACCGGCTGGCCGTCGCTGTCCCGGACCAGCGACATCCCGACCTCGGCGTCGACGGCCCGGCCGTCGGCGTGCAGCAGGCGCAGGTAGCGGCCGGTGGGCTGGTCCTCGGTGAACATGTAGGCGGCGGTCCGGTGGTTGTCGTCGCGGTCCTCGGGGTGGGTGACCTGGTCGAGGGTGACGCCTTCGAGGTCGGTGACGGTCCGGCCGAGGATGTCGGCCAGGGCCGGGTTGACCTCCTGGAACCGGCCCTCCAGGGAGATCGCCGCCTGTCCGACGGTGACCAGGGAGAACTGGGTCCGCAGCCGCTTCTCGCTGTCGGCGAGCCGGCGTTCGGCGTGCCGGCGCGCGGTGACGTCGACGTTGACCTCGAGGATGGCCATCGGCTGGCCGTCGTCGTCGCGCTGCACACCCTGGTGGGAGAGCACCACGATCCGGGTGCCGTCGCTGCGCAGGTGGCCCACCTCGCCGATCCACCCGCCGGTGTCGGCGAGCGTCTGGTCGACGATGGTGCGGGAGACCGGGTACCGGGTGTCGAGCAGGCGATGGGTGTACCGGCCGAGCACGGCGGCCGACTTCCAGCCGTAGACCGCTTCGGCACCGCGGTTCCAGTAGGTGATCCGGTGCTCGAGGTCCCGGACGATCACCGCAGTCGGCGCCAGGTCGAGCAGTTCGGCCTGCTGGCGCAGCCGTACGTTGTCCAGGTGCCGTTCGGTGACGTCGCTGCACACGCCGTCGACGAGCAGCTGGCCGTTGTCGCTGCGCGGGTAGCCCCGGGTCCACACCCAGCGGGTCACCCCGTCCCGGCCGATCAGCCGGCTCACCACCTGGGACGGCTGCCCGGCGACCAGGGTGTCGCGGAAGGTGAGGAACTCGGCCCGGTCGTCCGGGTGCATCATGCCGGCCATCGCCAGGCCCAGGTCGCCGCCGGCCGGTGCGGTCCCGCCGAAGATCCCGGTGTTGTTGGGACTGGCGTAGATCATGCGGACCGCGCCGTCGGTGGTGACCCGTACGGTCCAGAGGAAGTCGTCGAGGTTGCCGACCACCAGGTCGAAGTGCCGCTGGGCCCGGCTGAGTTCGAGTTCGAGGTCGATCGCGCGGCGCCGGTGGACGTACTGGCCGATGTGCGCGGCGATCGACTCGAGGGCGGCCATCAGCTCGGTGTCCGGCGGGGTGTCGCGGCGGTCGAAGGCGGCCAGGATGCCGACCACGTCGGTGCCGTTGCGCACCGGGACGGCCACCACGGTCCGCAGGCCGGCCGCCCCCGCGACAGCGCCCCGCAGCGGATCCGCCCCGGGCAGGCCGGTGATCCAGCGGGCCGCCGAGGAGTCCCGCACCTCGCCGAGCACCCCGGCGTCGCGGCCGAGCTCGACCACGGCCCGCATCGGCGCGGTCCGCGCCGTGTCGCTGGACCACTCCGCGAGCCGGACCAGGCGCTCGTCGGCGGTGGTGTCCAGGTGCCAGAACTCCACGTACGGCCAGCGCAGCCCTTCGCCGACCCGGGCGACGACGGCCTCGGCGGCCTGTTCCGCGCTCTGGGCGGCGGCCAGCGCGCCGGCCACCGCGTACTCGAGTTTGCGGAGCTGCTCGCTGCGCCGGACCCCGGAGAGGTCCCGGACGAACATGTGCACGACCGGTTCCCGCGCGGTCGCCGACACCTCGACCGGGAACCGGCGCGGTCCCAGGCAGTGCATCGCCTCGAACTCGCCGCGCTGGTCGGCCGACCGGGTGGCGCTCACCGCGGCGAGCCAGGTGGTGAACGCCGGCCGGCCCGTGCCGGCGGTCAGCAGCTCCCCGACCGGCCGCCCGAGCACCTCCGCCTCGGTCCAGCCGAACAGCTGCTCGGCCGCCCGGTTCCAGCCGGTCACCAGACCGTCCGGGCCGGCGGCGACGAACGCGTCCAGGGCGCTGTCCAGGACCTGCCGCATCTCCCGGTTGTCGCCGCGCTGCCGCCCGGTCAGCGCGGTGCGGGTCGCCACCTCGCCGGAGGCGACCGCGGCGAGGCCGGTCATCGTCGCCACGTCGGCGTCCGACCAGGTCCGGACGTCGCTGTGGAAGGCGCACAACGTGCCCAGCACCAGACCGTCCGGTGACCGCACCGGCACCCCCAGGTAGGCCAGGGCCCGGAAGTCCGCGATCGCCGGGTTGCCGCGCAGCAGCGGATGCTCCCGGGCGTCGGGAACCACGAGCGGCTCCCCGGATTCCACGACGTGCCGGCAGTACGAGTGCGTCAGCGGCAACTGCCGCGCCCCCGGCGACGCCGGCACCCCGTGGTGACTGACCGAGATCTGCGATTCCGCGCCGACCAGGTTCACCAGCGCCACCCGGGTGCCGACCAGCCGGGCCGCCAGCGCGGTGAGCTCGTCCAAGGCCGGCGAGGTGGTCTCCAGCAGGCCGGTCGCCGTCACGGCGGCGAGCCGGCCGGGATCCGTCAGCGCCCCGTGCCCCGAACGCGCCGGTTCAACCGTGGTATCCATCACTGGCCACGTCGGCACAAAACGGCGTGACCTGAGAACGCCGGCACGAAACGGCGCGGCGCGAGAATGCCGGCGACGACGTCAGCCAGCGAACAGCGGCGGCCCGCCCGCCTCGACCAGCCGCTCTCCCCGGACCTGCTCGATCACCGCGACCGACATCTGCCGGCCCCAGCCGTCGCGGACGTGGTCGCGCAGGACCGTCTGCGGGTCGAGCCGGAGCCGCTCGGCGATCGCCTCGATCCGCTCCCGCATCTCCGCCTCCACCACCTGCCGATCAATGTCCAGCCCGTGCTGGTACATCGCCGTGACGAATTCGTCCACCAGTCGATCGAGCGTGGTTCCCACAGACACCGATGTCTCCCCAACTCCGTTGTGATGACGATTGACGACAGCATGGGTGCCGTTGATCGTCAGTGCGCGAGAAACGCCCACGAAGATCGTTGGTGTCCATCCCGCAGGTTCAGCTGTCCGTCTAACTGACCGCCACCCGATCGGTCACGGCATGCAGGTCAGTCCGCCGTTCACCGTTGTCGCCGGAACGCGACGCGGCCCGGCGCGAGTGCGCCGGGCCGCGTGCTTTCACAGGTGGAACGGACCGCTCAGAACGAGGCCACCGTGAACGTCGAACTGCTCGTCACGTCGGTCTGGTAGTAGTCCGGATCGTTGGCCATCGCGTCCGGCGCTCCGTTGCTGACCACCACCAGGTTGTACGCGCCCTCGACGACCGGCGCGGCCGCGTAGAGCGACGCGACGACCGGCCGGTTGACCGGAAGCGTCACGCCGGCGCCCACGGCCGTCGCGGCCGCCGACAGCGTGGCGCTGGTGCCCGGGGTGACCGCGGTCAGCACGGTGCCGGCCGGGATGCCCAGCTGGTTCGCGCCGATCACCGCGTTGACGTCCGTGGCGAGCAGCGACGACCCGGTCAGCGTGGTGGCGGTGTCGCTGAACGAGACGTTGGTCAGCGACCCGGCGGTGCCGAGGGTGGCCGGCGCGGACAGCGTGGCGGTGGCACCGCCCGGCGCCATCGACACGATCGTGGTGCCGTTCGGCACGCCCGGCGTGGCGAAGAACTGCCGTCCCACGTCGGCCCGGGTGAAGGCGCCGGACGCCAGGCTCACGGTGACACTGCCGGCCGTCGTGATCAGCGCGTTCGGGAACGTCCGGACCGCGGTGCTGTTGCCGATCGTCGCGGTGAACGCGGCGCCGGAGGTGGCGGTGGCCGGCGCCGAGATGACCGCCTTGGTGGGGCTGAGCACCGCGGTGACGATGCTGTTCACCGGGATGTTGGCGTTGGCGGCCTGGACGATCGGCTGACCGGCGTCGTTGGCGTTGAACTTACCGGCCGCCGACATGATCACCCGGCTGCCGGCCGTGGTGGAGACGTCCGTGGTCAGCAGGTTGGTGTAGGTCATCGGGTTGAAGAAGTCACCGCCCTGCGCGTTGAGCCGGCGGTTCAGCTGCAGCGTGCAGACCAGTTCCTCGTCGCTGATCACCAGGACGTTGAGACACTCGGCGACCGGCCCGTTCGCGCGCACCCCGGCCCCGGCGTCGGCCCCGTTGTACGACCCGTCCACCAGGAACACCCGCCCGGCGTTCCCGCCGGTGCCGAAGTTGGTGCCCATCAGCCCGGTGCCCAGCACCGAGACGTCGACCGCCGGGGTGGTGTTCGGCGCCGTGTTCGGGCTCACCCGGATCGGGTTCAGGTACGAGTACGCCCCGGCCAGCGCCCGCGTCCCGGCCGGCGTGCTCACCACCAGCGCGACGTTGTTCTCCACCGAGTGCGGCGGCGCCAGCGCGGTGAACGCCTTGTCACTCAGCGACTGGATGTTGGTCAGCGCCGCGCCGCCGAGCGTGGCGGTGATCCGTCCCGGATCGGTCGGGAAGTCGGCGCCCACCACCGTGATGGTGTTGCCGCCGGCGGCCGGTCCCGCCGCCGGGCTCACCGAGCTGGGCGTGGCCACGATCGCGGCGGTGTAGACGCTGCTGCCGAGCAGCGCCCCGGTGGTGTTGTTGGCGTAGAAGCACACCTGGTACGGCGTCGGCTGACCGTTGCTGATCGGCAGCGGCGGCACGGTCACCGCGGCCCGGGTGTTCGACAGCCGGCGCACCCCGGCACCCGCGACGACCACCGGCGGGGTGCCGTTGATCGCCGTGGTGGACCAGGTGCCCGGGCAGCCGCCGTTCGCGACGAGCAGCACGGCCGGGGCGGTGACCCCGGAGAGGAAGGCGCTCCCGGAGCTGGCGGTGATCCCCACGCTGTTGAGGTAGGAGCCGCCGCTCGGGGTGACGCTGACCAGGGTGGCGGTGTACTGCCCGACGGAGAGCAGCGCCCCGGCCGCGGCCGAGGTCGAGGCGTCGTAGAGGCAGATGCTGTACTGCGCCGGGGACGCGCCGGCGGCGACCACACCGGACGGCACGGTCAGCGACAGCCCGGCGGCGGTCAGTTTGCTGACCGTGCCGACCATGTTCTGCGGGGTGTTCGCGGTCGGGTACGTCGTGCAGGCGCCGGTGGTGAACATCGCGCTCACCGCGGACAGCCCGGTGAACAGCGGTGTCGCCGCGGACACGGTCACCTGACCGCCACCGCCGCCCGGCCCGCTGGACGGGGTGGCCGACACCGGCGTGCCCAGGAAGAACGAGGTGCCGCCCTGCAGGGAGCTGACGCCGACGTTGGTGCCCTCGTAGACGCAGGCGAGGTACGGCCGCACCGCGCCGTTGGTGCCCGCCGTCGGACCGTTCACCGCCGGCACCGTGAACCCGACCATGTTGGCGTTCGGCCGGGACGCGTTCGTGGCGTTCCACGGGCCGGCCGCGGAGATCGCGCTGAACTTGACCGGGCAGGTGGCGGCGGACGCCGGCACCAGCTGTACCGCCGGGCTCGCCGCGAAGGTGACCTGTGGATCCATCAGCGACGCGTTGCCACCCGGCGCGACCACCGCCGGGCCGATGCTCGGCGCGGCGAACGCGGCCTGCGGCGCGACCAGGAGGGCAGCGCCCACCACCCCGGTCGTCAGTCCGGCCCGGACCAGCCGCGTGCGGGTGCGGCGCAGAATTCTGGACATGCGTTGTCCTCCCACGGTTCCGCGAAACCGTTGGTGAAAGTTGGGGTTGCGCCCGTGCATCTCGCCTGCTGACGGGCCATCTCGCCAGGGAGCGTAACTTGCCGTATGACGGCATTTGCTGAGAGTCACATATCGCGGATAGGTCGGACGGAAGCGGTCAGGCGACCAGGAACGTGCTCGCCATGAAGACCACCAGGAACACCGCGTGCAACGACACCCCGACGATCAGGACGGCGCGGTCGACGAGCTGGTTGGCGCCCATCCGGCCCAGCACGAAGAAGATCGCCACCGCCTCCATGGCGTACCGCGCCGACGACTGCATGGACCGGCCGGCCACCTCGGTCGACATCAGCATCAGCAGGGTGAGCGCGCCCTGCACCACGAGGTAGACCTGGTCGCGGCGGAACCGGAACCGGCCGCGCACGCCGCACACCAGCAGCACCACCGCGACCAGCACCGTGCCGGCGTCCAGGATCGCGGCCAGCGTCGACGGGTGCAGCGGGCCGTGCCCGCCCATCTGATCGATCGAGGACACCCACGCCCCGCCGGGAATGGTGTAGCGCCGTCCCCATTGGTCCTGGGCGATGCTGAACGCCAGGGGGCTGCCCAGGTCGATCAGGCAGAACACGCTGTAGGCGATCACGCCCACCGGCACCAGCGCCAGGGCCAGCACGTCCGGGCGGATCCGGCGCGGCCGCCAGCCGAGCTGCCGCAGGTATTCGACCGCGAGCGGCAGCACCAGCAGCACCCCGAACAGCCGGGTCGCCGACGACAACCCGCCGAGCAGGCCGGCCAGCCACCAGTGCCCGCGCCGCCCGGCGTAGAGCGCACCGACGGCGAGCAGCAGGAACAGTGATTCGTTGTAGCCGATGAACAGGAAGAAGCCGGTCGGGAACACCGCCAGGTACCAGGTGGCCCGCTGCGCCACCCGCGGGCCGAACTCGTGGTCGGCGAGCCGGTACAGCACCGCGAGGGCACCGAACGCGGCGAGGTTCGCCACCACCAGCGCCGCGATCAGTCCCGGTCCGGGCAGCACCGCGTCCACGACGTGGATCAGCAGCGGGTAGAGCGGGAAGAACGCCGGGTAGCCGGGGCCCAGGTGGTAGCCGTGCTCGGCGATCGTCAGGTAGTGCCCGGCGTCCCAGCTGTTCCAGCCGAGCAGGACCGACCACAGGTCCGGGACCTGACCGTCCCTGCGGGGCAGCCAGGCGAGCACGCTCACCGCGACATGCATGACGGTCATCACCGACCAGACCGCGAGCGCCGCCAGGCAGGCGGTCCGCCACGGGCCGCGGCGCGGCAGGAGCAGACTTTCCGGTACGACGACAGCAGACTTCTCGGGAGCCAGCAGAGTCGGCATGCTGCCCTCCCCTATCGCCCGGACGTCGCGTACTCGCGGACCGGCGCGGCGGCCGACCCGGAGTCCGACGCGACCACGTACGCCGGCCGGCCCTGCAACGTGGTGAAGATCCGCGCCACGTACTCGCCGAGCAGACCCAGGCAGAGCAGTTGCAGCGCGCCGAGGAACACCACCGCCAGCACGATCGAGGTCCAGCCGGGCACCACGTCACCCCACACGTAGGCGGCCGTCCCGCCCAGCGCCAGCACCGCGCACAGGGCGATCCCGGCGCAGCCCAGCCAGGTGGCGACCCGCAGCGGCGCGGCCGAGAAGCCGGTGACGCTGTCCAGCGCCAGCCGGATCATCTTGGCCAGCGGGTACTTCGACCGGCCGGCCGCGCGTTTCTCCCGGACGTAGGCCACCTCGCCGCTGGGCAGCCCCAGCCACGGCACCAGCAGCCGGTAGACCGGCAGGTGCTCGGGCAGGTCGACGAGCCCGTTCACCGCGGTCCGGCTGAGCAGCCGGAAGTCACCGGCGTTGGGCGGCACCGCGGCGCCGACCACGCGCCGGATCATCCGGTAGTACAGCCCGGCCGTACCGCGTTTGAACGCGCTGTCCGAGCTGCGGTCGGAGCGGACGCCGTGCACCACGTCCAGGTTCTCCGCCTCGGCGAGCCGCAGCATCTCGGCGATCACCTCCGGCGGGTCCTGCAGGTCCACGTCGATGCTCACCACGTACTGCCCGCGGGAGCGGTGCAGGCCCGCGGTGAGCGCGTTCTGGTGCCCGCTGTTGCGGCGCAGCCGGACCACCCGCAGCTGCGGCCACGACCCGCGCATCGCCTCGAGCACGGCCGCTGTCGCGTCGCGGCTGCCGTCGTCGACGGTCAGCACCTCGTACGACATCCCGAGACGGTCCAGCACCGGCCGCAGCCTGGCCGCGAACAGCGGCAGCACCTCCTGTTCGTTGAACACCGGTACGACCACGGACAGCCGCGGCGTGTCCTCGCCGGCGCCCGTCCCGCGATGTCGCTGCGTCATCATCGCCATCTCCCCCTCGTCGTGATCATCTCCGCGACGAGGCTGGTCCATGACGGACGCGAGAGCCCGGGTTCTCCCGGGGTGTGGCACGAACCCGGGAATATCGGCACCGAGCGTGACGGATCGGCGGCCGGATCGGTTGCACGCCCCCGGCGGAAAGTTCGCGCTACCGTCCCAACTGGTCGCGCCGGCGGCTCAGGTACGCGATCTCCGCGGTGTTGCCGGCCAGCGCGATCGCCCGGTCGTAGGCCGCCCGCGCCTCCGGTCCGCGGCCCAGCCGGCGCAGCAGGTCGGCGCGGGTCGCGTGGTAGGCGTGGTACCCGGCCAGGGCGCCGTCGAGCCGGTCGGCAGCGGCCAGTGCCACGTCCGGACCGTCCAACTCGGCGACCGCGATGGCCCGGTTCAGCACCACGACCGGCGACGGGTCGACGTGGACGAGCTGGTCGTAGAGCGCGACGATCTGTGACCAGTCGGTGTCGCGGATGTCGCGGGCCGAGGTGTGCACCGCGTTGATCGCGGCGAGGATCTGGTAGCGGCCCGGCGCCACCCGGGCGGCCAGCCGCTCGCGGACCAGCCGGTGGCCCTCGGCGATCAGGCCGGTGTCCCAGCTGCCCCGGTCCTGCTCGTCCAGGGTGACCAGCTCGCCGGTGGCCGACACCCGGGCGGCGTGCCGGGACTCGGTGAGCAGCATCAGCGCCAGCAGCCCGGCCACCTCGCCGTCGCCGGGCAGCAGCGCGCGGATCAGCCGGGTGAGCCGGATCGCCTCGCCGGTCAGGTCACGCCGGACCGGGTCGGTGTCCGGGCCGGTCGCCAGGTACCCCTCGTTGTAGACCAGGAACAGCACGGCGAGCACCCCGGCGACCCGGGCCGGCAGGTCCTCGGCGGACGGCACCCGGTACGGGATCCGCGCCTGGGCGATCTTGGCTTTGGCCCGGGTGATCCGCTGGCCCATCGTGGACTCCTGCACCAGGAAGGCACGGGCGATCTCGGCCACGGTCAGCCCGCCGACCAGGCGCAGGGTCAGCGCCACCCGGGTCTGCGGGGCCAGCGCCGGGTGACAGCAGGTGAAGATCAGCCGGAGCCGTTCGTCGTCGATCGGGCCGGTCGGCTCGGGCGCTCCGTCGTCGTACAGGATCAGGGCCTCCCGGTGTTTGCCGTCGCGCTTGTTCTCGCGGCGGATCCGGTCGATGGCCTTGCGGGTGGCGGTGGTGGTCAGCCAGGCGCCCGGGTTCGGCGGCACCCCGTCGGCCGGCCACCTCTCGACGGCTGCCGCCCAGGCCTCGGCGGCCGCCTCCTCGGCGATGTCGAGGTCACCGAAGCGCCGGGCCAGCGCGGCGACCACCCGGGCCCACTCGGACCGGTGCGCCGCGGTGATCGCCGCGGGAACGTCGGTGTCGCTCACAGGAACGGCCGGACCTCGACCTTGCGGTTGCAGTGCTGCGACGCCTCGGTGGCGAGCCGGAGCGCCACGTCCAGGTCGGCCGCCTCGATGATCCAGAAGCCGGCCAGGTATTCCTTCGACTCCACGAACGGCCCGTCGGTGACCAGCGCGTCGCCGCCCCGGTTGTCGATCACGGTGGCCGAGTACGGGAAGCCCAGCCCGCCGGCGAACACCCAGTGCCCGTCGGCCTGCAGCCGGTCGTTGAACACGTCGATGGCCGCCATCTCCTCGTCGGTGGCCAGGGCCTCACTGTCGTGGATCACCGAGAACAGGTACTGCATCGCTGAACATCTCCTCTGGTCCGGCCGGCCCGGGTGGGCGCCGCTCACCCCTGCTACGAACGCCGTCACCCCGATCCGACAGCGCCACCGGAGAATTCTTTCAGGACATTTTCGCCGTCCAGTACGCGTGCAGGCGGATGTTGGCGCGCGGCCAGCCCCGGTCGTGCAGCAGGTGCGCGCGGACCTTCTGACACGTCCGGGCCTCGCCCGCCACGTAGGCGACACCGGGCTCGTCCGGCAGCACCAGCGTCTTGAGCGCGCCCAGCAGGGCCGGGGACGACGCCGCGCTCGCGCCGTTGCGGTACGCCCACTGCAGCTCGTCGCCGCGCGGCATCGCCGGCCGGTCGTCCGGGGTGTCCACCTCGATCACCCCGTGCACCGGTGCGCCGGGCGGGACCGCGCGGGCGATCGCCCCCATCGCCACGGCGCCGGTCTCCTCACCGACGAGCAGGTGATACGGCGCTTCCGGTCGTACCGTGAGGCGTCCTTCCGGCGGGGTGACCGCGACCTCGTCGCCCACCTGGACCGACCGCGCCCATCGAGTCCCCGGCCCGTCGTGGCCGTGCGTGACGATCCGCAGGTCAAGGACCCCGTCCGGGTGCAGGTCCCAGATCGTGTAACTGCGCCAGCCGGTGCGCAGCGCGCCGAGCACCCCGTGCGGCGAACCGGGCAGCACGGTCAGGTGCTGACCCGGCGTCCAGGGCAGGTCGCGCAGGGCCGGGCCGGCGATCCGGACCTCCACCATCCAGGGGGTCACCGGCGTGACGCGCTGCACCGGGGCGCGGCGCACGAGTCGGTCGAGTAGGGTCGGCACAGCTCTCACCTCAAGTGTTTCCGCAGGTCGAGCCGTAATTATGAGCAATTGCTCGCATCGTCCGCTACTCGCTTTTACCCCGGTGAGGAACCCGCCGTGACACCCGACGACACGAACCTGCAACCACGGCGAACGCCCCGCCAGGTGCGCGCCGAGCTGACCCGGCAGCGGATCCTGGCCGCGGCTGCTCACGTTTTCGCCGAGCACGGCTACGCCGCCGGCACCACCAACCGGATCGCGGAACGGGCCGGGGTGTCGATCGGGTCGCTGTACCAGTACTACCCGAGCAAGGACGCCATCCTGGTCGAGCTGTTCGCCCGGCACATGGACCGTGGCAAGCCCGCTTCGCCGGAGCCCGCCGCGTCGCTCGCCGACGAGTTGCGGGCCATCGTCCAGGCCTCGATCGAGGCGCACCAGGACGACCCGCAGCTGCTGCACGTGCTGATGGAGCAGGCGCTGCGCTGGCCGGACGTGCTCACCAAGATCACCGAGCAGTACCAGGACCGGGTCGTCGAGATCCGTGACCTGCTCGACCGCTATCCGGAGGTCGACGTCGCGAACACCACCACCGCGGCCCACCTGCTGATCACCACGGTCGAGATGGGTGTGCACTGGCTGAGCGCGGCGGAGGTCGACCAGGCCTCGCTCGAGCAGGAGATGATCACGATGCTGACCCGCTACCTGACCGGCGGGCCGTAACCTGAGCCGGTGGACGTGCGCAGTGCCGTGGCCGCCGGCCAGCCCGGCCTCGGGGTGGAGTCGGTGGTCCTCGTCGGCGAAGGCGTCGACCACTTCGCCTACGAGATCAACAACGATCTCATCGTACGGATGAGCAAGGCACCCGATCCCGAGCAGACCGACCGGGAGGCGCGCCTGCTCACCCTGGTCGCCGAGGTCTCCCCGGTGCCGGTGCCCACGCCGGTGTTCGTCCTGGCCGAGCAGGGATGTCTCGCCTACCGCAAACTGGCCGGCACCCCGCTGCTCGACCTGGCCGTGCCGGTGCACCCGGCCGCGCTCACCGGCCTGCTCGCCGCCCTGCACGCGGTCCCGGCCGCGCGGGTGGAAGGCCTGGTCGAGGTCGACGACCTGCCCCTGGCCGAATGGCTGCGCGAGGCGGTGGCCACCTACCCGGCGGTGGCCGGGGACCTCCCGGCGCCGTTCCGCGGCCGGGTCGAGGCGTTCCTGGACACCGCCCCGCCGCCCGACGGTGACACCCTCGTCTTCTCGCACAACGACCTGGGCATCGAGCACGTGCTCGTCGACGCGGCCGGTGAGGTCACCGGCGTGATCGACTGGAGTGACGCGGCGCTGGTCGACCCGGCCTGCGACCTCGGCCGGCTGTTCCGCGATCTCGGGCCGGCCGCGCTGCCGGGTGATCCGTCATTGCGGGACCGGGCGGTGTTCTACGCCCGGTGCGGTGTCCTGGAGGATCTGGCCTACGGGCTGGAGGCCGGGCGGATCAAGTATGTGGAGAAGTCGCTCAGGGCGCTGGGGTGGTTGTTCCCGCTGTGATCACGGCATCCGCCACCTGCTCGAGCGGCTGAGTCGCGTCGATCAGGATCGCGCCGAGGGCCAGCCGCTCGCGCTGAAAACTCGGCAGCCACTCCACGCACAGGGCCCGCTCGTCGGGCGACCGGCCGAAGTCGTTGTCCCGCGCCGGGTCGTCCAGCCGGGCCAGCATCGTCGGCTCGTCGACGACCAGCAGCACGACCCGCGCGAACCGGTCCCACAGCTCGGCGTCGTTGGCGGCGTTCCCGCACACGTAGACCGTGCCGGCGTCCGCGCTCCCGGGCGCGCCGATCAGCTCGTCCAGCCGCTCCGGGTGCCACACCCAGCGGTGCCTGCGCAGCCAGCCGGCGTCGGTCTGCGACTCGGCGACCGGCCGGCCGTCCTCGTCGACCCAGCCGGCCAGCGCCGGGTCCTCGTCCGCGTCGATCGCGGTCAGGCCCCGCCCGGCCAGGACCGCGGCGAGCGCGCTCTTGCCCGACCCGGACACCCCGTTGATCCACACCGCTCTCCTCACGGACGTCCGTTTCTGGCCACCCGGAACCCGACGTCCTCGATCTTCAGGTCGGGGTGGCTGCGGCGGCGCACCGAGGCCCGGCAACTCCACTGCTCGTCGAACCATCCGCCACCGCGCAGCACCCGGTACTCGCCGTACACCTCGGCGTCGTAGACGTCCCAGCACCAGTCCCACACGTTGCCGAGCATGTCGTGAAAACCCCACGCGTTCGGCGCCCGGGTGCCCACCTCGTGCGGCCGCTCACCGGAATTACCCCGGTACCAGGCGATCTCGTCGAGTTCCCCGTACCGCGGCCCGCTGGTGCCGGCCCGGCACGCGTTCTCCCATTCCGCTTCGGTCGGCAGCCGATATCCGTCGGCGTCCGGGTCCCATTCCCCACCCTGATAGGCCGGGCGCAGACCTTCCCGTTCCGACCGCGCATTGCAATACCGCACCACGTCCCACCAGGAAACACTCTCCACCGGCAGCCGTTCACCCGGCACACTGCCCGGCCGTTCCCCGGTCACCTCGGCGTATTCCGCCTGCGTGACCGGCACCGCCCCGAGCAGATAAGAATCAAATTCGACATCCCACGACCTTTGCGTACGACGATCCGACAGCGTCGTCCGCCCACCCGGCACAGAAATCATCTCGGCATGCACAGTCGGCAAACCTATCCCCCTACCCGCAATTCCTCGACCGGGTTTCCCGGCTCAGCGGTGACTGCCGGGCACCGTCGCGTGCCGCTGCTCCACGGCCGCACGCTGCCCGGCGGTGAACTCCTCGCCGACGTCCGCGGCACACTCCTCGAGCGACCCCGACGTTTTTCCGGATGGCCCCGCCACGTTCCGGAACCACACGCCCGGCCGCGATGTGAACGATATCGACGACCTCCGCGATAGGCTGCCCCGGTTCACCGGCGGACGGGAGCTCATGGAACCGCGCGTGGTACTGCTCGATCTGGACGGCACCCTCATCGAACGCGGCCAGCCGGTGCCGGGCGCAGCCCGCGCCGTGGTGGAGTTGCGCCGAGCCGGCCACACCGTCCGCATCTTCACCAACACGGATTCGCAGTCCGAGGCCACCCTGGTCGACCGGATCCGCCGCCTGGGCATCCCGGTCGCCCTCGGCGAGATCTTCACCCCGGTGATCGCGGCCCGGGAGATCCTCGCCGCCACGCCGGGCAGCCGCGTCCTGGTCCTGGCCGACCGCGCGGTCCGGGACGAGTTGGCCGCCCACCGCAGCCCGGACGCCGGCCCGCCGACCCACGTCGTCGTCGGCGACTGCCGCGAGACGCTCAGCTACCCGGCACTCGACGCGGCCTTCCGCGCGGTCCGCGCCGGCGCCGAGCTGCTGGCCCTGCAGCGCGGCCGCTATTTCCGCGCCGCCGACGGCGACCACGTCGACACCGGCGCGATCGTCGCCGCCATCGAGTTCGCGGCCGGCAAACCGGCCCGGGTCCTGGGTAAGCCGAGCCAGGACTTCCTGCGCCTGGCCGCCCAGTCCGCCCCGGCCGACCTGCTGTGGGTGGTCGGCGACGACGGCACCACCGACATCCCGATGGCCATCACCGCCGGAGCCACATCGGTCCAGGTCCGCACCGGCAAATACCTCGACCAGCAGGCCACCGAAGCCCTCCCCCGCCCCACCCACACCATCAACTCCATAGCCGACCTCCCCGCCCTGCTCCCCCCGCCCTGACCGGGCGGGTACCCGACCAGGGTCAGTGGCAAGGACGAACCCGGACGAGGTATCGTCGAGCGATAACAGAATCGTTATCGTCCGACCATGACCTGGAAGGTTGCCCTACATCCGGAGGCTGAGGCAGAACTGGCAAAACTTCCCGGCACCGAGGCTGGTGCGATGCTCCACGCGGCCGAGAAGCTTGCCGCCCTTGGCGCTGGATTGCCGTTCCCTCACTCCAGCAACGTCAACGAGGCGGCAAAGCTCCGTGAACTTCGCCCGCGCGCGGGAAACAGTCCGTGGCGGGGGCTGTATCGGCGAGTGGGCGAGGTCTTCGTCATCGCCGCGATCGCCCCGGAAGCAGCGAGCGACCGGCGGGGTTTCCGGCGGGCCGTCAGGGCGGCGGAAAAACGGCTGGACGAACTGCAGGAGGATTGACGTGAAGCTGTCCGACCTCAAAGCCGTCGAAGAAGTGATCGAGGACCGGCGCGAGGCCGATCCCGAGTTCCAGGATGAATGGGATCGGACGGCGTTCGCCCGCGAGGTTGCGGTGGCCGTGGTGAGGTACCGAGCCGGACACGACCTCTCCCAGCGCAAACTCGCCGAGGTCACCGGGCTGAAGCAGCCGGCGATCGCCCGTCTCGAAAAGGGCGAGGAGGCACCGGGACTGGCGACGTTGGCCCGGTTGACCAGGGCGACCGGCCTGTCCTTCCGAGTGGACATCGCCAACGGTTCCGCCGGCCTCGTGGCGGTCTAGGCAGCAAGCGCTCCCTCGGTGACCGGTGTGCCGGCCGCCCGGAACGGTCAGTGGCGCAGCAGGCCGGCTATCTCGACCGGGGACACATGACCGGTGGCCGGCCGCTGCGCCGCGAGCGCCAGCCCGATATCGACCAGTGACGAGCGGACCTCGCCCGCGACGTCACCGACCCGGACCCAGGCCGGCCCGATCGTCGCGCCGCCGGGCTCCGGCCGGAGCGAGCCCCCGGTGAGCCGAACCTGATAGAAGACGCCGACATTGTGCAGGTCAGGACCACGATTCAGCCGCTCGGCGGACGGGATCACCCGGGAGTCGACGCCGAGCAGCCGCTCCACCACACCGTCGCAGCCGGTCTCCTCGGCGACCTCCCGGATCACCGCGTCCACCGGGTCCTCGCCGTGCTCGACCCGCCCGCCGGGCAGCGTCCACAGCGCCGGCCCGATCACCGGCGGACACCGGACGAGCAGCACGCGGTCCTCTTCGAGGCAGATCGCGTACGCCGCCAGCCGCATCTCGGTGACCGCCACCGTCAGTCCCGGTCAGCCGTCGGCTCGTCCCGCAGGGCTGCGGTCAGGTCGACCTCGACGAGCTGGCCCCGATAGCCGAGCGAGGCCACGCCCACCAGCGTGCTCGCGGTGCCGAACGCCGGCGCCAGCGGCGACGCGTTGAGCTGATCCCACACCGCCGCGAGCACCGTGCTGTCCGGGCTGACCACATAGATCACCGAGCGCACCACGTCCGCGGGCGCCGCCCCGGCCGCCGCCAGCACCGCGAGACAGTTGGCGATCACCTGCGCGGTCTGCCCGGCGAAGTCACCGGTCTCCCCGACCACCTGGCCGCCCAGGTCGAGCGGACACTGCCCGGCCAGATGCGCCAGCCGGCCCGCCTCCGAGATCGTCACATGGCTGTACCCAGCCGTCTCATGCACCGTGTCCGGACTGAATTTAGTGATCACCGGCCCATTATCGTGACGCCGGCCGCACCCGTCTGCCGATTATTCCGCCGGTGCCTAGGGGACGAGCGGGCCCGGCAGCGCCGCCCGCGCGGCCTCGGGGTCACCGCTGAGCGCGGACCACGGCAGCCGGTTCCACAGGGCCAGGAACAGGTCCGCCGCCGAACCCTCCAGTGTCGCCACCGGGCGGTCCGGGCCCGCGGTCCACGATCGGTCCAGGTCGGTCGCCACGAACAAAACCGACTTCTTCGGTACGGGCATCCGGCCCATCCGCACCTGCCGCGGCGCGAAGGTGTCGAAGACCTCGTCGATCCCGTCCGCGCACAACGCCGGGTCCAGCGCGCCCGCCCCGCCCAGCGCGTGCTCCGCGTCCCACCGGTGCACCAGCGTCTCCAGGCAGCGCCGCCGTCGCCAGAACCCGACGGTGTGCGGCGGCGCGAACGTCCACGCCTCGGTCGCCGGGTCCACCGCCAGCGCGGACGTCAACGTCTGCGCGGTGCCGGCGAACCACGGGCCGATGTCGGCCGGCGCGGGTGGCCGCGGGAACCGCCCGTGCCGCTCCGTGACCGCGGTGGCCGCCCACAGGTTCCCGTTGCCCAGGTGGTCGGCCAGGTCGCGCAGGGTCCACTCCCCGCAGTGCACGACCGGCGCCGTCAGGTCATCGCTCAGGCAGTCGTGGAAAGCGGCCAGTTCCCGCCGCAGATGCGCCAGATGATCCAGCTCCATGCGCCGCGACTCTACCGCCGCGCCCCGGCGAGCAAGGGGCACGCCACCGCAACAAAATCACTCCCGCACCCCCGCCAGCAGGGTGTCGCTCAGCTCGCACTGGTACGGCGACCCCTCCGGACTGCCCTCGAGGCGGTTCGTCAGGTAGACCATCACCAGCCCGCGCGACGGGTCGGCCCAGCCCAGGCAGGCGTTGGAGCCGTTGTGGCCGAACGCCCGCCGGCTGCTGCGTCTGCCCATCGGCCGGGGTCGCAGCGGATCGTTCTCGTGCCCGCCCAGCTGGAAACCGGCCGACCACCGGATCCGGTTGCCGAGGATCAGGTCCTTCTCGCCGCTGGTCGACGGCGCGCAGGCCTCGGCCACCGCGTCCGCCGCGAGCAGCCGGGAGTCCAGCAGGGACTGGTAGAAGACGGCCAGGTCCCGGGCGGTGCTGGAGATGGTGGCCGCCGGGATCACCGCGTCCCGGGTGACCCGGCGGTTCGCCGCCCACTGCAGCGCCCGCGGGCCGCCGGACGGGGCGCCGCGCATCGGGATCCGCCGGGGCGGCGCGTTCAGGTGGGTGTCGCGCAGGCCGAGCGGTTGCCGGATCCCCTCGTGCAGGACATCGCGCAGTGAACGCCCGGTGACCCGCTGGATGAGCTCGCCGAGCAGGAAACCGTAGCTCAGCGTGTGGTAGGCGGGCAGCCGTCCGGGCGCGTGGTGCGGGCGGGCGGCGGCCAGGGCGCGGACCGATCGGTGCCAGTCCGGCGCGAGCAGGGCGTCGCGGTACAGACTTTTCACGTACGGGAGACCGGACCGATGCTGCAGCACCTGTCGTACGGTGATGTCTTGTTTGTGGTTTGCCTCGAAGCCGGGCCAGTAAGCGGACAGCGGCGCGTCGAGGCGCAGCAACCCCTGCTCAGCGAGCTGATGGACGAGCACGGCGATCAATGGTTTGCCGGCCGAGAAGAGCAGGAACGGCACGTCCGGCGGCGCGCCGAAGGACCTGTCGATCAACACGTCGCCGTGCCGCAGCACCACCAGTTGCGCGGCCGCACCGCGCGCGGCCGCCATCGCGAGCATGGTCCGCACCGCCGCCGGCGCCACGCCGAGCTCCTCGGCGGGCGTCTCGTCCCAGACCCGCCGCGCCACATGTTCGATCGTCACGAAGCCTCCCCGGGACGCAGGGTAACGACCGTCCCTGAGAGCGCGTCGCACCCTGGGTGAACCCGACAGGCTGAAACATCTTTCGGGTACGCACCATTGAGGTTAAATCCACACGTCCAGAACGGGCGGGCAGATATGACCCATGTGGTATGTACGGCGATCGCCGCCGGTCACCCACACTCAAAGCTGTCTATACAGCCTGGCGAAACGGAGCACCCCCATGCCCGTCCCGAAACAGCATCGCCGCATTCTGGCGGTGACCGTCCCCACGTTCCTCGCGTTGCTGGCCCTGCTCTTCACGCTGGCCTCGACGCCCGCCACGGCTGCCGCCTCGCTGACTGTCGCCCAGGCGATCGCCGGCCAGAGCGGCTCCGGCACGGTGCTCGGCTACATCGTCGGCGAGCCGACCGCGACCAGCACCGTGAAGTTCAGCAACTTCACCGGCGACACCGCCCTGGCGATCGCCGACAGCAAGACCGAGACCAGCACCACCAAGATGCTGTACGTCCAGATCACCAGCTCGTACCGGTCCTCGTTCGGGCTGCTCAGCAACCCGTCGCTGATCGGCAAGGCGCTGACCGTCAGCGGCTCGCTGGAGGCGTACTTCTCGCACGCCGGCCTGAAGTCGCCGACCGCGATGACCCTGGGCGCGACGTCGACCACCAGCCCGACCACGACCACCACGGCCACCGCCACGCCGACCGCGTCCAGCAGCACCGACGCGTACTACGCGGCCGCCTCCGGCAAGTCCGGCGCCGCGCTGAAGTCCGCACTGCACACGATCATCTCCACCGGCGTCACCAAGCTCTCGTACGACGGGGTGTGGAACGCCCTGAAGGTCACCGACCAGGACCCGTCGAACTCGTCGAACGTGATCCTGCTCTACTCGGGCACCAGCCGGTCCAAGACCCTCAACGGCGGCGACGTCGGCGACTGGAACCGCGAGCACGTCTACGCCAAGTCGCACGGTGACTTCGGCACCGTCACCGGCCCCGGCACCGACCTGCACCACCTGCGCCCGGAGGACGTCACGGTCAACTCGATCCGTGACAACAAGGACTTCGACACCGGCGGCTCGGCGGTCTCCGGCGCGGCCGGCAACTACACCGACTCGGACTCGTTCGAGCCGCGCGCCGCGGTCAAGGGCGACGTGGCCCGCATGATCTTCTACATGGCCGTCCGCTACTCGGGGGACGACGGCTTCGCCGACCTGGAGGTCAACAACTCGGTCTCCAACGGCTCCAACCCGTACATCGGCAAGCTCTCGGTCCTGCTGCAGTGGAACGCCGCCGACCCGCCGGACGCGTTCGAGAAGAACCGCAACCAGGTCATCTACAGCACGTACCAGCACAACCGGAACCCGTTCATCGACCACCCGGAATGGGTCAGCTCGATCTTCGGGTAGCACAGGCCGCTGAGGTCGGGCCCAGGCGTGCGGCCGGCCCGACCTCGGCGCACCACTCCCACCGCCACGACCGTCCCCCCGGTTCCCCCGTCGACGCCCGGCCCACGCGCCGGGCGTCGGCGTGTCTGCGCCCTTGTGCGGCGGGCCGACACTCACGGGATGGGGATCGGGCGGTGGATCGGCGGTGTGGCGCGCGGACGGCGGGACCAGGAGTTCGTCCTGGTCTCGGCGGTGCCGGCGCAGGAGGCCCGGCGGCGGCTGGACGCGGCGGTGGTGAGCGGGACACAGGCATGGCGGCGGGCGCCGATGATGGTCCCCGACGACCGGGTGGTGTACGGCCACGTCGGCGAGGACGGATTCCGGCTGATGCTGCTGCGGGTGCGGTTCTCGCGCCATCTGCGCCAGCCGTCGCTGCGGGGGGAGATCGTCGCGGTCCCGGCCGGCTGCGAGATCCGCTGCACCCCGGGTGGCAGTCAACCGGGCCGGGCGCTGCTCTGGGCCGGGGCCGTCGCCGGCTCGCTGATCGCGGTGCTCGGTGTCGTCGACACTGTCGTGCCGCTGGTGCACGGGTCGTTCCGGGAGGCGTTGATCGGTCCGGTGGTCGTCGGTGCCGGTGCGGCGGTCGCGCTGCTGGGTGCCGGCCTCACCTGGCTGGCGCGCGGGGTGAACCGTACCGACAGCGAGTTCCTGCGGTCCTGGGTGGCCGAGAAGGTGGAGGGCTCCCCGGCCCGGTAGCGCGTTCCGCGCCAGCCGGTGCGGTTTATGACTAGGTTTACCCCTTACGAGTGATAGGTGGCTTCTGCGGCAATCCGGCTTCCGCGCGGCCCCGAACTCCTCGAACAGGGCCGCCGTCCGAAGGCGCGCCCGCGAGCGTCAAAGGGGACGCCGACATGCTCGATCTCATCCGCCGCAACACCGCCCGAGCCATTCCGCTGATGGCCGCGGCGATCGCCCTCTCCGCCGGAGGTGGCGCCATCGCGCACGCCGCCTCCAGCAGCGACCCGAAGGGCGAGGCCACCACCGCGACCGGTGGACGCGGCCCGAACGAATTCGGCATGACCATGGGCAACCACGCCGGTCATGGGTCCAGCTTCACCTACAACCACGGCTTCTACTGCGACTCGCACGTGACCGCGGCGTCGACCACCGGCTGCGAGGTCGGCGAGAAGGCCACGGTGGCGCCGGCCAAGAACTTCGACCCGCTCTTCATCACGGTGCCGCTCGGCTTCACCGCCAAGGGCCTGGACTGCCCGGACAAGCTGACCTGCGTCGACCACCCGATGAACCTGGACATGACGCGCCTGGCGGAGGCGCTCGCCCCGATCTACAAGACCACTCCGGAGAAGCTGAAGCCGGCCCTGGAGAACTTCACCACGCCGGGGCACGACCACTTCATCACCACCAAGAACAAGGGCAAGGCGGAGTGGTGGGACGTGCAGGTGGTCGGTGTCACGAACGCCACCACCTACAAGGCGATCCAGAAGCACCAGAGCTGGACCTACCTGTCCGGCCTGATCAAGGCCAAGAACAAGAACGTGGTCGGCCCGATCCCGACCAACATGTTCCTGTTCTTCGCCGCTCACTGACAGCCGGCCCCACCTCCGCACAGTGACAGCCGGCCCTACCTGAGGCACGGTGCGCCGGGCACACGCCCGGCGCACCGTTGTCCGCGCGGATCAGCACCGGCTGGTGTTCACGGCTGCCTCCGCACTTCCGAGACAACCGTGAGCACCAGCCCGCGCGCCGGACACGGCGACCCGCCGCGCCCGGCCCCCGCCGGACCGGACCGCGGCACGCCGCCCGCCCCCCGGCTGGCTCCCAGAGGTGCATCCACCTGCTCGAGACACACCTGACAGCCAGCCCTCCGCCCGGGCCGCGCACAACAACCGCAAGCAACGGCGGCCACCACGCGCCCCACCGACCGTGGCTGGTTCCCAGAGGTGTGTCCGTTGGCTTGAGGCACACCTGGGACCCAGCCGGCGGGGACGAGCTGGCCGTGAGGGGTCACTCCGGGCCGCGGAAGCACCTCTGCGGACCAGCCGGGGCCCACCTGCGGACCAGCCGGGGACCAGAGGTGTGTCCCATTGCCTCGAGGCACACCTGGAACCCAGCCGGCGGGGACGAACTGGCCGTGAGGGGTCACTCCGGGCCGCGGAAGCACCTCTGCGGACCAGCCGGGGACCCGGGCGCCCACGACGGCCGTTCGGGTGCTGTTGCGGCCTTGATGGGGCGGCGGCGGGACCGTGGGCCGGGACCCGCGCGATAGACGGCCGGGGCCGCGCGCAATAGAAGACCGGGACCCGCCCACGCGCACTGGAAAACCGGGACTTGCGCGCTGGAAGGCTCGGCGTGTCAGGGTCGGCGGGTGAAGACGGCTCGCCAGCGGCGGACCAGCCGGGTGCCGGGTGCGGTGATCTCCTCTACCGAGATCGGGCGCAGTCCGGGGCCGGCGAAGGCGTCGACCTCCGCCCGGGTCAGTGGCCACGGCGGGCCCTCCCCCAGCACACCGGCCCCCGCCGGAACGCCGACCGCCGCCGCGACATCCGGCACAGCCGGAAGGTCGGTCACCGCCGGGACGTCGGTTGCCGGGAGGACATCGATCAGCGCCGGGATATCGGTGGGCAAGGGGACATCGACCGGTGCCGGGACGCCGGCCGGCCGGGGGACGTCAGCAGGCGCCGGGACGTCGGCTGGCGGGGGGACGTCGGTGGCTGCGGCGGCCAGGACCAGGAGGGTTCCGCCCGGTGCGACGAACTCTCCCACGGCGGCGATCGCCCGGGTGCGGATCCCGGCGGGCAGGGCCTGCACGTTGTTGCTCTCCAGGACCAGGTCGAAGGCCCGGGTCCACGCCGCCGGCGGGTCGAGCAGGTCGGCCACCTGATAGGCGACCGGTGACTCCGGGTGCCGTGAGCGGGCCAGCTCGATCGCGGTGGCTGCGATGTCAAATGCGGTCACGGCATACCCCAGAGCCGCGAGATGCTCCGCGTCGCGGCCCGGACCGCAGCCGACGACCAGGGCGCGCCGGCCCGCGCCCGGCGGCAGCGGGAACTCCCGCAGGCGCACGCTCGCCGCCGCCACGTCCCACGGCACGACCGCGCCGCCGTCCCGCGCCGAGGCATAGAGCTCCTCGAACCAGCCGGTCGCGTCGCCGGCCGCCAGCGACGCGGCCGCGAACCGCCGGGTGTCGGTGGGTGGGGGCGCGGGCGGCTCGGTCATCGGCGGGGGACGACCCGGCGCAGTTCGCGCAGGGCCTGGCGGCGGACGTCGCCGGTCAGGGTATCGATGTAGAGGCGGCCGTCGAGGTGGTCGGTCTCGTGCTGCAGCGCCCGGGCCAGGAACTCGGTACCGCGGATCACCAGGGGCTCGCCGTGCTGGTCGAAGCCGCTGGCCGTGACCGACATCGATCGCTTCGTGGAGTAGCCGAGGCCGGGCAGCGACAGGCAGCCCTCCTCGTCCTCCTGCTCCCCCTCGAAATCGGACAGCACCGGGTTGATCATGTGACCCACCTCGCCGCCCACGTTGTAGGAGAACACCCGCAGACTCACGCCGATCTGCGGTCCGGCGACACCGGCGCGGCCGGGTTCGCGGACGGTGTCCTCCAGGTCGCGGACGATCTCGCGCAGGGTGGCGTCGAACGCGGTGACCGGGTCGGCGGGTGTGCGCAGGACCGGGTCGCCGTAGATCCGGATGGGCCTCACTGTCATGCCTGAAAGCCTATCGGCCCGTTACGCCGCCGCCGACAGCTGCCGGACCGGGGCGTCCGGCACCAGGTGCGGACCGGTGAACCGGATCGCGCTCAGTTCGGTCGCCACCGCCCGGTCGATCACGGTGATGGTCGCGGCCTCCCGGTGGATCGGGTGACCAGAATCGGCCACCTCGCGCAGGAGCCGCTGCCAGTTGCGGCAGTGCGCGGCGAAGACCGACGGGCGGACCTTCCGGTTCCGGGTCCGCTGTCCGGCGAGAGCCTCGCCCGGGTCGACATCGAGGAGCAGCAGATGGGTACGACGATCCGCCCGCCGCGCCGCCCCCGTGATCAGTCGGCGCGCCCAGCTCCGCGTCCCGGACTCGTGCACCACGATCGATTCCGGTCCCCGCAGCGCGCGGTACAGCCGCACGTAGTGGCTGGCGTGCACCAGCGGCCGCCAGTACTTGTACGGCAGCGCGCCGAAGTACCGGCTCAGCCGCACCCGCCCGTGCTCGGAGTCGAGCAGCCGCACCCCCGCCTGCGGCAGCAGCCGCTTCAGCAGCGTGGTCTTGCCCGCTCCCGGCACACCGGCCACCACCAGCAGCGACCCCGCCGGAAAGTTGAGCTCCCCGACCAGCTGCCCGCGGAGGTCGCGGGCTGCGCACGGAGCGATAGCAGCGGTGGCAAGGGCCGTCGCCATGGTCGTTTCCTCTCCCGCCACCGGGGCAGAGGACCGTTTTCCCGCGACCGCCGAGACTCCGGCCCCTGTCGCGGCGACACATGTCACCTGCAGGGCCGAAGGTCTCGTCCACCCCGGGTACGTGACCCGGGGCCCGGCCGCCGGGCACCGCGAGGCGCCAGGATGTCGAACGACCGACGAAAGGACTACTCCCCTTCGCGGGTGACGATAGCGTCAGGCGGCAAACAGGGCCGCGCGGTCGCCGACCAGCATGTGCTTCAGCTTGATCAGGGAGCGCCGGGTCTGGCTCTTGACCACGGTGATCGGGACGTTCAGCTCGGCGGCGACCTGCTCGACCGTGTGGTCGGCGAAGTAGCGCAGCAGCACTATCGCCCGGTCCCGGGCCGGCAACCGGTCCACCGCGATCATCATGGTGATCCGCAGATCGGGATCGGACGTGTAGGACGGTTCGCGCAATTCGCCCGGAGTGGACTCGGTGGAGCTGCGGCGGCGCCTGTGGTCCAGATACGTCCGGAGCAGGACCTTCTGGGCGTACGCCGAAAGGTTGTCGCTCTCCGCGGCCCGGTCCCAGCTCAGGAACAGCTTGGTCAGCGTGGTCTGGGTCAGGTCCTGGGCGAGGTGCCAATCCCGGCAGAGTTGATACGCGCTGTGGTGCAGCCGCTGCGAGCTGTCGTGCGCGAAGCGCGGGAACTCGGGGCTCGCGGAGCGCGGGGCGGGAACCGCCGGTGGGTCGAGGAGTTCGAGCATGACCTGGGTGTCGCCTTCTCTGCAGCCACCGCGGCCTGGTCGCCACTGTGGACCGTCTTGGTGAAACGCGTGCGCCAAGGTACGCGCTCGGCCCCCGGCCGTGGGGGCGGACAGTGAGAGTGGCACGCAATAGGTAGAGAACGCTCGGAAGCGGCTATGCGGCGCCTGTGACCGTCCCGGCCAGGGCGGCGCGCAGTGGTCCGGCCTTCGCCGCGGCCTCGGCGACCTCGTCGGCCGGGTCGCTGTCCGCGGTGATCCCGCCGCCCGCCCAGGCGTGCACCCGGGCGCCGTCGACCGCCACGGTCCGGATGCTCAGCCCCAGGTCGACGTGGTCGTGTCCGATCCAGCCCAGGCCACCCATGCTCGCCCCGCGGCCCACCGGCTCCAGGGCGGCGATCCGGTCGAGCGCGGCGTGCTTGGGCGCCCCGGTGACGCTGCCGCCGGGGCAGACCGCGCGGAGCAGCTCGGCGAGGCCGACGTCGCCGTCCAGGGCCGCCGAGACGACCGACTCGGCCTGCCAGAGACCACTCCAACGGCGTACCGCGAACAGCTCGTCGACGCGGACCGGTCCGGTGCCGGGCAGCCGGGCCAGGTCGTTGCGCTCCAGGTCGACGATCATGATGTGTTCGGCGCGTTCCTTGGCCGAGGCGAGCAGCTCCCGGTGCCCGGCAGCGGTGGCCGGGCGGGTGCCCTTGATCGGGCGGGTGATCACCCGGCCGTCGCGAACCTCGACCAGGGTCTCCGGCGAGGCGGTCGCGATCGCCCACCGTCCGCCGGGGCCGGCCAGGACGCCGCCGTACCGCGCTCCGGGCAGGGCGGCGACGCGGCGCAGGGCCGCGGCCGGATTCCCGGTGTACGGCGCGGACGCGTGCCCGACCACGTTCACCTGGTAGACGTCGCCCCGCCCGATCGCGTCCCGGACGTCCTGGACCGCACCGGCGTGCTCCTGCGGAGTCCAGCTCGCGTGCCAGGAACCGAGTTCCCAGTCGTCCGTTGAACCCTGCGAAGGCACGTCGGCGTGTACCCAGATGACGGCGTACACGTCCGGGACCGCGGGGACCGGACTGGGGCCGCCGGCAGTGGCGTTGATCATCACGCATCCGGCATCCGCGGATACGTAGAGCGACGCCCCGCAGATAGCGCCATGGCCATCCGGCCGGTCTTTGTCACCCGTTCGGCCGAGCTTTCGCACCGGCAGTCCGTTGCCCTCGAGAAAGGCCGTCACAAGCTCGGCAGGGTCACCGGAATCACCCCGGAACCACTGGAACGTACGTAACGCATGGTGACGGGCACCGCAGGACGCCGGAGCACCCGGCGGAGCACCGAGAGGAGGTACCGGAGAGTGGTCGCCGAGGCCGTGTGCGTGGACTATCGAACTTGTGAATTCGTGGGCGGACGCCGTCACCGCTGTGAACCGCTGTCGTTCGATGTGAGGTAACGTTCG
The DNA here is from genome assembly GCF_016862315.1 of Actinoplanes palleronii. GTDB lineage: Bacteria > Actinomycetota > Actinomycetes > Mycobacteriales > Micromonosporaceae > Actinoplanes > Actinoplanes palleronii. The sequence goes on along the minus strand of NZ_BOMS01000044.1, from coordinate 35,703 downwards.
GCCTCGACTTTGTGAACCTTCACACAGCCCCCTACCGGAGTAAACCTGATGTGCCAGCACCTAGCGCAATGCCCCTCAGCCGAAGCCATCGATCGGGAGGCCGCCCGCACCGTGGCGACCTTCCAGGAACAGGGCTGGAGCCTGCTCTGCAACGGCGTCATCGTGTTCGAGGACACCGGCGAACTGCTGCCGGACGGCACGACGATCGAACCGCACCGCGGCCCGGCAGTGCACTGCCTCGCCGCATAAATATCACTCAGGGTAACGAAACGGCCGTTTTATTGGCGGAGGTTCGACGGCCCTGGCGAGAGACGGCGCAGGCCGCGATCCGAAGACCGCGACCTGCGCACGCATCCTAGATATCAGTTCTCGTAGGCCTCCGGCGAGGGGCACGAGCAGACCAGGTTGCGATCCCCGTAGGCCCCGTCGATGCGGCGCACCGGCGGCCAGTACTTCGCCGTCCGGTCCACGCCCTCCGGGAAACCGGCCACCGACCGCGGGTAGGGGTGCGGCCACTCGTCCGCGGAGACCGCCGACGCGGTGTGCGGCGCGTTCGCCAGGGGGTTGTCGTCCTTGGGCCAGACGCCCGCGGCGACCTGGTCGATCTCCTTCTTGATCGCGATCAGCGCGGCGCAGAACCGGTCCAGCTCGGCCAGGTCCTCGCTCTCGGTCGGCTCCACCATCAGGGTGCCGGCGACCGGGAACGACATGGTCGGCGCGTGGAAGCCGTAGTCGATCAGCCGCTTGGCGACGTCGTCGACCGAGACGCCGGTGGCCTTGGTGATCGGCCGCAGGTCCAGGATGCACTCGTGCGCGACCAGGCCGTTCTCCCCGGCGTAGAGCACCGGGTAGTGCTCGCGCAACCGGGCCGCGACGTAGTTGGCGGCCAGGACCGCGGTCGCGGTGGCCTGCGCGAGGCCGTCCGGGCCCATCATCCGGACGTACGCCCAGGAGATCGGCAGGATGCCGGCCGAGCCGTGCGGGGCGGCCGAGACGGCGTGGTGGTCGCCCGGCTCGAGGGGGTTGCCGGGCAGGAAGTCCGCCAGGTGCGCGCGGACGGCGACCGGGCCGACGCCGGGGCCGCCACCGCCGTGCGGGATGCAGAACGTCTTGTGCAGGTTCAGGTGCGACACGTCGGCGCCGAACTTGCCCGGCTTGGCGAAGCCGACCAGCGCGTTGAGGTTCGCGCCGTCGACGTACACCTGGCCGCCGGCCTCGTGCACGCTCGCGCACAGGTCGGCGATCGAGGTCTCGTACACGCCGTGGGTCGACGGGTAGGTCACCATGATCGCGGAGAGCTGGTCGCGGTGCTTCTCGATCTTGGCGGCCAGGTCGGTGAGGTCGACGTTGCCGTTCTCGTCGCAGGCCACCACGACCACGCGCATGCCGGCCATCACCGCGCTGGCCGCGTTGGTGCCGTGCGCCGAGGACGGGATCAGGCAGACGTCGCGGTGGGTCTCGCCGCGCGAGCGGTGGTAGCCGCGGATCGCGAGCAGCCCGGCCAGCTCACCCTGCGAGCCGGCGTTCGGCTGGACGCTGACCGCGTCGTACCCGGTGATCTCGGCGAGCCAGCCCTCGAGCTGGGCCACCAGGTCCTCGTAGCCGCGGGTCTGGTCGGCCGGCGCGAACGGGTGGATGTTCGCGAACTCCGGCCAGCTGACCGCCTCCATCTCGGTGGTGGCGTTCAGCTTCATCGTGCACGAGCCCAGCGGGATCATGCCGCGGTCCAGCGCGTAGTCGCGGTCGGAGAGCTTGCGCAGGTAGCGCAGCATGCCCGTCTCGGAGTGGTGGGTGTTGAACACCGGGTGGCTCAGGTAGTCGCTGGTCCGCACGAGCGCGTCCGGGATCACCCGGGGGCCGGTGGTCTTCTCCGGCGCGCCGAACGCGGCGAGCACCGCGGCCACGTGCGCGTCCGTGGTGGTCTCGTCGGCCGACATCGCGACGTGGTCGGCGTCGACGAGCCGCAGGTCGATCCCGGCGGCCGCGGCTCCGGCGACGATCTCGGCGGCCCGGCCCGGCACCCGCGCGGTCACCGTGTCGAAGAACGCGGTCTGGGTGGTCTCGATACGCGCCGCGGCGAGGCCGGCGGCGAGCGCGCGCGCCTTGCGGTGGGTGCGCTGCGCGATCTCCCGCAGGCCGGCCGGGCCGTGGTAGACCGCGTACATGCCGGCCATCACCGCGAGCAGGACCTGCGCGGTGCAGATGTTGCTGGTCGCCTTCTCCCGGCGGATGTGCTGCTCACGGGTCTGCAGCGCGAGGCGGTAGGCGGGCGCGCCGTCGGCGTCCTTGCTGACACCGACCAGGCGCCCGGGCAGGCTGCGCTCCAGACCGCTGCGCACCGCCAGATAGCCGGCGTGCGGGCCACCGAAGCCCAGGGGTACGCCGAAGCGCTGCGTCGTACCGGCCGCGATGTCCGCGCCGATCTCACCCGGTGCGCGCAGCAGGGTCAGCGCCAGCAGGTCGGCGGCGACCGTGACCAGGGCACCCTTGGCGTGCGCCGCGGTGATCAGGTCGGCGTGGTCACGGACCGCGCCGGACGCGCCCGGGTACTGCAGGTGCAGCCCGAAATACTCCTCGGGCAGCGCGTCACCGGCGTCCAGGTCGACGAGCGTGACCTCGATCCCGAGGGGCTCGGCCCGGGTGCGCAGCACCGCCAGGGTCTGCGGGAAGGTATCGGCGTCCACGACGTACACCGGAGTCTTGACCTTGGAGGCGCGGCGGGCGAGCGTCATGGCCTCCGCGACCGCCGTGGCCTCGTCGAGCATCGACGCGTTCGCCGTGGTCAGCCCGGTCAGGTCGGTGACCATGGTCTGGAAGTTGAGCAGCGCCTCGAGCCGGCCCTGGCTGATCTCCGGCTGGTACGGCGTGTACGCGGTGTACCAGGCCGGGCTCTCCAGCACGTTCCGCTTGATCACGGCGGGGGTGTGCGTGCCGTAGTAGCCGAGGCCGATCATCGGGGTGGCCACCGTGTTGCGGCCGGCGATCGCGCGCAGCTCGGCGATCGCCTCCTCCTCGGAGGCGCCGGCCGGCAGGTCGAGCTCACCGTGGAACCGGATCGACTCGGGGATCGCGGCATCCATCAGGGCATCGAGTGATCCGTACCCGATGGCCTTGAGCATCTCCGCCTGCTCGTCGGCCTGCGGGCCGATGTGGCGGTGGGTGAACGACGACGTCATAGGGGCAGCTCCCGGGCGTTGAGAAGGTCGACACGCAACCTCCCCCTCTGTCATACCCAGCCCTTCACGTTCGAAAGACGGAGCACTTCAGAGTCGCCTGCCCACGCGGTCCTTTTGCCTGAAAGTTTCCGGGGAGGATTTGCCTCTTCGGCGCCGACGAGCCCTGACAAGATCAGGACCCAGGTCTCTCCCGCGCGGGTGTAGCCGGCCTCACCAACCTACCAGCGGACATGACCATGATCGGCATGCCTAGGCTGGGGCTGTGACCTACACCCCTGCCGACGACCGCTACGAGTCGATGACGTACCGCCGCGCCGGGCGCAGCGGGCTCAAGCTGCCCGCCATCTCCCTCGGCCTCTGGCACAACTTCGGCGACACCCGACCGGCCGACCGTCAGCGCGACATCGTGCGCCGCGCCTTCGACCTCGGGGTCACCCACTTCGACCTGGCCAACAACTACGGCCCGCCGCCGGGCAGCGCCGAGACCAACTTCGGCAAGATCCTCAACGGCGACCTCAAGCACCACCGCGACGAGCTGATCATCTCCAGCAAGGCCGGCTACACCATGTGGGACGGCCCGTACGGCGACTTCGGCTCCCGCAAGTACCTGATCAGCTCGGCGGACCAGTCGCTGAAGCGGCTCGGCGTCGAGTACGTCGACATCTTCTACCACCACCGGCCGGACCCGGAGACGCCGCTCGAGGAGACGATGAGCGCGCTCGACCAGATCGTCCGGTCCGGCAAGGCGCTCTACGTCGGCCTGAGCAACTACAAGGCCGAGCAGACCGCGCAGGCCGCCGCGATCCTGCGTGAGCTGGGCACGCCGCTGCTGATCCACCAGCCGTCGTACTCGATCCTGAACCGCTGGACCGAGCACGACAACCTGCTGGACACCCTGGAGGAGGCCGGCGCGGGCGCGATCGCTTTCAGCCCGCTGCAGCAGGGCCTGCTCACCGACCGGTACCTGGACGGCATCCCGGACGACTCGCGGATCCGCACCAGCGTGTTCCTCAACGAGAACGCCCTGGACGCGAAGACCATGGGCCGGCTGCACGCGCTGAACGACATCGCCAAGCGCCGCGGCCAGTCCCTGGCCCAGCTGGCCCTGGCCTGGGCGCTGCGCGACCCGCGGATGACCAGCCTGATCATCGGCGCGTCCAGCGTCGAGCAGCTGGAGAACAACATCGCCGCGCTGGACAACCTCCCGCTGTCGCAGGAGGAGCTGGACGCCATCGACGCCACGGTCCTGGACCTGTAATCCCGTCGCTGCCCGGGCACGGGTTCAGTACCGTGCCCGGGCATGGACCTCGTCGAGAAGCACACGATCCTGGCGGTCGTCGTCGGGTCGCGCGCCTACGGCCTCGAAGGCCCGGGCAGCGACCACGACCGGCGCGGCGTCTACGCGGCGCCGACCCGGGACTTCTGGCGTCTCGACAAGCCGCCGACCCACCTGGACGGGCCCGCCGAGGAACAGTTCTCCTGGGAGGTCGAACGGTTCTGCACGCTCGCGCTGCAGGCCAACCCGACAGTGCTCGAAGTGCTCTGGTCGCCGCTGATCGAGCAGGTCACCGACGACGGGCGGGAGCTCCTGGCCGCCCGCGGCGCGTTCCTGTCCCGGCGGGTCGCCGAGACGTACGGCAACTACGCGCGCGACCAGCTCGACCGGGTCGCGGCCCGGCGCGCCCGGACCGGGGAGATCAACCACAAGCAGGCCATGCACATGATCCGGCTGCTGACGGCCGGTGCGCACGTGCTGCGGACCGGGGAGATCCTGGTCGACGTGCGGCACCTGCGCGACCGGCTACTGGCGGTCAAGCGTGGCGAGCTGAGCTGGGACGCGGTCGCCGCGTGGGCCGCGGAGCTGCTCGCCGACCTGTCGCGGGCCGCCGCCGACACCACGCTGCCGGAGCGGCCCGACCGGGAACGGGTCGACGCGCTGCTCACCGCCGTACGGGAAAGGAATCTGCGGTGACCCTCGACGTGCCGGAGTGGGCGGCGGACGCTGCCACCGACCTTCCCTATCCCCTGATCTTCTGCACCGTGAGCGGCGCGCACCTGTACGGCTTCGCCTCGATCGACTCGGACCTCGACCTGCGCGCCGCGCACGTGCTGCCGATCGCGGAAGTCGTCGGATTGCGGACCGGGCCGGAGACGCTGCAGCGCGGCGGGGTCCGCGACGGCGTCGAGCTGGACGTGGTCTCGCACGACCTGCTGAAGTTCGCGCGCCTGCTGAACAGCCGCAACGGCTACGTGCTGGAGCAGTTGCTGTCGCCGCTGGTGGTGGTGACGTCGCCGCTGCACGCCGCGTTGGCGGAGCTGGCGCCGGGGCTGATCACCCGGCATCACGCGCACCACTACCTGGGGTTCTCGCACAGCCAGGAGAAGCTGTACGCCAAGGGCGGGGAGTTGAAGCCGGCGTTGTACACGCTGCGGGTGCTGCTCACCGGCATCCATCTGATGCGGACCGGCTCGCTGGAGACCGACCTGCGGGTGCTCGGGGCGGACGTCGCCTATGTGGCCGACCTGATCGCGGCGAAGCGGGAGGCCGAGCACGGGCCGTTCCCGGCCGGGGCGGCGGAGCGGCTGGCAGCGGACATCCCGCGGTTGCGGGCGGAGCTGGAGGCGGCCCGGGACGCGTCACCACTGCCGGACAAGCCGTCGGCGGACGCAGTGACGGCCCTGCACGACCTGATCGTCCAGACCCGCCTGAGCTGATCCCGGCGCGTCGCGGCGGGGTCAGCTGGTTCTGACGGCCCTTATGACGGCTCGATAATGGCCCTCACAGCCAGCCGCGCGGCCCGCGGGCGCCCGCGCTCTGCCCACCCGCGGCCTGCCCGCCGCCTGCGGCCACTACCCGGCCGGTAGGTTCGCCTGCATGATCGTCGCGCGCTCGCTGCTCCTGTTCGTGCTGGCCGCGTTCGCCGAGATCGGTGGGGCGTGGCTGATCTGGCAGGGCTGGCGGGAAGACCGCGGCCTGTGGTGGATCGCCGCCGGGGTCGTCGCGCTCGGCGCCTACGGTTTCGTCGCCACCCTGCAACCGGACGCGAACTTCGGCCGGATCCTGGCCGCCTACGGTGGCGTCTTCGTGGCCGGCTCGCTCGGCTGGGGCATGGTGGTCGACAAGTTCCGCCCCGACCGCTGGGACCTCGTCGGCGCCGCGATCTGCCTGCTCGGCGTCGCTGTGATCATGTATGCCCCCCGGCACACGCCGTGATCCCCACCAGGATCAGGTTGACGCCGTCCAGGTACTGCTGCCGGTCGTCGTGCTCGCGCAACTGACCCGCGACGCTCCGCAAGAACGGGTACTCCCCCGGGTCCAGCCCGGCCCACGCCGCCGCCTCCGCACCCAGGATCTCCCCCCGGTCGGCGCCCGGCTGGTGGGCGCGCGCGTTCGCCGCGTTCTGCGCGCCCACCCCGAGCACGTAGTTGAGCAGCGCCGACGCCGACGTGAACTGCGCCGCGGCCGGCACCCCGAGCGCCCGCACCTGCTGCCCCAGCCGCTCGAAGAGCCGCCGCAACGCCGGCTGCGACGGCATGTGGGTCAGCTGCGTACCGACCCACGGATGCGCCTCGATCGCGTCGAAGACCCCGAGCGCCACCGCCCGGATCGCGTCCGGTGGCGTGGCGCCGGCGGCAGCCGCGGGCACTGTCCGGTTCAGCACAGCGTCGGTGGCGGCGGTCAGCAGCTCACCCTTGTTCGCCACGTGCCAGTAGATCGCGCCCGGCCCGGTGTTCAGGTGCGCGGCGAGAGCGCGGAACGTCAGCCCACCCTCGCCCTCGGCGTCGAGCAGTGCGGTGGCGGCGTCGACGATGCGCTCCCGGGAGAGCGCGTCGTCACGCCGCGGTCGGGTCACCATCCGCCCATCCTGGCAGTCCGCCAGGCCGGCGCCGACGAGGGTGGGTCAGGGCCGGCGACCGATCCAGACCATCCGGGTGGACCGGACCACGAGATCGTCGCGGTCCGCGAGATTTTCCGCGTACGCCGTGAGCCCCGCCACCTCGTCCGCGCTGAGCCGGCCGACCATCCGGGGCACCGTCCGCTGCAGGGTGGCCTGCGCGTACCGCAGCGCTGACGCCGGCAGCGGCGGTCGCAGCTCGATGTCGAAGCGCCGCTCCCCCTCGAGGGCGAAGCCGGCGGTCTTCAGCAGCGCGCCCCAGTCCTCACCCATGTGCATGCCGTGCTCGCGCCGCATCAGGGCCAGCTCGTCGTGCGCGCGCTGCTCGAGCGCCACCCCGGCCGGGTCGGTGAGGAACCGCGGGAACGCGTCCAGCTCGGAGATCATGAAGGCGCCGCCGGGCCGGACCACGTCGTGGACCCGCGCGAGGGTGCGGGCCGGGTCGGCCAGGTGGTGCATCGACGCGGACGCCCAGACCAGGTCGGCCGGGCCCAGCGCGGGCCAGTCGCCGTCGAGGTCGGCCCGGACGGTGCGGACCCGGTCGCCGACCCCGGCCGCGCCGGCGCGGTGCCGCAGCCCGGCGAGCATCTCCTCGTCCATGTCGACCGCGGTGACCTCGGCGGTGGGCAGGTGCCGGGCCAGGGCGATGGTGCCGACGCCGGTGCCCGCACCGAGGTCGACGATCCGCGGCCGGTCCCCGACGAGCGAGCCCGCCCAGCCGATCACCTCGGCGTAGTAGTCCCGCAGGACCTCGGCGTCCAGGTCGAGGATCTCGGCGAGGTCGCCGCTCGGCTGTCCGTGCTTGTGGTGGTGACCGTGTTCGTGTGCCATGTCCGTACGCTATCCCGTTCTTGCGTCTGGGACATACTATCTTGCGTATGACGCAAGACGGTGAGCTCGACGCCCTGGTCCGCCAGCGGATCCGCAGCCTGCGGGTGGCCCGCGGCTGGTCCCTCGACGAGCTGGCGAGCCGCAGCTATCTGACACCCTCCACCCTGAGCCGGATCGAGACCGGGCACCGGCGGATCGCCCTCGACCAGCTCGCCCCGATCGCCCGGGCGCTGGGCACCAGCCTGGACCAGCTCGTCGAGTCGGGCCGCGACGAGGACGTGGTGATCCGCCCGCACCACGACGACGCGCGCGGCATGACCACCTGGCTGCTGACCCGCGAGGGCGTCACGGCCGGCATGACGGTGGCGAAGCTGCGCCTCGACCGGGCGGTGCCGGCCGACCTGCGGGTGCACCCGGGCCGGGACTGGTTCGTGGTGCTCTCCGGCGCCGTGGTGCTGCGGCTGGCCGAGCGGACCGTGCTGGTCCGGGCCGGTGAGGCCGCCGAGTTCTCCACGATGGTGCCGCACGCGTTCGGCTCGACCGGCGGCCCGGCCGAGATGCTCTGCATCCTCGATCACGAGGGTGAACGGTCGCATCTGGGCCCGCACCGCTGACGTCCGGGCCGCCGGCAGGCCTACTCTGGTCGGGGCAGCGAGATCGGTGAGGGAGACGGGATGCACGAGCACGACCATCACCACGGCGGGCACGACCACGGGGTGCGCGCCGACGCCGACCGCCGCTGGCTGGTCGCCGCCCTCACCCTGATCACCGTGTTCATGGCCGGTGAGGTGGTGATCGGCCTGATCGCCCAGTCGCTGGCGCTGCTCTCCGACGCCGCGCACATGCTGACCGACGCCGCCGCGATCGTGCTGGCCCTGATCGCCATGCGACTCGCGGCCCGTCCGCCGAAGGGCGGTTTCACGTACGGGCTGAAGCGCGCCGAGATCCTCTCCGCCCAGGCCAACGGGCTGACGCTGCTGCTGCTCGGCGGCTGGCTCGCCTACGAGGCCGTGCACCGCCTGCTCGCCCCGCCCGAGGTGGCCGGCGCCCTGGTGGTGGGCACCGCCGCGGCCGGCGTGGTGGTGAACATCGCCGCCGCCTGGTGCATGTCCCGCGCCAACCGGACCAGCCTCAACGTCGAGGGCGCCTACCAGCACATCCTCAATGACCTGTTCGCGTTCATCGCCACCCTGATCGCCGGGCTGGTGATGGTCTTCACCGGCTTCACCCGCGCCGACGCGATCGCCTCACTGATCGTGGTGGTGCTGATGGTCGTGGCCGGCGTCCGGCTGGTCCGCGACTCCGGCCGGGTGCTGCTCGAAGCCGCACCGGCCGGCACCGACGTCGACGCGCTCGGCGCCGAGCTGGCCGCGATCGGCACGGTCAGCGAGATCCACGACCTGCACCTGTGGCAGATCACCTCCGGACAGACCGCACTGTCGGCGCACGTCATCGTCGACGACCACGCCGACTGCCACACCGTCCGCCGCGACCTGGAGGACCTGCTGCAGAAGCGGCACGACATCACCCACACCACGCTGCAGGTCGACCACGCCGCCGACACCGCCGCCCCGGCCGGCGAACCGCACTGCGACGAGGCCCACGGCCCCACCCACCGGGCGATCGCCTACCCGAGGGCGTAACACCGCAGCGTGACCGGCCGCCCGTCCGGCCCGGACCAGCCGGCTGCGACGTCGTGGGTGTGCTCGAAACCGAGCGCCCGATAGAACGCGGCAGCCGGCCCGCCGGCTGCCGCGTCTCCACCGCACCATCATCGCGCCCGCCCGGGTCACGAACACGACAGCGCGGCCGGGCGCGTCACGACCGTCGATCGACCGGGCCGCGGGTTGAATCGACGGTCGTAGAGGCTTCGGGGGGGCTGCGCACATGGACTACTACCTGCTGGCCGGGGACGGGATCCTGGTCGAGGAGTTCGTATACGGCGAGGACCACGTGACCGTGGGGCTCGGCGGCGCGATGTGGGCGGGCGGCGACGGCCGATGGCGCGCCGCCGGATCATTCGGCCGCTTTTTTCGTACGGAGGAAGCGCTCCTCGCCACGGTCACCCCGGTCGGCCGGGAACGCGCCGCGCGGGTCTACCGGGAGCTCGGCGGCGGTGACCTGCCCGGCGAGGACACCTTGCGGGCCGGGTTCGGCGCCCGGGAACGCTTCACCACCTCGGCGCCGCTGCGCCTGGGCGGTGACGAGACGCCGGACGGCTTCGCCGAGAAGCGGCTCTACCGGGTGCTCTTCGCCCGCGAGCTGCCCGGCAACCGGCTGGCCGAGCTGAGCGCGTCCTGGCCCGGCGAGGGCGACGGCGGGCTGCCGGGCGGCCGGGGTCGCGCCGGCAACGACCTGTACTCGTGGAACCTGCGCCGCATCGGCCACGGCATCGGCTGGGGCCTCGACGTCACGGTCCTGTTGGGCGGCGATCGACCCGACGTCATCGGTCCCGTCCTCCGCAGGCTCACCGCCGACGTCCGCCGCCGCGGCCTCATCCCGGTGACCACGGAACGCTTCACCTGACCCACGTCCACACGCCCTGACCTGCAGCGACCCGCAGTGTCGAGTCGCAGGTGACCGACGGCCGGGTCCGCCGAGCCGGTTTCGGGTGATCGGCTTGCCAGGCAGCCGGGCAGCCGGGCAGCCGGGTGATGGCCCGTTATGCCGGTTCAGGGTCGGCAGACGGACGCGGGCATCTCAGCAGATGGTAGGCAGTCCCGACTAGTGGTCGGGTCGGGGCTCGCCGGGGCGGCGCGGGTCCGCGCAGAGCCATAGGCCACGCGACGTTCCGTCCCCGGGGGGTGTCCCTATGGTTTTTGTCAAGCGGCGAGCGCGAGATTTTCTGCTGGTTTGTGCTGGTATTCCGTGCGGGTGCGGAGCATGGCGTGCAGGACGTCGACGCGGCGGCGGGCGAGGCAGATGAGGGCGGCGTTGTGTCTCTTGCCTTCGGCGCGTTTGCGGTCGTAGTAGGCCCGGCTGAGCGGGTCGGACAGAGCAGCGAACGCGGACAGGAAGAACGCGCGTTTGAGCTGCTTGTTGCCGCCTTTGGGCGGATGCTCGCCGCGGATACTGGTCCCGGATCGGCGGGTGACCGGGGCGAGTCCGGCGTAGGCGGCCAGGTGTCCGGAGGTCGGGAACGAGCTGCCGTCGCCGACTTCGAGCAGGATCCGGGCTGCGGTCCTGACGCCGATGCCGGGCATCGAGGTCAGGACCTGCGAGAGAGGGTGCGCATCAAGCATCTCCTCGACCTGGCCGGCGACCAGGTCACGCTGTTTCAGCAGGTCGGACAGGCTATCGGCGAGCCGGGGCAGGATCGTCTCGGCCGCGGTGGTGCCGGGAACCACGACGGTCTGAGCGTCGAGGGCGGTGAAGATCTGCTCGACCAGGCGGGCACCCATGCGAGGAGCCCGCTTCCGGACGATCTCGACCAGTTTGCTGCGGCCGGCCTTGCGCAGTCCCGCCGGGCCGCCGCACCGCGACAGCGCTTCCAGGACGGCCGGGTGCTGCACTTTCGGCCCGAGGACCCGTTCCAGAGGCGGGTGGATCTGGGTGAGCAAGCCCCGGATCCGGTTGGCGATCCGGGTGACCTCACCGGCGAGGTCGTCGTCGTAGCCGACCAGCATCTCCAGCTCGGCCAGGGTGTCGTCGCCGACATCGACCCGGCGCAGCGTGTGCGGCAGCGTCCTCGCCGCGTCGGCGATGACGTAGGCGTCACGGGCGTCGGTCTTCGCGGTGCCCGGGTGCAGGTCAGCGAGCCGCCGCATGACCAGACCGGGCAGATACGCCACCTGGTGCCCGCACGCGCGGGCCACCGCGACGGGCAGCGCACCGATCGAGGAAGGCTGATCGACCACCGCCAGGATCCGGCCGTGCCGGCCGAGTTTGTCGAACAGTTTCCGCAGCCCAGCCTCGGTGTTCGGCAGCGCCGCGTCGTGCAGTCGTTTACCCACGGGGTTCAACGCGACCGCATGATGGTCGGATTTGCCGACATCGAGTCCCAAGAACACGCCGTACTCGTCGTGCACGCCTTGCCTCCCACGTGTCCATCATGGGCTCGGCCGCTGGTCAGAGCGTCGGACTGCCGGCAACCACGTTACGGAGAGACCTACCCATGAGGGGTGGCCGGGTCCCTATCAGCGGTCCGCCGACGCCACCCGGCCCGGCGACAACACCCCCCGGATCATGCGTGCGACAGGGGCGATAAGTCATACCGGACCGAGCGACCGAGCAGTCCCCGGTGGGGACGATTAAAAAGGTAACGGGGCGACAACCGCACGCACCACGACCCCGGCTGGCGCCCAGGGGTGCCTCACGGCCTCGAGACAACCCTGAGGACCAGCCAACCGACTCCGGCTGGCGCCCAGGGGCGCCTCAAGGCCGTTGAGGCACCCCTAAGGACCAGCCGACCGGCTCCGGCTGGTCCTTAGGGGTGCCTCGATGCCGTTGAGACACCCCTAAGGACCAGCCGGCGTCGCGCGGGCGGTCTGCTTGCCGATGATCCGCGCGGGAAGACCTGCCGGGCGCTGGCCGGCAGCACGGCGGTGAGCGGACAATCGGGCGACTGCTACCCACCCTCATGATCAAGATCACCCCGATGCGGGGTCGGCGCCGCGGGCGGGGAATCAATGGACGCGAATTGAAGGCGGTTATTCGCCGGGAAACGGTTTGACCTCGCCCTCAGCCACACCCCGGCGGCCGTGGAGCGATCGGGACCAACGGCGGACATACGTCGCTCGGCGGGACCTTTCCCAGGTCGTACGAAAAAATGACAGTGACCCCACAGCCTCTAAAGCTTCCTAGGAGTCTAGGAGCTTGCATTCCGACCGGTGTGGCGGTTTAGGCTGGCGGCATGTCCGCGAGCCTCGCCCCCGTTGTCCACCTGGCCCGGCCGCACCGGCCGGTCGTCGTGGCCGGCACCCTCGCGGAATTGCGCGGGCCCACCTGCGGCCTGGTCGAGTTGCCGTTGCGCCTGTGGTGGCAACCGCATCGCACTTTCGATCTCGGGCAGCACGACATGCTGCTGTGGATGTATGAGAATGTGCTCCGGGAATCGATCCGGGTCGACGAGTTGCGCGCCTTTCTGGACGGCGCGACGCTGGTCCGGGTGTGGTCCGAGCTGAATCTGCCGCGCGGGGTGCGTGCCGCCTGGGAGGCCCGCCATCCGTGGTTGTCAGCCCGTCTCGCCGCCTGATGGGTGTCGACGATTTCTACCGTGACGTGGCCCGGATCGCGCTGGGCGTCGCCGACAAACACCGTTTCGTGCTCGGCGGCGGGGTGGCCTGGCTGGTCAACGGCCTGGTCGCCCGGCCGACCGAGGACGTCGACCTGTTCACCGACACCGACGGCGCGGTGGTCGCGGCGGCCGGCGAGGTGGTCGCGGCGCTGACCGAGGCCGGCTACCGGGTGGTCCGCGAGGAGGGTGACGAACTGTTCGCCGGGATGGACGCGGACATCCAGGAGTTCCTCGTCGCCGGCGAGCACCGGGCGCTGCGGCTCACCCTGTGCCGGCTGGACCGGCACCGCACCCCGGTGGTGATGGACCTCGGCCCGGTCATGCACCTCGACGACCTGATCGCCACGAAGGTCGCTGCGCTGGTCAACCGCCGCGAGGTCCGCGACTACATCGACGTCGCGGCCGCGCTGGAGCGTTATCCGCTGGACCGGATCCTCGCTCTCGCGTACGCGGTGGACCCGGCCCTGGACCCGCAGGACATCGCGGACGCCGGCCGCTACCTGGACCGGCTCGACGACGTGCGCTTCACCCTCTACGGCCTGGACGCGCCCCAGATCGCTACGTTGCGTGCTCGCCTCGCCACCTGGCCCCGGGACTGACACGATGGCCCTATGCCGGCGAACACCTGGGGTTTCCGGTCGGTGCGCGGTGTGCGCCGGCCGCCCGTGGAGATCGAGGTCGACTTCGGGGCGGGCCCACGGAGTCTGACCGCGGGGATGCCTGTCCTCGACCTGCGGCCCGCGACCGGTCTCACCCCGGCCGAGGGCCCGATCGACTGGACGGCGCTGGCCCTGCTGCCGGACACCACCACGGTGGTGTGGTCCGGTTCTGATCGGGGCCTGGGCGAGGCGCTCGGCGCCCAGCCGACCATCACCGCCCTGGACTGGGGTGACGCGTCAGGTGACCTCGACCTGCGCCGGACCTGCCTGGACCGGGTACGGCTGGGCTGCGCGGAGCTCGGCAGTGTCCGCCTGCCGCAGTCGATGAGGTTCCTGTTCCTGCACCGGAGCCCGGCCGGCCTGCGGGTGGAGGCGCCGGAGGAGGGCCGTGGGCTGCGGCTGAGTCTGCTGCGGCACGGAGCGGGAGACGTGGTGCCCGTCGGGCTCCGGCTGACCCCGGTGGTGCGGGTGGGCGCCGGCGGGGAGTTCTCCGCGGCCCGGCTGGCGCCGTTGGCGGATCTGCGGGAGCTGGTGGTGGAGTTCGAGGGGCCGCCGGGGGCGCTGACCGACGCCGAGCAGCTGATGGGGCATCCGGGGTTGCAGTCGTTGACCCTGATCGACGCTTTCGGCCTCGACCCGGCTTCCCTGCCGGTGATCGGCCGGCTCCATCTGGTCGGCGCGCGGCAGGCCACGGCCGACGAGCTGCGGCACCGGTGGGGCGACAGCCTGACGGTCGAGGACCCGCGAGCGGAGTCGTGGTTCGACGAGGATCGGCGGAGCTGAGGGGAACCGTGCCGGCGGCCGCCCCGTCCCAGGAGGACACGCAACGGGAGGGATCGGCGCGACATGGGCAGACGGATGGTGGGATCGGCGATCGCGGTGGCGCTCGGAGTGACCGGTTGTGCCCAGAACCCGAGCCCGGCGGGAGCGCCACCGGAAGCGCCGTCGGCCGCGTCGACGCCACTGACGAGCGCGCCGGGTCCGTTGGTGAGCGTCGCGTCCGGCGGACCGAAAGTGCACAGCCAGTGGATGTCGTGCGCGGTGAAGACCGGCGACGGACAGGACGCCCTGACCCTGCCCCGCCTCACCGGCAGCTTCCCGGCCGTCTCGGCGGTGATCTGCGACGACCGGCCGCAGCCAGGCGCCACCGGCAGCGCCGAGGTGCGCGCGACCGACATCACCGCGCTGCTGGCCACGCTCCGGCTCCCCGACGAGGGTGCCACCGCACAGGCCTGCACCCAGGAACTCCCGTTCGTCCCCTGGCTGGTCCTGCTGGACGCCCAAGGCCGCTGGATCCGCCCCGGAGTCCCGGTCGACTCCTGCGGCAAACCCCGCCAGGAATTCCGAGACGCCTACCGCAAGCTCCTGCCCGACCGCTGACCAGCGAGCCCGCAGCCGCGCCGCTGATCAGCGACACCGCACCCGCGTCACGCCGCTCCACGCCGCTGACCGGCGACCGCGCAGCCGCGCCACGCCGCTGTTCAGCGACCGCGCAGCGCCGGCGTCCCCCGCGCGATCGCGCAGACCGCCGCCACACACAACACCCCGCCGCTGACCAGCGCCACCGCCCCCGACGACACCCCGGCCACCACCCCGGCCCGCATGTTGCCCACGTCCGGCGCCGCCTGCCCGACGATCTGCTCGGCCGCCGCCACCCGCCCCAGCAGCCCCTCCGGCGTGTTCAGCTGCACCACCGTCCCCCGCGACACCACCGCCACGGTGTCCGCCGCCCCCGCCACCACCAGACACCCCAGCCCCAGCCACGGGTTCGGCACCAGCCCGAACCCGGCCAGGGCCACCCCCCACACCCCCGCCCCGCAGAGCATCACCGACCCGGGCCGGCCCAGCCGGGTGAACGCCCCGGACCACACCGACGCGCACACCCCGCCCACCGCGATCGCGGTCAGGAAGAGCCCCAGCGTCCGCGGGTTCCCCCCGAACCGTTCCGCGTTCACCAGCGGGAACAGGCTGATCGGCATGGCCAGCAGGGTGGCGGCCAGATCGGTCAGCAGCGCACCGCGCACCGCCGGGTTCCCGGCCACGAACCGCAGCCCCTCCCCCACCGCACGCAGACGCCCCGCCGGCACGGCAACCGATGGGGGCAGCCGGGGCAACCCGATCACGCCGTAGAACCCCACCGCGAACGTCAGCGTGTCGATCAGATAGCAGCCACCGACGCCGGCCCACCCGAGCAGCAGGCCGCCGAGCGCCGGGCCGAGCAGCATCGACGCCTGGAACACGATGTGGTTGAGGGCCAGCCCGGCGGCGACCTCCTCACGGCGCAGCAGGTGCGGCAGGAACGCCCGCCCGACCGGCCCGCCGACCGTGACGAAACACGCCTGCACGGCGACCAGCGCCAGCACCCCGGGGACCGGCAGCTGCCCGGCGAACCCCTGCACCGCGAGCAGCGCCGAGCACGCGGCCATGCCGGTCGTCGCGACGATCGAGAGCCGGCGCCGCTCGACCCGGTCGGCGAGATCGCCGGCGAACAGGCCGAACAGCACGATCGGCAGCGCCTGGGCGAGCCCGACCGCGCCGGTCCAGACCGTGCTGTGGGTCTGCTGCCAGACCTGGTAAATCACCGCGATCAGGGTCATCTGGCTGCCGAGCCCGGAGCAGGTCCGCCCGATCCAGAGCCGCCGGAACGCCGGCGACGACCGCAGCGGCTGCACGTCGATGAGAGCACGGGTCACTGCCACGCGGGATCCTCGGCCAGTTTCAGAGCGATCCGGTCGCGGAAACTCCGGCGGGCCAGGACCGCTTCGACGTCCCGGACCACCTGCGTCATCCCGTACGGGATCTCCGCCTCGATCTCGGCCACCGCGGCCTCGGTCGCGCGCCACTCGGCCGCGAGACGATCCGCGACACTTGCGGCTTTCGCGGTGAGGGCGACCTTTTTGGTACGCGCATCCGGCCCCGCCGTGGTCCGCACCAACCCGGCGGCGCGCATCGCGGACACCTTCTGACTCAGCGCCGAGTGGGTCCGGCCGGTCGCCTCGGCCAGCTCGCTGATCGTCATCGGTCCGCGCACGTGCAGCTTGATCAGTTCCTTGACCCAGGTGGTCTTGATCCCGCCGAGGTCGGCCTCGGCGTAGATCCGGGCGATATCAGCGTCCAATGCGGACTGCAGGTTCCACAGCGACTGCCATACCGCGTGGTCGGTGGGATCGGAGAACTCGGTCACGGCCCAACTGTAACAGCACTTATATAAGTGCTGTCACAATCCTGGAGGTGGAGTCATTTGACATCTACATCTGAATAGAAGAATGATGCGGTTACCGACTTAGGGTTGGCTAACCTTTGGAGCTCCATGACCGCCATCTACCTCATCGGCCTCCGCGAGGGCCTGGAGATCACCCTCGTGGTCTCGATCCTCGTGGCCTTCCTGGTCAAGAGCGACCGCAAGCCCCTGCTGCGCCTGGTCTGGGCCGGCGTGGCGCTGGCCGCCGCGATCTCGGTCGGCTTCGCCGTGCTGCTGCAGGTCGGCATCGCCCGGCTGAGCTCGACCCATCAGGAGCTGTTCGAGGCGATCGCCTCGTTCGTGGCCGTGGCCTTCGTCACCTGGATGATCTTCTGGATGCGCCGGATGGCCCGCCACATGGGACGTGAGCTGCGCGGCCGGATGGAGTCCGCGATCGAGGTCGGCCCGGTGGCGATCGCGAGCGTGGCGTTCCTCGCCGTGATCCGGGAGGGCCTGGAGACCTCGATCCTGTTCTACGCGGCCGCCCAGGGCACCGCGGACAGCGCCAAGCCGCTGATCGGGATCAGTCTCGGCCTGCTCACCGCGATCGTGCTGGGCTGGCTGCTGTACTACAGCGCCGTCCGGATCAACCTGTCCACGTTCTTCACCTGGACCGGCGCGCTGCTGGTGCTGGTCGCGGCCGGCATCTTCAAGTACGGCTTCCACGACCTGCAGGAGTCCAACGTCCTCGGCGGCCTGAACAACCTGGCCTTCGACGTGACGAGCTCGTTCCCGCCCACCGCGTGGTACGCCGAACTGCTCCGCGGCATGGTCAATTTCACGCCGGCGCCGACCGTCATCGAGACGATCGCCTGGCTCGCGTACGGGATTCCGGTCCTCGTTCTCTTCCTCTGGCCGGCTCGCCCACACAAGCCGGCGCCCACCCCCGTCACCACCGCTCCTTAGGAGAACGATGCATACCCGCTTGCTGACCGCCGGCGCCGCCGCTACCGCCGCCGCCCTGCTGCTGACCGCCTGTGGCGACAAGGCCGACGACAAGGCCGGCGACGCCGCCTCCGGCAAGATCACCGTGGCCGCCTCCGACACCGAGTGCAAGGTGGAGCGGACCGCGTCGAGCGCGGGCACCGTCACGTTCGCGATCAGCAACAAGGGCAGCAAGATCAACGAGTTCTACATCTACGCCGCCGGCGACCGGATCATGGGCGAGATCGAGAACATCGCGCCCGGCCTGTCCCGTGAGCTGATCGTCGAGCTGCCGGCCGGCGCCTACGAGACCGCCTGCAAGCCCGGAATGATCGGCAAGGGCATCCGCAACGCGTTCCAGGTGTCCGGCTCGGCCGCGCCGCTGACCGAGGACGCCAAGCTGGCCCAGGCCAGCAAGGACTACCAGCGTTACGTGAAGAGCCAGACCACCGCGCTGATCGAGCAGACCACCGCGTTCGTGACCGCGGTCAAGGGCGGCGACATCGAGAAGGCCAAGGCGCTGTTCCCGATCGCCCGCACCTACTGGGAGCGGATCGAGCCGGTCGCCGAGAGCTTCGGCGACCTGGACCCGAAGATCGACGCCCGGGACGGCGACCTGGAGCCCGGCGTGGAGTGGACCGGCTTCCACAAGATCGAGAAGGACCTCTGGGTCACCAAGGACGTCAGCAAGGACGGCAAGATCGCCGACCAGCTGCTCACCGACGTCCAGACGATCGTCACCAAGGCCGAGTCGGTGACGTTCTCCCCGGTCGAGCTCGCCAACGGCGCCAAGGGCCTGCTCGACGAGGTCGCCACCGGCAAGATCACCGGCGAGGAGGACCGCTACTCGCACACCGACCTGTGGGACTTCGCCGCCAACATCGAGGGCTCGCAGGGCGCCATCCAGGCGCTGCGCCCGGCCCTCGAGGAGCGCGACCCGGCCCTGGTCAAGACGCTCGACGAGAACTTCGCCAAGGTCGAGGCCGCCCTCGAGAAGCACCGCGCCGGCGACGGCTGGAAGCTGCACAACACGCTCACCCAGGCGGACCTGAAGGAACTCAGCGACGACATCAACGCGCTCGCCGAGCCGATCTCGAAGGTTGCGGCGATCGTCGCCAAGAAGTAGTCAGGCAGCTTGCCCGGGGGCGAGGCGGTCGTCTCGCCCCCGGTTCACCCCAAGATCAAATTCAAGATGTCGTGCGTCCGCCGGGGTACAGATCGCCGCTCCCGCCGGGACCCCTGCGGGCTTCGCTGGCCGCTGGCGCGTCCAGAACGCGAAACCCTCCGGGGCGACGCCCGTGGCGGGGCACGGTTCACCCCGAAAAACCGAAACCACGTCGGCACCCCCGACCGCGAGAAAGGCCCGTCACATGGAGCGGCGCAAGGTCCTCGGATTGGCAGGCGCGAGCGCCGCGGGCGTGGCCGCCGCAGGCGCGGGAGCGCTCGCTCTCGCACGTCACGACCAGCAGCCCGCCACCGCCACCACCAGCGAGGCGGACGCGGCCGGGGCCATCCCGTTCTACGGGGAGCGGCAGGCCGGGATCGTGACGGCGGCGCAGGACCGGCTGCACTTCTGCGCGTTCGACGTGATCACCGACGACAAGGCCGCGCTCGTCGACATGCTGCAGAACTGGACGGCGGCCGGCGCCCGGATGACGCAGGGGCTGGACGCCGGCACGTTCGGCGCGGTCGGCGGCTCCCTGGAAGCCCCGCCGGACGACACCGGTGAAGCGCTCGGGCTGCCCGCCTCCGGGCTCACCCTGACGATCGGGTTCGGGCCGACGCTCTTCCGCGACGTACGCGGAAAGGATCGTTTCGGGATCGCGGCCCGGCGCCCGGCGGCCCTCGCCGACCTGCCGAAATTCCCCAGGGACACCCTCGAGGACGCGATCAGCGGCGGGGACATCGGCGTCCAGGCCTGCGCGCACGACCCGCAGGTCGCGGTGCACGCGATCCGCAACCTGGCCCGGCTCGGGATGGGCATCGTCAGCGTCCGCTGGTCGCAGCTCGGCTTCGGCCGGACCTCGTCGACGTCCCGGTCGCAGGCCACCCCGCGCAACCTGTTCGGCTTCAAGGACGGCACCCGCAACCTCAAGTCCGAGGACACCGGGCTGCTCGACGAGCACCTGTGGGTGCAGCCCGGCGACGGCCCGGACTGGATGACCGGCGGCTCCTACCTGGTCACCCGCAAGATCCGGATGCTGGTCGAGACCTGGGACCGGTCACCGCTCGCCGAACAGCAGATGATCATCGGGCGGGACAAGGGTGAGGGCGCGCCGCTGACCGGCAAGCTGGAGCACGACGAACCGGACTTCGCCGCCCAGGACGGCGAGGGCGAGCCGGTCATCGCCGTCGACTCGCACCTGCGGCTGGCCCACCCCGACCAGAACGGCGGGGCGCGGCTGCTGCGGCGCGGCTACAACTTCGTCGACGGCTCGGACGGGCTGGGCCGGCTGAACGCCGGGCTGTTCTTCATGGCCTACCAGCGCAACGCGCACAAACAGTTCGTGCCGGTGCAGAACAGCCTGGCCAAACAGGACACCCTCAACGAATACATCCGGCACGTCTCCAGCGGCCTGTTCGCCTGCCCGCCCGGCATGCTCGCCGCCGACGACTACTGGGGCCGGGCGCTGTTCGCCTGAATCCGGGTCCGGGCCTCGAGGTCGTCCCGCAGGCCGGTCAGCCGACTGATCTCGGCGTCGAGGGTGGCGATCCGGCGCGCGGTCGGCCCTGCGGGGTGCGCCCGCCCGGCCGGGTTCGCCCGGCCGGCACCGCGGCCCGCCGCGGCGTCGCCGTCGAGCAGGTCCAGCCGGTCGGCGCACTCGCGCAGGTCGGAGACGGTCAGACCGAGGCTCAGCAGCCCACGGATCACCCGCAGCCGGGCGACCTCGCGGTGACCGTAGACGCGCTGGCCGGTGACGGTGCGCTGAGGTGCGGGAAGCAGGCCGTTCGCCTCGTAGAAGCGCAGTGCCCGAGCCGTCGTCCCGGCCGCCGCAGCCGCGTCGCCGATCCGCATGAATGCCTCCTCGTAGTCGGACTGCCGCCTCTACCTTGCCCGAAATCCGGCCACTCAACACGTTCCGGCTGGCTTCCAGGGGTGCCTCAAGGCCGCCGAGACACCCCTGGAAGCCAGCCGGGGAAGCCGGCGGCGCGCGGCGGCGCGCTCCCCGACGCGGGCCTCGCGCAAGGTGGGCACGGCTGGTGCCGGCGGCTGCCTCGACGGGCCGGAGGCAGCCGCCGACACCAGCCGGGGGTCAGACCTTGAGCGGGGTGGGTGCGGTGAGGCGACGGTGGGCGTACCAGATGAGGGTCAGGGCGGCGGCGGTGAAGACGGCGTTGCCGGAGAGGTCGATGGCCATCGCGGCGCCGCCGGTGGGGGTCTCGACGAACGAGTGCCAGGCGTAGGTGAGCAGCGCGCCGGCCCCGATCGCCAGGTAGTGCAGGTCGGTCCAGCCCTCGCGGGCCGACCAGAGGGCGACGAGGGTCAGGAAGGCGGCCACGTCGAGCACCCACACGGCCGTGCCGATCCAGGTGGGCAGGCTCACGATGGTCAGGCCCTGGAACACCGCACCGGCGACCAGAGTCGCGATCAGGACGGTCCGGGCGCCCGGCGCCGTACCCTGCCGGGGTTTGATCTTGATTGTGATCAGCAACCCGGCGGCGATCAGGAGGGCCAGGATGATCGCGGTGGCGGTGAACTGGCCGGCGGTGGCGGTGTAGGGCCACTGCTGCATGGTGATCGCGGTGCTGATGGCGATGCCGATCGCGAACAGCACGCCGGTCACGATCAGACCGGTGCGGCCCAGCCACGGGGTGGTGCGCCGCTCCCCCGCGACCGCCTCCATCATCAGGATCGACGCGCTGACACTCCAGAACGTGTGCAGGCCGAGGACGTAGAGGGTCCACGGCACGGCGATGCCGAGCGCCGGGAGATAACCGTCGACCAGCAGGTGCGCGTCGGCGTAGTTCGGGTTGAACAGCGACTGGGTGGTCAGCCCCTCCTCGAGGACCGCATAGGCGAGAGCGAGGATCAGGATGTTCGGCCAGCCGAGACCGAGCCGGCGGGTCACCTCCCGGATCAGCAGGGCGCCGCCGCCGTAGAGCGGTGCCAGCGCGACGACCGCCGGCAGGAACGTGATCGGCAGGTTGCCCAGCAGGAACTCGGCGACGAGCGGGGCCAGGAAGAACAGCCCGATGGCGGGTGCGCTACGACGAAGCATGACCTCACTACACCGCTTCCGGAGCGCCCGGCCCCAGGCCGAATATCAGCGTTCACCGATGACAGATGTCAGTGTGTGAGGATCGGAGCGTGACCACGGAGATCCGGGACTTGACGCTCGACGACCTGCCCGCGTGCCTGGCCCTGGCGCAGGACCGGGCGTGGCTGCCCGAGGAGCACAAGTGGCGGCTGCTGTTCGACGTCGGCACGGTCTACGGCGTGCGGGACGAGGCGGGTGGGCTGGTCGGCACCACGGTGCTGACCCGGTTCGGCGGCGGGCTCGCGGCGATCAGCATGGTGCTGGTGGCGGGTCGGTGTGGTGGACGGGGGCTGGGCCGGCGGCTGATGGAGCATGCGCTGGTGGCGGCGGGCGAGGCGACGGTGATTCTGTGGGCGACCGAGTACGGGCGGCCGCTCTACGAGAAGCTCGGGTTCGTCGTGGACGGGCTCACACACACCTACGCCGGCCGGTTCTCGGCGCCGGCTTCCGATGGCGGAGCCGGGTCACGTCCGGCGGTGCCGGCTTCAGGTGGCGCGGCCGGGTCGCGTCCGGCGGTGCCGGCTTCAGGTGGCGCGGCCGGGTCGCGTCCGGCGGTGCCGGCTGATCTGCCCGCTCTCATCGCGCTCGACGCCGAGGTCGCCGGGGCGGATCGCGGTGAGCTGGTGCGGCGGCTGCCGGGCTTCACCGAGCAGCTCCGGGTCGTCGAGCGGGGCGGGGTGATCAGCGGTTATGGCGGTGCGTGGCGCAATCTCGCCGAGGTCGTCGTCGGCCCGGTCGTCGCGGGGAACCTGGACGACGCGCGGACCCTGATCGGCGATCTGGCCGGTGCGGTCAGCGGAGGGGTGCGGCTCGACCTCGACGACCGGCACCCCTCGTTGCTCGGCTGGGCCGCGGAACGGGGCCTCGCGCTACGGCGATCAACGGTGACCATGGTGCGCGGCGGCCGGGAGCTGCCGGGTGAGCGGGGCCGCTGGTTCGCGCCGGTGATGCAGGCGCTCGGCTGACCGGGCGCGGCTGGTCCATCGTGATCGGCACTGGTTGACCGGTTGTGGTCAGCGGCCGTCAGCGCAGGGCGGCGTGGATCAGCTCAACCAGGTCGAGGGTGGCCTCGCCGGTCCAGATCACCGAACTGAGCGCGAGCAGCGCCGGAATGATCAGGAAGGCCCGCGGCGCCGGTCGCGGCTGCGGCCGCAACAGGTGGGCGACCCGCTTCGGTACGACACCGCCCGGCACCGCCGCGTGCAACGCCGCAGCGAAAGGGCTGCCCGCCCCGGCCAGCGCCGCCACCCCGATCGCGTGCGCGAGGGTCTTCCGGCTGCCCAGGTCGGTGGCGGCCCGCTCGTCGGCGGCCCGCTCGATCAGGTAGTCGACGTGCTTGCCGACCCACCACAGCGCCGGGTGCGCGGCGACCGCCAGCTCGGCGAACCGGGCCAGCCGGTGATGGCGTTCGCTCAGGTGCGCGTTCTCGTGCGCGAGCAACGCCTCGAACTGCGGGTCGGTGAGCAGCCCGCGCATCCCGGTGGTGACCACCACGTGCCCGGGGTCACCGGGGACCGCGAACGCCCGGGGCGCGTCGTCCGGCAGCATGACCAGGCCACCCGGCCCGTCCACCGGGACCATGGCCAGCACCGCGCGCTGCCGCCACCAGCGCCGGCCCACCGCGACGACGACGGCGACGCTCAGAGCCAGGCTCAGCCACGGCACCCACTCGACACCGGCGGTGTCGGCCGCGACCACTGCGGCGGACCAGCCGAACAGCCGGCCGACCGCCGGGACCTGGGCCAGGGCGTGCGCGGCCAGCAGGAACAGGTTGATCGTGCTGGTCGCGGCCACGGTCACCGCCGACCAGGCGATCACCGAAGCGGCCCGGCCCGGCGCGAGCCGGTCGGCGAGAAGCCGCACCACGAGCACCGCCAGCGGCGGCACCACGACCACGGACCACAGAAAATGATCAAACATCCGGCTACCTCTTCCACCCGCTCGAGGCCATGCTCTCACCTCACAGGTTCACCACGGCACGCCGTCCGCCCCGGCGGGACGCCGGGCGCCGGAACCCACCCGACGCCGAATGTTCGCCCCTATGCGGTAAGGGCAAATCTTGTTAAGACCGCATAAGTCGCTCTTCTGATCCCACCGAAGGCCGGCAAATAGAGTTATTCGACTGATCAGCGGTTCGCAGACAGCTCGACGCTGACGGACGTTTTGGTAGTGGGACTTGCTGACGGCTTGCCTCGCCCGGACCATGGAGAGACCAGGGAGGTCCACATGGCACTCGACTCACACACCTCGTCGGCCGTCTGCTACTTCTACCCGGGCCCGCACATCGTGGTCACGAACACCTGCATCGAGACCCCCGGCGGGCTGTTCCACCTGCACGACCTCGTCGTCACCAGCATCGCCCACCACTACGCCCACCCGGCGCGGACCGTGGCGATGTTCTGCGCGGCCGTCGAGCTGGCGCTCGCGGCCCCGCTCGCCGTCATCTTCGGGTCGGCGTTGATGATCCTCGCCGGATTGGTCGCCGCCGCGGGCATGGGCGGCGCAGTGGTGCGCGACGGCCACCGCAACCCTCGACTCATGGAGCTCAGGGCCCTTCACCGGGGAGTTCCGACGATCCTGTTCAGCTCGGCCAACAAGACCGAGTTCGAGCAGGTGCGGCGGGCCGTCATCCGGGCGGTCGAGGCCGGCCGCCGCCCGCTTCCCTGAGCGTCGTCCGGGCCGTCAGGGCTGCGACAGCCCGTCCCGGACCGATCGCAGGAAGTCCAGCGCCTCGTCTCCACCGAGGCCGTAGGTCCGCAGGTCACTGACGATCCCCCGGAACCGCTCGGCCTGGGTCTGGTCCGTGGTGAGCGAGTCCAGGCCCGCCGCACCTTCGATGAAGAGCACGTCGTCGAGCGAACCTTCGAACTGCAGCAGCTCGAAGGTTCCGCCGAGGCCGGAATGATGCACCAGGTCGAGCGGTGTCACCGAGATCGAGTACGCCGAGCCGTCGGCGGCGAGTCGCAGCAGATGATCGAGCTGCCGGCGGAGACAGTCCCGTCCGCCCACCGGACGACGCAGGACCGCTTCGTCGATCATCGCGTTGATGTGCGGCTGGTTCCGCTTGCCGAGCCGGGCACGGAAGGCCTGCTGGCGGTCCATCCGCAGGGTCACCCGGGCCAGGACATCGGGGTCGTCGGGCCGGCGCCGCATGGACAGCGCGGTGATCTCCCGGGCGTACTCCTCGGTCTGCAGCAGTCCGGGAACGAACAGCAATTGGGAGCTGTTGATCACCGCAGCTTCGGTCTCGTACGCCACGAATTGCTGGAACGTCTTGTCCAGCTTGTGCCTGCTGTACCAGGAACGCGATCGTGAGGTCTGCGACAGGTGGGCGAGGGTGGCGACCTCGCTCTCGTCGTGCACGCCGTAGAAGGAAAGAAGTGCTCGGAGCTCGAGAGGCTGGATCGTCACCTCGCTGCGTTCGATGCGGGTCAGCTTCGAGGAAGACCACCCGGTGTGCGCCACCACCTGGTCGGGCGTCAGCTCCCGTTTCTCCCGCAGCTCCACCAGACGCCGGCTGACCTGGTTGCGGGCGACGAAGGGACCCACGGCCGAGGTGTCGTCGAGGGAGTGGGTGTCCGGCATCGCCAGGCCCTTCTGATCGGTCGTACGGCTGCAATTCGCAGACAGCAATTGCCAGTTCGCGCAGACCTACCGTAGACCAGCTCCCCGGACGCCGACGCGGCGGAAGGTAAGACCGATTCATCTCCGCCTCATTCAGTCCCGTGGATTTCGGGTACCGTGAGTGACCGACCGTTGACAAAAACTGCATCGGTGAAGCCGGATCAGCCCGCACGATCCCCTGAGGTTCGCGCGCGGCATTGGTGTTCGGGAGGCGTAGTGAACGACCGGGATGACCTCGTCTGGCGGACGAGCTCGAAAAGCGGAGGCGGCGCTTGCGTCGAGGTGGCACTCGACGGCAACCACGTGCACGTGCGCGACTCCAAAGACCCGGGCGGCCCGGTCCTGACCTTCGACCGGCCGGTATGGCGAGCGTTCATCGAGGTCGAGACGTCATAACGAGTCTCGGATGTCCACCAGCAGCGACGTCGCCGCCGACTCGGACGCCGCCGTTGCCAGGAGCGTCCTGACCAGGTCCCGGTAGTACTCGGCGCGCGCCTGGTCGGGACCGATGATCTCGTCCTGGTAGCGGCCCTCGAAGAAGACCGACGTCTCGCCCTCGGCGGCCTCGTGCACCTCGAAGGAGCCGCCCAGCAAAGCGGTCGGGCCGGCGCTCAACGGCATGACCGCCAGGTGGACGGTGTCCTTCTGGGACAGCTCGAGCAGGTGGTCGATCTGCTCGCGCATCATCGCCGCGTCCCGGGTCCGGCGGAGCGCGGCCTCGTCGAGCACCGCCCAGACCCGCGGAGGCGTGTCGCCGTCGAGTCGCTCGCGGAAAGCGGCGGCCCGGTTCATCCGCACCCGCAGGCGGTCGGCCAGCTCGCCGCCGGTCGGTGCGGGATGGGCGATGCCGCTGAGCATCTCCCGGGCATAGCCCTCCGACTGAAACGGGCCGGGAAGGAACATCGGGAGGCTGTAGAAGATCTGGGAGGACTCCCGCTCGACCCTCATCAGTTGCTCGAAGGCTTCGGGTCCCCGCGCGTCGATCACCTTTGCCGGGCTGCCACTCTTCTCCATCGCAGAACTCCTCATCAGGACGACGATAGTCGCTGTCAGCGACTCGCAACCTGCACATTGCAGATTACGCCTGACGCAGGTTTCCACAGTGCGGCACTTCGCGCTATCCCGCCGGCGGGTGTGTTCACGTGGTTACCCCGTCCGGGGTGGGATGAGCTGGATGCGGATCTGGTCGTCGTAAGGGATCACCAGGGTGCGGGCCTGGTCGGTCCAGGTGGCGGGGACCAGGAAGAGGCGGTCGTCGGCGGCTACCAGCAGGCGTAGGCCGTGGTAGCGGTGCTTGAACTCGCCGGCCAGCGGGGTCTCGTCAACGCCGGGCGGGAGGTCGATCAGCGGCTCCTTCGTGTCCAGCAACACCTCGGCGCGGTACGACAGCCGACGGGCGTCGTCCACGGCGCGACCCTGCCCGTATGCCCAGGCGAAGCTGTTCACCGCCCAGAACAGGCCAACCAGCACCAGGCCGCTGACGGCTACCGTGATCAGGCGCCGGAGCCGGACGATCCCTGGCGTGGCGTACCACCGGGGGAACCGGGCCGGGCCGTCCCGGACCAGAACGGTGGCCGCGGCCCACCCTCCGTACGCAATGAGGATCGGTCCGAGGGCCAGCGCGAGCGCGCTGGTGCCGGGAATCTCGGTGCGCGACACCCGGACCACCAGTAGCCCGATCGTGGCCCTGGCCAGCAGCAGTCCCCCGGCGATCAGCAGGGCGGCGGCGGTGCCCAGGGCGGCGCGGCGATGTTCCGGCGCCCCGGTCAGCCAGCTGACCGCCGCGTGCCCGCCCGCGCCGAGCAGGACGGCGAGCAGGACCAGTGCCGCCGGAACGTTGAGGACTTCCAGGCCGTAGAGCATCAAATCCTGGTTGGAGAGGCCGGCCAGCTCCAGGTAGACGCCGAAGTAGGCGAAGCGGGCGCGGGTGCCGATGTAGCCGAAGTAGATCAGCAGCGCGGTGATCGCGGTGGTCGGGGCCAGGATGCCCGCGAGGTCCTTCAGCCGGGTGCCCCAGTCCGGTCCGGTCTCGGCCGGTGGTGCCGGGGCGCGCGGGCGCCGGGAGAGCTTGTCCACTACTCGTCGGTCTTGAAGCAGAACTTGTCCTGGTTCACGTCGTCCGGCGCGCGCACGGCGTAGCAGACCGGCTTCTCGCTGCGGACCGTCCAGGTGACGGTGACCGGCCGGGCAGCGGTCGGCGGATCGCCCCCGAACTCCGGGCCGGAGCAGGCCTTCGGGCCGGCCGAGGCACACCGGCCCTGCACGTCGATCCGGACGTAGCCGATGTATTCGTCGGGGGTTGTGGCGGTGGCTGCGGTTCCGGTGAAGCAGGCAGCGCCTCGTTCCAGGGTCATCCCGCTGACGCACTGGGGGCTGCCCTCGATCTCGCCGTTCGTCGCGCAGGTGCCGGGATCCATGGTCAGTTTTCCGGAGACCCGGATGTTGCGGAGCTTGACCGCGATGCCGGCCGTCTTGTTCTCGAAGAGCGTGCACATGGTCTGCGGGTTGCGGTTGTCCAGGGTCACCCCGCCGACCTCGATGACCCGGGGTTTCGGGGCCGGGGGCGGCGGCGGGCTGCTGCTCGGCCGCTGGGAGGACGGCCGGATGGCAGGATTCGTCGGCGTCTGGCCGGTTTTGTCAGGACCGGCGTCGTCGGTGCCGGTCGAGGTCGGGGTCGCGGTCGTGGTGGGAGCGGCGCCTCTCGGCAGCGGATCGGGAGTGCCCGGCGGCGCGGCGGACAAGGACAAGGGTGCGGGTGAGGGCGAAATGGAGGGTGACGCCGAGGCCGGCGGCGCCACGAACGCCGCCTCCTCCCCCGTGCCGCCGACCGCGAGCCGGGTCAGCCAGAAGACGCCCACGGCCAGGAAGACCGTGAGCGCGGCGGCGATCGCCAACACGCGGCGGCGTTCCGCGGACATGTCCCCTGCCTACCACTCCCCGGCGGGCCGCGATGTCGGCCGGGCGACCGACCCCGCGCCGAATGATCGGGTGGTCAGTCCACGATGAACAGGGTCGCGCCGGTCGCGGTGCTGGACCGGTGCGGCTCGCAGTCGTCACCGACGGTGTAGCAGTCACCGGGGCCGAGCGTCGTGGTCCGGCCGTCGGCCAGATCGGTCCGCAGGCTGCCCTCGACGCAGAGCAGCACGTGCCCCTTGGTGCACCAGTGGTCGGCGAGATACCCGGCCGAGTACCGCACCCGCCGGATCCGCACGTCGCCGAGGCGGTGCGTCTGCCAGCTGGCCGTGCCGGACTCGCCGGGGTGAACCGTCGGTTCCAGCTGGTCCCACGCGATGGTGCGGAACGGATGCTCGGCGAGCTGCACGGGATGCCCCTAAACTGAGATACATGAGAGATACGCCTGAGATGCTAACCCCTCGCCTGCGGGTCTACACCACGGTCAAGGAGCGGATCCTGGACGGGACGTACCGCGAGGGGCAGCTGATCACCGAGGGCGAGGTGGCCGGCGAGGCGGGCGTCAGCCGGACCCCGGTCCGCGAGGCGTTCGTCCAGCTGGAGAGCGAGAACCTGATCGAGCTGTACCCGCGCCGCGGCGCCCTGGTCGTCCCGGTCACCGCCGGCGCCGCCGCGGCCGTCATCGAGGCGCGCCTCGTGGTCGAGCAGTTCGCCCTGGCCAAGGTGGCCGCCCGGCCGGATCTGACCGAGCAGTGGCGCGGCTCGCTCGCGCGCCAGCGGGCCCTGCTGGCCGACACCGACCTGGACGCGTTCAACACCGAGGCGCAGCTCTTCCACCGCTCCCTGGTCGCCCTGGCCGCCAACCCGATCATGCTGCGCCTGTACGACTCGCTCCGCGACCAGCAGCTGCGGATCGGTCACGCCGCCATCCACCGCACCAGCGGCCGCGCCGACCAGGTGCTGAGCGAGCACGAGGCGCTGCTGGCCGCGGTCGAGAGCGGTGATCCCGGCCTGGCCGGTGCCCGCCTGACCGGCCATCTCACCGCCACCCGGGAGGCGCTGTAGACCGCGGGTGATGAGTTCCCGGGCCCGCAGCCGTCTTACCTGTGACGGAACACGCCGAGACAGAAGGGTGGCGCCATGGACGCGGACTTCGAGGGGCTGGCCGAGCGGCACCGGCGGGAGCTGCACGTGCACTGCTACCGGATGCTCGGATCGTTCGAGGACGCCGAGGACACCGTGCAGGAGACGTTCCTGCGGGCCTGGCGGCGGCGGGAGACGTTCGAGGGGCGCTCGACGTTCCGGGCCTGGCTGTACCGGATCGCCACCAACGCGTGCCTGGACCTGCTCGCCACGTGCCGCCCGGAGCCGGCCACCGGCGGTGAGGTGCGGTGGCTGCAGCCGTACCCGGACCGGCTGCTCGACGAACTGCCCGCGGGTGGCGCGGACGAGCCGGAGACCCTGGCCGTCGCCCGGGAGACGATCGAGCTGGCCTACCTGGTCGCGGTCCAGCACCTCGCGCCGCGCCCACGGGCCGTGCTGATCCTGCGCGACGTGCTCGGCTGGCCGGCGAAGGACGTCGCGGAACTGCTCGGCGACTCGGTCAACTCGGTGAACAGCGCGCTGCAGCGGGCCCGCGCCGGGATGCGGGAGCACCTGCCCGCCGAGCGGCAGGACTGGACCGGTGGTGAGGAGGACGCCGGGACGCGTGCGACGGTGCGCCGGTTCACCGAGGCCAGCGTGGCCATCGACATCGACGGGCTGGCCGCGCTGCTGCGCGACGACGTCCGCTGCTCGATGCCGCCGACGCCGGGGCTGCAGCTCGGCCGCGACGCGGTGGTCGCCGACTGGCTCGCGGACGGCTTCACCGAGCTGGGGCGCCTGCGTAGCGTGCCCACCTCGATGAACCGGCAGCCCGCCGTCGCGTTCTACCTCTGGCACAAGGAGGAGGGCGCGTACCTGCCGCTGACCCTCGACGTCCTGCGGGTCACCGGCGGGGCGATCACCGAGATCACCACGTTCGGCGGTGACCGCTTCCCGCAGCTGGGGCTGCCGGAGCGCCTGGCCGCGGACGGTACCGAGTGATGGCCCGCATCGGGCTGGTCGCCACCCTCGTGGCGGTGGTGGCCACCACCGTGGCCGCCGCGATCGCCGGAGCCGCCGGTGTGGACTTCGCGATCCCCGACGGCGGCGAGAGGATCCCCCTGGCCGGGTTCGCCGTGGTGACCGGCTTCTTCTCGGTCGTCGGCGTGGTCATCGCCGTCGCCCTGCGACGGTGGAGCACTCGCCCGGCCGAGCGGTTCGTGTGGACGGCCGTGGTGCTGACCGCGATCTCGCTGGTCCCGCCGGTCCTCTCCGGAGCGGACACCGCCACCGTCGCCACCCTGCTCGGGCTGCACCTGATCCCGGCGGCCGTGATGATCCCCGCCCTGGCGCGAAGCCTCGGTAACCGGTCACAGGAAGCATCTCTATGATCCTTGACTTCCCGGCTCCCCACCGGGAAGCGCCTGGCTCCCCACCAGGCGGGCAGGACACATCCCCACATAGGAGTCAACCGGTGAGCATCCGGAAGAAAGTGCGTAACACCGCCCTGGTGTCCGCCCTGGCGGCGAGCGCCGTCGCGGCAGTGATCATCCTCCCCTCGATGGGCCACGCGGCGGCTGCCTACTACGTCTCCCCCACGGGTAGTGACAGCGCGGCCGGCACCGTCGCGGCGCCGTTCCAGTCGATCGCGAAGGCGCAGACCGTGGCCGCGGCCGGCGACACCGTCTACCTGCGCGGCGGCACCTACGCGTTCACGACGGCGACGACCGCCTGCTCGAGCCAGACCGCCGTGGTCGACGCGGTGAAGCTGAGCACGAGCGGCACGGCGGGCAGCCCGATCAGCTACGTGAACTATCCCAGCGAGAAGCCGATCTTCGACTTCTCCGGGATGACCGGCGTGAACTGCCGGATCAAGGGTTTCGACGTGACCGGCAGTCATCTGTATCTGCGGGGCATCGGCGTGACCGGCGTGCCGCAGAACAACAGCCTGAACCACGAGTCGTGGGGGCTGTGGATCTCCGGCAGCAACAACACGTTCGAGAAGATCAACACGCACAACAACATGGGTCCGGGACTGTTCATCGCGAAGGGCGGCAACAACCTCGTCCTGAACTCGGACTCCTACAACAACTACGACCCGTACAGCTCGAACGGGGCCGGCGAGAACGGTGACGGATTCGGCGCGCACATCGCGGCCGGTAATGCCGGGAACGTGTTCCGCGGCTGCCGCGCGTGGTGGAACTCCGACGACGGCTTCGACCTGATCAACGCGTACTCGTCGGTGACGATCGAGAACTCGTGGTCGTGGCGCAACGGGTATCTGCCGCAGACCACGACGCCGATCGGGAACGGGGCCGGGTTCAAGGCCGGTGGTTACGGCGGCGTCTACGTCGCGACCGCGGCGAAGCACACCGTACGGAACTCGGTCGCCTTCCTGAACCGCGGCCCGGGCTTCTACAGCAACCACCACCCGGTCGCCAACGACTACGTCAACAACACCAGTTACAGCAACGGCATCGGCTTCAACATGCTGGGCATCAATGCCAGCGGCGCCGCCGTCGGTCTCGGAACATTGAAGAACAACATTGCGTACGGGGGAACGCTCACCGCGAACCTCTCCGGCACGACCGCCACCACCAACTCGTGGAACCTGAGCCTCACCATGAACGACGCCCAGTTCCAGAGCGTGGCCACGACCGGCTGGAACGTCTCCCGCCAGTCGAACGGCGACCTGCCCGTGCTGACCGCCCTGCACCTGGCGGCCACCAGCACCCTGATCGACAAGGGCACCGACGCGGGCCTGCCGTTCACCGGCTCGGCTCCGGATCTGGGCGCCTTCGAAACCAGCTGAGTGATCGGCTGAGCGGCCGCCGGGGTGCCGGCTGGTCCTCAGGGGTGCCTCAAGGACCGGGAGGCACCCCTGAGGACCAGCCGGCAACGCCGAGCGTGCGGGCGGCGGCGCGGGTGACCGGGTGCCGGCCCGACCGGAGGTGCCCACCGCTCCCGGCCGGCCGGTCGGGCGGGCAGACGGCAGCGGGCACCCGGCGTCTATGCGAGAAGTGCGGCGGCTCGGGCCGTGAAGAGGTCGCGCTCCCGGCTGTTGCGGGTCATCGCGGCGGCCCGCAGGAACTCCGCGCGCGCCTCGGCGGCCCGGTCCAGCCTGGCCAGCAGGTCACCGCGGACAGCAGGGAGCAGCGGGTAGCCCGGCAGGTCCAGGGCGTCGACGATGGCGAGGGCCCGGGCGGGGCCGTACGCGTGGCCGACCGCGACCGCCCGGTTCAGCTCCACCACCGGTGACGGGGTGACGTACGCGAGCACCTCGTACAGCGCCGCGATCCGCTCCCAGTCGGTGTCCGCCGGGGTGCTCGCGCGGGCGTGGCAGGCCGCGATCGACGCCTGCAGGACGTACGGGCCGAGGGTGGAGCCGGCGCGATCGAGGGCCGTGAGGCCGCGGCGGATCAGGAGCCGGTCCCACCGCCGCCGGTCCTGGTCCTGCAACAGCACCGGGGCGCCGTCCGCACCGGTCCGCGCGGGTGTCCGGGACGCCTGCAGCTCCATCAGCGCGACCAGGCCGTGCACCTCGGGCTCGTCCGGCGCCAGCCCGGCCAGGACCCGGCCGAGCCGCAGCGCCTCGGTGCACAGCGCCGGCCGCATCCAGTCCTCGCCGGCGGTCGCCGCGTACCCCTCGTTGAAGATCAGATAGATCACCTGGAGGACCGAGGCGAGCCGGTCGGCGGCCTCGGCCGGCGGCGGCAGCTCGATCGGCACCCGTTTCTCGGCCAGGGTGCGTTTGGCCCGGGTGATCCGCTTGCCCACGGTCGGCTCCGGCACCAGGTACGCCCGCGCGATCTCGTCGGTGCTCAGCCCGCCGAGCAGCCGCAGCGTGAGCGCCACCCGGGACTCGGTCGGCAGCACCGGATGACAGGTCGTGAAGATCAGCCGCAGCAGGTCGTCGCCGACGTAGTCGTCCAACTCGGCGGCGAGATCAGGATCGGTCACCTGGGGTGTGGCCCGGCCGAGCTCGGCGAGCTTCTCCCGGTACCGGCCCCGCCGGCGGAGCAGGTCGACGGCGCGGTGCTTGGCGGTGGCCGTCAGCCAGGACGCCGGGTGCTCGGGCACGCCGGCGACCGGCCACTGCTCCAACGCGATGACCAGGGTGTCCTGGGCGAGCTCCTCGGCCAGCCCGACGTCGCCGACCAGGCGGGCGAGAGTGGCGACGATCCGGGCCGACTCCATCCGCCAGACCGTCGCCACGACGCGGGAGGGCTCGGTGGCCGTCACGGCCACCGATCCTGCCACCCGGGGCGCTAGTTGCCGAAGTCCTCCGGCCCGAACACCTTGCGGATCTCGGTGTCGCCCTCCCAGCCCGGCCACATGTCCCGGTGCAGGGCCAGGAAGCGCGACGCCCACTCGACCGCCTCCGCCTTGGACCGCACCTCGTAGATCGCGTAGCTGATCGTCTCCTTCGCCTCGGCGAACGGGCCGTCGGTCACGCCGATCTGCCCGTTCACGAGGGAGACCCGGGCGCCGGTCTGGCTCGGGGCCAGGCCCGCGGTGTCCAGCAGCGCACCAGCCGCGGTGGCGTCCGCGCCGAGCTTCATGATCGCCTCCATCAGGCCCGGCGGCGGCGGGGTCGACGGCTGCTCGGCCTTCAAAATCATCAGGTAGCGCATGGCAGGTCCTCTCAGGCGGCGGTGCGGTGGAAGTGCAGGCAGACGGCGGCCAGCCAGGCCCAGGCGAGCAGGACGGCGGCGACGAAGGCCAGGGTGGTCGGTCCGTGCGAGCCGCTGGCGATCCCGGCGAAGGCGGCCAGGAACAGGATTCCGGTGGTCCGGGAGAACCAAGCCCATGTGGTACGACCTTCGCGCGCGAATCGCGAGCCGAGCACCAGACACGCGGCGATCAGGCCGAGGAACCCGATCCCGCCCATCGCGAAGTGCAGCATCCCGTGCCAGCTGACCGCCGTGGTCGCCGGGGTGCCGGCCGGGAACCCCTGGGCCGGATCCGCCGTGAAAGCACCCGCGCCGATCAGGCTCACGCCGTACACAAAAAGCAGTGACGGTGACCAGAATCGGCCGTGACCGGTGGGAAGGGCGCGGCGCAGGCCGACGGCCGCGGCGCAGGTCATCAGGCCGGTCAGCACGAAGTTGGTGATCTGCAGCCAGCCGAGGTCACCGTTCTCGAGCAGGCTCCAGGCGTGCTCGTCGAGGCGGAAACCGTCCCGGGTCAGCGCCTGGGCCAGGCTGACCGTGACGTAGAACGGCCCGGCGAGCACCCCGTAGCCGAGCAACGATCGGGTGGTCCGGACGGCCGGGCTGCACTGCCGGTCGAGGGTGGTCATCGTGGTCTCCTTCGTTCGTGTCCTCATCTGCTCCTGTCTGCTCCTCGAACGGGAGGACCAGGTTCGGACACGACGACGGAGTTTATTTTCGGCGTTCCACTGACGGGGTGGTTTTGGGCGATCGCCGGTGTGCGCTCGAGGCGGAGCACTCAGGATCGCGGTATGAGGATCTGGCCGGGAAATCCGTATCCGCTGGGTGCCGCGTACGACGGCGGCGGCACGAACTTCGCCATCTTCAGCGAGGTCGCCGAGCGGGTCGAACTGTGCCTGTTCGACGACGACGGCACCGAGACCCGGTTCGACCTGCCCGAGCGGGAGGCGCTCGTCTGGCACGGGTATCTGCCGCGGATCGTTCCCGGTCAGCGGTACGGCTACCGGGTGCACGGGCCCTACGACCCGTCCCGGGGCCTGCGGTGCAACCCGACCAAATTGTTGCTCGACCCGTACGCGAAGGCGATCGACGGGGACTACCGGTGGGACCAGGCGCTGTTCTCGTACGAGTTCAGCGACCCGGACGCGCGCAACGACGCGGACTCCGCGCCGTTCGCACCCCGCTCGG